>CAYYCX010000115.1:0-13065 GCA_964470455.1 uncultured Wenzhouxiangellaceae bacterium
CAGCGCCTCATTGGCGAGGGCACCCGCAGGGCGGCGGACTCGGGGACAGGAAGGGAATCCCCCGCCTGGGGCCGGAAACCGTGGCTAGCCAAGTCCAGGACCGGAAGGCCTTACCGCCATCGGGCCTGTTATTGACCAATTGGATCCCGGATCACGCGCTACGCGCTGTCCGGGGTGACGCCTTCAAATACAGGAAGGCCACACCAGCGCCACGCAATTCCCGAGTGGTATCATCACTCCTGCAAAAGGAGGAGAAGAGAATGAATTTCCTGCTGAATATCGCCTGGCTGATACTCGGAGGCTTTATCGTCGTGCTCGCCTACCTGCTCGGCGGCATCATCCTCTGCATCACCATCATCGGCATACCCTTTGGCCTGCAGTGTTTCAAACTGGCGGAACTTGCGTTCTGGCCGTTTGGCCGCGAGATACGCGAAAAGACGCCTCCCAGCGGTGCACTGGCCGTGATCATGAACATCATCTGGATCATCCTGCCCGGACTGGAACTGGCAATATTCCACCTTGCGGTGGCCCTCGTACTGGGCATCACCATCATTGGCATTCCGCTGGCCCTGCAGCACCTGAAAATGGTGCGGCTGGCCTTGTTGCCGTTTGGTTTTGAAGTCCGCGACCGGGACTGACCCCGCTTATTTGCCGCCGGAACTCGTTCGGTAGAGAGTGAATCCCGGGAACCCGTCCTCCGTGGTTTTCAGAAGGAAGTCTCCCTTGGATGAGTAATCCATTTCAATCGAGAATGTGTCCAGCTCGACTTCATTGTTGTCGTCGTCAAAGCACACGTAGCTCGTCACCACCAACTCGATCCCGTCCTTGCCCAGCCGATGCACCGTCCCGGATATCAGGCCACGTCCCTGCCCGATGCCGATGTCAAAGCAACCGCTGAAAAAGCTCTCATACCAGCGGAAGTCGAGCTGCTTGTCGCGGTCGACATCGCCGATGGCAATGCGCATGGTCGAGCCATCCAGTGTGTCCACCCCTTCCCACAGGCCCACGAGCTTATCGGTGGCGTCGGGTTTCGCAATAGCGATGTTGCCAGCGAGGAAGGACAGCAGGCCCATGAGAACAACAATCACAACACGAAATCGCGACAGCCAATTCATGACGAAACCCTCCGAATGGTGATACCAATGATTCCCGCAAGATTTTACGGGCGCCCATATATTCCCCGAATTGGTGGGGTCGGAGTCAAGTGCCTGAGTGAGCTGTTGAGTAGCCCGCCTTCAAACCTGCATCAGTCCGTCTCCTGACTCTGGCCCCGCCCCTCCGGCTCGCGGATACGCCGCCACAGCCAGGCCAGCAGCAGCAAAGTCGGGACGACGGTCAACGCGCTGAAGACAAAGAACACAGTGTAGGACGTTGCCTCGACGATAAAGCCGGACAACCCGCCGACGAATTTACCCGGCAGGTTGGCCAGCGAAACCAGCAGCGCGTATTGGGTAGCCGTGAAGTTGCGGTCGGTGAGCGAAGACATGAACGCGATCAACACCACTCCGGCAAAACCCTGGAACAGGTTGTCCGCGCTGATGGCGACATAAAAGGCCCAGGTCTGCGACGGATACTGCGCCATCAGCAGGAAGGCGAGATTGGACAGCGCCACGCCAATTGCCGCCAGGAACAGCATGCGGCGAAAGCCGAACGCCGCCACGCACACGCCCCCCAGAAACGCCCCGCAGATGCCCATCCAGATACCGTAGAGCTTGGATACCGTGGCGATGTCCGCCTTGCTGTAACCGCTGTCGAGGTAGAAAGGCCCCGCCATCACGCCGATCACCTGGTCCGGAAACTTGAACAGGCCGACGAACGCCAGCAGCACCAGGCCCAGCACTAATCCGTTATTTGCGAAGAACGAGGTGAACGGCTGCCAGAACGCGCCGATGAAATCGATCCGCCGCACCACCGTCTCTTCCGGCGCCACCGGCTCGCGGCACAGCAGCGTGGTCAGGATGGGCAACAACATCAGCGCTGCCATCCCGAGGTACGCCCAGCGCCAGTCCTGGAACTCCGCCAGGTACAGCGCACCTGCGCCACCAAGAATCAGGCCGATGCGATACCCGAGCGTGTAAGTTGCGGCCAGGGCCGCCTGCGCGCTGGCCGGCGCAACCTCGATGCGGTAGGCATCGACCACCGAATCTTGCGTTGCGCCCGCGAACGAACCGACCAGCACCCACAGAACCAGTGCGGTCACACCCATTTCCGGCCGTGTCAGCGCCAGCGCCGCGAGGCTCACCGCCACCAGCAACTGCGACATCAGCAACCACGAACGCCGGCGCCCAAGGAAGGCTGTCAGCGGAAACGTGTACCGATCGATCAGCGGCGCCCACAGGAACTTCAGCAGGTAGAAAAAGCTGGCCAGGCTGATCAGGCCGATGCTGCCCAGGTCCAGGCCCACATCGCGCAAGCGGGTGGACAGCGTCATCGACGCAATCAGCAGGAACGGCAGCCCGGAACCGAATCCCAGCAACAGCAGGGTCAGCGCCGAGGGCGTGCCGAACGCGCGGCGGATACCAGCCAGGCCTTTGTATGCCTCCTGCGCGCTGGTGTTCACCGCTTGCCGGCTGCCAATTCGTAGTCGTAGTCCAGGGTCAGCGGCGCATGGTCGGAAAAACGTTCGTCCTTGTAGATGGCCGCCGCCTTTGCCCGCTCCGCGATGCCCGGAGTGGTGATGTGGTAGTCGATGCGCCACCCCACGTTCTTGGCCCAAGCCTGGCCACGGTTGGACCACCAGGTGTACTGCTCTTCACGCTCATCGATGCGGCGGAACGTATCCACCCAGCCGGCCTTGTCAAACAACGTGTCCAGCCAGGCGCGTTCCTCGGGCAGGAAGCCGGAGTTCTTCTGGTTGCCGCGCCAGTTCTTCAGGTCGATGGGTTTGTGGGCGATGTTCCAGTCGCCGCAGATGATGTATTCGCGGCCGTCTTTGGCCATTTTCTTCAGCCGCGGCATCAGGTAGTCCATGGCCTTGAACTTCACCGCCTGGCGTTCCTCGCTGCTGGAGCCCGACTGCAGATACAGCGATACCACCGAAAGATTGCCGAAATCCGCCTGCAACCAGCGGCCTTCGCTGTCCATCATTTTATTGCCCAAGCCGTGCTGAACCCGGTCCGGCTCGTGCCGGCTGTAGATGGCCACGCCGCTGTAGCCGGGCTTTTGCGCATCGTGGTAATAACAGTGGTGCCCATCGGGATAGAACACCGGGTCGGTAAGCACCGCTTCCTGCGCCTTGGTTTCCTGGATGCACACCACGTCTGCCTGCTGCGCGTGCATCCAGTCAAAAAAGCCTTTGCGCGCCGCCGACCGGATGCCGTTGGCATTGAGTGAAATGATTTTCATGGTATTGGAAACGTCCTGAATCCGGAACTTGTGCCGAAGCATACCTTTCAGCCAATGCGCTGTCATGGCCGAACCGGAACAGCGTGGCTATAATGCTTGAGGTCAGGAATGGACTCTTTGATGAAAGACTACAAGACACAGTTTTTCCAACTTGCGCTGGACAAGGGCATCCTTCGCTTTGGCCAGTTCACGCTCAAGTCGGGGCGGGTCAGCCCGTATTTCTTCAATGCCGGTGGTTTTGACGATGGCCGCTCGCTGGCGGTGCTCGCCAGTTGCTACGCAACCGCCATCGACGAATCCGGCCTGGACTTCGACATGCTCTTTGGCCCGGCCTACAAGGGCATTCCGCTGGCAGCCGCCACGGCCGTAGCCCTCTGCCAGGAACACGGGCGCAATGTGCCCTATGCCTACAACCGCAAGGAAGCCAAGGATCACGGCGAAGGCGGTGTGATCGTGGGAGCACCGCTCGAGGGCCGCGTGCTGGTGATCGACGATGTGATTTCCGCCGGCACCTCGGTGCGCGAGTCCATCGACATCATTCGAACGGCGGGCGCACAACCTGCCGGCGTTGCCATTGCGCTGGACCGGCAGGAAAAAGGCCAGGCCGAACGCTCCGCAGCCCAGGAGGTGCAGGAACAATTCGGCATTCCCTGCATCGCCATCGCCGGCCTGGATGACCTGTTGAACTTCCTGCAGTCGCAGGCCTCCACAGGAGTCGACCTGCAAGCCCTGCGGGATTATCGTCAACGGTATGGAACCCACCCATCGGAAACGGGGGAAAGCTGACATGAAAACCTGGATATGCCTTGGCCTTGCGGCCCTGTTCATCTTCACCACCAGCCTGGCTGACGCGCAGAACCGAAAGGGCAATCCGCAGCCACAGGGCGAGAAGGTCTATCGCTGGGTGGATGAAGAAGGCAACGTGCACTACAGCGAAACGCTGCCTCCGGAGTTTGGCGACAAGAAAGCCGATGTGCTGGACGACCAGGGGCTCACCCGCGAAACCGATGTCAGCCTGGTGCCGCCGCCACCTTCCGCCGCTCCAATGAAGAAGGAGTCCAAGGGTGAACTGCCGCGCGACAAGTCGGGCATGCAGCGGCCAGAGCCACTGTACAACCCCACCGAGATGCAGAAGCAGAAAGATGCGCTGCTGGTTTTGCGCTACCACTCCGAAGCGGAAATCGAAGACGCGTTGCAGGTTGAGGTGAAGCAACTGGAATACGACACCAATCTCCTCACCACGTCGCGCAAGAGCCTGGAAACCGCCTACGCAGGCACCCTCAGGGAACTGGCTGACAAGCAACGCGCCGGGCTGGAGATACCACCGGAAGAGTTCCGCAACATCGAAGTGATGAAGCGCAAGATGGCGGCCAATGACCGCAACATGGAGGAAATTCGCCAACGCGAGCTGGCCACGCGGGAGAAATTCGCCGCCGACCTCGAACGTTACCGTTTCCTGGCCGAGCAGGCTGCCGCCGAAGAAGAGGCTGCCCGGCAACCCTGAGGCGGTGTTGCCACACTTCCCGCCACGCGAACCGGATCGAAATCCCATCATGTACACCCGCTGCCAGGGCTGCCATACCGTTCACCCGGTTAATGCCGCATTGCTGTCCCGCGCCAAGGGCAAGTACCGCTGTGGTCGCTGCAAGAAGCTGGCCAATGCGCTCGATGCCCTGTTTGATGAGTGGCCCAGCGCCGGGGAAGTGCCCGCGCCCACGGGCGAGCCACCCATTTTGGGCGGCGCAGTAGCACTGGAGCAGCCTGAAGCACCGGCAACATCCGGCACGGAAGATGCGCCGCTGCCTGACCCCACGAACCTGTCCGCATCGGCCCGCAAAGCCGGGCCCTGGCTGCGGATCAGCTGGATTGCCGCCGGGATGGTGCTGCTGGTCGGCAGCGCTTATTGGGTGGGCAGTTATTTCGGCTACATCAACATCAACCGCGAAACAGTTGACCAGTCGCTGGTGAACCTGGGCGTGAAAGATGCGCCACCGGCGGCGCCATTCCGGGATACCGGCAGCATCGAGTTGGTCAGCCGCGAAATGCTCAGCCATCCTTCACGGCCGCGCGTGCTGTTGCTCAACGCCACGATCGTCAACCGCGCACGCCAGGCCCAACCCTACCCGGAAATCCAGGTGAAGCTGTTCAACCTCGATAATGAAGTCATCAGCGAGCGTCGTTTCCGGCCCACCGACTACCTGACCAGCACCAGCACCCTGCGCGATGGGATGACGCCCGATGCCTATTTGCGCTTCTCGCTGGAGATGCTCGACCCCGGAGAGCGAGCCGTTGGATTTGAACTCGAGTTTTTCTGATTTTTTTACCGCCTTTGCGCCAGAACGGTAGGCACAACATCGCGCCTTTGTGGTAGGGTTACAGGCCCTGAACGAAACCACATTTTTCAATAAAAAAGCCAGGTCGACTACACCGCGATGTCCACTGAATCCGATCTCAACATTCCGCTACGACAAAAAGTACAACTGGCCATACGGCGTTACCTCGAAGACATGGGCGATTGCCAGGCTGAAAGCCTTTACCAGACCCTGCTGTCTGAAGTTGAACCTCCATTGATCGAGGAAGTGCTGCGCTACACGCATGGCAACCAGTCGCAGACGGCGCGTATCCTGGGCATCACGCGCAATACGCTGCGCACCAAGCTGAACCGGTACGACATTCCGGTAAGCAATGGCCGCTTCGACTAGGGCCAACCGCGGACCGGCATACCTGCACTGCATGAATCGGGACTGCGCCACACTGCCTTGCCGCGCAGCCCTTCGGAACCCATCTCATGAATGAACTTCCGCAAGCGGAACAGCGCTGGGCGCTGATCAGCGTTTCCGACAAGAGTGGCCTGCTGGAACTGGCCCGGCATCTGCTGGAGCTGGGTTATCGGCTGCTCAGTACCGGCGGCACGGCCCGCGCCCTGGCTGATGCCGGGCTGGCGGTAACCGAAGTATCCGATTACACCGGCTTTCCGGAAATCATGGCCGGCCGTGTGAAAACCCTGCACCCTCGAATCCACGGCGGCCTGTTGGGGCGCGCCGGAGCCGATGAGGCCGTGATGCAGGAACACGACATACCCCGCATCGCGCTGGCGGTAATCAATCTCTATCCTTTTGAAGCCGTCACGGCCAAAGCCGATTGCAGTTTCGAGGACGCCATCGAAAACATCGACATCGGCGGCCCGGCCATGGTGCGCTCGGCTGCCAAGAACCATGCCGCGGTGGGCATCGTCACAAGCCCGGAACAGTATCCCCGTTTGCTGGACCAGTTGCGCCGCGGCGACTGTGAACTGAGTGACGAATTCCGTTTTGAACTGGCCGTGGCCGCTTTCAACCGGATTGCCCAGTACGACGCCGCTATTGCCAATTACCTGTCGGCGCGGGCGCCCACCGGCGAGCGGGCCCAATTCCCGGGCCAGCTGGCTACCTGCTTCAGCAAGATTTCGGACCTGCGCTACGGCGAGAATCCGCACCAGCAGGCGGCCTGGTATCGGGATGCCGGCGGTGAGGCGCGAGGGCTGGCCCGGGCCCGGCAAATGCAGGGCAAGGAACTCTCCTTCAACAACATTGCCGATGCCGATGCCGCCTTGGCTTGCGCCAGCCTGTTTGACGCGCCGGCCTGTGTCATCGTCAAGCATGCCAATCCCTGCGGAGTGGCTGTGGCGGACGCTCCGGTTGAAGCTTACCGGCGTGCGTTCGCAACCGACCCCACTTCGGCGTTTGGCGGCGTCATTGCCTTCAACCGGCAGGTTGACCGCGAATGCGCCCAAACCCTGGTGGACAACCAGTTTGTCGAAGTGCTGCTGGCGCCGTCGTTCACCACCGAGGCACTGGCTGCACTGGCCGCCAAGGCCAACGTGCGGGTGCTGGAATTGCCGGTGGGCGATGCGGGCAGCCAACTGGACCTGAAACGCGTATCCGGTGGCGTGCTGGTGCAAACCGCGGACAACCATTTGTTGCAGCGAACAGACTGCCAGGTGGTCAGCCAGCGCCAGCCCACCGAGGCTGAATGGAACGACCTGCTGTTCGCCTGGAAAGTGGCGCAGATGGTGAAGTCCAACGCAATCGTCTATGCCGCGAAGGGCCAGACTCTGGGCATCGGCGCCGGCCAGATGAGCCGGGTGGATTCCGCACGCATCGCGCGCTGGAAGGCGGCTGATGCCGGGTTGGACCTCAAAGGCGCTGCCATGGCATCCGATGCTTTCTTTCCGTTTCGCGATGGCCCGGACACGGCTGCTGAAGCGGGTATTGCCTGCATCATTCACCCCGGCGGCTCGATGCGCGATGATGAAGTGGTCGCCGCCGCCGATGAGCATGATCTTGCCATGGTGTTTACCGGCGTGCGGCATTTCCGGCATTGAGGATCGGGGCGTGAAGACATGAAGGTTCTGGTCGTGGGCAGCGGCGGGCGCGAACATGCGCTGGCGTGGAAATGCACGCAATCCACTGATGTTGATCACGTATTCGTGGCGCCAGGCAATGCCGGCACGGCCACCGAACCTGGCATCGAAAACATTCCCCTGTCCGCCAACGACATCGACGGCCTGCTGGCCTTCGTCCGGGAACGCGGCGTAGACCTCACCATCATCGGCCCGGAAGATCCGCTGGTGGCCGGCATTGTCGACCGCTTCACGGCCGCCGGACTGGCGTGCTTCGGCCCCTCCGCTGCCGCCGCGCAACTGGAAGGCTCCAAGGCTTTTGCCAAGCAGTTCATGCAGCGTCACGGCATTCCGACGGCGGAATACGGCGAGTTCACCGACGTGACCGAAGCGGTGAAATTCATTCGCAAGCAGGGCGCGCCCATCGTCGTCAAGGCCGATGGGCTCGCGGCCGGCAAAGGCGTGGTGGTGGCACAAACCACCACCGAAGCTGAAGCCGCCGTGCTGGACATGCTGGCCGGCAATGCCTTTGGCAAGGCCGGGCACCGCGTGGTGATCGAGCAGTTCCTGGCCGGCGAGGAAGCCAGCTTCATCGTCATGGCCGATGGCCAGCACGCACTGGCCATGGCCACCTCGCAGGATCACAAGGCCGTGCAGGATGGCGATCGCGGGCCCAATACCGGAGGCATGGGCGCCTACTCGCCAGCGCCGGTGGTGGATGAAGCCATGCACGCACGGGTGATGCGCGAGATCATCCAGCCTGTTATTGATGGCATGGTTGCAGACGGCCACCCCTTCACCGGCTTCCTGTATGCCGGGCTGATGATCACCCCGGAGGGCGACCCGAAGGTCATTGAATTCAACGTGCGCTTCGGCGACCCGGAAACCCAGCCGGTGATGCTGCGGCTGCAGTCCGACCTGCCGCAACTCTGCCTGGCCGCGCTGCGCGGTGAGCTGGATCGTTGCACCACGCATTGGGACCCGCGCCCCAGCCTGGGCGTGGTGATGGCGGCCGAAGGCTATCCCGGCCGTTACGGCAAAGGCGAGGTGATCAGCGGGCTGGACGCCGAATTTCCGCCCAACGTCAAAGTGTTCCAGGCGGGCACGGCGGTTGAAGACGGAAAGGTCGTGACATCCGGTGGCCGCGTTCTGTGCGTTACCGCGCTGGGCGACAGTGTGGCGGACGCCCAGGCCAACGCTTACCGGGCCTGCGCACAGATCAGCTGGCCCGGTGCTTTTCATCGCACCGATATCGGCTACCGCGCGATTGCACGCGAGAAATCCCGCGAACAAGCGGCCACCTGATGGATGTTTCCCATATCCTCGATGACCTGAACGACCCGCAACGGGAAGCGGTCACCGCGCCCGAGGGCCATGTGCTGGTGCTGGCGGGTGCGGGCAGCGGCAAGACCCGCGTGCTGGTTCACCGCCTGGCCTGGCTGATCCAGGTCGGGCATGTTTCGCCGCTGGGCATCCTGGCGGTTACCTTCACCAACAAGGCCGCGGGTGAAATGCGCGAACGCGCCGGCAAGCTGCTGGGTATTTCCACCCGGCCGCTGTGGATCGGCACTTTCCACGGCATCGCCCACCGCCTGCTGCGGATGCACTGGAAGGAGGCCAACCTGCCGGAGAACTTCCAGATCCTGGACTCGGACGACCAGCAACGCCTGCTGCGCCGCATTCTGCGCGAGGAAGGCTACGATGAGTCGCAATGGCCGGTGCGACAGGCGCAATGGTTCATCAATGCCCGCAAGGATGAGGGTGAACGGGCGCGGCATATCGAGCACATGGACCACCCCACCACCGCTGCCTGGGTGAACATCTACCACCGCTATGAAGAATATTGCCAGCGCGGTGGCCTGGTGGATTTCGCCGAACTGCTGCTGCGCGCCCACGAACTGTGGCTGGAGCAACCGCAGTTGTTGCAGCACTACCAGCGCCGCCTGCAGCATCTTTTGATCGACGAATTCCAGGACACCAACGCCATCCAGTATGCCTGGCTGCGCATGCTGGCCGGTTCCACCGGCAATGTGTTCGTGGTGGGCGATGACGACCAGTCGATCTACGGCTGGCGCGGCGCCAAGGTGGAGAATGTGCAGAGCTTCGTGTGTGATTTTCCCGATGTCACCACCATCCGCTTGGAGCAGAATTACCGCTCTACCGGCAACATCCTCGAAGCCGCCAATACGCTGATCGCCAACAACACCGGCCGCATGGGCAAGAAGCTCTGGACCGCCGGCAAGGAGGGCGAGCCCATCCAGGTGTATGCCGCCTACAACGAACAGGATGAGGCGCGCTTCGTGGTGGAGCAGATCCGCCGCTGGATGGATGAAGGCCGCAAGGCCGAGGACGCCGCGATCCTCTACCGCACCACGGCGCAGTCGCGTTTGTTTGAAGAATTCCTGCTGCGCGAAAGTATTCCCTACCGGGTGTATGGCGGCCAGCGATTTTTTGAGCGCCTGGAAGTGAAGGACGCGCTGGCTTACCTGCGCCTGTTGCAGAACCCGCACGATGATGCCGCGCTGGAGCGGGTAATCAACAAACCGGCCCGCGCCATCGGTGACAAAACCGTGGCCGAACTGCGCGTCCAGGCGCGTGAGGCCGGCGTCAGCCTGTGGACGGCCATCAATGCCTGCCTGCAGCAGAACAAGCTGCCGGGCCGCGCCGCCAATGCCGTGCAAGGTTTTGTCGACCTGATCAACGGCATGACCGAGCGGATGAGGGACTGGTCGCTGGGCAACCAGATGCAGGGCGTGATCGACGACAGCAACCTGTTGACGGCCTACGACAAGGAACCGCGCGAGCGCTCCGAAACCCGGGAAGAAAACCTGCGCGAACTGGTGAACGCCGCCGACTCCTTCATCGTGCCCGCCGAAGATGCCGAAGTCGGCATGACGGAATTACAATCCTTCCTCAGCCGCGCCGCCCTGGAAGCGGGGGAAACCCAGGGCGAGAGCTGGGATGACTGCGTGCAGCTGATGACGCTGCACTCGGCCAAGGGCCTCGAGTTCCCGCTGGTGTTCATTGCCGGCGTGGAAGAAGGCCTGTTCCCGCACCAGCGTTCAGTGGAAGAAGCCGGCGGCCGGCTGGAGGAAGAGCGTCGCCTCTGTTACGTGGGCATCACCCGTGCCCGCGAGCACCTGGTGATGAGCTATGCCGAAGTACGCCGCATGCACGGCTCGGAAAGCTACAGCCGCCCTTCCCGCTTCATCAACGAACTGCCGGCCGAACGACTGCGCGAAATCCGCCCACGCGTGGCGCAGAACCGGCCCTGGGTGCCGGCCTCGCGGCCAACACCCACCGTCGCGCGCGTGGCACCTGTAAAGGGCCAGGATTGGCCTTTCAAACTGGGGCAGGGTGTCACGCACCGCAAATTTGGCGACGGTATGGTGCTGGCCTTTGAAGGTTCCGGCGAGCACACCCGCGTGCAGGTAAACTTTGCCAACACCGGAACCAAGTGGCTGGTGCTCGCCTACGCCAACCTGGAAGCCCTTTGAGCACGATTGAAACGGACAGCAAGCAGAACCATGGCCATTGAATTCAAGGAAATCACACTGCACACGCCACACCTGGAACTGGCTGGCCTGCGTTGGGGCGACCCGCTGGGCATTCCGGTACTGGCGCTGCACGGCTGGCTGGACAACGCCAACTCCTTCGTACCCATGGCGGAGAGGCTGGATGACTTCAATGTCGTGGCCATCGACTGGCCCGGCCACGGCCGTTCGCAGCACCGTCATCCGTCCGCCAAGTACTACGTGATTGAATTCATGTGGGACATCCACGAAACCCTCGAAGCGCTGGGCTGGTCCTCCTGCCACCTGGTGGGCCATTCGCTCGGTGCCGCGGTGGCTTCGGTCTTTGCGTCAGCTTCGCCCGACCGCGTACGCAGCCTGAGCATGATCGATGCGCTGGGCCCCATCGCCAACCAACCCGGCGAAACCGCCGAACGCCTGCGGCGCAGCATGGACAGCATGCGCGCCCGGCCCCGTTCGTTGAAAACCTATGCCTCGGTGGACGACATGGTCGACGCCCGGCTGGCCGCCTCTGACCTCAACCCCGAAGCGGCCCGGCTGATTACCGAACGCTCGTACCGGCCTACGGAAAAAGGCTTCGAATGGAGTTACGACCCGAAGCTGTACTGGTCTTCACCAGTGTATTTTTCCGAAGACCAGGTGCTGGACATGTTCCGCCATATCGAGGCTCCGGCCCTGTCGATGGTTGCCACCCACGATGAGCGCTATGCCAGTGCAGCGCAATTGCAGGCCAGGCTGGCAGCGTTGGCGAACGGCAGGCAGGAAGATGTGGGTGGCGGCCACCACGTGCACATGGAAAAGCCCGAACTCATTGGCGGCATGATTCGCGATTTCATCAATGAATACGATGACCCGGCCATGGCGCTGGGCCAACAATACTAAAACACGAGAACTCCATGAACTCACCGATCAAACATTCGATTCCCGCTCGCGAGCGGCTGATATTCGCCATGGACGTGGCTGATGCGCAGCAGGCCCGGAAACTGATAGCGCAGCTGGGCGACTCGGTAGAGTTTTACAAACTCGGCCTGGAGTTTTTCCTGTCGGGCAGCTACTTCGAGCTGTCGGAAGAGCTGCGCGATGCGGGCAAGAAAGTGTTCGCCGACCTCAAGCTGTTCGACATTCCGGCCACGGTGGCGGCAGCGGTGCGGCAACTGGCGAAGCGCCAGGTGGATTTCTGCACGGTGCACGGCAATGACAGCATGCTGCGCGCGGCGGCCGAGGCCAAGGGCGACATGAAAATCCTCGCGGTCACGGCGCTCACCAGCCTGGACCAGGGCGACCTCGATGACCTGGGTTTCCAGTGCGACGCGCGTACGCTGGTGCTCTCACGCGCCAAACGCGCGCTGGCGTTGGGCTGTGACGGCGTGGTGTCTTCTGGCCTGGAGGTTCCCGCCCTGCGCGAGTCAGTTGACCATGCGCTGCTGACGGTCATCCCGGGTATCCGGCCCATATTCAACGATGAGTCGCCGCCAGACGACCAGCAACGCGTGGTGACTCCGGGCCGTGCGATTGCCAGTGGAGCGGACTACCTGGTGGTGGGCCGCCCGATCCGCGATGCGGCCGACCCGCGTGCAGCAGCCGAAGCCATACAGGCCGAAATTGCCGTAGCTTTGGAATCTGCCGGCTAGCACCTTTACCACGCCATCATTCCGGACAGCGCGTAGCGCGTGATCCGGGATCCATTTTGCGTACCACATGGCCCGATGACGGCAAGGCTTTCCGGTCCTGGTCTTGGCTAGCCATGGTTACCGGCCCCAGGCGGGTGAGGCCCTTCCTGTCCCCGAGTCCGCCGCCCTTCGGGTG
>CAYYCX010000116.1:0-12854 GCA_964470455.1 uncultured Wenzhouxiangellaceae bacterium
TCGGTACCACACCTACATCGGGCTTGGCATAGGAGGGGCGTCCATGTATGACGTCAATACATCGAGAACGCCAGATTTGGCCTCAGGAGCCCGAATTCTCCGGCGTCACTTTCAACAACCGGCGCAGCTCGCCCAGGGTTTCCACACCTCCGGATTTCTGGCTGGCCGGATCTTCCGCATCGCGCCAGGTGAGCAGCCAGCCCTTGAGGCTCATTCCATCCTGCAGCGGGAACTCGCTGCTTGAGTAATCCGCAACTCCATTGAGGCGCATGTGGCCCTGCTCCTCCGCACTGCCACTGGCGCCACCGGTATTGAAGTTGAATCTCAGGTCAAACCTGCGTTTGCTGTCACCCTCCGGCGAGAGCGTGCCGGTTACCGACCACGGTGCCGGAAAGCCTCCGGCAGCGGTGCCCGTATCGAGGTTGATGTAATTGACCTCGTCGCTCACTTCGACCTTGCGCTTTTTTGTAACCGCTGCAGGCCCTTTGGGCTCGGAACGCTCCAGCAGGCGCAGCGCCAGCTGCATCATCAGCGCCGGCGCGTCATAGGAAACCAGCTCTTCGGCGTTCTCGTCATAGCCCGCGCTGAGTATCGCCCGGCCGGACACCAGCACGATGTCGCCGCTGGCCACTTCACCCGGCTCGCTGAGCTCGGAGCGGATCAGCAGGTCGCCGCAACTGCAGCGAAACAGCTCCCAGCTGGCGTGATAGCCGTTGCCGGGAAAGTCCACTTCCAGCCGCACCGAGGAAGGGTCTTTCCATTGGGTGCCTTCATCCAGCCCCGCGGCCTGCGTTGAGACGCAGGCGAGGCATAGCATCAAGCCAATAACCGCGAACCAGCAATTGGCCACATTGCGACTCATCATGCTCACTCCCCAAACAATGCCTGCAATGCCCGGCCGGGATCGGCCGCGCGCATGAACGCTTCGCCCACCAGGAAGGAGCGGATGTCGCTGCCCTGCAGGCGCTGCACATCTTCGCGTGTGTGAATGCCGCTTTCCGTCACCATCAACCGGCCGGCGGGAATCAACGGGCGGATCCGTTGGCTCACCGCAATGTCCGTCACGAAGGTTTTCAGGTTACGGTTGTTCACGCCCACCAGTTGCGCATCGGTTTGCAGCGCCAGTTCCAGTTCGGCTTCGTCGTGCACTTCCATCAGCACATCCAGGCTCAGTTCACTGGCCAGCCCCGAAAGCTGTTGCAGCTCATCCAGCCCCAGGGCCGCAACAATCAGCAGGATGCAATCGGCGCCCATCACCCGGGCTTCCAGCACCTGCCAGGGGTCGATGATGAAGTCCTTGCGCAATACCGGCAGGCTACAGGCCGCCCGGGCCTGCTGCAAATAGCGCGCATCGCCCTGGAAATAGTCCCGGTCCGTCAACACCGAAAGACAGGCAGCCCCACCCGCTTCATAACTCGCCGCGATGTCGGCCGGATCGAAATCGGCACGAATCACCCCGGCGCTGGGCGAGGCCTTTTTCACTTCCGCGATCACCGCCGGGCCGGATTCAATGCGCTGCAGCAGTTGCCTTGAAAAGCCGCGCGGCGCGGGCATGTTCATGGCTTCAGCACGCAGGTCCGCCATGGATTTCCGTGCCTGCCCGGCAGCGATTTCATCGCGCTTGGTAGCCAGGATGCGTTGCAGGATATCGCTCACCGTGTCGCCCTCACAATGTCCGGCTTCAGGCCGTCAGCTTCGCCAGGGCTTCCACCCGGGCAGCGGCGGTGCCGTTGGCCAGCACTTCACGAGCCAGTTCCACGCCCTCGCCTATCGATGAAGCCACGTCGGCTGCGTACAGCGCGGCTCCCGCGTTCAGGGCCACGATATCGGCCGCAGGGCCCTGCTCGCCGGCGAACACGCGCTGTATCAGCTGCGCGGATTCCTCCGGGCTGTTCACTTTCACGCTGTCCAGTGTCTGCCGCTCAATGCCGATGCTCTCGGGCTTGAATACGTAGGTGTGCACCTGGCCTTCGAGCAATTCCGCCACACTGGTGGGCGCGGAGATGCTGAATTCATCCAGCCCGTCTTCCGAATGCACCACCAGCACGTGCTTGCTGCCCAGCTTGCGCAGCACCTTGGCCATGGGCTCGGCCCAACGCGCGGCAAACACACCCAGCAACTGGTGCGGCGCGTTGGCGGGGTTGGTCAAGGGCCCCAGCAGGTTGAACAGCGTGCGCGTGCCCAGCTCCTTGCGCGGCGCCGCGGCGTAGCGGGCGGCGGCATGGTAGGACGGCGCAAACAGGAAACCCACATTAATGGCATTGATGCACTCGGCCACGCGCTCCGGCGGAATATCCAGGTTGATGCCCAAGGCCTCCAGCACATCCGCGCTGCCCGATTTGGACGACATGGAACGGTTGCCGTGCTTGGCCACCCGGCCACCCGCGGCGGCCACCACGAACGCTGCGGCGGTGGAAACATTGAAGGTGCTGCTGCTGTCGCCGCCGGTGCCACAGGTGTCCACCAGGTTTTCCGGGCTCACCTCGATGGGCGTCGCCAGCGCGCGCATCACCGTGGCGGCCGCGACGATTTCATCCACCGTTTCGCCCTTGGTGCGCAACCCGGCCAGAAAACCGCCGATCTGGATCGGCGTGGCGCCGCCGGTCATGATCTGCTGCATCACTTCGGTCATCTCCTCGCGGCTGAGGTCGATGCGGTCGACGATGTTGCTGATGGCCTGTTTGATTTCCATGCGGGGCGATCCCTGTTGCAGTACGGCAAGTGGCGGGCTGGATTGGCTGCGGTTCCAATCAGCCCATCGGCGGGTATTCTGCCCCAGGCCCGGATCGAATGAAAACGCGTGAGCGAAGATTGCAGCCCGGATCACTCCGCATCGGGCTGCTGTTCCGGCGCCGCGGCGGCGAATGCCGGCAGGCTGCGCAGATGCTCATCGATGGCCACCAGGCGCGGATAATCCTGCAATTCCACGCCAAAGCGGCGAGCATTGTACATCTGCGGCACCAGGCACACGTCCGCCAGGCTGACGCTGTCGCCAAACAGGTGCTTGCCATCGGCCGAGTAAGGCCCGGCCCAGGTTTCCAGGGCATGGAAGCCGTCTTTCACCCAGCGCGAATACCAGGCGCTCACCGCCGCCTCATCCTGGCCCAACTCGTTGCGCAGGTACTTCAGCACGCGCAGGTTGTTGAGGGGATGGATATCGCAGGCGATGGCCAGCGCCATTTCATTCACGCGGGCGCGGCCCAGGGGATCCGACGGCCACAGCGCCGGTTCGGGCCGCACTGATTCCAGGTACTCAATGATGGCCAGCGACTGCGCGATGATGGCGCCTTCATGCGCCAGCGCCGGCACCAGCCCCTGCGGATTGGTGGCGCGGTAATCCACACTGAGGTGTTCGCCACTGGCCAGGTTGGGCGTGATTTGCTGGTACTCGATGTTTTTATGGTTGAGCGCGATGCGCACGCGGTAAGCCGCCGAGCTGCGCCAGTAGGAATAAAGTTTCATCGTCGGGATTATTCGCCGTTTCAGTGCTGAATGATTTCAACGCGCAATTCAGCCACGCCCTCAACCCCGCCTTCCAGCACATCGCCGCGACGGATGGCCGCAACTCCGGCCGGAGTGCCGGTGAATATGAGGTCGCCCGGCTCCAGCCGGAACAGGGTGGACAGTTCCGCAATCACTTCCGGAATGCTCCAGATCAGCTGGTTGATATCGCCTTGCTGGCGCAGTTCGCCGTTCACCTTCAGCCAGATCCGGCCCGATTCGAGCCGCCCGGTTTCCGGCAACAGGTGCAACTCGGACACCGGCGCGGATTCATCGAACGCCTTGCCCACATCCCAGGGGCGGCCATGCTTCTTGGCTTCGTTCTGCAAATCCCGGCGCGTCAGGTCCAGCCCGACGGCAAAACCACAGACATGCTCAAAGGCGTTTTCCGCTGCGATCTCGTTACCACCCTTGCCGATGGCCACCACCAATTCGATCTCGTGGTGCAGGTTGGAGGTGCGTGGCGGGTAATGCACCGCGCCGCCGCCGGCCACGATGGCGTTGGCCGGCTTGGTGAAAAAAAACGGTGGCTCGGAGCGCGGGTCGGAACCCATTTCCAGCGCGTGGTCGGCGTAATTGCGGCCCACGCAGTAAACCCGGCGGACCGGGAAGCGCAGGCTGCTGCCGTGTACCGGCAGAGTGGCCTGGGGTTCAGGTGCAAACAGGTAATCCATGAAACGATTCAATCCCAGAAGCGGCTGCTGACGGTTTTGAGGAAATTGCGCAGCAGGTCGTGGCCACAGGTAGTCAATATCGACTCAGGATGGAACTGCACACCCTGGATCGGGAATTTTGCATGTTTCACCCCCATGATTTCGTGGTCTTCCTGCATTTCCGTCCAGGCCATCACCTGCAGCACCTCGGGCATGGTTTCGCGATCGATCACCAGTGAATGGTAGCGCGTGGCCTGGAAGGGCTGCGGCAGGCCCTGGAACACGCCCTGGCTGCGGTGGAAAATTCTTGAGGTTTTACCGTGCATGATGCGCTGCGCGCGAATGATCCTGCCGCCGAATGCCTGGCCGATGCACTGGTGCCCGAGGCACACGCCGAGTATGGGAATGCGCTCGCCCAGCCGCTGTATCAGCTCCACGGAGATGCCGGCCTCGTTGGGCGTGCAGGGCCCCGGCGAGATCACGATGCCTTCCGGGTTCATGCGCGAAATATCGTCCACCGACAGGGCGTCATTGCGCACGGTTGTGACTTCCGCACCCAGCTCACCCAGGTATTGCACCAGGTTGTAGGTGAAGGAGTCGTAGTTGTCGATCATCAGGATCATGATGCCTTACTCAATATTCCGGCCTTGAAGGCGGCTGCTCGCATGGTTCAGAGCCCCGCTGCCGCGCTGTGCACGGCCGCGATCAGCGCCTTGCCTTTGTTCAGGGTTTCCTGCCACTCGGCTTGCGGATCCGAATCCGCCACGATACCGGCGCCGGCCTGCACGTGCAGCATGCCATCGCGGATCACGGCGGTGCGAATGGCAATGGCCAGGTCGGTTTCGTCCTGCCAGTTGATATAACCCACCGCGCCACCGTAGATGTTGCGCCGGACCGGCTCCAGCTCCTGGATGATTTCCATGGCGCGGATTTTCGGCGCGCCCGACAGGGTTCCGGCCGGAAACGCCGAGCGGATGGCATCCACCGCGGTGAGGCCATCGGCCAGCTCGCCTTCCACCTGCGACACGATGTGCATCACGTGCGAATACTTCTCGATCACCATCTGGTCGGTGACCTTCACCGTGCCGGTTTTCGCCACGCGGCCGACGTCGTTGCGGCCCAGGTCGATCAGCATCAGGTGCTCGGCCCGCTCTTTCGGGTCGGCCAGCAATTCTTCTTCCAGCCGCTTGTCTTCGGCGGGATCGGCGCCACGCGGCCGCGTGCCCGCAATCGGGCGCAGGGTTACGGTGCGATGCTGCACGCGCACCAGCACCTCCGGCGAAGAGCCCACCACCTGGGTATCACCGAGATCGATGAAAAACATGTAGGGCGACGGGTTCAGCACGCGCAGCGCGCGATACACATCCAGCGGCCGCGCGCTGAAAGGCAGACTCATGCGCTGCGACAGCACCACCTGGAAGATGTCCCCGGAAAGAATGTACTCCTTGCTTTTTTCCACCGCGGCAACGAAGTCCTCGCGGTTGAAGCCGAGGCGGAATTCCTCCGGGCGGGCCGATGGCAGGTCGGGGATTTCGCCGTAACCGGTGCCGGCCTGGCGCAACCTCAGGCTGAGTTCATCCAGGCGCCGCTGCGCCATCTGCCAACTGTCAGGCAGGCGCGGGTCGACATTGACCACCAGGAAAAGCCGGCCCGCCAGGTTGTCGAAAACCGCGACCTCATCCGATTCGAGCAGCACCATGTCCGGCGTTCCCAGGGTGTCAGGTTTTTCACCCTGTTCCAGCCGCGATTCGAAACGGTTCACCATCTCATAGCCGAAGTAGCCCACCAGCCCGCCGGTGAACAGCGGCAGGTCGGACACCCGCGGTGCACGGAATTCACGCTGCAGTGATGCGACGAATTCCAGCGGGTCGTCGACGACGCGCTCGTTGACCTTGTTGCCGTCTTCCCACCAGGTCAGCCGGTTGCCGGTCAGCTCATAGCGGTTGCGGCAGGGCAGCCCGATGATGGAGTAGCGGCCCCAGGTCTCACCGCCTTCAACCGACTCAAACAGGTAAGCGCCGGAACGGTTGGCCAGTTTGAGGTATACCGACAGCGGAGTATCGAGGTCAGCCAGCACGGAGCGATGCACCGGAATGCGGTTGTATCCGTCAGTCTTGAGTTTTTCGAACGTTTCCCTGTCCACAGAGATCCCTGGCAGCGCGTGGTGGTTTCGCGCCATTCTAGCAAGCGCTGGCGGAATGTCCTACGCCCTTTTGTCCGCTGGCCGGGCTGCCGGCTTACCCGTCGCCTGCAAAGGCAGTTTCAGGCTGAATTCCACGCCTTTGAGGTTGGGCAGGTTGCGCGCCGACGCCTGGCCGCCATGCGCCTGCGCCACCAGCCGCACGATATACAGCCCCAGGCCCAGGTGCGTGCCGGCCGTAGCCTTGTCGCGCAGCGACACCAGCGAATTGAACAGCCGCCCATGAAATTCCGCCGGCAACTGGGTGCCGGTATTCTGCACCGCCAGCAACAGCTGGTCGCCCTGCTCCTGCAACAGCAGGGTGACCCTGTCGTTCGGGCCACTCAGCGAAATGGCATTGTCGACCAGCTTGTCCAGCGCCTGGGCCAGCAACTCCGGCGCGCAATTAAATCGGACCTTGCCATCCGGCAGCCGGGTTTCGATGTTCCGCTCCGGATGCACATTGCGATAGGCATCCGCGCAATGCTGCAACCAGGCGGCCAGGTCGATGGTCTCCCAATCGGCCGAACCGATGGCCGCCTCCAGGCGGCTGGCCTCGCTCATGGCCCGCACGATGGCGGTTTGCCGGTCCACGCCCTCCTGGGCGCGCTGCAGGAAACGCCGGGAGTCTTCATCCAGCGGCTGGCTGGAGAGGTTTTCCAGCGAAGAACGGGTGATGGCCAGCGGTGTTTTCAATTCATGCGACAGCTTGCCGGCCAGGGTTTGCAGGTACTGGTTGTAATCGGCCACGGCTCGCAGCAATTGTTCATTGTTGCGCGCCAGTTCGCCCAGCTCATCGCGGTCCCGGGTCAGGGGCAACTGCACCGCCACGCTGTCCTCGCCCATGGCCGAGGTCACCGCGCTGGCCAGCCGGCGTACCCGGCGCGACAATCGCGTGGCGAAATACCACAGGCCTGCCGCCAGCCCGAAGGTGATGACCAGGGTGGTCAGCAGCAACCGCCCGAGCGCGCGGTTGGTCAGCAGCAACAGGCCATCCGAACTGGATTGCAGCACGATGGAACCCAGCACGCGGTCGTCCGCCAGCACCGGCACGGCAACGGTGAGGCTGAGCACAGCCGATTCCGGATCCAGGCTCCACAGCGCGGCATCCTCTCCCAGCAGCGCCTGGGTCACGGGCGCCTCCGCCATGCGCATCGGGGTCTCAAGCGGCAGGCTGCGCTGCTCGGTGCGGCCGCCGGCCACCCAGCGATATGGCAGCCGCTGCAGCCAGGTGGATTCGCTGGCCGTGGCGAGGCTCACTTCCCCGGAATCCGCCAGTACCCAGCCCTGCCGGTCAACCAGCCATGCGCGGCTGTCGGCCGGCGCGGTTTCAGCCAGCCGGCCGGATGCTTCCGACCAGGGCGAAATCAGCGGCAGCCAGGCAGAACGGCCAACGGCATCAGCCGAGCCCATCGATGCCACGCCTCCATCCGCCGCGGGATATTGCAGCCGGAACTGGAAATCATTCAGCCGGGCCTGTCCGGGCAGCGCCAGTTCCAGCTGGTAGCCGCTGGCAGTTTCCAGCCAGAAACCCTCAGCCTGGCCTTCCTGCTGGCCTTGCCCCATGTCCCCGCGCAGCTGCAGCGGGCCGGGCGCTTCCGGCCGGATTTCAAACCGTTGCAGGCCTCGCGGCGAACGCAACACGATTTCCACGCCATACCGGCTGAGGTCGCCGGGCCGGTTGAGCACTTCGGTACCCGTCGCTTCAAACCACAGGTAAAGCGCCGAACCGGACGTGCCCGCCAGCAAACGCAAGGTCAGCCGTTTGTCCGGGCTGAGCATCTCCAGGCTTTGCTCGGCCTGCGGCCAGTCATCGGCATAGCCATCCAGCTCCGGCGCCCGCTGCATTTCCCGCAGGATCAGGTGGTTCTGTGGCATGAACTGAAGCTGGCTCATCTGCTCGAACGGCAGCGTCGCCGCCAGCGTGCGGGCCGTGGCCAGCAAGGATGTTTCCTGCGCCTCGCGCAGGAAACGCTCGAGTTCCTGCAGCAGCTTCCAACCCGACCAGGGCAACAGCAGGGTCAGCAGGGACAGCGCCAGCAGGCGGTTGCGCAGGCTCATGCGACAAACATCAGATTCTGGCCATCAGGTGCCAGCCGTCATTCTTCCGCGCCGCTGTGCTGCGGCTTCCACCGGTAGCCCGCGCCGTAGATGGTTTCCAGCTGGTCGAACGCGGGGTCCAGGGCAATGAACTTGCGACGGATGCGCTTCACGTGGCTGGTGATGGTCTGGTCGTCCACCAGCACATTGGCATCGTCCATCAACTGCTGGCGGGTGCGCACGTGGCCCGGGTGTCGGATCAGCGAGTGGATGATCCAGAATTCGGTAACGGTGAGGTCCACCGGCTGGTCCTTCCAGCTGGCTTCCATGCGCTCCACCGAAAAGCGCAGGTCGCCGCGCTCCAGGGTTTTCGCCTCGGAGGCCTTGCCCGACAGCGCTTCCACGCGGCGAAAGAGCGCCACAACGCGGGCGATCAGGTGCTGCAGGCTGATGTCCTTGGTGAGGTAATCATCCGCGCCCAGGCGCAGGCCGGAAATCACATCCAGGTCGGAGTCACGCGCGGTGAGAAAAATGATCGGCAGGCTTTTCGACAGGCCACGCAATTCGCGGCACAGCTCGAAACCACCTTCAGGTTCCGCGCCCAGCCCCACATCGATGATGACCAGTTCCGGCAGGCGGCGCGAGAATGCCGCAAAAGCCGAACCGCGGTCGCTGAAACCACTGACGTGATAGCCATAGCGTCGCAGGGCCTCCTCATAGTTGTGCCGGATGGCGGCTTCGTCTTCGACGATTGCGATATGCCGTTGCATGTTGTTCCAGTCCCGATGATTTGAGTTGCAGTACGCATCATAAGACCGCGGCAACCACATTAGTATCCGCGGCCTGCTTCAGCGACCACCCTGCCCGAACTCTGCCCGATTTCATACCCCGGATTGTCCCTCGCCGGCACGGCTTGGCCCGCCGCGACGGTTCCAATAGTGCCGTGACCGACACCGCCCGCAATCCCGCAACCCGGCACGGAGCCCGAATCGCCATGTCCAGCAAGCCACAACGCCCAAGTGCTTCCCTTTCCATCCGCCAGCGCCTCGAACAGGACGCCTGGCTGCGCTTTCCGGAATTCGCCCGCATGCTGCACCAGCGGCGGCAGGCGCGGCGGCACCGACTGGAAAAGCAACGCCACCGCGAACGGCTGGGCAACCCCGATGGCTTCAAGCCTGCAGTGGTGTACCGCTGGCAGAATCGCAGCCTGTTGGGACTTGGCCTGGTGCTCACCGCGCTGTTCCTGCTGCGCATCAGCACGGCCCAGGCGCAAGCCGTGCCGGACGAGGAGTTCGGCCTGGAATTCCGCGGTGACGGGCAACAGCAGAGGGCCGTGGCGCTGGACACCGTGATCGAGGCGGACATCAACGGCCTGGTGGCGCGGGTGGATGTGCGGCAGCGCTTTCGCAATACCGGACGCGGCTGGTCCGAAGCCATCTACCGCTTTCCCCTGCCGGCGGGCGCCGCGGTCGACCGGCTGCGTGTGGAAGTGGGGCAACGCATCATCGAGGGTGAAATCAGGGAACGCCAGCAGGCGGCGCGCCAGTACCAGCAGGCGCGGAACACGGGCATGATTGCGGCGCTGGTCGAGCAGCAGCGTCCCAACCAGTTTGAAACCCGCCTGGCCAATATCGGCCCCGGTGAAGCCATCACCGTCAGCATCAGCTTCCTGCAGCGGGTGGATTTCCGTGAGGGCGAGTACAGCCTGCAACTGCCGCTGACGTTTACGCCGCGCTGGGATGCCGCTTCTGGCGCCCCGGTGGCCATGGCTGTAGATGCTGCTCAGCCGCCTGACCCGGCCGATTCGCAGGTCTTCATGGCCCAACCGCTGCACAACGACCACAAACTCGAAATCAACCTGAAGCTGCGCAGCGCCATGCAGCTCGATCACATCACCAGCCGTTACCACGACATGGACATTCACCCCGGGCTGGGCGGCTACGACCTCTCGCTGGTGAATCCCGACACGCGAACCGACCGCATGTTTGAACTCAACTGGGCGCCGCTGCTGGGACGAGCGCCACAGGCAGCGCTGTCCACCTTTGATGACGGCGACGCCGTGTACGCGCTGCTGATGCTGGCGCCGCCGCTGGCGGAAGCCACCACGCCGCAGGACCGCGAGGTGGTGTTCATCATCGATACCTCGGGTTCGATGCAGGGGCTGGCGATACAACAGGCAAAAGCGGCGCTCTACCAGGGCCTGTCGCGGCTCAAGCCCGGTGATCGCTTCAACGTGGTGGAATTCAATTCGAACAGCTACACCCTGTTCCACAGTTCAGTACCGGCGGATGGCAACTACCTGGAAGAGGCGCTGAACTTCATCGAGGAACTCGAAGCCGATGGCGGCACCAACATGGCGCCGGCACTGCATGATGCGCTGAGCCTGCCTGCGCAACCCGGCCTGTTGCGGCAGGTGGTGTTCATCACCGACGGCAGCGTGGGCAATGAACAGGAACTGGTGCAGCAGATTGCGCAGGAACTGGGCGACAGCCGCCTGTTCACGGTTTCCATCGGCTCGGCGCCCAACACCGGCTTCATGCGCAAGGCCGCCGAAATCGGCCGCGGCAACCATACCCACATCGGCCAGCTGGAGGACGTGAAGCAGCGCATGAACCAGCTGTGGCAGCGCATCGAGCGCCCTGCCCTGCAGAACATCGAAGTCGACTGGGGCATGCAGGCTGATTATTACCCCGAGATCATTCCCGACCTCTATGCCGGCGAACCGCTGTGGCTGGTGGCGCGCCTGCCATCGCAACCCGGCCAGATCGTGCTCGGCGGGGACCTGAACGGCACGCCCTGGCAACAGGAAATCGTCACGCACCCGGGCGCCGGCAATGAAAGCCTGGCCACGCTGTGGGCCCGGGGCCGGGTGGAGGCCATCCAGGACAGCCGCCTGTTCCTCGACACCGATACCGAACAGCTGCGCCAGTCCATCCTCGAACTGGCGCTGGAATTTGGCCTGCTCACGCCTTACACCAGCCTGGTGGCGGTGGACCGCACGCCGGTACGACCAGCTGCGGCGGGTTTTGGCCAATCCCAGGTTCCCAACCTGCTGCCAGCAGGAAGCGCCTTGCGAGTACAGGGTTTTTCAAACACGGCAGCCGGCTGGCAGTGGCAGCTGCTGGGCGCCGTGATGTTGCTGCTATTCTCTACTGCCCTGCTGTGGTTTTCCGTTCCTCCACGCCAGCGGGTAGCCGGTGCCTCACATCACGATCACCGCGCTGCTGGCGCTTCGCCCCGGCGGTCATCACCTCACGGCCACGCACCGAAAACGGCAATATCGTCCGTTCACGTGCCGGTTCCGGGCGCCAGGCTCGGCCCAAGTCCCGGCCCAAGTCCCGGCCTGGACCAGGCTGCCTGAAACCTGCAGCATGGAAGTGATCCGATGACTGTCCGGCCTTCGATGGCGGCGCTGCGGCTCCTGGCTGGCGCCGCCATCTTTTTTGCCGGCTTCGCCGCGGTGCATGCGGCCTGGATTCCACTGAAAGCTTCCCTGGCGCAGGTGCTGCTGGAGCACAGCTGGAAGCGGCAGAAGGACGGCGAGAATTTCAAGCCCTGGCCCTGGGCGGACACGCATGCGGTTGCCTTGTTGAACGTACCACGGCTGCAGTTGCAACAGGTCGTGCTGGCCGGCAATTCAGGCCGCAACCTCGCTTTCGGCCCGACCGCATTGCAAGGGCCGGAAGGAAGCGACCCGCAACAACGTGACTGGATCATCAACGGCCATCGCGATACGCACTTCCGCTTCCTGCAACAGCTACAGCGCGGCGATGTGCTGAGGCTGGAAACCGCTCGAGGCTCGCAGGAATTTGTGGTGGAAGTACTGGAGGTGATCGACAGCCGCGTGGCGGAACTGGTGCTGGAACCGGGCCTGTCCCGTCTCAGCCTGGTGACCTGCTATCCCTTTGATGCCATCAATGCGGGCGGGCCGCTGCGTTACGTGGTTACGGCCCAGCCACTGGAAGATCGGCGGAATCAGCACCAGCGGCGAGCTGTTTCATCCGGCTGATGGTGGCCTGGTAATCATCGGCGCCGAAAATCGCTGAACCGGCAACAAAGGTATCCGCGCCCGCAGCAGCGATCTCAGCGATATTGCCCACCTTCACCCCGCCATCGATTTCCAGGCGGATCTCGCGGCCGGAATCATCGATCATGGCGCGCACCCGGCGAAGTTTGTCGAGCACGTAGGGAATGAACGACTGGCCGCCGAAACCCGGGTTCACCGACATCAGCAGCACCAGGTCGAGCTTGTCCAGCACCCATTCAAGTTGCTCCACCGGTGTGGAAGGGTTCAGCACCAGGCCGGCCTTGCAGCCCTGCTCATGGATGAGCTGGATGGTGCGGTCCACGTGCCGGCTGGCTTCGGGGTGAAAGCTGATCAGCGTGGCGCCGGCCGCGGCGAATTCCGGAACGATGGCGTCCACCGGCTCCACCATCAGATGCACGTCAATCGGCGCGGTAATGCCGTGGTCGCGCAGCGC
>CAYYCX010000117.1:0-12773 GCA_964470455.1 uncultured Wenzhouxiangellaceae bacterium
GCCGAGTAGCGCACATGGATGTCTTGAGCGTGCCCGGCAAGGAACTGCCTGCGACAGGCTGCGACTCGAAGCTAGCCTGGATCAATCCCCGATCCAAGCGGTAGCGCAAATGGACAAGGTGGGCCGACGCAGCGGGCGAGAAAGTGGCCTGGGCCATGTCTTGAGCGTGTTCGAGAATGAAGTCCCCGGCTGGCATTCCACTGGGCCAAGACGGACGTTTCAAGCACTGCCTGCGACTGGAAGCAAGCCACCTGGTAGCTGCAAACAGGCTTGCTCAGTACCGGCAGGCCATGCGCCCTTCAGCGTCAATCAGCCCCCAGCTCCGCAGCATAGCCATAAGGTCGCCAAGTTCACTGGCGTAGTTTTTCCACCGGTCTATACCCCTGGTGAAGATGGGTTGCCGTACCTGTGAAGCGCTGGAAGTGCGGACGACCCGGGGATTGAGGTGCGGCTGAAGCATCGCGGGATGAAAATCCAGTCCGGCGAAATCGGCAATTCCGCGCGCCGTCGATTCCGGGTTTTGCACCATTTCGGCGTAATCCACCACCCTGATACGGCTGCCGAAAAGCATGTTCCAGTGACTCAGGAGTTGCATGTGTCCCCGGTACACCCGCGCACAATGGTCCAGGCGCAGGGAGTAGTCGTGGCTGGCGGCGAAATCCTGGAAATAGCAGGACAATATCGTGTCCAGGGGGTGGCGCAACATCCACACCACCCTGGCGTCAGGAAAGAGCCGCAGGATCAAACCCAGGCGCTCGAAATTCCTGGGTGTCTTGTCAATCACCAGGCTCTCGCCTTCCTGCACGGGTGGCAGTGAATTCAGATAAACCCCGCGCATTTCTTCCTGCCATCCGGCCTGGTCTTCGCCGTAGGGGTCGAGACCGCGTTGCAGCAGGCATTTTTCGATGTACTCCATGGTTGGCAACTCTCCGGCGCCATGCACCGAAGGGTGGGAGCAGGTGATCTGCTCACACAGGGAGGTGCCTGAACGGGGCATACCACAGATGAAAAGCAGGCGAGGTGCAACTTCCCGGCCAGGCAAATCCCGGCAAATGCCGGCAGTTGCTGATGCTGCCATGATATTGCTGATGCGGGCTTCCCAATCCTCGATGGCGAAAGGCCGGGCCTTTTCAAGATGCCGGTTGGCTTGCCTGAACAACGCAAAAGCTTCCGCATGCAGGCCTGCCCGTCGCTTGCGGTGCGCCAGGGCAAAAACCGCCGTAGCATGGTCCTCATGGGTAGGCGCCTGGTCCCGGGCCAGCCCGAGCTTTTCGTCGATGGGCAGGCCGGAATCCAGTTTTGGCTCCATTTCCGCCAGCCACGCCCAGGCCCGCGCCAGCAATGGCTCGCGGTCCAGCGCGGGTTGCAGGCATTCGAGCGCTGCCTGGTGATCGCCCTGCTCGGCGGACAATTCCGCCAACAACAACCAGGCTTCCGGATTTTCATCCTGCTTCCGGACACTGGCCCTGGCGTGTTTCATTGCCGCTGCAGGTTGCTCCAAAGCCTGGAAAATCCGGGCGGCCTGGTAGTCGGGCTCCGGGTCCTCTGGAGCCAACTGCGCCGCATGGCGCAGGTGCCGGAGTGCCTTCCGGTAACGGCCCAGGCGAGCGAGCAGGCGTGCGGCATGCAGATGCAGGCGTGGTTCTCCCGGTTCAAGCGCAATGGCCTGCCGGATGGCTTCAACCGCATCGACCATGTTGCCCAAACCCACCAGGCTCAACGCTTTGAGGTTATAAACCGCCGCCAGGGAGTCGGCTGCTGGTGGCCGTTGCAGGATGTGCTCACAGGCCTCCAGAACAGCCGCGTGGTCAGCGCCGCGGTACCATTCAACCGCTTTCTTGAAAAGTACTTCCGGTGTGGCTGTTCCGGGTTGCACTGCTCACGTCAGCCAAGCATGGCCCGGGCACGCTGCAGGGAATCCAGCAGCACATCGATCTCTTCCCGGGTGTTGTACAGGCCGAGCGATGCACGGGCCGTGGCCGGCACGCCAAAGAACTGCATCAGCGGCATGGCGCAGTGGTGGCCGGTTCGCACCGCCACGCCATAATGGTCGATGATGGTGCCGAGGTCATGCGGATGCACGCCTTCCAGCGTGAAGCTGATGACACTGGCCTTGTGGCCTGCGGTACCAATGATGCGAAGCCCATCCACCGCGGACATTTTTTCGGTGGCGTAGCGCAACACATCCTGTTCGTGCGCGGCGATATTCTTCATGCCCAGGGACTGCAGGTATTTCACTGCGGCGCCCAGGCCCGCCGCTCCCGCGATGTTTGGCGTTCCGGCTTCAAACTTGGCCGGCAGTTCGCTGTATTCGGTTTTATCAAAAGTCACGGTTCGGATCATTTCACCGCCGCCCTGCCAGGGCGGCATGGCATCCAGCAGGCTTTCACGCCCCCACAGCGCGCCGATGCCGGTGGGGCCGTACATCTTGTGCGCCGACAGCGCAAAGAAATCACAGCCCAGCGCCTGTACATCCACCTCGGAGTGGGGCATGGCCTGGGCGCCATCCACCAGTACCGGAATGCCGTGTTGCCTGGCCCATTCACAAATCTGCTTGATGGGGTTGATGGTGCCGAGCGCATTCGAAGTATGAGTGAGCGCCAGCAATTTCACCCGCTCATTGAGCAGTGACTGCAGTTCATCCAGCAACAGTTCGCCCTGCTGGCTGATCGACGCCACCACCAGTTCGGCGCCGGTCTGCTGGCGCAGCATCTGCCAGGGCACAATGTTGGAATGGTGTTCCATGCAGGTAATCAGGATCTGGTCGCCGGGTTTCAGCCGCGGACGCAGGAAAGCCTGCGCCACCAGGTTGATGGATTCGGTGGTGCCGCGGGTGAAAATCACTTCGCGGTCGCTGGCGGCATTGATGTGCCGCGCCAGCGACAGCCGGGCATCCTCGTAGATATCGGTGGCTTCCTGGCTGAGCTGGTGCACGCCACGGTGCACGTTGGCATTGTGCAGGCGGTAAAACTCATCCGTCGCTTCAATCACCGCCAGCGGACGCTGCGCCGAAGCTGCCGTATCCAGGTACACCAGCGACTTGCCATGCACTTCGCGTGAGAGTATGGGAAAGTCGGCACGGACTTTGTCCATATCCAGCCCGGCTTTGGCTGGCATCGTTTCAGCGCTGCTGCTCATGCGGTGACCTCGCTGGCTTCTTCCATACCCGGCATGGCCTCATCCAGCAGGGCCTCGATCTGTTCCACCAGTTGCCGGTCTGATAATCGCGCGCCGATGGAACGGCAGAACGCCCCCGTAAGCATGCGGCGCGCGGCATCTTCGGTGAGACCGCGGGTTTGCAGGTAGAACAGCGCCTGTTCATCCAGCTGCCCCACAGTCGCGCCGTGGCTGGCTTCCACCTCATCCGCGTAAATTTCCAGTTCCGGCTTGGTGTTCATTTCCGCCAGGCTGGACAACAACAGGTTGGCGTTGGACTGGCGCACGCTGGAGCCGTCCGCGCCCTGACGAATCAGCGCCTTGCCATTGAACACGCCCTTGCTGCGCCCGCCCAGCACCCCGCGGAAAATCTGCTCGCTGCGGCAATGTGGGGCCAGGTGATCGACCAGCAGGTGATGGTCAATGATGGATTCGCCATTGCCGATAAAGGCAGCCGCCAGGTCAGCCTTGGCCTCCCGGCCCTTGAGCTGGCTCACCAGTTCGTTACGCACCAGTCCACCACCGAGCTCAAAGCCGGTGTAGCGGTAGACACTGCCGGCATCCTGGTGAATCTGTCCGAACTGGAACAGATGTTGGCTGGCTGCGCACATCTGCACCCGCAGGTAGTCGAACCCGGAATTCCCGGCCAGCTTCACCTGGGTCACCTGGTTCAGCACCGAAGGTGAATGGCAAGCACCTTCCACAGGAGCAGGAAAACTTTCCAGCAGTTGCAACCGGGCCCCCTCCTCCACGAGGATGATCAGGCGGCAGTTATCCAGCCAGGCCGATTCAGCATCAGCTTCGTCATCATCGGCAGGCAGCCAATCGATGTGCAATCGCCCCACATCCGTGCCACTCGCAACGTGAATCACCAGGGTGTTGTCGAGGGCGGTACCCAATGCTGCGGTGTTCAGTGCCTGGAACACCCGCCCTGCCCCCTGCAGGTTTTCGCTTGCCAGCATGGCCTGGATGCCCGCAAGGATTTCGGCCTCTGCTACCGCCTGCTCCAGGCTCAACAGGCGCAATCCCTGAGGAATACAGCCGTGCTGAAGGGCTGCGACATCAAAGCGATGACCAATCCGCACCGGCAACCGGCAAGCGTCCGCTTCGGCAAAAATTGATGCAGGAAGTGTTAACCCGGCGTCCTGGCCATGCGCCTGGTCATGCGCTTGGCCAGGCAGATTCAACTCCGGCTGCAGGCTTTCCAGGGCCTGCAGGGAAAAATATTTCCAGTGCTCGTCCTTGCGTCCGGGCAGGCGGCCGGCTGCAGCCAGTTCCGCCAACGCGCGCCGGCGTACTTCATCCAGCGGCGACGGTTCACAATTGGCCTGGTGGGCTTCAAGCTGCTGGCACCAGTTCACGGTAACACTGGTCTCGGCAGCAGGCCTGATGGCATTGGCGAGGGGCATGCTGTTCAGGCTCCGGCGCGCGCAGGGCTGGGAACCGCCGCGATGCCGCCCTGCTCCAGCCAGGTGTAACCCTGCTCTTCCAGCTTGACGGCCAGGTCAGGCCCGCCGCTGGCACTGATTTTGCCATCCGCCAGCACATGCACGTAATCGGGCACGATGTGATCCAGCAGGCGCTGGTAATGGGTGATAACGATGATGGCACGGTCTTCCTGGCGCAACCGGTTGACGCCTTCTGCGACCATGCGCAGGGCATCGATATCGAGGCCGGAATCGGTTTCATCCAGCACGGCCAGCGAGGGTTCCAGCACCGCCATCTGGAATATCTCGTTGCGCTTTTTCTCACCGCCGGAAAAGCCTTCATTCACGGCGCGGTGCAGCAGGTCATCGGAAATATGCAGGATTTTCAGCTTCTCGCGCACCAGCTTGAGGAATTGCATGGAATCGAGTTCGGGCTCGCCGCGGAATTTGCGTTGGGCATTGAGAGCGGCGCGAAGAAAGTAGGTATTGTTCACACCGGGGATTTCCACGGGATACTGGAAGGCCAGGAACACGCCGGCGCAGGCGCGTTCATCCGGGCTCAGTTCCAGCAGGTTCTTGCCTTTGTACAGTACTTCGCCTTGCGTGACTTCATAGCCTTCGCGGCCGGCGATGACGTTGCCGAGGGTGCTTTTGCCGGCGCCATTGGGCCCCATGATGGCATGCACTTCCCCGGCTTTGACGCTCAGGTTCAGGCCTTTCAGTATTTCCTTGCCGGCGACTTTGGCGTGGAGGTTCTTGATCTCTAACATGTTCATTTCCTGATACTTAATTCTGTGTTGTTGCAGGTGAGTGACTGCAATTTTTTCCACCGGCATTCGAGATTGCCTTCGATGTCCTGATTCGCCAACTACCTTCGCGTGAGCGGCACCGCATGCTCTTCCAGCGGACGCTCAGGACTTCCCTGTGCGCTCCTCGGTTTGATTCGTCACGTGCCTCCGCGTGAGCGCTGGGATTTCCTGTTCCAACGGACGCTCGAGACTCCCTGTGCGCTCCTCGGATGTTCCCGACATCCGAGGCCGCTGGAACAGGAAATCCCACCACTCCCGCTGGCGTTTCAAAACCGGAAAGTGAAGTAGCCTCCAGTTTGATGCCGGAAAACTTTCCAAAGCACTGCTCTTTGTGAGATCGAAAGATGCTTGTGCTACCACAGCCTTGAGCGTGCAGTCGCAGGTAGTTCCTTTCCGGGCCCTCGGACAAGGTGAGCCCGCGCAGCGGGCGATAAGGTGGCCTGGGCCATGTCGGGAACATCCGAGGAGCGCACACGACTGCATGGATGCAGGAGGTAGAGCAACGCAGGAGCACGTTGCCGAGGGATGTCTTGAGCGTGCCCGGGAAGGAACTACCTGCGGCGGCATGCGGCTTGAGCATCAACGGAGTCAACTTGAAAAACGTCCGCCCATTATTCCGACGCGCTAACGTTGGCAGCAGAACAGTCATCCAACCGCCCCCTCAAGGCTGACTTCAAGCAACGCCTTCGCCTCAACCGCGAACTCCATCGGCAACTCACGGAACACCTGCTTGCAGAACCCGTCCACAATCATGGAAACAGCGTCCTCTTCAGAAATGCCACGCTGCAGGCAGTAGAACAGCTGGTCCTCGCCAATGCGTGAAGTCGTCGCCTCATGTTCCACGCGCGCCGACGGATGCCCCACCTCGATGTAGGGAAACGTGTGAGCGCCACACTTCTTGCCAATCAGCATCGAATCACACTGAGTGTAATTGCGGGCGTTTTCCGCCTTGCGCGACATCTTCACCAGGCCGCGGTAGGAATTCTGCCCATGGCCCGCCGAAATACCCTTGGAGATGATCGTGCTCTTCGTGTTCTTTCCCAGGTGGATCATCTTCGTGCCCGTATCCGCCTGCTGGAAATTGTTCGTCAGCGCCACCGAATAGAATTCGCCCACCGAATCCTCACCGCGAAGGATGCAGGACGGGTACTTCCAGGTGATCGCCGAGCCGGTTTCCACCTGGGTCCAGGAAATGCGCGCGCGGTCGCCGCGGCACTCGCCGCGCTTGGTCACGAAGTTGTAGATCCCGCCGACACCGTTCTCATCGCCCGGATACCAGTTCTGCACCGTCGAGTACTTGATGTTGGCGTCATCCAGCGCCACCAGTTCCACCACCGCCGCATGCAGCTGGTTCTCATCGCGCATCGGCGCCGTGCAACCTTCAAGGTAACTCACCTGCGCGCCTTCCTCGGCCACGATCAGGGTGCGCTCGAACTGGCCGGTCTCGGCCGCGTTGATGCGGAAATAGGTGCTGAGCTCCATCGGGCAGCGCACGCCTTTGGGAATGAATACGAAACTGCCATCGGAAAACACCGCCGAATTCAGCGCCGCGAAGTAGTTGTCGCGAGTGGGCACAACGCTGCCGAGATATTGACGTACGAGTTCCGGATGTTCCTTCACTGCCTCGGAAAAAGAGCAGAAAATCACCCCGGCTTTCTTCAGTTCTGCACGGAAAGTCGTTCCAACCGAAACCGAATCAAATACGGCATCCACCGCCACGCCGGCGAGCCGTGCACGTTCGTGCAAGGGAACGCCCAGCTTGTCGTAGGTTTCCAGCAGCTTGGGATCCACTTCGTCCAGCGATTGTGGCCGATCCTTGTTGGATTTGGGCGCCGAGAAATAGGAAATCGCCTGGAAGTCGATGGGGTCGATTTTCAAGTGTGCCCAATGTGGCTGGGGCATTTTCTGCCACTGCCGGAAGGCCTTCAAACGCCACTCCAGCAACCATTCGGGTTCACCCTTGCGCGCCGATATCCAGGCCACCACGTCCTCATTGAGGCCGGGCGGCAGCGAATCGGATTCGATATCGGTGACAAAGCCATGCTTGTAGCGGGCCTGGACGAACTGGTCTACCGCAGAGTGGCTGGCTGACACAACTTCGGTCATCGGGCTTGCTTCTCTGTTCATGATGTTTTTTCCTGCCGGGTTGATCGTTGGCGCTACCCGGCACTCAATGCGACTTTATTCAGGGTGACGATGTTCAGGGGCGACCGGCCAGCCGGCCGCGGCGCGGACATTTCCGCCAGGCTGACGTCCTCCAGCGCTCGCGCCACTGCGATGCTGATGCGCTGCCAGTTGCCGCGCAGGTTGCAGCTGTCTTCCACGGTGCATAATCCGGGTTCAATGCTGCACTCGGTCATGGCGATCGGGCCTTCGATGGCGGCGATCACTTCGGCCACGCTGATTTCGCTGGCCGGCCGGTTCACGCGATAACCGCCGTTGGCGCCGCGGAACGACTCCACCAGGCCGGCGCTGGCGAGCTGTTTCAGCACTTTGCCGGCGGTGGGCGCTTCGACGTGGATGCGTTCTGCCAGTGCGTGTGCGCTGAGCATTTCGCCCTCGCGCGTCAGCTCCACCATCAGCAGGATGGCGTAATCGGTCAGTTTTGAAATACGCAGCACGTCATCGCTCGGTTAGCCATACGCATTAAATAGTACCATATCAGTCCTATTTCAAGCACCCGCACTCCTTTTTCAGGTCGTTCATTGGCACTTCGTTTCCGCGTGAGCGGCGCCACATGCTCTTCCAGCGGACGCTCGAGACTCCCTGCTGAAGTGTCGCACCGGCATTTCATGCTCCTCCGCGTGAGCGGCGGGAAACACTGTTCCGACGGACGCTCGAGACTCCCTGTGCGCTCCTCGGATGTTCCCGACATCCGAGGCCGCCGGAACAGTGTTTCCCGCCACTCCCGCTGGCGTTTGGGCCACTGAGACTGGTAGCGGTGAGGTTTCAAACCATCCACTGAAGTTTGGGGCATTGATCGACAGAACGAGCTATTTGTCTAGTCCGCCTTGAGCGTGCAGGCGCAGGGAGTTTCTTGCCGGGCCCTCGGACAAGGTGAGCCCGCGCAGCGGGCGATAAGGTGGCCTGGGCCATGTCGGGAACATCCGAGGAGCGCACATGGATGTCTTGAGCGTGCCCGGGAAGGAACTCCCTGCGGCGGCATGCGGCTCAAGTTGAATCGAAGCTGAGCTTAGAGTTCGTGGTTCCATTGCTCGGTTCGATTGGGCAGAATGCACCGCATGCAAATCTCCCCCGCCTCAGCAGATGCGCCGAACAACCCACGGCTGGAAGCCGCATTGGCCTGGGCCCGCGAACATTTGCCCTTCACCGCGAATGAAATCAGCCCCGTCTCAGGCGATGCCAGTTTCCGCCGTTATTTCCGGCTCCATGGAAAAGACCAAAGCTTCATCCTGATGGACGCGCCGCCCGCCACCGAAGACAATGCGCGTTTCATCGACATCGCCCGCCGGTTACGCCAGGGCGGTGCCCATGCGCCGGAAATCCTCGCCAGCAACCTCGACCAGGGCTTCCTGCTGCTGGAGGATCTCGGCGACACCATGTACCGCGAAATCCTGCACACCAACAATGCCGATGAATGGCTCCCGCCACTGTTCGCGCTGTTGAACACCATGGCCACCACCGTGGAACATGCCGGGCTGCCCGAGTATGACCGCGAGCGCCTGCTGACCGAACTGGAGCTGTTTCCTACCTGGTACCTGAAGCAGCACAAGCACATCGAGCTCAACTGCGAAGACTGGGATATCTGGGAAGACCTGTGCACGCGGCTGATCACCTCGGCGCAGCAGCAGCCGCAGGTGTTCGTACACCGTGATTTTCACTCCTGCAACCTGCTGGCGCTGCCTGGCAATGACGTGGGCGTAATTGATTTCCAGGATGGCGTGCGCGGCCCGCTCAGCTACGATTTCATTTCACTGCTGTGGGACCGTTACATCACCTGGCCACGCTCCCGGCTGGAGGGCTGGATGGAGCAATTCCGCCAGCAGGTCGCGCCAGAAATCGAACCCGAACAGTGGGTCCGATACTGCGACTGGATGGGCCTGCAGCGCAATCTCAAGATCGTCGGCATATTTGCCCGGCTGCATTACCGCGATGGCAAGGTCGGTTACGTGGAAATGATCCCGCGGTTCTGGGCATACCTGATGGATGTGTTGCCGCGTTACGAAGAAACCCGGCCCATGCTGGACTTGCTGGAGCGCCTCGAATGCGCGCCATGATCCTGGCGGCCGGCCGTGGCGAACGGTTGCGGCCGTTGACCGACAGCCTGCCCAAGCCGCTGATCCAGGCCGGTGGCAAGCCGCTGATCGAGTATCACATCGAACGACTGGCGGCTGCGGGCTTCAGGGACATCGTCATCAACCAGGGCCACCTCGGGCACCTGCTGCCCGAACACCTCGGTGATGGCGCGCGCTGGGGCCTGCGACTCCACTGGTCGGTGGAACCGCCGGACGCCCTGGAAACCGGCGGTGGCATTTTCCAGGCCCTGCCTCTGCTGGGCAGCGGGCCTTTTCTCGTTATCAATGGCGATATTTTTACCGAATACCCGCTGGCCCGGCTGCGCAATATCAAGTGCGACCGGGCGCACCTGGTGCTGGTGCCCAACCCGCCTCATAACCCGGACGGAGACTTTTCGCTGGGCGGCGCGCGGCTGCGCAGCACGGGCCCGGACCAGCACACGTTCAGTGGCCTGGCGGTATACCATCCGCGCCTCTTGGAAGGCTGCCAGGCCGGCCGCTGGTCCATCGTTCCCATCCTGCGCAAGGCCATGGAAGAGAGCCTGGTAACCGGCGAACTCTACCGCGGCCAATGGCAGGATATTGGCAACCTGGAGCGGCTGCAGGCCCTGCGGGAATCGCTGGATGCGCCAGCAAGACCGACGCGGGCTTGATTTTGCCGGCCTGGGCAAAGAAGATTGTGGGATTATTGTGGCAAGATACGGGCCACTGAAAATCCCGCCGACGGAGAAATGTTGATGAGTTTAGTTGTGGCTGTCCTGAAGGAGCAGGCAGAGGGGGAACGGCGTGTCGCGCTGGACCCGGCAAGCGCCAACAAACTGGCCGGCAAAGGCCTGCGGGTGCTGGTGCAGAGAGGCGCCGGTGACGCGGCCGGTTTCGCCGACGCCCAGTACACCGATGCTGAACTCGTCGATGACGAGTCGAAGGCCCTGGGCGAGGCCGATATCTACCTGTGGGTACAGGCACCCTCCGTGCAACGAATCGCGCAACTCAAACCCGGCGCCGTCGGCATGGGCCAGGTGTATGCGCATCGCCAGCGCGAAGCCGTGGATGCCCTGAAGCAGGCCGGCACCAGCTGCCTGGCCATGGAGCTGGTGCCACGCATCACCCGCGCGCAGAGCATGGATGTGCTGTCATCGCAGGCCACCGTCGCCGGTTACAAGGCGGTGCTGAGGGCGGCCTGGCTGTCGCCCAAGCTGTTTCCCATGCTGACTACCGCCGCCGGCACATTGCGGCCTTCCACAGTCGTGGTGATCGGCGCTGGTGTCGCCGGCTTGCAGGCCATTGCCACGGCACGCCGCCTGGGCGCCCGGGTGGAAGCCTATGACATCCGCGCTGCTGCCCGCGAGCAGGTGGAATCGCTGGGCGCGAAAATGATCGATACCGGCGTGAATGCCGAGGGTGAAGGCGGCTATGCCCGTGAACTCACCGAGGAAGAAAAACAGCAACAGGCCGCCAAGCTTGCTGAACACCTGGCCAAGGCCGATGCGGTGATTTCCACCGCGTCCGTGCCCGGCCGCCCTGCGCCAAAAATCATCAGCCAGGACATGGTGGAGGGCATGAAGCCGGGCGCGGTGATCGTCGATCTCTCGGCTGAGTCCGGCGGCAACTGCGTGCTCACCCAGCCCGGCAACACCGTGGTTCACCAGGGTGTAACGGTTGATGGCCCCCTCAACCTGGCCAGCACCGCAGCGGTGCATGCCAGCGAGATGTATGCCAAGAACCTGCTCAACCTGCTGGACCTGATGCTGATGGACGACGGAATTGCCATTGACCGCGAAGACGAAGTGATCGCCGGCTGCCTGCTCACCCATGGCGGCGAGCTGGTGCATGCCGCCACGGCCAAGGCGCTGGCAGGCTGATCAGTCACGCAGGAACACACCGGGCAACCCGAACACAGGCACTCGACACAGGAACCGTTCATGGAAGGATTTATTGCGTTATACATCTTCATGCTGGCGGCATTCACCGGCTATGAAGTCATCTCCAAGGTACCCACCATCCTGCACACGCCGCTGATGTCGGGCTCGAATTTCGTGCACGGCATCGTGCTGGTCGGCGCCATGGTGGCGCTGGGCCATGCCGATACCCTGGCCGAGCAGGTCATCGGCTTCATCGCCGTGCTGCTGGGCGCGGGCAACGCAGTGGGCGGCTACGTGGTCACCGAGCGCATGCTCGAGATGTTCAAGTCCACCAAGGAGAATGGCTGATGGATAACGGTTTCTTCTCCGCGGGAATCGCGCACTGGCTGATCCAGGCCAGTTATTTCGTGGCGGCCGTGCTGTTCATTTACGGCCTGAAAAAGATGAGCCATCCGCGCACCGCGCGCAGCGGCATCATCTGGGCCGGTGTGGGCATGGTGGTGGCCACGGTGATCACCTACCTTGAACCCGCCATGCACAATTACGTGCTGATGACGACGGCCATTGCCGTTGGCGGCATCATCGCCTGGTGGTCAGGCAAGCGCGTGGCCATGACTGACATGCCGCAGATGATCGCGCTGTACAACGGCATGGGCGGCGGCTCGGCGGCGGCGATTGCGGCAGTGGAATTGCTGCGGGTGCTTACGGGCAAAGGTTTGACCCATGAAGCCTTCGCCGCCCGCGAACTGGCCGTGGTGGGCGCCCTGATCGGCACCATCGCCTTCTCAGGCTCGCTGATCGCCTTTGCCAAGCTGCAGGGCATCATGAAAAAGGTCTACCGCTTCCCGGGCCAGCAGGTTTTGAATGCCCTGCTGTTCCTGGCGCTGCTGGTGCTCGGCTTCATGCTGGCGCGTACCGAATTCTCCAGCACCGAGTTCTACCTGTTCTTCGGCCTGGCGCTGCTGATCGGCATCTTCATGACGGTTCCCATCGGCGGCGCCGACATGCCGGTGGTGATTTCGCTGTACAACGCCCTTACCGGCCTGGCGGTGGGCCTGGAAGGCTTCGTGCTGCAGAACCCGGCCATGATGATCGCGGGTATCGTGGTGGGCTCAGCCGGCACCCTGCTCACGCAGCTGATGGCCAAGGCCATGAACCGGCCGATCAGCAATGTGCTGTTCTCCGGCTTCGGCACGGGTGATGATGGTGGCGCGGGCGTGGAAGTCAGCGGCAGCATGAAGGCCATCGACGCCAGCGACGCGG
>CAYYCX010000118.1:0-12769 GCA_964470455.1 uncultured Wenzhouxiangellaceae bacterium
ACACCGGTGTACACGCAGGGTCCTTCGAAGTAATCATCCAGGTCGGACGGCTCACCGGTATCACATACCGCCAGCGTATTGCTGTCGCAATCGTAGCTGGGTGAGTAACCCGTGGGTATCGGATCTTCCGAAACCGTACAGTTCAGCACACCCTGGGTGAAGTCGGTTACCACGAATTCCACTTCAAAGGTGAGTGGTGAACCGATCTCTCCCGGAACCACATGGGTGGTCTTCTCCTGGTCGAGGATCAGGCCGGTGTTGCAATCGATCCGGAAGGTGACTTCCGTCACGTCGTTGCCGTCCATGAAGATCTTTTCAACCCGGAACGTAGCGCGCGCTTCTCCCTCCTGTGGAGGCGGAATCGGGCTACAGGCATCATCTTCATCCACCACCGCGCGCTCTACATACAGCTGCACGTTGTTGGTAAAGCCGGTTCCGGCTTCGCCGCCTTCAAGCGTGCAGTTCGCGCTTTCCGGCGTGTAGGCTTCGACATCAAGCTCAAACCTCAGCGTGAAGGTAAACGCCTCGTTCAGGCCCGCGGCCAGCGTTTCGCCGTCTACAATGTTGGCGCCGGTAACGAAATCACCGATCAGCGGGGTGCCCAGGGAGCCTGCCTGGCTGTTTTCCGTGCCCGCTGAATACGCAACCTGCGAGACGATCTGGATCGGCGTCAGCGTGCCGGAAACCTCCAGCGTGTCCACCAGGTCATAGGTGCCCGTCTGGTTGCCGGCATTGCTGACCTGCACGCGGTAGCTCACATCAAAGGTATCGTCACCGTTGTCGGTTACATTGGTAACGGTCTTGACCACAGTCAGCGTTGCATCCTGGGGTTCCGGGATCGGTTCGCAGGCATCATCCTGGTCCACCAGTTCCTGGTTCACATAGAGCAGCGCATCGTTGGCAAAGCCGGTGCCGGTACCCTGGTCGTCATCCGTGTTGCAGTTGCCGCCTTCCGTGGTCCAGTCATCCGGCGTCAATTCGAAGCGCAGGGTGAACGTGAACCCTTCTGTCGTACCGGGGTTGATGTCCTCGCCGGTCACAATGGCGGTGTTGCCTGCATTGAACTGAGGAACTCCCGGGTTGGCCAGGGCGCCGTCCTGGCTGTCCGTACCCGGCACATAGGTAACCGGAGTTTGCACGGACAACAGGTTTAGCGACTCATCCACATCCAGGGTATCCACCAGGTCGTAGGTCTCAACCTGGCCACCCGTGTTGCTGACCGTCAGCAGGTAGGTCACATCAAACGTGTCATCGTTGTTGTTGACGACGTTGGTGACCTGCTTGTCAATCGCCAGCACGGAAGGTGGCGCCGGGTTACAGTCGGGCAGGGCCGGCGGATAGAAGACAAAGCCTTCATCCTCGGGATTAACCTCGACCTTGAATACCAGGGTCGGTACCAGGTTGGTGTTGGAATCGAATGTCCAGACTCCCGGAGGCGACTCCGTCCAGCCCGGCCACGCGTTACCCTCATCGCCCGGTTCCTTCACGGCCGGATTGCCGAAGCTGGCCGGGTCAACGTCGGAAGAAGGCCACAGCACATCACCCGACAGGGGCTGTCCTGAAGTTGGCCCTGCAACCACCGTGTCGGTCATGCCTTCCCGGTAGATCCAGGAGATGGTGGCTTCGGTAGGCGCCGGATTGAAGCCTACATGGGTAATGGCGTAATCCACCCAAGGCGCATCCGCTTCGCAGTAAGCCGTAGCTTCCAGGAAGATGACCCGTGGCGTAACGCAAACCTCGTTGTTGGTGGTGTCGGATTCACCCGGAACCGCCTGGACCGCATTGTAGAAACCACGGCCCGGTGTCAGGTCGCCCTGAACATCGACGCACTCGACCTCATCCATGAAGCTCTCGTTGCTGCGATCGAGGTTGAATACCACCACAACCTGCCAGGACTCGCTGCTCTGGCCGGCCAGGGTTTCGTTATCCGAAATCAGCGGCCAACCCGGAGGAGTCGTTACAGGTGAAGTGAACGTGTCATCGATCGCCACATAGGTAACGGTGGGTGGCAATACCGGATCAATCCCGCTGCCGGGCAGCAGGTCGTCCGTCACATCAAATACCGCCGGGCCGTCACCGGTGTTGTTGGCGGTGATGAGGTAGGTTACCTGCCACTGGTCGGGGCCCAGTTCCAGCGGCTCGCCGACGATGGTCTTGACCAGGTCCAGCTGCGGTGCGGGCAGGTTGGTGCAGGCGTCATTGTCATCCGGCGTGTCGTTGCTGCCACTCACTGCTACGGCATTGTAGAAGCCGTTGCCGCTTTGCTCCTGGCCCTGTGCGCAGTCATCCTCAGCGCCGGAGAACGAGCCGGGGTCGACGGTGAATTCCGCCACGACATTCCAGCTTTCGCTCTCGCCGGAGGCCAGTCCTTCATTGCTCACCACCGCGCCGCCGTTGGGTACGGAATTCGGATAGCCGCCGTGCTTGGTGCCCGTTTCCGTCTCCCCGCCGCCATATGACCACACCGTGCTGAACAGGGTGATGCCGGATGCCGGGCTGAAGGTATCGGTCACCGTATACGTGCCCGGCCCTTGCCCGGTGTTGTTGGCGGTAATCTGGTAATTCACCGTGTAACGACCGGTTCCAACGTTGTAAGTCGGGCCGCCGGTGACGGATTTCGCCAGGTTGATATTCGGCGCCGGCAGGTTGACACAGGCGTCGTTGTCTTCCGCAGTGTCGCTGGTGCCACTGACTGCCACAGCGTTGTAGAAGCCATTGCCAGACTGCTCCTGGCCCTGGACGCAGTCATCTTCGGTGCCGGTGAGGGCGCCCGGGTTGACGGTGAATTCCGCCACCACGTTCCAGCTTTCACTGCCGCCGGCCTGCAGGCCTTCATCATCTACTACCGTCGCGCCATTGGGAACGGCATTCGGATAGCCGGCGTGCTTGGTGCCGGTTTCGGTTCCGCCGCCGCCATAGGACCAGGCGGTGCTGAACAGGGTGATGCCTGCAGCCGGGCTGAAGGTATCGGTGACATCGTACACGCCCGGCCCGTCACCGGTGTTGGTGGCCGTGATGCTGTAATTCACCGTGTACCGCCCGGTGTTGCTGTCAAACGTCGGACCTGAGGTAACCGTCTTGGCCAGGTTGATGGCCGGTGGAGGCAGGTTGACGCAGGCGTCGTTGTCGGTTTCGTCTTCGCCGTCAATATTGCCCGTTACGCTGTTGTAGAAACCGCTACCGCTTTGCTCCTGGCCCTGTACGCAGTCATCTTCCGAACCGTCCAGGTCTCCCGGTGTCACACTGAATACTGCGGTAACCGTCCAGGTTTCGCTGTCGCCACTGGCCAGTCCTTCGTTGGTGACCACCGTTCCGCCACTGGCGATATTGGGGAAACCTCCGCCCAAGGTACCGGTGCTGGTGCCCGGTGCCGTCCAGGTGGCGCTCACCAGCGTGATGCCGGCGGCCGGGCTGAAGGTATCGATCAGGTCGTATGTTCCGGCGCCACCTCCCGAGTTGGTGGCGACGATGTCATAGACGACGGTGTATTGCCCTGCATTCAGGGTGGGCCCGCTGTTGATCGTCTTCTGCAGGTTGATGCCCGCCGGTGGCAGGTTGACGCAGGCGTCGTTGTCGGCGGCTGTGTCATTCGGGCCGCTCACGGCCACGGCATTGTAGAAGCCGTCGCCCGAGTTCTCCTGGCCCTGGACGCAATCATCTTCCGAACCGTCAAAGGACTGCGCATCCACGGTGAATTCGGCGGTTACCGTCCAGGTTTCGCTGGCACCGGAAGCAAGCCCTTCATTGCTCACCACGGTGGCGCCATTAGGCACCGTATTCGGGTAGCCAGCGTGCTTGGTGCCGGTTTCGGTTTCGCCGCCCGGGTTATAGGCCCAGGAAGTGCTGAACAGCGTTATGCCCGGTGCCGGGGTGAAGGTATCCACCAGGTTATAGGTGCCCGGACCCTGCCCGGTATTGGTGGCGGAAACCCGGTAAACCACGGTGTAACGGCCGGTTCCGCCGCTGAAGGTCGGGCCGCTGAACACCGTTTTCGCCAGGTTGATGGCGGGTGGCGGCAGGTTGACACAGGCGTCGTTGTCGGTGGACGTGTCGTCAGGGCCGCTGGCCGCAACGGAGTTATAGAAGCCGTTACCGGACTGTTCCTGGCCCTGCACGCAGTCATCCTCGGTGCCGGTCAGGGCGCCAGGATTGACCGTAAATACGGCTGTTACCGACCAGGTCTCGTTTTGACCCGGACCCAGCAATTCATCGGTGACCACGGTACCGCCACTGGCAATGTTGGGGTAGCCGCCGCCCGTGGTTCCGGACTGGTTGTTTTCGCCGGTTGCCAGGTAGGACCAGGTGGCGCTGGAGAGGGTGATACCGGTTGCCGGGCTGAACGTATCCACCAGGTCATAGCTGCCGATGCCCTGTCCGGTATTGCTGGCATTGATTCGATACACCACGGTGTAGGTGCCGGTGCCGGCGTTGAAAGTCGGGCCGCTGAATACCGTTTTGGCCAGGTTGATGGCCGGTGGCGGCAGGTTGACGCAGGCATCGTTGTCGGTCGGGTTGTCAGCGCCGCCGCTCACAGCCACGGCATTGTAGAAACCGGTGCCGGACACTTCCGACTGCTGCACGCAATCGTCCTCGGTGCCGGTCAGGTCGTCCGGATCGACGGTGAATTGCGCCGCAACGTTCCAGCTTTCGCTGGCGCCGCCGGCAAGGCCTTCATTGCTCACCACGGTTCCGCCACTCGGAACATTGGGATAGTTGGCGTGCTTGGTGCCGGTTTCGGTTTCGCCACCGCCATAGGACCAGGTCGTGCTGGAGAGGGTGATGCCGGTTGCCGGTGAGAACGTATCCGTCACATCATAGGTTCCGGCGCCCTGTCCTGTGTTCGTGGCCGTAATCTGGTAATTGACCGTGAAGCGCCCTGTTACCGGATCGTATGTCGGGCCGCTGGTAACCGTCTTGGCCAGGTTGATCAGCGGAATGGCATCGTTGTTCGTGATGGTACAGGTCTTGACATCGCCCGGCTGCAGGGTCACCGAGCCGTTGTTATAGGCGCCGCCGCCGGTGTTGTCATTGAAATCGCTGGTACAGGTCCAGGTGCCTTCGGTGTAGCCGGCAACGTCGTTTTCACTCAGGGTGAATGCCTGCCCGGCCAGGACATTGATGGGATCGGCGGTGTACAGGATGCTGCCGCCGCCTTCATCGGTGCTGGAGTTGAAGGAAACCGTGCCGGCGCTGGAAGTGACATTGAAGTCGTTGGCCGTCAATGCGCCTCCACCATCATTGATCACGCGCTTCTGGATGACCAGCGAGGCATTGATGGTCAGCTGGCAGCTTTGCGGACGGTCGGGCGGAACAAACAGCGAATTGAGAACCATGCGGCGCGCATTCATCTGTTCCAGGCCGCCGCCATCGTAATTGTGGCCGCCCAGGTAAAATACGTTGCCGCCAATCAGGCCGCCAGTGGGGAGTTTGGACATGGCGCCATGGTGGACGGCGGAATCGGCCGTCGTTCCGAGAATCGGGAAGGCGATGCCCGGGTCCGTGAACAGTGCCGGAGGAGAGGCCTGCAACGGACCTGCGTCATAGGCTCCTGGCACCGTCCAATCGTGAATTGAGCCACCTTCGGTTGCTGTAATGGGGCCTGAAAGCTGCAATACCGGAACCGCGCCCTGGAGGTAAATGGAGATACCTCCTTCATTTGCCTCAGTAATACCGGTGGTGGTCATGTAGTTGCCAAACCCGGGCGCCGTGTCCGCATCGTTGTTCTCGAAGTACTGGATGGCATGACACTGGGCGAAGAAATTGCCGCCGCCGCGGACAAACGCATTCACGGCTGCGATGATCGCTGCATCCGCGACGCTTGGAGCACCCATGCCGCCGCCCGTGACGGGCTCGTCACGGTGGGGCTCGAGGTGAATGGTGGCGCATTCAAAACCCGCATTGAGAATGTCCGCAGGGTTCACCGTGCGCCAGTTACAGGCATTGGGGTTGAAGCCAGGTTCCGCGGGCAGGGGAGAACACGCATCCGAGCCGGGTATACCGGCTTCGGTCAAAATGGCGGAGTGGATCGCGGTATTCACGTCGCTGACTGCCGCATAGGGTTTGTGCCGCAAGTCATAGCGGATATCCACATTGTTGGTATCGGTGGTGGTTTCATAAACACGGACTGCCAGCTGGGAGGCGTTGGCATTGAACTGGGGCAGCAGCGGCGGAATGCCGTCGTTGGTGCCGAACAGCAGTTCCTTGGCCTTGGCCACAATGGCGGGATTGTCGTTGCTGACGATGAACGGCCCGCTGGCGAAGGTTACCGAAGCGGCGCCCAGTGGCGCGGCCACCGGCCTTGTGCGCGTTGCTGTTGCGGTGAAATCATATCCGTCGATGACGTACTCATTGCCGGTGCCAAATGCCGTGGCGTCGATATTGGCCAGGGTCAGCGAGGTCGCTGCAACGGCGGTAACGCGTTTACGGGCCATCGGATTGGAGCTGACATTCGTCACCAGATCGCCGACTTTCACGCCCAGTGCAACGAAGTTCTTGGTGGTGTCATTCAGGGTTGTGGCGTTGCTACCGGCGGTAGCGGTACCGCGCAACTTGACCTTGTCGGAACGGATGGCCCAGAGAACATTCACGTTGTTCTGCAGCAGCTTGTTGACCAGGCCGTATGCCGTCATGTTGAAATTTTCCGGCTCATCGTTGATGCCGTCCGCCGTATTGATCTGCAATGCTGTATCCATAGGGATGATCAGCGACCCTGCCGGGATGGTCTGCAGGTTCGGCGCGGCGCCGGGGAGGTCGGGATCCTGCGCGAGCGCGAGCTGGCTCAAGAAAATTCCCAAAAGGACAAATACCGAAAACTTGCGAATCATGTTGACTCCCAGACGATGTCTTGATTTTGATTTACCGGAGGCCGGGTTGAAGAAGATCCCCTGTTTTTGTGGATTGAAATTGGACAAGACAGGGTCGGAGCCAGCTGAAGCTGGCTCCGTATCAATGGATGAACGGACACACACGGAATGCATTTACTACCCCCAATTTGGAATTCGATCTCCAGCTGCACTTGCCTGGCCCAGAATCCTGCACACGGGTACTCTTATATTGCTGTCGTACCCGGTGTGATTCTGGATTTGGAGAGCCAATCCCTAGCCGCTCGTTGCTGCGTGCTGATACCGTGCCAGACTTCCTTTAATAACGGTAACATAAAGCTGCTTGCTAAGTTTGCGACTGAAATAGCAGGTTGTCAATTTATGTCATTTTTTCCAGGGATCATGTCGAAGGGCATGATCTGCGAAGTGCAATTCGTGTATTGCCAGGCTGATTGCCGGGAAACGACTAAAGCCTGGCGATTGAGGCCTGGTAGGGAAGTTTGCTCAATCGCTGAAAAAAATATCCAATAAAGAGGAACCCCGGCCTGATGAAAAGGTTGCTGAATCCGGTTTATGTGTGCTTTTTCCTGTCGGGTGCCGCCGGCCTCATCTATGAGGTGGTCTGGGCTCGCCAGCTGAGCCTGTTCCTGGGCATCACGTCCTGGGCCAACACGGCAGTGATCGGCGCCTATATGCTGGGCCTGGCTGCCGGCAGCTGGTGGTTCGGCAAATACTCCATGCGGATTCACCGGCCACTGCGTTTCTATGCCTGGCTGGAACTTGGCATTGCCGGCTTTGCCGTGACTACACCCTGGTTGTTTGATTGGCTGCAGGCTGTCTACGCCGCCTGGGCCGGCGTGGCCGGAGTGGCCGGAACGGCCGGTCACCTGGCACGTTTCTGCGTGGCCCTGGCAGCCCTGCTGTTGCCGACGTTCCTCATGGGCGGCACGCTGCCAGTGCTGGTTCGTGGAATCACGCAAAACCTGCCGCAGCTGGGTGCGGTCACCGGCCGCCTGTATGGGATCAATACATTGGGTGCGACATTCGGAGCTGCATTGACCGGCTTTGTGCTGTTGCCCAGGATCGGGGTGACAGGGTCAATTGCCATTGGTGTCGCGCTGAATGTCGTTGCGGCTGTGCTGATCCTGATGATGCCCCGCCGCCAATCTCCGGGTACGCCAACATTCCTGGCTGAGCCCGCTGAGGGCAGCAGCGCAACGGATCCGTCTGCACTGGCCCCGGCGCAGAAATTCATCCTGCTGCCGGCTTTTGCGGTCGCCGGCTTTGCCGCGCTGCTGACGCAGCTGGCATGGATTCGCGCCATGGTGCTGGTGGTGGGTGGCAGCGTTTATGCCTTCACCATCACGCTGACAGCCTTTCTCGCCGGCATCGGCCTGGGCAGCCTGGTGTACGGGATGTGGCTGAGCCGCGTGCAGACAAGTGGGAAGCGGTTCAGGCTGGCATCCGGGCTGGCATTCCTGACGGGTATTTTCACCCTGCTGAGCCTGTCCCTGATCGCGCGCCTGCCGGAGTGGTTCCTGCGCGGTTATGAGGCCGGTTGGGTGCAGGAATTCGGCGACTACCAGCGGTTCATGCTGCTGCTGTCGTTCATGGTGATGATCATTCCCACGCTGCTGATGGGCGCGTTATTTCCGCTGCTGGCAGTGCTCTGGGCCGGCACCCTGCAGGGAGCGGCACGTGATATCGGCAAAGCCTACGCAGTCAATACGCTTGGTACGGTGTTGGGGGCGTTGCTGGGTGGCCTGCTGGTACTGCCGGCGCTGGGCATTCATTACAGCCTTGTGCTGGCAGGTGGCTTGTATACCCTGGTGGCTGCGGGTCTGCTGTTTGCCGGACAATCGCGGCGCCCGCTGATGGTGGCGGCGGCCGCAGCTGTGCTGGTGGCTGCCGTGGCCATAACACCCGGCTGGAATCGTTATCAAATGGCCATGGGGGCGTATTACGCGCCCGAAGCCAGGCTCAAGCTGCTGCAGGAACAGGGAACACTGGATGCACCGGCGGGAGAGCGCCTGCTGTATTACCAGGAAGGAATTGACGGTATCGTGGCGGTGATCTTTGATGGCGAGCAGAAAACCCTGGCAATCAATGGCCGGCTGGAGGCCTCCAACCGCTCCAACCTGCCGACCCAGATTGGCCTGGGACAGATTCCTGCCCTGATGCACTCAAGCCCGCGCAAGGCCATGGTCGTCGGTCTTGGCAGCGGTATCACGGCGGGTTCATTGGCCATGCACGAGGAAATCGAGCAGATCACCGTCCTGGAAATTTCGCCGGAAGTCGTCGAAGCGGCTGCCTTTTTTGCCGCGGACAACCACCATGTGTTGCAGAACCCCAGGGTTGATCTCGTCGCTGCTGATGCGCGCAATTATGCGCTGGCCAGCGATGAGACCTGGGACCTGATCATCTCGCAGCCCAGCGACCCCGGTATCAGCGGGGTATCAAACCTGTTTACGGTCGATTTCTTCCGCCTGATGAAGTCGAAACTGTCCGCGGACGGGGTCATGGCGCAGTGGTTCAATATCTATGCGGTATCGGAAAGCGACGTCAGGACGGTATTGGGTGATTTCCTGAGCGTCTTTCATTATGTGACTGTGTGGAACACACAAACGGGTGACCTGGTCATGGTTGGCTCTGACACCCGCAATGGCCTTGACCTCGAGCGAGTCGAGGAAGCATTCTCGAACCCTTCGCTGTCAGCAGAATTGAACCGTGCCGGACTGGCCACCATCACCCGGTTGCTGCAGCAATACCTGGTTTCAAATGAATCACTGGCCGCCTTTGTCGCGGGCGCCGGGAGCAACACCGACGACCATCCAAAAATCGAGTTCTCCACGCCGCGCAGCCTGTTTGCCGGTGACAGCAAGGCGCTGCTGAAAGCCATCGTGTGGCCAGTGGATGGGGCAAAACTGGAAGTGCCGCTGCAGAACAGGATTGAAGTCACTGATGCAGCCCTGGTGGTTCACGGCAGCAGCCTCCGGATTACCGCCAACCCCCAGGCCCGGTTCAGCAATGTCGACTCGAACTGGTGGCAGACCCGCCAGATCGGCGAGTCCGGCAGTTCAGCGGATTTTACGGTTGAAACCCTGGCGGAGCTCACCTGGAGCGAAGGGCAGGACCTGTTCACCCTGGAATCGGTAGAGGATAGTTACCTGCCCGGCGCCGACCTTCGATTGCAGGTGTTGCAGGGCAACCTGTCGAACCAGGACCTGGTGGCCCAGGGCAGCATCGTGCGCGCGGAAGACCCGTTTGCCCTCTGGCTGGGGGCTTCAAGTGGCGCCGGCCTGGAAGTTGCCTTGTTTTTTGCCTGCCCGTCAACCGCCGATAACTACATCTGGTTCATGGTCCGTCAATCAACCCCATTCCAGCTGGGCCAGAACCCGGCGTTGCTGGCAGCTTCATTGTCCCGCCGCATGCAATGTCTGTAATTCATGGACTGTCTGTAATTTTTGACAGATCGGAATCTATAGACAGGACTATCCGGTAAGCATAAGATATTTGAAAGTTTTTTGCGGCGCTGCTCAGCATATAACCGGAATCTGCCAGCTGAGTGGTGCGGTGGTGACAACGGGCCTCACGGCAGGGCCTGAACAGGGGTAATCATAACAGCAAGCTCCGGCCAGGTTTCATTACCTCGGGCCGGATAAACCCCATCCACCAGGCTGGCCCGGCTCAATGGGCGTAAACAGTCAAGGAACGACTGTGGCGATGCAACAATGCAAAGCCGACACAAACTATCAAGGACGATGGCGATGAGCAGGAAGCGAATCGATCACAGGGTTACCCAGGGTGGGCGTGCGTCATGCGCTCGTTTCCGCCCGAACGGCATTCACGGCAACCTGAAACGACAAGTGGCGTGGCTGGCGGTTTCAGCCGCTTCGCTGTTATTCAGTGTTGGCGCTGCAGCAGCCGAAAGCTGTTCAGTGGATGACACACAGGCTGACTTCCTGCAGGGCAGCCCCTCCAGCGTCGCGGTGTTGTCGTCCGGGGATGTGGTGCTGGCGCCCAGCGACAGCATCGACCAGCAGAATGTCAACCTCTCCGCCACTGGTTTCACCTTCCATTCATACCACTGGTTCGGCCAGACCTTTACGGCCGGTCAGTCCGGACCGCTCAGCTCCGTCGACATCCGCCTGTTCTGTAACAGCTGCACCGGCACCACTCCTGATATCACGGTCAGCATTCGCGCCACTGATGGCGGCGCGCCAACGGGTGATGACCTGGCGACAGCCACGATTCCCGGGTTTTCGAGTGCCACCGGCCAGTTCTTCAAGGCCATATTCGACTCGCCCCTGAATGTGAACTCGGGCACCATGTACGCCATCATCGTGCGCGCCAACGCCAATCCGTCGGCAGGCAGTTATGCTTACCTCACCAGTTCCAACGACCCGTATTCGGGTGGCACACGACTGACTTCAACCACCAGCGGCGTGGTATGGGGCGTGCGGGAATATGATGTCGGGTTCCGGACTTACATCGGCTCCGGCTATGCCAGCAATGGCAGCCTGGTATCTTCGCTGAAGGATGCCAATCCGCCCCAGGGCAGCAACCCCACCTGGACTGGCTTGTCCTGGAACGGCACCACTCCGGGAAATACCGCGCTGCGTTTCCAGGCAGCCGGCAGCAACATCACTGCCGGCCCGTTCGTTTTTGTGGGTCCGGATGGCACCGCCGGTAGCTATTTTACCTCCAGTGGCGCGAACCTGAGCCAGTTCAACGGTTTCCGCTATCTCAAGTACAAAGCTGTGTTGTCGACCACCAATCCTGCGGCGACACCGGTACTGGATGAGGCGACCATCTGCCATGACAATGTCGCGCCCGCCAGCGCTGACCTGCAGGTCACCAAAACCAACGGCACCAGCAGCACCGCGCCGGGCAGCCAGACCACTTACACCATCGTGGCCAGCAATGCCGGCCCGAGCAATGTCAGCAGCGCCACAGTGAGCGATAACTTCAATGCTGACCTGCAGAGCTGCAGCTGGACCTGCAACGCGGCCGGAGGCGCCAGTTGTGGCTTGAGCAGCGGCAGCGGCAACATCAATCGCAGCGTGAACCTGCCGGCCAATGGCAGTGTGACTTTCAGCGCCAGTTGCAACGTGGCGGCGGGCGCCAGCGGTTCGCTGGTAAACACCGCAACGGTTTCTTCTGCGACGTCCGACCCGGTGCCGGGCAATAACAGCGCGACCGATACTGATTCATTGAACGTCAGCGCCAATCTCGGCATTACCAAGACCAACGGCACCAGCAGCAGCACGCCGGGCGGCCAGACCACCTATACCATCGTGGCCAGCAATGCCGGCCCGAGCAATGTGAGTAATGCAACGGTAACCGACACGTTCCCGGCAGACCTGGAAAATTGCAGCTGGACCTGCAGCGGTTCCGGTGGCGGCAGTTGCGCGGCTTCGGGCACAGGCAGTATCAGCCAGCCGGTCAATCTGCCGGTCGGGGCCAGTGCCACCTTTGTAGCCAGCTGCGGTATCAAACCAAACGCTACCGGATCGATCAGCAACACGGCCACCATTTCCTCGTCCGCACCCGATCCCGAGCCGGCCAACAACAGCGCCACCGACGCCGATAATCTTGCCGCCAGCGCCGACCTGGGAATCACCAAGACCAACGGAACGGCCAGCAGCACGCCGGGCGGCCAGACCTCCTACACCATCGTGGCCAGCAATGCCGGACCGAGCAATGTCTCCAATGCGACAGTCAGCGATACCTTTGCCACTGACCTGCAGAACTGCAGCTGGACCTGCAATGCGGCGGGTGGCGCCAGTTGTGGCGTGAGCAGCGGCAGCGGGCATATCAACCGTCTCGTCAACCTGCCGGTCAATGGCAGCGTGACTTTCAGCGCCAGCTGCGATGTGTCAGCCAGCGCCACCGGCTCGCTGGTCAATACCGCGACGGTGTCATCCGCAACATCCGACCCGGTGCCA
>CAYYCX010000119.1:0-12546 GCA_964470455.1 uncultured Wenzhouxiangellaceae bacterium
CTCCTACCATCACAAGCCGTAGGAGGCGCTTTAGCGCCGAACCTTTACCTGTCGGAGCTGAAGCCCCTCCTACCATCACAAGCCGTAGGAGGCGCTTTAGCGCCGACCTTTACTCTACCCGCGGCTATTTCTGCGACTGGTCCAGCAGGCGCAGCAGGGAAACATCCTGCCGGCCGGCACCGAGCTTGAGCCAGTGCTCCAGCGCGGCAGTTACGCGGCTCACGTCGGTTTCGATGATGGCCTGCTTGACTTCCAGCAGGCGTCCGGGGTGCATGCTGAAAGAGCGCAACCCCAGCGCCAGCAGCAAGCGGGTGTAACGCCGGTCACCGGCCATTTCGCCACAGACAGTGACGGGCAGGCCGGCTTCGCCACAGGAGCTGAACATGTAATGCATCAACCGCACCACGCCGGGGTGCAGCGGGTCGTACAAATGCGCCACCTGCTCGTCCACGCGGTCGGCCGCCAGCGCGTACTGCAACAGGTCGTTGGTGCCGATGGAGAGAAAGTCCAGGTGGTGCCCAAGATCCTCGATCGCCAGCGCCGCAGCCGGCACTTCAATCATGCCGCCCAGTTGCATTTGTGGGTCAAAGGCCTGGCCGCGGAGGTTCAATTCCGTGCGCGCCTCATCCAGCAGTGTTTTCACCATCAGGATTTCATGCACGCTGGTCAGCATGGGCACCAGGCAACGGACTTTACCCAGCGCACTGGCGCGCAGGATGGCCCGCAGCTGGGTCTTGAACAGGTCGGTATCGCGCAGGCACAGCCGAATGGCGCGCAGGCCCAGCGCCGGGTTCAGGGTGCTGCGCAACAGGCTGAAGTCCAGCGCTTCCGAGGTTTTGTCGGCACCGAGGTCCATCGTGCGTATGGTCAGGGGCTTGCCGGCCAGCGCCTTGATGGCCGCGGTGTATTCGGCCAGCTGGGTTTCCTCATCCGGGGCCGCTCCACGCATGAACAGGAATTCGGTGCGGAACAGGCCTACGCCATCCGCGTGCATCTCCGCCGCTGCGCGAATTTCATCCTCGCGTTCCGCGTTGGCCTGCAGCAGGACATCAACACCATCCAGGCAGCGCGCCGGCTTGTCGCGGATTTCATTCAGCGACTTCCTGAAGCGCGAGGTGATGCGCTCGATTTCGTGGTAGTGCTCGATGAAGGCTTCGTCGGGGTCGGCGTAAACCACGCCCAGGCGGCCATCAAGGATCAGGTTTTCGCCCTCGGTGAGCAGGTTGTGCGCCAGCCGTACGCCAAATACCGCCGGAATGCCCAGGCTGCTGGCCAGGATGGCGGCGTGGCTGTACGGGCTGCCGTGTTCGGTGACGATGCCCGCCACGCCGCGCTCGTGCAGCAGGGCCAGTTCACCGGGCGTGAGTTCGGCAGTCACCACCAGGGTATTGGCCAGGCGGTCGGGGATGTTGTCAAATGGCATGTCACTGCCGGCCTTGCCGAGCTCGGTTTGCACCATGTGGATGACCTGCGCCACATCCTCGCCGCGCGATCGGATGTACTCGTCGTCCATGTGGCGGAATTCCATCAGGATCGCTTCGAGCTGCAGTTGCAGGGCCCATTCGGCATTGCAGAGTTCATCGCGGATCCGCTGTTCGGCCGCATCGCCGATCGATGAATCAGCCAGCATCAGGATGTGGGTCTGGATGATTTCACTCGCGGCCATGCCGGCGCTGCCGGTGACCCGCTGGTCCAGCAGTTCCAACTGTTCGCGCGCCGAATGCAGCGCCCGCTGCAGGCGTTCCACTTCGGCTTCGACCTTGTCTTCCTGGATACGGTACTCGCCGATTTCCAGCTCATTGCGTTCGGCCAGGTGCGCCTGGCCGATGGCGATGCCACGCGAAACCGGGTGTCCTGTGAGCGCCAGGGTCACTCAGCGGACCTGCCTTGATGCGGCGGTTGTGCCCTGAAGCCGCATCATTTATTCACCCTCACCGAAATAATCGGCAATCAGCCCGGTGATCGCATCCATCGCGGCCTGTTCGTCCTTGCCATCGGTGCGCACGACGAGTTCCGTGCCTCTGCCCGCCGCCAGCGTCAGCACGCCCATGATGGACTTGCCGTTGACCTCGCGCTGGCCACGGCTGATCCACACGTCGGCGGCGAAAGCCGAGGCGCAATTCACCAGCCTGGAGGCGGCGCGCGCATGCAGGCCCAGCCGGTTCACGATGGTGACGGTACGGCTGATCATCGTTGGTTGCTCATCGTTGATTGCTCATGGCCGGTTGTTCATGGCCGGCTGCTCATGGCCGTTTGCTCATGGTTGATACTCCCGGATATCACGGACTGCTCCCTCCGCAGCCAGTTTAGCCAGTTGTTGCGCATCGTGCCGGCGATAGTTCCAGGCGCGGAGCAGCATGGCCAGGTTGAGGCCGGTGACCAGCGCGGCTCCGCTGTCAGCCAGCAGCCGGGTGACCTGGTTACAGGGGCTGGCGCCTCCGACGTCGGCTAGCACCAACACGCCGCGGCCTTTGTCGGCAGCCTTGATGGCGGCCAGGATTTCGCCGGCACCGGTGGTTTCCATGGACGACTGCCGGAACGGGACGAAAGTCACCGCCGCCAGCGACTGGCCAAGAATGAACTCGGCCACGTCCAGCAAGGCACGGCCGATTTCGCCGTGCGTGACCAGCACAATGCCACATTCAACATCCCGGGGTTCTGTTGCGCTCATGTGCCGTTCAACTCGCGATGGTAGACCTCGACGGAGGTGAAATCCTTCCGCAACTGGCCGGCCAGCCACTCGGCCAGGTATACCGAGCGGTGCCGACCGCCCGTGCAGCCGATGCCGATGGTGATGAAGCTGCGCTGGCTGTCGCGGATTTCCGGCAACCAGCGTTGCAGGAACCCGAGGATATCGGCGCGCAGTGCCTGAACCGTGGCATCACTTTCCAGCCAATCGCGCACCGCGGCGTCCTGGCCGGTCTGGCCACGCAGTTCATCGATCCAGTGCGGGTTGGGACAATGCCGCACATCGAACACAAAGTCCAGGTCCTGCGGCAGGCCACGCTTGTAGGCAAAGGATTCCAGCACGATGGTCATGGTGGACTGTTCCGAGCCGACGTATTTCCATACCTGCTGGCGCAGCTGGTGAATGTTGATTTCGCTGGTGTCGATCACCCAGTCGGCGCGGGCCTGCAGGGGCTGCAGCAGGTTTCGTTCACGCTCGATGGCCGCCGGCAGGGCCTGCTGGTCGAAGGTCAGCGGATGGCGGCGGCGGGTTTCACCGAAGCGCTTGAGAATGCTGCGGCTGTCGGCGGTGAGAAACAGCAGGCGCGGCTGCAGGCCGCTGTCCGTAAACTGCTGCAGTTGTTCCGGCAAACGGCGCAATTCCGAACCGCGCGAGCGCGCATCGATGCCCAGCGCCACGCGCGAATACAATTCCGGGTGGTTGCGGATCTGTTCAAAGAAACCCGGCAACAGGGCAGCCGGCAGGTTGTCCACGCAGTAGAACCCGAGGTCCTCCAGGGCATGCAGGGCGGTACTCTTGCCGCTGCCCGACAGGCCGCTGACCACCAGCAATTGCTGTACATCCGGCCCGCTGCCCGGCAGTTCGGCTTCTTCGCGGCTGAGGGCAGGCGTGCCGATACCTTCGAATGGATTATCCCGGGTGTTCAATCGCGCCAGTCCCCGCTGTCCTGTTGCAGCAGTTTGGCATGGCGCTCAACAAACGCAGCCGCGGCGTCAAAACCCTTCATCCGCAGCATGAAGTCGCGCACGGCGGCCTCGATCATCACGGCCAGGTTGCGGCCGGCGCGCACCTGCAGGGTGATGCAGGGAATATCCAGCTCGATTACCCGCAAGCTGCTGGTGGCGCCGCGCAGGCGGTCATGGCTTTCCTGGATGGAGGATTTTTCCGGCATTTCCAGCCGTACGATCAGGCGCAGGAATTTGTTCAGCTTGATGGCGGCATCGCCGAACATCTCGCGCACGTTGAGCACGCCCAGGCCGCGCACCTCCAGGCAATCCTGCAAGGCCGGAGGGCAGGTGCCGTCAATGATTTCCGGCGAGATCTGGGTGAACTCCGGCGCGTCATCGGCTATCAGCCGGTGGCCACGGGTGAGCAACTCCAGCGCCAGCTCGCTCTTGCCACAACCCGGGTCGCCCATGATGTGCACGCCGATGGTGAAAACTTCCATGAACACGCCATGCAGCGTGGTGCTGCGGGCCAGGAACCGGGAAACGTGGTATTGCAGGTAGTTGACCAGTTCAAACGCCGGCAGGCCGGACCGCAGCAGCGCGACCTGGCGCGAGGCATCAAACTGCTCAACGATGGCAGCCGGCATGGGCCGGTCGTCGCCCACCACCACGGCCAGCGGCTGCGCCGCCAGCAGGGTTTCGACCGTCTGCCGGCATTCGCTGTCGCTGAGCCGGCCCAGGTAATCGAGTTCCTCGTTGCCCAGCACCTGGATGCGGTTGGCATGGATCAGGTTGAGGAAACCGGCCAGGGCCGGCCGTGAACTGAGGTCATTGGCGGAGATTTCCGGCCAATCGGGTTTGGCCGCATCACCCACCCAATGAAGGTCCAGGCGCTCGGCCAGGTCCTCATACAGCGTGAGTGCGGTGAGCGACCTCGTCACGGGCGCGGATTCCTGTTGTTCATTGCCTGCACGCTCCGGTTTCGCACCGGCCCATCAGTGGTGCATGCCGGAGTCGTTGGCGGAGCGTTTGCTCGACAGCAGTTTCAGCAGGGCGCCGGGATTGTCGGCAGTGCGCAGGGCCTGCAGCAGTTCAGGATCGCTGAACAGCTCGGCAATGTGTGCCAGCAGTTTGAGGTGATCATCACCGCAGTTTTCCGGCACGGTCATGGCAAACAGCAGGTCCACCGGTTCGCCGTCGATGGCGTCGTAAGCCAATGGCTTTTTCAAGCGGATGAATGAGGCGCGAATGGGCCGGTTGCCCTTGATGCGCCCGTGCGGAATGGCCACGCCCTTGCCCAGGCCGGTGCTGCCCAGGCGCTCGCGGGCGCACAGGCTTTCAAAAATTTCCCGGGCGCTGAGGTCTTCATTGTTGCGCGCCAGCTCTTCGCTGATGATTTCCAGCAGGCGTTTCTTGCTGCTGCTGTGTACATCGCAGCGAATACTTTCCGGGCTCAGCAGATCACTGATCAACATTTCTGGACACTCAATGGGGACTAGCCGTGATGGTTTCAGGGGTGCAGGCTGCGTCCGGGTCAGCCCAACGTAGCTTCTTTGTCGTCGCGGGAAACCTGGTGATCGCTGCGCTTGTCCTTGAACCGACGCACCTGCTTGTCGAGCTTGTCGACCAGGTCGTCGATGGCGGCATACATGTCAAGTTCAGAGGCATTGGCAAACAGCGATTTGCCTGCGGTGTGCAGGGTTGCTTCAGCTTCGTGCTGCAGCTTTTCCACGCTCAGGATCACATTCATGGAGATCACGCTGTCGAAATGACGGTTGATGCGTTGCATCTTCTCGGTCACATAGGCATTCAATGCGGGGGTCACATCGACATGGTGTCCGGTGATGGTGAGCTGCATAAGGATCTCCTTCGGGGATGAATCAGCGCCATGCAAGGCACGGAAGACTCAGGCCCGTATTGCTGGATGAGAGGGACTTGCGGGTTGCCTGCTCGCATGGGTTGAACACTGGAACCGGGCAACCCGACAGTTTGGTAAACATGTTTGACATCTTCCCGGCTAATTTTATACCCACCGTCACGGCTTTCCTAGTGGCCTGTGACAGCCCGCCCGTCGGCTCATCGGGCCTTTGCTGCCGCCCGCGCCAGCCGCGCCTTCCGTTTGTACTGGCGGCGCCGCTCGGCGCTGGAACCGACGCCCAGCGCTTCGCGGTACTTGGCGACAGTTCGGCGCGCCACCTGGATGCCGTTGTCTTGCAGGATAGTGGCCAGGTCCTGGTCACTGAGGGGCTGTGAGTCGGGTTCATTGTCCAGCAGCAGTTGCAACCGGGCTTTTACGGCCGTAGCGCTCACCGGCTGGCCCTGGCTGGTATTCACATGACTGGAAAAGAAATACTTGAGCTCAAAAATGCCGCGCGGCGTGAGCATGTACTTGCGGGTGGTGGCGCGCGACACGGTGGATTCATGCACGTTCACCAGTTCGGCCACCTCGCGCAGCACCAGGGGGCGCATGCCGATCTCGCCGTGTTCCAGGAAATCCTGCTGCATGTCGACAATGCACTGCGACACATTGATCAGGGTGCGGTTGCGCATTTCCAGGCTGGACATCAGCCAGCGCGCTTCCTGCATGCGGCCCTTGAGGTAATCGCGGTCCTTGCCGCCGGATTTGCGCAGCAGGTCGATGTAATACCTGTTGAGCCTCAGCCCCGGGTCGTTTTCCGGGTTCAGGGTGATGCGCCACTGGCCGTCCACCTGGGTGGCATAGACATCCGGCACCAGGTATTCATCGCGGCGGTTGTCGTAGCGCGAGCCGGGCCGCGGGTCCAGCGACTGGATCAGCTGCAGGGCTTCAACCAGCCGGTCCTCTTTCGCGCCTGTTTGCTTGCGGATTTCAGCAAGGTCGTGCTGTGCCACCAGGTCCAGGTAGTCACGCGCGATGCGCATCGCCAGTTCGCGGCCCGGCGTGTCACCGGGCAGGGCGGAAAGCTGCACGCGGATGCACTCCGCGGTGTCACGGCTGGCCACGCCCACCGGCTCCATGCGCTGGACGCGATGCAGCACGGCGCGGATTTCATCGATATCCACCAGCACTTCCGGCGCCAGGCCGGAGCGGATGTCCTCCAGGCTGTCCTGCAGGAAGCCCTCATCGTCCAGGCCGAACACGATGGCGGCGGCAATGGCGGCGTCCTTGGGAGAGAAATGGCTGAGGTTGATCTGCCACAGCAGGTGCTCGCGCAGGCTGCCGTCCGACTGGTCGGGAATCTGCGTTTCGCCGGTAAAGCTGTCGCCACCGCCGCCAATATCACCCCATTGTTCATCAATGGAAAAATCCTCGCCCCAGTCATTGTCGAGATCGAGGTCCTGCATGCCGTCGTCACCTGTGGATGACTCGCTTTCGGTGCCGCCTGCCTGGTCCAGCGGATCACTGGATTCCGCTTCCGTCCGTTCGAGGATGGGATTGGTTTCCAGTACTTCCTGGATGTACTCGCGCAGTTCGATGCGGTTCAGCTGTAACAGCCGTATGGCCTGCTGCAGCTGTGGCGACAGGGCCAGCTTCTGCGAGAGTCGGAGTTGGAGCGACTGGTCAGCCATGGCTACAGCTTGAATTCGCGCCCGAGGTAGACATCGCGAACGCGTTCATTGGCGATGATTTCCGCCGGTACGCCGGAGGCCAGAACATGGCCATCGGCCAGGATGTAGGCATAATCGCAGATACCCAGGGTTTCACGCACATTGTGGTCGGTGATCAGGACGCCAATGCCGCGGTCGGTCAGGTGCTGGACGATGTGCTGGATTTCCCGTACGGAAATCGGGTCCACGCCGGCAAACGGTTCGTCGAGAAGAATGAACCGTGGCTTGGCCGCCAGCGCGCGGGCGATTTCCACCCGCCGCCGCTCACCGCCCGAAAGGCTGATGCCCGACTGGTTTGCCAGGTGCGACACTCCCAGGTCCTCCATGAGCAGCATGAGGTTTTCTTCCCGGCCGGCCTGGTCGAGGTCCTTGCGCAACTCCAGGATGGCCATGATGTTCTGGGCCACGCTGAGCTTGCGAAAAATGGAAGCATCCTGCGGCAGGTAGCCCACACCCATGAGGGACCGGATGTTGACCGGTTCATGCGTGACATCCTGGTCGTCCACCAGGATGGTGCCGCTGTCCACCGGGATCAGCCCGACGATCATGTAGAAGCAGGTGGTTTTACCCGCGCCATTGGGGCCAAGTAGCCCGACCACCTGGCCAGGCCTGACGCACATGCTGACCTTGTTGACGACGTCCCGGTTGGCGTAGGACTTGCTGATGCTCTCAGTGCGGAGCATCGCTGCCCCGGTTCTGGTCCTGGCTCCGGTCGGCTTCGGAATCTCCGGTTTCGGCGGAACCGTCCGCCTCGGCGTTCGTCGCGGCTTCCACTTCAGCCGCCGGTTCCGCCCCCGCTTCCGTCGCCGCTTCCGATGTCGACGACTTGATGACCTCGGGTTCCAGCTGGATGCGGATGCGGCCGTTGTTGTCGCCACCGCTACCCTGGAAATGCTGCAGGTTCATGTCGTAGACCAGCAGTTCCCCGCTGATCTGGTATTGCGGGTGATCGACATCGGCATTGCCGGTGAGGGTGACGATGCCGGTGGCTACCTGGTAGGTGATGGTGTTGGCCGTGGCGGTCACCAGGCCTTCATTCTCGATTTCCTGCTGCAGCAACACCGGACTGCCGGTGAGCAAAACCTCACGCACCTTGCCTTCGGATTTTTCCACGTCCGCCTGGTCGGCTTTCACCAGCAGTGTGCCCTGGCGGATTTCCACATGGCCACGCAGGGTGGCCCGGCCATCGCCCAGGGTGCCATCCGAAGAATCGGCATTGATCAGCAGGGGTTGCTGGCGGTCCGACTCAAGCGCCAGCAATGGCTGGCACGCCAGTAATCCGGCCACAAGCGCGCCGATGGCCAGCGGCATCATTGCGGCATGAGTGCGGCTAACGGGTGGCATAGCGGGCGCGCACCTCGTGCAGGAGTTCGTATTGCTTGTTTTTCATGTCTAGTTTCATTCCAACGGCATCGAGCACGTCCTGGTTCTGCTGGATGCTGACGGCAGATTCGGTACTGGCCAATCGAGGTGTGATATCCAGCATCACATCGCGGGTTTGCACCCCCAGGCGTTTGTTTCCCGCCAGGTCCTGGTTGAGCAGGTCGACCCGCCCCATCAGGGACACATACTCGCGATCCGCGGTGATGATGGCTGAATCCGCCGTAATGTACCACTCATCTTCTTCCTGGATGATGCGCAGGCGTGGATTTTCCACCGTGCCCACTTCGCTTTCGGCGGTATTGCGCAACATCGGGGCTTGCACCTGCACGTTGATGCGTCCCTGTTTGTTCAGCAGCACACCCTCGAAGTCCCACAAAGCATAACTCAGGCGGGTATCCAGGTTGGCCGGGGGCACGCCAACCCGCTTTTCGCCTGACCGGATGACCAGCGCGGTGGCGATGGCCAGTGTTGCCAGTATCAGCATGCCCTGCCAGGTCTTGCGGTGGATCATGGCTCCAGGTAACCCCGCAGCTGTTCGTCGAGCTTGCCCTGGGCAGCGAGTATCAGGTTGCCGAGCGCTCGCACCGCCCCCTGGCCGCCGGCTTCGGCCGTGACCCAGTCCACCCGGTTACGCACCAGAGGATCGGCATCGGCCACGCTGGCGCTGAAACCCACGCGCTGGAGCACCGGCAGGTCCATCCAGTCATCGCCCATGTACGCAATCCGGGAGCATTCCAGCCCGGTGGATTCCTGCAGTGCAATCAAGGCCTGCAGCTTGTCGTCCGCGCCCTGGTACACCTGCTCGATGCCCAGTTCGCCGGCGCGCTGCTCAACCATGGCTGACCGGCGGCCGGTGATCAGGGCCACGGCAATGCCGCCATGCTGCAAGGCCTTGATACCCATGCCATCACGGGTGGAAAACGCCTTGGTTTCCTCGCCGGACTGGCTGAAATAGAGGCGCCCATCGGTCATGACACCGTCCACATCCAGGGCCAGAAGGCGGATTTCACGGGCCTTGCGCAGTACATGTTCAGGTACGTTCTCAAGATAAATTGAAGCAGGGCTGCCTGCGGCCATGGCTCAGACCACTCCCGCCGCCAGAAGGTCCTGGAAATTCAGCGCGCCGCACAGCTGGCCCTGGTCATCCACCACCAGCAGGCCCTGGATACGGTATTCCTGCATCATTTGCACCGCTTCGATGGCCAGGGCGTCGGGGCCGATGGCCCTGCCTCCCGGGGTCATGATGCGGGCTATGGGCGTGGTGTGCGGGTCGATGGCTGACTCCAGCGCCCGGCGCAGGTCGCCATCGGTAAATACGCCCACCACGTGGCCTTTGCCATCCGTGATGGCGCACATGCCCAGCCGCTTGCGGGTAACCTCCACGATGGTTTCGCTGAGGCTGGCATGCTCGCCCACCTGCGGAATGCCGTCGCCGGAGTGCATCACATCGCGGATATGCAGCAACAGGCGGCGGCCCAAGGCGCCGGCCGGGTGCGAACGGGCGAAATCCTCGTGGGTGAAGCCACGTGTTTCCAGCAGGGCAACCGCCAGCGCATCGCCCATGACCAGCGTCGCGGTGGTGCTGGAAGTGGGCGCCAGGCCCAGCGGGCAGGCTTCCTCGGCCACGCTGGTATTGATGTGCATGTCTGCATGGCGGGCCAGGGTGGAGGCCGGATTACCGGTCATGGCCACGAGCGTCACGCCCAGCCGCTTCAGCGGCGGCAGGATGGCATTGAGTTCATCGGTTTCGCCGGAATTGGACAACAGCAGCACGACGTCTTCGGCCTTGATCATGCCCATATCGCCATGGCCGGCTTCAGCCGGATGAACGAAGAAGGCGGGCGTACCGGTGCTGGCCAGGGTTGCTGCGATCTTGCTGCCCACATGGCCGGATTTACCCATGCCGATCACGACAATGCGGCCCTGGCAGTCCAGCATGGCCTGGCAGGCGGCCACGAATTGGTCGTCCACGCGTTCGGGCAGGGCGGCAATGGCGGCTGCCTCGGTTTCGATCACCGCTCGTGCCCGCGCCTGGATGGCCGCGGAATTGCCGTCTGTCGCATTCATGCTGCAATTCTACCTTTCATGTGACGACGCTACCTGCGGATCGGAAGGAATCAGCCGCCAACCGTGCTCAGTACCGGTTCCGCGGTGCGCCATACCAGCACCTGGTAGGCGCCAAACAACAGTATCAGCATCACGCCGGAGGAACGGCGTATGCGGCCCGGGCCTCGAATGCCGTAAGCCATGAAAAACAGCAACACCGTGAACAGGAACATGACCGGCATGTCCTGCACCAGTATGGAGCGCTCAAACGCCACCGGCTTGACGGTCGCGGCAATGCCCAGCACTCCCAGGATGTTGAACATGTTGGAGCCGATCACATTGCCGATGGCCAGATCATCTTCCTTGCGCAGCGCGCTGGTCAGCGAGGCGGCCAGTTCCGGCAGGCTGGTGCCCAGCGCCACGATGGTCAGTCCGATCACCGTCTCGGACACTTCCAGCATGCGGGCGATACTGATGGAACCCAGCACCAGGAAGTGTGAACTGAGGGGCAGGATGATCAGGCCGACCGCCATCCAGAGCAGCGCCGACCGGGTGGGCATGTCAGTGGGAATTTCATCCTCGTAGTCCTGCGCCAACGGGTCATCGGGTTCCTTGCGCATGCCCAGGCGGATCATCCACAACACCAGGATGCCCAGGCCGACCAGCAGGATGTTGCCTTCCATGCGGCTGAACTGCAGATCGGCCGCCATGATGAAGCAGATGATCATGATCAGCATCAGCTGCGGATATTCGCGTTTCAGGGTTTGAGATTCCACCCGCAACGGGTAGATCATGGCGGTGAAACCCAGGATCAGGCCGATATTGGCAATATTGGAACCAATGGCGTTGCCGACGGCGAGGCCGGGTTTGCCCTGGAATGCCGCAACTGCCGAAACCACCAGTTCCGGCGCCGAGGTGCCAAAGGCTACAATGGTCAGGCCGATGATCAGCGGCGAAACGCCCAGGTTGCGGGCGGTGGCTGCCGCTCCGGCGATCAACCGGTCGGCGCCCCAGATCAGCAGGATGAAACCGCCGAATAATTGAACCAGGGAAATGAGCATCTAGCGGCCTGTCACAGCCCAGGTATCAATGCAGGCATAAACGCGGGCAACAGGGCAGGCGACCGTCCAGGCAGTTGGGGCTTTGCGCGCCCCGGGAGGTGCGAAAGCAGTCGAGGTACATTTGCACTCCATTGCCATATTTTCACCAGGATATATTGCGAGAATGAGTTGGAATTTGAGTTGTTTGTTGGCCGGTTTTCATTATGATGCCCGCTTTCGTACGACTGCACCACGAGGCAGCATAGTCTATGGATAGCTCAACAATAGAGCAAATGATCTCTGCCGGAATGCCCGGAGCGACGGTTAATGTGAGCGGCGCGGATGGCGTGCATTTCGAGGCGGTGGTGATCAGCCCGGAATTTGCCGGTAAATCCACCCTGCAGCGGCACCGGCTGGTTTACGCCACGCTGGGCAACCTGATGGGCCGTGAAATCCACGCTTTGGGACTGAAAACCCTGACGCCTGAAGAGCTGCCCTGAAATGGCGCGAATCAGTATCGAGGGCGGTGTTCCCCTGCAGGGCGACGTCTGGATATCCGGCGCCAAGAATGCGGTGCTGCCCATCCTGGTGGCCAGCATTCTCGGCGACCGGACTTCCCGCATCAGCAACGTTCCCCACCTGCAGGATGTCACCACCACCATGGAATTGCTCGGCCGCATGGGCGCGTCCCTGGGCATGAACGAGCGCATGCAGGTGGAAATCGATCCGCGCGGGATCAACCTGTTTGAAGCACCCTACGACCTGGTCAAGACCATGCGCGCCTCCATCCTGGTGCTGGGCCCGCTGGTGGCCCGCTATGGCCGGGCGCGGGTATCCTTGCCCGGCGGCTGCG
>CAYYCX010000120.1:0-12441 GCA_964470455.1 uncultured Wenzhouxiangellaceae bacterium
ACGGAGAACACGCGTCATGGAAAACGAGGACAAGCTCTTCAGCCTGCTGCAGCGCATCGAGGCCAACCAGCAGCAATTATTGCAGGGCCAGAGCCAAGCGCTGGAGCTGCAGAAGCAACAGTTCGAAATGGCCAGAACCCAGTTTGAACGGGCCGAAAGATTGCAAGAACGGGCCGAGAGGATCCAGGACACCAGCGCCAGCATCATGGGCACCGCTCGGCGTGCCCTGATGGTAGTGATACCCATCGTGATCGTGCTGATCGCTTACCTCAGCTGGCTCATCTTTCGATGAGCGCCGTAACTCACAACAGGTAGATCGTCGCCAGCAATCCCACCGTTGACATCACGATCGTGTAAGGCAGCGCCAGGATCACCATGCGGCCATAGCCCAGGCGGATCAGCGGCGCCAGCGCCGAAGTCAGCAGGAACAGGAAAGCCGCCTGGCCGTTGGGCGTCGCCACCGAGGGGATGTTGGTGCCCGTGTTGATGGCCACCGTCAGCAGTTCGAAGTGTTCACGGGTGATGGCGCCGGAATCCAACGCCTGTTTGACTTCATTGATATACACCGTGGCCACGAAAACATTGTCGGTGATCGCAGATAGCAGCCCGTTGGCGATGAAGAAGAACGGCACCTGGACATCAGGGTTGAGCGTCAGCGCGTAATGGATCAGCGGGTGGATCAGGTGCTGGTCATGAATCACGCCAACAATTGCGAAGAACACCACCAGCAGCGCCGTGAACGGCAGTGCCTCCTGAAATGCATGCCCCAGTTGATGCTCGCGAATGATGCCGTTGAACGCAGTGGCGAGAACGATGACTGCCAGGCCGATCAGCCCGACTGCTGCCCAGTGAAAGGCCAGGGCGAGAATCAGGAAGACCGCTACGATACCCTGTACCACCAGGGCCGCTTTCTGGCGCTGGGTGCGGGAAACATCCATGCGGTGGTCATACTCCTCAAGGATTTTCCGTGAGGCGGCTGGAATCTGGGCGCCGTACCCGGCAATGCTGAATTTTTCCACCATCAGGCAGGTCAGCAACCCGGCTGCCAGCACGGGCATGCTGACCGGCGCCATGCGCTGGAAGAATTCGATGAAATGCCAGCCGGCTACGCCGCCGATCAGCAGGTTCTGCGGTTCCCCCACCAGTGTAGTAACGCCACCCAGCGCGGTGCCGACCGCGGCGTGCATCATCAGGTTGCGCAGGTAGCTGCGGAATTGTTCCAAATCACCCCGTGTTTCATTGCCGATGCCACTGTCGTCGGCATGGTCGTGGTCGGCATCAAAACCTTTGCCGGAAGTGACTTTGTGATATACCGCGTAAAAACCGCTCGCCACAGTGATGACTACCGCGGTCACCGTCAGCGCATCAAGGAAAGCTGAAAGAAAGGCCGCCGCAAAACAGAAACCGAGCGAAAGCGCTGCCTTGGAACGAACCCGGATCAGCAGTTTGGTGAATATGTACAGCAGCAAATCCTTGAGAAAGAAGATGCCGGCAATCATGAAAATCAGCAGCAGGATGACCTGGAAGTTATTGGCCGTTTCGTGAAAGACCGTTTCGGGGCTGGTGAGACCAAGCAATACCGCCTCAATTGCCAGCAGTCCACCGGGTTGCAATGGGTAACACTTGAGCGCCATGGCCAGGCAGAAAATAAACTCTGCCACCACCAGCCAGCCAACGATGAACGGGTCCACCACCAGCAGCAGCAAAGGGTTTAAAGCCAGGAAACACAGGATGGTCAGCTTGTACCAGCGGGGCGCGTGGCCCAGGAAGTTGTCCAGGAAGGCCTGTTGCAGGGTATGTTCAGCCATGGATTGAATCTGCTTCGGTAGAAGTTTCGCACTTGCAGCCCGGTCGCGAGCTGCCTGTTCCTGGCCGGCTTTCCCGGCCGCAAAAGCACATCGGATGTTGCCTTCGGGGTATTAACCCCGAAGGCCATGATGCCAGATTTCTACAAAATGAATATGGTTGCCAGAAGGCCGGTGATAGTCATGGTGATGGTATAAGGCAAGGCCAGTATGACCATGCGCCCGTAGCCGAGCCGAATCAGGGGTGCCAGCGCCGAAGTCAGCAGGAACAGGAATGCTGCCTGCCCGTTGGGGGTCGCCACAGAAGGGATGTTGGTGCCCGTGTTGATTGCGATGGTCAAGAGGTCGAAGTGTTCGCGGGTAATCGCGCCGCTGTCGAAGGCGGCTTTCACTTCATTGATGTAAACCGTGGCCACGAACACGTTGTCTGAAATCGCTGACAGCAGGCCATTGGCCAGGAAAAACACCGGCACTTGCGTATCCGGCTCCAGGGTAAACACGAATTGAATGATGGGCTGGAACAGGTGCTGGTCATGGATGACGCCGACGATGGCGAAAAACACCACCAGCAGGGCAGTGAAGGGCAGGGCCTCGGAGAATGCATGGCCCAGCTGGTGTTCCTTGATTACACCGGTAAACGCGGTGGCCAGCACAATAACGGCCAGGCCGATCAGGCCCACTTCTGCCCAGTGAAAGGCCAGGGCCAAAACCAGGAACAGCGCCACTGCCGCCTGGATCAGGATGGCCGCCCGCTGCTTGGGCGTGCGCCTTTCGTCTTCACGGCGGTCAAATTCTTCAAGAATGCGCCGAGCGGCAAGCGGACTCTGCGCTCCGTAGCCAAACAGCTTGAATTTCTCCACTGCAACACAGGTGAGCATGCCCACGACGAAAACAGGCAGGCTGACGGGCGCCATGCGCTGGAAGAATTCAATGAATTGCCAGCCTGCAACCTGCCCGATCAAAAGGTTCTGCGGTTCACCCACCAGGGTGGTTACGCCACCCAACGCAGTGCCCACCGCCCCGTGCATCATCAGGTTGCGCAGAAAAGCACGGAATTCCTCGAGATCCTGGTGGGTTTCGTGGCCGATGCCGCTGTCATCGGCATGGTCATGGTCGGAATCAAAACCCTTGCCGGAAGTGACTTTGTGGTAAACGGCGTAGAAACCCGCAGCCACGGTGATGATTACGGCGGTAACCGTCAACGCATCCAGGAATGCCGACAGCACTGCTGCGGCAAAACAGAAGATCAGCGATAACACGGTTTTGGATTTGATCCGGATCAGGATCTTGGTGAAGATGTAAAGCAGCATGTCCTTGAGGAAGAAAATGCCGGCAACCATGAAAATAAGCAGCAGGATCACCGGGAAATTAACCACCGCTTCGTGGTAAACCGTTTCGGGTGAAGTCATGCCCATGAGCACCGCTTCAAAGGCCAGCAAGCCGCCAGGCTGCAACGGGTAGCACTTCAGGGCCATGGCCAGGCAGAAAATAAACTCCCCAACGATAACCCAGCCGGTTATGAAGTGACCCACGGTGAACATCAGTATGGGATTGATGATCAGGAAAGCCAGTATGGTGCGTTTGTACCATTCCGAGGTGTGGCCAAGGAAGTTGGCATGCAGTGCATGGGCAAACGTATTAGACATTATTGGATCCCGGTGAAACTGAAGCAGGGCGAGCATTGTACTGGGTTAGCGCATAATCATGCCAGCCACAGTGAACAGGGGGCAAAGCGGATTCAGGTTTTGCGTTTGTGGCGATGCATGAGTAGAATATATCTCCTTATCCCGATTGAAAGATATATTAAGAGGCCAGAGCCAAATGAGCAGTTATTTGTTTACTTCGGAGTCCGTATCAGAAGGACATCCGGACAAAGTTGCTGACCAGATTTCCGATGCCATTCTCGATGCCATCCTGACCCAGGATCCCAGGGCCCGGGTGGCTTGCGAAACCTTTGTCAAAACCGGCGTGGCCATTGTGGGCGGAGAGATTACCACCAGCGCCTGGGTGGACCTGGAAAAGCTCATCCGTGAAGTCATCGTGGACATTGGCTACGACACCTCGGAAGTGGGTTTTGACGGCAACACCTGTGGCGTAATCAACATCATCGGCAAGCAGTCTTCCGACATCAACCAGGGAGTGGACCGGGAACGGCCTGAGGACCAGGGTGCCGGCGACCAGGGCCTGATGTTCGGTTACGCGACCAATGAAACCGATGTGCTGATGCCGGCGCCGATCTACTACGCCCATGAACTGGTCAAGCGCCAGGCCCTGGTTCGCCGTACCACTGATGATGGCCGGCGCCATCTGCGCCCGGATGCCAAAAGCCAGGTCACATTCCGCTACGAGCACGGCAAGCCCGCAGGCATCGACGCCGTAGTACTGTCGACCCAGCATCATGGGGATACCTCGCAGAAAGACCTGCGCGAACTTGTGATGGAAGAAATCATCAAGCCGGTATTGCCGGAAGCCTGGCTGGACGGCAATACCAAGTACCACATCAACCCCACCGGCCGGTTTGAAATTGGCGGCCCGGTAGGTGATGCCGGCCTGACCGGCCGCAAGATCATCGTCGATACCTATGGCGGCATGGCGCGTCATGGTGGCGGTGCGTTTTCCGGCAAGGATCCCTCCAAGGTGGACCGCTCGGCGGCCTATGCCGGCCGTTACGTGGCCAAGAACCTGGTGGCTGCCGGCCTGGCGGACCGTGTCGAGATCCAGGTTTCCTATGCCATCGGCGTGGCTGAGCCCACTTCGGTATCCGTTGAAACCTTCGGCACCGAGAAAGTCCCGGTGTCAAAGATCGAGCAGCTGGTTCGGCAGGAATTTGACCTGCGGCCCTACGGCATCATCACCATGCTCAACCTGATCAAACCCATCTATCGCCCGTTGGCTGCATACGGCCACATGGGCCGTGAAGACCTGGGCGTTAGCTGGGAGCAAACCGACCGGGCAGAAAAGCTGCGCGCAGCTGCAGGCTTGTAGTTTTTGGCCCTGGATCATTCATCCATGAATGACCAGAGCATGCCCATCAAAAAGCGTCGTTTTTGATGGGCTTCATTTTCAATGATTTTCAAACATTGAAAATGTTGGCACATGCATGTGCCAAAACCCGTGAGTTGGGGTTTTAGAGAATTTTCGCCGCTGGCCGAGGAGCGTTGCGACCCCGCCTTGGAAAGGCAAAGGGCCAGGCTCGGCGAGTGGCGTGACACGAAACCACGCTCCGTCTGATTTTTTGGAGGAATGAGCTGTGAATGCTGTTGTTAAAGAAATTATCGAAACGATCGAGAAGCACGATTACTACGTGCGGGATATTTCCCAGGCCGAATTCGGCCGCAAGGAAATGGCCATTGCCGAAACCGAGATGCCTGGCCTGATGGCCCTGCGCGAGGAATACGGCAGCGAGCAGCCGCTGAAAGGCGCGCGTATCGCCGGCAGCCTGCACATGACCATCCAGACCGCCATGCTGATCGACACGCTGGAAGCGCTGGGCGCTGAAGTGCGCTGGGCATCCTGCAATATCTATTCAACCCAGGACCATGCCGCTGCGGCCATCGCGGCCAACGGCACACCGGTGTTTGCCTTCAAGGGTGAAACGCTGGATGAGTACTGGGAGTTCACCCACCGCATTTTTGACTGGGGTACGGACAACGGCGCCGATGATGATTCCGGGCAGTTCGCCAATATGATCCTGGATGATGGCGGCGATGCCACCCTGTTGCTGTTCCTGGGTTCCAAGGCTGAGAAAAATCCGTCAGTGCTGGATAACCCCGGCAGCGAAGAGGAAGTGGCCCTGTTCAACTCCATCCGCTCCCGCCTGGCAACACAGCATGGCTGGTACAGCAAGGCGCTGGCCAACATCCAGGGCGTCACCGAGGAAACCACCACCGGCGTGAAGCGTCTGTACCGCATGGCGCGTGACGGCGAACTCACTTTCCCGGCCATCAACGTGAATGATTCTGTCACCAAGTCCAAGTTCGACAACCTGTACGGCTGCCGTGAATCCCTGGTGGATGGCATCAAGCGCGCCACCGATGTCATGGTGGCCGGCAAGATTGCCGTGGTTGCGGGTTATGGCGACGTGGGTAAAGGTTGCGCGCAATCCCTGCGCGGCCTGGGTGCTACTGTGTGGGTAACCGAAATCGACCCGATCTGCGCCCTGCAGGCGGCGATGGAAGGATTCCGCGTGGTGACCATGGATGAAGCAGCCGGCAAGGCCGATATCTTCGTAACGGCCACCGGCAACTATCATGTCATCACAGCAGCACACATGGAGCAGATGAAACACCAATCCATCGTCTGCAACATCGGCCATTTCGATAACGAAATCGATGTGGCCGGTTTGAAGAGGTACCAATGGGAAAACATCAAGCCGCAGGTGGATCACGTGATTTTCCCCGACGGCAAACGCATCATCCTGCTGGCCGAAGGGCGGCTGGTGAACCTGGGTTGCGCCACTGGCCACCCGAGTTTCGTCATGTCCAACTCATTCACCAACCAGGTATTGGCGCAGATCGAGCTGTGGCAGCACGGTGAGCGTTACGATAACCAGGTTTACGTCCTGCCCAAGCATCTCGATGAGAAAGTGGCCAGGCTGCACCTGCAGCGCATCGGCGCCCACCTTACCGAGCTGACGCCGGAGCAGGCCGCCTACATCGGCGTTGAGAGTTCCGGCCCCTACAAGCCGGATCATTATCGTTACTGACCGGTTCGGCAAACCGTTACCCCGCCCGGCATGAGCCGGGCGGGGAACTTGAGTGACTGATGCCCAACAACCGTACCCCGCATATTTCCTTCGAGTTTTTTCCACCGCGAAATGCGGAGCAGAAACTCATCCTGGAGTCCACCTGGCAAAAGCTGGCCAGCCTCAAGCCGGACTATCTTTCGGTAACCTTTGGCGCGGGCGGCTCTACGCTCAATGCCACCCGGGAAACCGTGAATGAGCTGCTGCAGTCATCCGGCGTTCCGGTAGCGCCGCATATCTCCTGCATGGCAAGCAGCCGGGAAATGATCCACAACCTGCTTGAGGCTTACCGGAACGATGGCGTGAAGCGGCTGGTGGTGTTGCGCGGGGACCGGCCTGAAGGCATGACGGGACCCGGACCGTTCCAGTACGCGAATGAGCTGGTGGAATACATCCGGCAACAGTTTGGCGACAGTTTTCGCATCGAGGTCGCGTGCTACCCGGAATTCCATCCGGAGTCGCAATCACCTCAATCGGAGCTGCAGCACTTCTGCCGCAAGGTCGAGGCCGGTGCGGATGGCGCAATTACGCAGTATTTCTACAATGCCGACAGCTATTTCCGCTTTGTCGACGAGTGCGCGCGGCTGGGTGTGAACATCCCGATAACGCCGGGCATCATGCCCATTACGAACTACCGGCAGTTGGCACGCTTCTCCGAGATGTGCGGCGCGGAGATTCCGCAGTGGATCCGGCGTCGCCTCGAGGGGTTCGGCGAGGATGGTGCTGCCATCCGTGATTTTGGCCTGGATGTCGTGCATTCATTGTGCGAACGCCTGCTGGCTGGAGGCGCTCCAGGCTTTCACATCTACACGCTGAACCGCGCGAACGCGACGATGTTGCTGTGGCAGAGGATGGCTGCGCTCAGGAGTTAGGTCTTCCGGCCGTTTTATAAGTGCGTCATCCCGGACTTGATCCGGGATCCATCTGCGTCTCAATAGCACGATGGTGGTAAGCCCTTGCTGGCCTGGATAAGGCTAGCAATGTTTCCGGCCCCAGGCGGGTGAAGCCCTTCCTGTCCCCGAGTCCGCCGCCCTGCGGGTGCCCTCGCCAATGAGGCAAGGCGGGGGCCGGCAATACTCCTGTCCTGAGTCGGATTGCCTCTCGGGCACATCCGTGTGCCCTCGACCGCCGCCTCGCCGCATTGACTCGGCGGCTACCAGGGGCCAGGAAGGGCTTCACCCACCCGGGGCCTGCGTCACTAAGAACGTCTGGTAGCCCGATGGCGGTAAGGGATTCCGGGCCAGTTGGACGCAGCCTCGGGCCGACCGAGTTCCGGCGAAACGAGCGGCAGGGATGCCGCGAGAGGCCCGCCCGAGCAGGAGCGTTTCGGGCCGGTCGCCGGAACGACCGAGGACCGAGGGCAGCCCTGCGCAGCAGGGCCAAGTCCAGGACCGGAAGCCCTTACCGCCATCGGGCTTCGCTCGTTGTACAGCAGTGGTCCGGAAGGCCTTACCGCCATTGGACTACCCAAGCGCAAATGGATCCCGGATCAAGTCCGGGATGACGCACGTACTAAACGGCCGGAAGCCCTCACCGCCATCGGACGATAAAACCAGAGCTACTGCTGGTCGCGGCTGCGCGCCAGTTTGATCACCCAGACGATCATCGGCGCCATCAGCATCAGCCCGAGCAGGATCAGGAAAGGCCAGATGCGCACCAGCACCGGCAGGCCGATGTCCACTTGCAGCCAGCCCAACAGGCCCAGCACAACCAGCACACATCCCAGGCCGTCAAGCAGCAACAGGAAAATGGGAATACTGAACTCCTTCACGGTGTGTCTTTCCTGGTTTCACCCTCGTCCCGGTAAATGCCGATTTCGACATCACCCGCCGTATCCACGCTGGCGCGATACATGCCCGCCGTGTTGAATACCATCGCGATATTGCCCTGGTTGTCCATGGCGATGATGCCGCCATCGCCGCCCATTCGCACCAGCTCGCCCATCACCACGTCGTCGGCAGCCTGCTGCACGCTCACGCCCAGGTACTGGACGCGGGAGCAGATATCACGCGCCACGGTGGCCCGGATGAAATACTCGCCCGTGCCCGTGGCGCTGACCGCACAGGAGCGGTTGTCGGCATAGGTTCCCGCGCCGATGATAGGCGAGTCGCCAACCCGCCCGTAACTCTTGTTGGTAGTGCCCCCGGTGGATGTCGCCGCGGCGAGGTTGCCGTCGGAATCCAGCGCCACAGCGCCCACCGTCGACAGCCAGTGGTCAGCGTACTCCCGCTTCGTGCCGGCTGATCTGTCCGTGCCTTCGGCTTTGGCCTTCTGCAATTGCTCCCAGCGTCGCTCAGTGTAGAAGTAGGCGTCGTCTTCAAAAGCGATACCCAGTTCGCGAGCGAAGATCTCGGCGCCTTCACCCATGAGCATCACGTGTGGCGAATCCGTCATCACCTTGCGCGCCAGCAGGATCGGGTTGCGAATGTTGTGCACGCCTGCCACTGCGCCCGCCTGCAGGTTGGAGCCGTCCATGATGGAAGCGTCCATTTCGTTCTTGCCATCGGCATTGAACACCGCGCCTCGCCCGGCGTTGAACAATGGTGAATCTTCCAGCCGGGTGACGGCCGCTTCAACCGCATCCAGGCTGCTGCCGCCCAGACGAAGAATGTGGTGACCTGCCTGGACAGCATCCAGCAGGGCGCCGCGAATCTGCGCTTCGGCCTGGCGGTCCATTTCTTCCGGGCTCATGGTGCCGGCGCCGGCGTGAATGGCAATGGCAAACTGCGGTCGGTGATCGGCTGTGTCAGCACGGGTGTTGAGTGTCAGCAAGGCTGTGACCAGCAGCGCGCAAAAGCGGAAAGTGGGCATGGCATACTCCGGCTCATGATGGGATGGATTGTGCTGCGGGATTCAGGCCCAGGCAAGCCTGCATGTGCTTCTCATCCTTGCACAGATGGCGGCAACCGACCCGGAAGCAGCCGGATGCCAGCAATTTTTCCAGAATCGAGTATGCTTGCAGCAACGCGGCAAAAAAATCAGGGACAGGCCGCTGTTGATTCGGCCATGAGGGAATCAAACATTCAAGGACTACCCGCAGTTGCCGGGCGGTCCGAGTGTGGCGATTACGTAAAATCCCGCCCACCGGCGAGGGTGTCACCATGAGGGAGAATTCATGAACAGGGTAATCTTTATCGCAACCAGCATTGCATGCCTGGCGTTTTCCAACACTTCTCCTGCCCAGGTTACGGAAGAACAGGCGAACATGATTGATACAGGGCGAAAAGTATTCATGGAGGAAACGTTTGATGGCAATGGCCGCTCCTGCGGTACTTGCCACATTCCTTCAGAGGGTTACAGCATCTTTCCGGCCAGTATCAAGAAACTGAAAAAGAAAGAACGGGAGCTTGTATTCGCCTCAAACGTTCCTGGTTTTGAGAATGAAGAGCTGATCCGGACCTTTGCGTTGTTCAATATTTCAGGTGGCCCCGCTCCCCTGTGCCCGGGTGACGACCCGGTCTGTTTTGATGACGATGACGGTCACCATGGTCCGATCTTTCGCGCTTCCATGGCCATCCAGGCGCTGGATTCGACCACACAGCTTGCTGTCGATATTGATGATGGTGAAGTAGTGCCCAACCCCGACTTTCCCGGTACACCGTTGCTGCCGCCGGAGTGCAGTGAAGGTGTGGAGCTTGAATTGCCGCAGCTCGGCTGGTCGGGTGACGGATCTCCGGGTACTCCAAAGATTTTGCCAGGGGACGACACCTGCCAGACGCATCATGGCGAGTTTGATGAAGATGCTGACGGGTCATTCCGCGCATTTGCCACCGGCGCCATCGCGCAACATTTCACCCGCAGCCTGGACCGCATCGTCGGCGTGGATTTCCGCCGCGGCACTGCCGATGAACTTGACGCCCTTGAAGCATTCCAGCGCTGGCTGGGTCGCCGTCCCCTGAACGACGAAGAGAACGCCATACAGGGCACGGAGAATGCCACCGAGTTCGACATCAATTTACTGGATTTCAAGGATCCGCGCGTGGCTCTGGGTCGCGATCACTATGCGCTTACTCAAGGCGCAGCTTGCGATCGTTGCCATGACAATGGCGGCGCGCTCAGCAATGACAGCGGCGGCAATGACAACGCCATCACCTCCGTCAGCATGGCAGAAGACGATATCGGCCTGGCCACTGTAGGATTTCCGTTACCCGAAGACGACGGCGCCATTGTGAATGCGTTTGCCGGAGGGGACGGCGGTGAGATTTTTGGTGCGTTCAATACCCAATCGCTCATCGAGGCCGCGGAGAAAAAAGCCTGGTTCCACAATCACAAGGTAGTGGATGATTTTGAAGAGGCGATCGCTCATTACGGGACCCTGGATTTTCTGGTAGGGGATCCGGACAAAAATCCACGGGGCAGGCCGATCCCTTCAGTGAAGCCCGGGGGTTTCACTCCGGGATCAAGGCTTTTCACACCCGAAAGATCAATGGCGGCGTTGCATTTCGGCAGAAGAGTGGACGCAGACGGCATTCCGCTGCCTCCGGATACTTTCCCGGCTGGAGACGGGGTCGATCATCTGGGCGCCTTCCTGCGCGCACTGAATGCGTTCTACAACCTCCGTGATTGTGAGCGTTTGCTTGGCGAGGCCATGGATCGGCTGGATCTGAATGTTTCGGCTGAGAATCCGCTGGAGCACTGCATGTTGAACCTGGAAGCCGTTACGCGCGTACTGCATGAATCAAAGCTGCCCTCGCTGTACACGCAGGTGCAGAAGGATGCCAAAAAAGCGGAGAAGAAGCTCAAGGGCATCATGAAGGAAGCCGAAGCAGCAACAGGCAAGAAAAAGGTCGATGCCAGGAAGATCGCGAAAGTTCAGGCAAAACTGGCCGATATCGACTTCGAAATCGCTGATTTGCGCGATTCCATAGCAACGCAGATGGCGCCATTGTAGGGCGCTGGGTATCAATAGCCGGGGCCGGCGATTTGCCGGCCCCGTTCATTCAAAAGGACTCTGGGCGCCTCACTGTTGGAGGTCGAAGCGGTCCGCATTCATGACTTTGGTCCAGGCTGCAACAAAGTCCTTCACGAACTTCTCCTTGCTGTCGTCCTGGGCATAAACCTCCGCCAGGGCACGCAGGATGGAGTTCGAACCGAATACCAGGTCGACCCGGGTTGCCGTCCAGCGGGTTTTGCCGGACTTGCGATCCTGGATTTCGTACCGATTTTCGCCAACCGGTTGCCAGCGGTATGCCATGTCCGTCAGGTTGACGAAGAAGTCGTTGCTCAGCACACCCACGCGGTCGGTTAACACGCCGTGGCTGCTGCCACCGTGGTTGGTGCCGAGCACCCGCATGCCGCCGACCAGCACCGTCATCTCGGGTGCAGTCAGGCCCATCAACTGGGCCCGATCCAGCAACAGTTCTTCGGCGCTCACGGCGTAGTCCTTCTTCAGCCAGTTGCGAAAGCCGTCATGAACCGGCTCGAGATACTGGAAGCCTTCGACGTCGGTCTGTTCGGCGGTGGCATCGCCGCGGCCGGGATGAAAAGGTATTTCGATGTCAAAGCCTGCTGCTTTGGCGGCCTGCCCGATACCGGTGTTGCCGGCCAGCACGATGACATCGGCGACGCTGGCGCCAGTCTCGGCCGCGATGCCTTCCAGTACCTTCAGCACCTTGGCCAGCCGCTTGGGTTCATTGCCTTCCCAGTCCTTTTGTGGCGCCAGGCGAATGCGCGCGCCGTTGGCGCCGCCGCGCATGTCCGAACCGCGGAATGTGCGTGCGCTGTCCCAGGCCGTACACACCATCTCGCTGATCGACAGGCCGCTGGCGGCAATCTTTGCCTTGACCGCCGCGACATCATATTCGGTGGCGCCGGCCGGAACCGGGTCCTGCCACAGCAGGTCCTCGGCAGGCACTTCGGGGCCGATGTAACGTGACTTCGGGCCCATGTCGC
>CAYYCX010000121.1:0-12407 GCA_964470455.1 uncultured Wenzhouxiangellaceae bacterium
CCCGCCCGAGCAGGAGCGTTTCGGGCCGTTCGCCGGAACGACCGAGGACCGAGGGTAGCCCGAAGGGCCAAGTCCAGGACCGGAAGGCCTTACCGCCATCGGGCCTGTTATTGGCGTTGCGGGCCAACTGGATCACGGATCACTCGCTGTCGGGGATGAAGCGCGATCAGTGACGATGGAACCAGCCTGGCCCAACGTCGTGGCGGAATGGCCCAATCCCGGCAGCATGGCCGTACCTGCAGATTCAGACTGGTTCATGTCAAATGACGTATGGAACCCGCATGGCTTCCATGCGAAAAGTCTGTTACGTATCCTCTGACCCGGATACATGAACGCGGACCATCCCGCACCAGCTGAAGGAGTCAACCATGAAACGAATTCTGACCGGCCTGGCCCTGGCTACGGCTATCACCTTATCCCTTCCCGCACACGCCACCGGGCTGGCGACCTGTGATTCGGGCCCCGAGTCCGGCTGGAAACCGCAGGCGGAGCTCGAGAAAATGTTGACCGAGAAAGGCTGGCAGGTGCGCCGGATCAAAGTTGATGGAGGATGCTACGAGGTTTACGCCATCGATGATAGCGGTGAGCGGGTAGAAGCTTACTTCCATCCGGTAACGCTGGAACCGGTGGCGGTTGAGGAAGAGCACGAGGAGTGAGCTTGAAAACCGGCAGGGTGCGCGTATGGGACCTTCCCGTGCGCGTCCTGCACATCCTGCTGATTGCCGGGTTTTTCGGGGCGTGGCTCACCCGTCACGTCCGCGGCCCCTGGCACGAATGGCTGGGCTACGGGGTGCTTGCGGTTATCACCTTGCGGCTGTTGTGGGGTTTCGTCGGGTCCCGCTATGCCCGGTTTTCCCAGTTCGTCCGGGCGCCGGTGGTTACCTGGCGGTACGCCCGCTCCACCCTGGGTGGCAGACAGCCCCGCTTCCTGGGGCACAACCCGCTGGGCGCCTGGATGATCGTGGCCCTGCTGTGCACGATACTCGGCATCTGTGTTTCGGGATGGCTATACACCACCGACCGGTACTGGGGCGTGGAATGGGTGGAGGATCTGCACGACACGCTGACCAACATCGGGCTGGGCCTGGTTGGCCTGCATGTGGCCGGCGTGTTGTTCGGCAGCTGGCATGACCGTGAAAACCTCATCGGCGCGATGCTGCACGGGCGCAAGCGGCCGCCGCGGGAGGGTGACATCACCTGACCTTTTGCCACAGCCAGCCAAAGTAAGTCCGCGCTGTGGCTGCGAAATCCGGTTGGGTTGCGGCTGCCCCCGATTTGCCCGATTTGCCGGCTAAGGGCTTTTCATCACCAGGCTGTCGATGCCGGCGCTGGCCAGCTGGCTGCGCATCTCATCGGCTTTGCGTGCGCCCGCCACCGGCCCGATGCGTACGCGGTGCCAGGTTTCATCATTTACCGTAACCGTTTGCGTCAGCGCCGTGAAGCCCTGCAGCGCCAGGCGGGCTTTCATCTGCTCCGCATCGGCCGCAGCGCGAAACGAACCTACCTGCAGGATGTAGCTGTCGGTATCGTTGGCGACCGGCTTGTCATCGGTGGCAGCCTTGGCCTTTGCGTCGGCTTCAGCTTTCCTGTTGGCCAGTTCCTGCTCCGGCACCACCACTTCCATCTCCGGCAGTACCGTAAAGAAGTCGTACTGGGATTTGCCGGATTTTTCCGTATTGGATTTCATCTCGTCCGCCAGCGGAGTTTCATCCCGCGGGGACACGGTGGTTGCCGACTCGGGCTCCACCTGTGGCGCCGCAATCCAGCCTTTGGAAGCCCCATACCAGGCCAGGCCCAGGCCGATCAACAGGCCGGTGAACAACCACAGCAAAGCCGGTGTTGGGCTTCTGTGTCCTCTGCTTGCGCCGCGTTTTGCCACTCTGTGTGTCTTCCTTGTGCCGGGACCAGTCGGGATTCTACATTTCTTCAGGCGCTGAAACGCCCAGCAGTTTCAAGCCGGTTTCCAGCACGATACGTGTAGCCAGCACCAGGTTCAATCGGGCGTTGCGCAGGTTCTCATCGTCCACCAGGAACTGGTGCGCGTTGTAGTAGCCATGCAGGTCCGTGGCCAATGCACTCAGGTAGTGGGCTACCTGGTGGGGCGCGCGCGAACGGGCCGCCATGTCCACCACTTCCGGGAAACGGCCCAGCGAGCGCATCAACTCGGTTTCGTGATCTTCAGTCAGCAGGTCCAGCGCTGCTTCGCCAATGGCTTCGTTGTGGCGCTGGTCCATTTGCAGCAGGTTGCGGAACACGCTGCAGATGCGGGCATGCGCGTACTGGATGTAATACACCGGATTCTCGTTCGAATGCGACTTGGCCAGGTCCAGGTCGAAATCCAGGTGCTGCTCGTGCGAACGCATCACGTAAAAGAAGCGGGCCGCATCATTGCCCACTTCCTCGCGCAATTCACGCAGGGTGATGAACTGCCCGCTGCGGGTGGACATCTGCACGCGCTCGCCAAAACGGTACAGGATGGCGAACTGCACCAGCAGGATTTCCAGCCGGTCCGGGTCTTCCCCGAGGCCCTGGGCAGCAGCGCGCAGCCTCGCCATGTAACCGTGGTGATCCGCGCCGAGCACGTAAATGGCTTTTTTCACGCCGCGGTTCAGCTTGTCGCGGATATAGGCGATGTCGGAAGCAAAGTAGGTGGTTCGGCCGTTCTCGCGAATGACCACCCGGTCTTTCTCGTCACCCAACTCGGACGCGCGGAACCAGGTTGCGCCGTCCTGCACGTAGAGGTGGCCATTGTCGCGCAGGCATTCGATGGCCGCTTCAACGGCCCCGCTGTCCTCCAGTTGCTGCTCGGAGAACCAGTTTTCGTAGCGCACTCCGAAATCACCCAGGTCTTCCTTGATATCCGCCAGGATGTTGTCCAGGGCAGCGTCGAAAAACACGGTGTAGCCTTCGGTGCCCAGCAGCTTGCGCGCGCGGGCAATCAGGGCATCGATGAAAACCTCACCGTCGCCACCGTTACCCGGGGGAGGCGGCAGGCCATCGTAGATTTCATGGCCGGAAAAGCGGTACTTGTCGCCGTAATCCGCGCGTACCAGCCGCGAGATATCGTAGATGTAGTCACCCCGGTAGCCATTTTCGGGAAAGCTCACCCGGTCGCCGCACAGTTCGAGGTAGCGCAGCCAGACGCTCACCGCCAGGATGTCCATCTGCCGGCCGTTGTCATTGACGTAATATTCGCGCTGAACTTTTACCCCGGCCAGCGTCAGGATGTTGGCAAGGCTGGCGCCGTAAGCGGCGCCGCGTCCATGACCCACGTGCAGCGGGCCGGTTGGGTTGGCGGAAACGTATTCCAGCGTGACGCTTTCATCCGGGTCAACCAGCGGGCCACCATAGGTTTCGCGCTTGATCAGCACTTCTTTCACCACGCCGCGCAGGGCGCAGTGGTGCAGGAAGAAGTTGATGAAGCCGGGCCCGGCGATCTCCACTTTTTCAACCTGCCGCGAGCGTGGCAGGTTTTCGACGATCTTTTCGGCCAGTTTGCGCGGCGGCATGCCTGCCGGCTTGGCCAGGGTCATGGCGATGTTGCTGGCGAAATCACCGTGTTCGATGGACTTGGTGCGATCCAGCTGGATCTGGGGTTCACCCTGCAGGGTCAGAGTACCGTCGCGTTGCAGGTGCAACAGGGCTTGCGACAGCAGTTCCTGGATATGTTCTTTCACGTTGTGATACTAACCTGTGGCGCTGCTGGTGGCCGGGGAGCCGCAGCTCAAAAAAGGCCCTTATTGTATACGCTCGCCGCTGGGCGGGTATACGCTTGCAGCGGGCCGGGTATGCGCTCGCCACGGGGTGGACGGGTGCAATCGCGATGGCCCCGGTTGGCCTCCGCCAGGCCGGCAATGGGCGGGAGTGTCCGGGATTCTCGTGCAAAAGCTGTGGATAAGTTTGTGGAAAATCGTTTCGCAGCGGCGGCTTGCAGAGCGGCGCCCTAAGCGCCGAAGTGCAGCCCTGAAATATCTGGACCTGTCAAACATAATAAAAACAACATGATACGAACCTATATGAAATTGTCTCTTACAATTTATTGCCTAAACCTGTGATATTTGGTTTTTCAGCTTGATGTGAATAAATTCAGCCGGCTCCGCCTTGAAGTTTGAGGCCCGGACCGCGCCCAAATGCCCAACAGCAGGTTTACTTGCCCCCCGAAGGTGATACCATCGCCGCCAGTGAGCGACCCTGAAAAGAAAAATCCCTATCGTTTCATGCAACTGGAGCCCCGTTTCGGGGCGCGTGTGCTGGTGTCCGCAAAGGCCCATGTTTCCGGCTCCGTCAGCCTGGCGGACGATGTATCCATCTGGCCCATGGCGGTACTGCGCGGCGATGTGAACCACATCACCATCGGTGCGCGGACCAACATCCAGGATAACGCGGTGTTGCACGTGACCCATGAAGGCCCGGATACACCGGAAGGCGGTCCGCTGACCCTGGCGGAAGATATCACCATCGGCCATGGCGCCATCCTCCACGCCTGTACCATCGGCCCGCGCTGCCTGGTTGGCATGGGCGCCATCATCATGGACCGGGTCGAGCTGGAAGCGGACGTGATGATCGCCGCCGGCGCCGTGGTCACGCCCGGCACATTCCTGCGCCGAGGCACACTGTGGAAAGGTAACCCCGCCCGCCTGGCGCGCGAGCTCAGCGAGCATGAAATCCAAATGCTGCATTACAGCGCGCAACATTACGTGCGCCTGAAAGATCATTACCTGGCGCGAGCGCGCCCGGACGACCTGAGCTGCTGACATGAACATGCTGATGGCCGAGATCATGGCGCTGGGTTTGTTTGCTGCCGTAGGCCTGGCGCTGATGGCCGGCTTTCCGGTTGCGTTCACGCTGGCCGGCGTTTCGCTGATTTTTGCCACTATCGGCACCCTGCTGGGCACTTTTGATCCGGCATTCCTGGGTGCTTTGCCGAACCGAATCTTCGGCATCATGACCAACGAAACCCTGATCGCCGTGCCGGTGTTCGTGTTCATGGGCGTGGTGATGGAACGTTCCCGCGTGGCCGAGCAGTTGCTGCAATCCATGGCGCAACTGGCGCATCGCCTGCCGGCCGGGCTCGGCCTGGCGGTGGTGCTGGTGGGCGCGCTGATGGCGGCCAGCACCGGCATTGTCGGCGCCACCGTGGTGACCATGGGCCTGATTTCGCTGCCCACCATGCTGCAACGCGGTTATCACCCCAGCGTGGCCACCGGCACCATCTGCGCGGCGGGTACGCTGGGGCAGATCATTCCGCCATCCATCGTGCTGGTGTTGCTGGCGGACGTGCTGTCCAGCGCCTACCAGCAGGCGCAGCTGAGCATGGGCAATTTCTCGCCCAAGACGGTTTCGGTGGGTGAACTGTTTGCCGGCGCCATCGTTCCCGGGCTGATCCTGGTGGGCATGTACCTGGTGTACCTGTTGTTGCTGGGCATCATCAAACCCTCGCGGGTGCCCAAAGCCAAAGACGGGGCGGATGAGACGTTCAGCGGCTGGAGTGTCGTCGGCCACATGACCGGCCCGTTGCTGCTGATCGTGGCGGTGCTGGGGTCGATTCTCTACGGCATCGCCACGCCCACTGAGGCGGCTGCCGTGGGTGCGGTGGGCGCCATGATCCTGGCGGCGATACAGGGCCGGTTCAATATCCGAATGCTGCGCGAGGTGGTGGCCAGCACGGCTTCGATTTCCGCCATGGTGTTCATGATCCTGGTGGGTGCCTCGCTGTTCAGCCTGGTGTTCCGCGGCTTCGGTGGCGATGAAGTGATCGCCGAGTTGTTGCATTCGCTGCCGGGTGGCGTGATCGGCGCCATGGTGGTGGTCATGCTGGTGATGTTCCTGCTGGGCTTTGTGCTGGATTTCATCGAGATCACCTTCGTGGTGGTACCCATCGTTGGCCCGGTGCTGATGGCCATGGGCCTCGACCCGGTGTGGCTGGGGGTAATGATCGCCCTGAACCTGCAGACTTCCTTCCTGACGCCACCTTTCGGTTTCTCGCTGTTCTACCTGCGTGGCGTCTGTCCCGACAGCGTGCCCACCAGCGCCATTTACCGCGGCGTGATTCCCTTCATCGGGTTGCAGTTGCTGCTGTTGGTGGGGTTGGCGCTTTGGCCGGAACTGGTGAGCTGGTTGCCCGACAAGATTTACGGCTGAACAAGTTACGGTTGATCAGGCACCGAAGGCAAAGCGCGCCAGCAACGCACCCAACACCACGAGCAACACTCCGCCCAGCCTGAGATACAGGTTCATGGCCTTGTCGCTGAGCCGGCTGAAGCCCATGAACAGGCGCGGCGCCATCAGGAACAGGCCGCCCTCCAGCGCCATCAGCCAGCCAAAGGCGGTGGTAAAAATCGGCCAGGTTGTGTCCCAGCGGTCATAGCTCAACGCCAGCCACAGGCCCAGCGCCACTTCGACGACAGCACCGAAGAAATAACGTTGCGGATCGGCGAAAATGCTTCGCAGCAGATTGCTCCAGGTGCGCCACTGCAGTATGAAGGAAGCACCCAGCACCAGCAGCACGATCGACAATATGGCGGGTTGCAGTTGGTTGGTCATCGTCTTCTCCTGAAATGTAGGAGCGAGCCATGCTCGCGACTGACAGCCGAAATGTCGGCAGCAAGGCTGCCTCCCACAGCATGAACCTTCAGGCGCGGGCTTGCCCGCGACACGTCCCGCTCAGCGATGATTGAGGTAATAGCGCACGCCCGTGTCGGTGCTCCCGCGCACTTCCTCCATGAAATCGCGGAAGGAATGCCAGGTTTCGCGCGCCATTTCATCCTGCCGGGCCAGTTCATCGAGAATGTCAAAGGTATGGCGCTTCAGTTCAGCCAGGACATCATCCGGGAATGCCCGCAACTGCACATTGTGTTCGTTCACCAGTGACTGCAGCTTGGAACCGTTGTTGGCTTCGAAGTCGGCCTGCATGTCGGTGGTCACCGCCGCGCAGGCGTACTTGACGATGGCCTGCAGATCGGGCGGCAACTGTGCCCAGGCTTTGGCGTTGATGATGCACTCCAACGCGCTGCCGGGTTCCTGCCAACCGGGGTAGTAATAGTATTTGGCCGCCTGGAACAGGCCCATGGCCTGGTCGTTCCAGGGCCCGACCCATTCCGCTGCATCCACCACACCGCTTTGCAGCGCCGTGAACACCTCGGAGCCAGGCACGTTGATGGGCGTGCCGCCGGCGCGCTCAAGGGCTTCACCGCCGATGCCGGGCATGCGCATTTTCAGCCCCTTGAGGTCGGCCACGGAATTGATTTCCTTGTTGAACCAGCCACCCATCTGCGTGCCGGAATTACCCGCCACGAAAGGCACCAAACCGTGTGGCTCGTAAGCGCGGCGGTAGAGTTCGAGGCCACCACCATAATACAACCAGCCGTTCAGCTCCTGAGGAATCATGCCGAAGGGAATACCGGTGAATATCAGGCTGGACTTGATATGGCCGCGCCAGTAATAGGCCGCGCCGTGACCCATCTCCGAGGTGCCTTGCTGCACCGCGGAAAAAACTTCCAGCGGCGGGACCAGTTCGCCGCCGCCATACACCTTGATGTTGAGCCGGCCATTGCTCATCTCGCCGATCATTTTTGCCAGGTTGGCGGCACCGGTGCCAAGCCCGGGAAAATCGCGTGGCCAGGTCGTGACCATTTTCCAGTTGAAGGTTTTGGTGTAATCGCCATCGCCGCCGGCGCTACCGGTTGCGGTGCCGCCCTGGCCACAGGCGCCGAGTACGCCCGCTGTTCCGGCCAGGCCCGCAGCCAGGCCTGCTGATTTGACGAATTTTCTTCTGTCCATGCGATTAAGCCCTGTTGTTGGTGATTTGATTTTCAGTGTGAGCCGCCCGCGTGCCTCGCCAGGCTACTGCAGCCAGTTATGGTTTTCTCCGCAGCCTGCCGCCCGTGATCGCTCGGGCGCCAGCCAGTCCAGTGAATCACCGGCTTCGGCGGAGCCGCTGCCCAGGTTGCGGAAATCGAACAGTTCGTGATCGGCCAGCTGCGACGGTGAGACATTGCCGATGGCGCGAAAGATATTCTCGATGCGGCCCGGGTGCTTCTTCTTCCAGCCCGCCAGCATTTCCTTGATGGCCTGGCGCTGCAGGTTGGGTTGCGAGCCGCACAGGTTGCAGGGAATGATGGGAAAGTCACGTGTTTGCGCATAACGAGCAATGTCATCCTCACTGCAATACGCCAGCGGGCGGATAACCACATGCCGACCGTCATCCGACAGCAGTTTGGGCGGCATGGCCTTGATGCGGCCGCCGTTGAACAGGTTCAGGAACAAGGTTTCGATGATGTCATCACGGTGGTGCCCCAGCGCGATGCGGGTGATGCCGTTCTCGCTGGCAAAGTTGTACAGCGCGCCGCGGCGCAGCCGGGAACACAGGCCGCAGGTGGTTTTGCCTTCGGGAATCACCCGCTTCACCACGCTGTAGGTGTCCTGCTCGATCACATGGAACGGCACACCCAGCCGTTGCGCGTATTCCGGCAGAACGTGTTCCGGAAAGCCGGGTTGCTTCTGGTCGAGGTTGACAGCGATCAGTTCAAAGCTCACTGGAGCGCGGCGTTGCAGCTCCAGCAGGATGTCCAGCATCGTGAAGGAATCCTTGCCGCCGGACAGGCACACCATCACGCGATCGCCCTCGCCGATCATGTTGAAGTCGCCAATCGCCTGGCCGACCTGGCGTTGCAGGCGCTTGACCAGCTTGTTCCGGGCGTATTGCTGTTTCTGTTCAGCGCGCGTGTTCACTTCACGGATTCCTGTGGTACTTTGCGGCGGATATTCTAAATGATAATACCGTGGCGGGTTTGGGGAGACTTGGGGGCAGGGTAAAGGGACAGAGTAACGCAACGCAGAACCTGTGGCTGCCCAAATCCAACTCTGTCCTTTTTCTCTGACGCCGACAACTCCTCCGGCCCATTCCCAGCCGGCTTGTACTATCCTAGGAACGTGGACCTGAACGCCAACAACCCTGCAGAAATCGTCGCGCGGCTGACCGAGTTGCGGGTCGAACACCGCGACCTCGATGAGGCCATCTCCCGCTTGTCGGCCGATCCCACGGTGGATCAACTGGCTCTCACCCGCATGAAAAAACGCAAGCTCAAACTGAAGGACTGGATCGGCTACCTGGAATCCAAGCTGATACCCGACCTGGACGCCTGAGCAACCGGTCGGGGCTGAAGCCCCTCCTACGGAACAATCGTGTAGGAGCGGCTTCAGCCGCGACCGGCCGGCACCAGCGCTAGTCCGAATCCGCTTCCTGCAGCACCTGCGGCGCCACGCGGATGATGCCGTGGCGGATGTCCTTGCTCAACAGGGTCTTGGCATCTTCGATGATGTTGTTGATGCTCTCGTCGAACTCGAGCCTGCCGTCTTCATTCACCGACAGCACATCCAGCTGCCTCAGCAGGTCGATGAACTGACGGAACAGGTTGCGATCGTAGAACTCCGGCGCGTCGAACTTGCTCAGCTGGCTGATGCGCTGGGCCGCCAGGGTGCACAGGCGTTCGAGTTGCGCCCGCGTCAGCGCGCCGGAACCGTTCTTGGCCAGCACCGCGACAGTAATGTAGTAGCGTTCAAAGGTTTGTAGCAGCGCGTTCGCCAGGATCTGCAGTTGGGACGCCAGGTCCGTGCTGCCATCCACCCGCTCCAGGTAACCCGGCAGTTTCGATTCAACCAGCAGGCCACGCTGGTGCATCCAACTTATCGTGTCGTTCAGCGCACACTTGAAACCTTCCTCATCCCAGGGCAGGAACAGTTCATTCTTGAGGAAGGGATAGAGCGCTGTTGCAATGCGCTCCAGTCGTTCGCGTTCGATGCGCCGCGCATTGAGGAAACAGGCGGCCACCAGCGAAGGCAGTGCCACCAGGTGCGAAACGTTGTTGCGGTAATAGGTCAGCAGAACGGCCTCTTCCTGCTTCACGGCGATGATCTCGCCCAGCGGGTTGTCACGAACTTCCAGGAAACCCATTTCCAGGCCGTAATCGATGATTTTGTCCGCGCTCTTGTCGGTGTATGCGATGCGCCGCGAGTACCGGCAATTTTCCAGCAGCCCGAGGTACAGCTCCAGCTGGGCCTGCAGTTCCGTCCGGCCCAGGGCGTGCCTGGGCGTGGCCAGCAGCGCCACTGCCAGCAGGTTGATGGCATTCACATGCGCCGCCTGGTTCATGCCGGTCATGATCTGGTTGCCCAACCGGTCGACAACGTTGTTGAACCAGGAAGGTTTGGCGTCGCTGCCGGCCAGTTCGCGCCAGTTGGGGTCATGCTGGTCCAGCAACCCATCCAGCACGATGGGCTCAGCGAAGCTCAGGTGCACGCGGCCATAGCGTTTGCGCAGGATGCCGAATACCTTGAACAGGTCAAGCAGGGACTCGCTCTTCTTCTGCTGCCCGGACAGTTCCGCGGTATAGCTCTTGCCTTCAACCAGCCGCTCGTAGCCGATGTAGATCGGCTGGAACACGATGGGCCGGTCGGGGGTACGCAAATAGCTGCGCACCGTCATCGACAGCATGCCGGCCTTGGGGTGCAACAGGCGGCCCGTGCGGCTGCGCGTGCCTTCGATGAAATACTCCACCGAAGTGCCCTGTGCCAGGATGCGACTGAAGTATTCATTGAATACAGCCGCATAGAGCTTTTGTGAACGAAAACTGCGGCGCAGGAAAAAGCCGCCGCCCTTGCGGACAAAACGGCCTGCGATCGGCAGATTGAGGTTCACTCCAGCGGCCACGTGCGGCGGTACCAGGCCATGGTGGTACAGCACGTACGACAGCAGAAGGTAGTCGATGTGGCTGCGGTGACACGGCACATACACTACGGTGTGGTCGGCGGCGATATTCTGCAGGCCTTTGAAGTGCTTGATGTCAACGCCGTCATAAATCTGGTTCCAGAACCACGACAGCGCCAGCGAAGCGATACGCACAAAGGAATAGGAGTAGTCGGCGGCGATTTCGTAGGCAAATTTGCGGGCTTTCTTCCAGGCTTTGTAGGTGCTGCTTTTGTCGGCCCTGGCCTGGTCATCGATGGCTTTTTCCACCGCCGGGCTGAGCAGGATGGCGTCCACCACCGTGCGGCGGTGCGACAGGTCGGGCCCGATGGCGGCGGTACGGCTCTGTGACAGCTTCACCCGCAGGATGCGCGAGGCCCGGCGCAGGCTGCGGGCCTCGCCCAGGTTTTCGGCAGCGAGTTGCCGCAATGAAAACGGCTTGCCGTACTGCACGAAGGTGTTGCGGCCATTCACAAACGTACTGAACAGGCGCCGAAAGCGGCCGCCGATTTCCCAGGATTCCGAGAAGAATATTTTCGCCAGCCCGGTTTCCTTGTCCGGAGCGCGGCCCACCAGCACGGTTACCGGAACAATCTGGATTTCAGTTTCGGCGCCTGAGCACACCCGGTCCACCAGCAGCTTGAGCATCTCCGAGTGTTTGCGGGTGGATTTGCGCTGCACCAGCAATCCTTCGCGGCGTTGCATCGAGCAGTAGGCCCGGGGCAATTGCCCGCTTTGCAATGCCATGGGCCGGATGGGCCGCGGCAGGCCCAGCTTGCGGCAACTCTGGTCCAGGATCAGGATGGTCGACAGAGCGTAGACATCGACGGCATAGCACACCGGCACCCCCGGATCGATGCCGAGATCACTGATGGGATTGGGCAAGCTGCGTGCCTTGACCCAGGTGTGCAGCAACCACTCCAGCAGCTCCAGCCAGCGGAGCTTGAAGTAGGCCATGGGGCCAATCCTTGGAGATTGAGTGCTCATACGATAGGGGGACAGTCCTCTGCCTGGGACCAAAGAGCGGCTATTCTAGCCGCGCCTTGGCCAATTTTCGACCATTCGGGCTCGGCCTGGCGATCATATTGGGCTCATTGGTGTGGGAGGCAGCCATGCTGCCGATTTGGGCTGGACCGTGGTGAGCACGGCCTGCTATTACAGACAAATGGGTGATTGTGAGGCAAAAAAAATCCGGGCTGGCACGAAGGCAAGCCCGGAAATCCGGCAGAGCCGGAGAGGATCGTTAAAGTTCTTTTAAGGGCTTGTTTCTGCAGTCCACCGGTTTGTTTGTTAGTTATTTTAATCAGTTACGACTGTATCGTAATGTTGCATATTAAGACTGTCAAGCCCTGATCAAAAATTGACCTGTGGATTTATTGAAGCACGTTTTTGCGGCGTTTTCCGAGACCAGCTACTCGACGGTAGCACGGGCTCATTTTGCTCCGGGTAAAACTCACTACTTCCCGGACAGCGCGTCGAGCATGATCCAATTGGGTCCAAACTACCCACTGGCTGTGAAGGCTTCCCGTTCCGTGATTCATTTGGCTTACAACATGGCCCGATGGTTGTAAGGGATTCCGGGCCTGGACTTGACAAGTACCACCAGTAGCTTCCGGCCCCGGGCGGGTGATGCCCTTCCTGTCCCCGAGTCCGCCGCCCTTCG
>CAYYCX010000122.1:0-12172 GCA_964470455.1 uncultured Wenzhouxiangellaceae bacterium
ACTCCTTGGCTGGCATGGACAAAGCACGTGATGAAAAACTTCAGACTTTGCGAGAGTACCCCTATCAATATCAACCAACCACATGAGCACAAAGAACAGCTCTGGAGCAGATCGAGGTTTGGCCTGTTTGCACTGCTGGGCCTGCTTGTGTCAGTTCCGGCGATGGCTCAGGAAAGCGAAAGTTTGCTGGAAGAAGTGATTGTTACGGCACAAAAGCGTTCCGAAAACCTGCAGGATGTGGCCCTGTCCATAACGGCTCTGGGTGAAGCAAAGCTGGACCAGTTGAATATTCGGGATATGGCCGATTACATCAAAGTCGTTCCGGCATTGAGCTACATAGACCGGGGTCCAACGGGCAGACGCGGTGCTCGCCCGCTGGCAATCCGTGGTGTGTATGCGGGTGCAGGGGAATCAACCGTGGGGTTCTATATCAACGAAGTGCCCGTTCCTGCATTCGATCCGGCCTTGTATGACATCAGTCGCATTGAGGTGCTGCGCGGTCCTCAGGGAACGTTGTACGGCGCCAGTAGTATGGGCGGTACGATCCGGATTATCACCAACCAACCCGACACAAACGAATTCAGCGCTCGCGTGGACACCACAGGCTCATACACTCATGATGGCGCATTCAACATACTGGGAAGCGCCATGGTGAACGTACCCCTGGTGCCCGATCAGCTGGCATTGCGAGTGACCGCTGTCTCGCGCAACTACGATGGTTACATTGACAACATCAACAACATCCAGGGAGATGTCTCCTCGCCAGTGGTTGACCTCACTTCTTTTGAGGTTGATGAGAATCACAACAAAGAACAGGTCAATGCGCTGCGTGCGGCATTGACTTACACACCTTCGGACAGTCTCACCATCACGCCCAGCTTCCTGTTCCAGAAAACCGATGTCGGTGCTCGCGATACCTACTTGAGTTCCCTGGACGGGTTGCAGTCTTCATTCAAACTGGACACAGGTACCACGGAAGAAAATTTCCTGGCCGATGTAACGGTGAACTGGTCTGTTGGCAGTAGTGAGTTTGTCTCCAGCACCTCGTGGTATGACACGGAGTTTGATGATCCGGACGATGTAACTGATCTCGAACGGTCATTTGTGCCCAGCACTCCGCCGATTGCTCAGGAAAACACCGGTGATACCCAGGTTTTCACGCAGGAATTCAGATTGCTTTCTACTGAACAGAGCCCCCATGCCGAGCGTTTCAGCTGGACAACCGGTGCCTTTTATACCCGCAGGGACGATCAAAGGGACTCGCTGGAATCCGCCCCTGGCTTTGGTGATGTGACGCGCGGCGATGTGCTCTATCTCGCTGAAGAGTTCGGATTTACACCGGACGAGGTCTCCCAGATACTTTTTGGTGTTCCATTTGATGACATTACCGACCTGGCGTTTGCCTCCAGTGCCAAAAGAAAGACCAAGGAGTTTGCCCTGTTCGGCGAGGTTACGGGCCACTTGACCGAGCAACTTGATCTTCTGGTAGGAGCGCGTTGGTTCCAGAATGACTTTGAGCGGCAGGATTCCGCTGATGGCTTGTTCAACGGCGGGCCCAGTGGTCCATCTTCCGGTTCAAGTTCAGACTCCGGAATCAACCCGAAAGCCACCCTCAGCTATCGCACCGATAATGATCAGCTGATTTATACCACGGCTGCCAAAGGGTATCGGCCCGGTGGGTCGAACATCCCGGTCGGATCCATCTGCGATGGAGATCTTGCTGATCTCGGACTCAGTGAAACGCCTGCTGGATACGACGCTGATTCGCTGTGGAGCTACGAACTTGGCACCAAGCTGAACCTCACCCGGATGAATGCCGTTCTCAATGCTTCCATCTACTACATCGACTGGTCGGATATCCAACAGTCCGTGCTGCTGCCCTCTTGCTTCCAGAGCTTCACTGCAAACGTGGGAGCTGCTCACAGCCAAGGCTTCGAGGTTGAGTTCCAGGCACAACCGCTGGAATCGCTGTCGGTTGGCGCAGGTATTTCCTACACCGAAGCTGAGTTCGATGAAGCCAATGCCAGCCTGGGCATTGAAAAGGGCGACCCGGTGCAGATTGTTCCGGACTGGAAGTTCAATGCAGATATTGAATACGCCTTTGAATTGGGTAATGGCAGAAGTGGCTACGTGGGTGCGAATTACCAATATATCGGCGAGGCAAACTTTGGATTCGATTTCGAAAATCCTGAAGTCAATGAAAGGCCCGCATACAGCATCGCGGGTGTTCAGACCGGTGTGAGATGGTCGGACTGGGAGTTGTCATTCTTTGTAGACAACCTGTTCAATGAACGGCCAAAGCTCGGTATCCTGGATTTTGGAACGGCTCTGGGTACCAATGACCTGTTCATTAACACACTGCGGCCAAGAACAGCGGGAATTACCTTACGGGCCTGGTTCCAGTAGCCACGGCAGCATTTTCTTCAATGATCAGCGGCAACTTCCACCGCCAGGCCAACCCCGCCAGCCAGGCCCGCGAACCACGCGGCCTGGCTTTTTCCCGGTGGGCTCACCTTTCTCCAATACCAACTCGCCATTAACCAGAACGTACCAGACGCCGCTTGCGTACTGCGCCGGTTCATCAAAAGTTGCGTGATCAATGATGGTTGCCGGATCGAACACTGCGATGTCAGCAAAGTAGCCGACTTCAATCCGACCCCGGTCACGCAGCCCCAGGTTCTCGGCAGGAAATTGCGTCAAGCGATGGATGGCGCTGCTCAGCGTGGTGGCGCCAAGCTCGCGAACGTAATGACCCAATAGCCGGGCAACGTTTCCGTAGGCCCGTGGATGGCTGTTCGATTCGAGGAACACCCCCTCTGTGGCGGGCGCTTCGGCATCAGACCCAAAAGACATCCAGGGCAGGTTGACTTGCCGCCTGACATTTTCTTCGCTCATGTGAAAGTACGCTGCTCCGACGCGCGAGCCATCCTGGATGACGAGATCCATAGCTGCTTCCTCGGGACTTGCGCCCATTGCTTGGGCAGCTTCAGACAGACGCATGCCCGTGAACCGCTTCAGATCCGGGTTGCGAAAGCTGAGCAGCAATACGTTATCGGGTCCACCGGCATCGTGCAGCAGGTTTTCCCAGTTGTCCCCGGCCTGCTGCATCTCCGCAGCCACTTTGCGCCTGGTTTCAGGGTCCTGCAGACGATGCGCCCATTTTTCATAGCCACCTTCCTGAACCCAGATTGGCATGGCTGCGTCCAGCCCGGTGGCGCCTGCTGTATAGAGGTACATATCTGCCGTTATTCGCAATCCCGAACTTCTGGCCTGTTCAATCTTGCGGATCATTTCTTCCTGCTTTGCCCAATTGTCACGCCCTGCCTGCTTCATATGGTAGATTTCAGCGGGTGCACCACTCCGGCGACTGATCTCTATCAGTTCATCCACGGCTTCCAGCAAATTGCGTCCTTCAGAGCGGATGTGGCTGATGTACATTCCGTCACAGCGCGCAGCTTCACTCGCCAGTGCGATCAACTCCTCCGTCTCTGCGTAAATTCCGGGTTCGTATATCAGCGATGAACCAACACCCAGAGCGCCCTCCTGCATTGCATCACTGACGAGTTGCCGCATCTGTCGCAGTTGCTGGGCATCCGGGTCTACATCATCATTGCCAAGAACGTACTCCCTGACAGTTGCCGCACCCACGAACGAGGCGACATTGGGAGAAATTCCCTTGTTTTGGAGGTGCTCCAGGTACTCTCCCAGGCTGGTCCATTCGATGGGAAATTTCAGGTCCCCCTGCTGCTCCAGGTTGTCCTGCTTCATCGTTTCGTTCAGTGGCCCGAACGACCAGCCTTCACCAAATACTTCAAGCGTTACGCCCTGCTTGATGTCGGAAACCGCCCGGCCATCCACCAGCAAACTTTCCGTAGCCCAGCTCAGCATATTTATGAATCCGGGGGCAACGGCCAGGCCTCTGGCATCGATCACCGCGGAGCCCTGGATGCGGTTGCCAGGCACATCGATGCCGACAATCCGGCCATCATGGACCAGCACATCACCGACAACTGGCTCACCCCCGCTACCGTCATAGATGGTGCCACCACGGATCACCAGGTCCACTGATGAAATCGTGTTGGAGCCGGAGGCAGTGTGATCGGCGCGAGCATTAATCACCAGGCAGATGCCGATCAGGGCTGGAAGGAGTTTGATGCGGGGTAACAGATTGCAGCAACCCTTGATTCGGTTCATAGGTCTGGCTCCTGTGTCAGGCTTGATAAGCCTGTTGATGTGGGGATTTCAGTTGATTACGCAGCAGGACCCGTCATGGTCGGGTTGAGATTCCGGACTGAAAGAGATAATCATGCTGCGCCTCACTGGTAAGCAAGGTAGGCATGCCCTCTGACTCGCCCAGCAGGAATTCGAATCGATCGACTGTGGGGTCGATGGTCAACAGAGACACTGTTCCATCAGAATTGCGTCGTGAGCCAACGGCGCTGCTCCAAAGCCCAAAATCCATTCGTACTTCGTGGGCATTGATGGTTACTGCAATATGACCCAGCGTGGGGTGCGAATACAGGGACGCAAGCGACTGTGTTACCTCAGGCGGCGGTGGGACAATCAATGAATCCCTGCGCTCCCGGGCTCTGGACTCCTGGCGTGTGGCCGCAATTGCCACCTCGGTTACGGCCCGTTCAGAAGCCTCGTAGAGAATTTCGATCAGCCGCCGCAGGAATGGATCGATAAGCAGACCTCCACTACTTGAGTTAGTCAGGATGACTGCGCCAATCCCGGCTTCCGGCAGTACAAAAAAGTCTGACATGTACCCAGGCAAGCTGCCGCCATGGCGGTAAACCGAGATTCCCGACACCAGGGTTTCCTCGATCCCCATGCCGTACCACATGTCATTGCCGCTGCTGACGCCACGTGCGCGCCGAGCCACCATGTTCTGCGTGCTGACAACGCGCTGGCCGTCCGGCGCCTGGCCCAGGGACAATTCAGTCTGGACATACATGGCCATGTCCCTCACCGTCGACCACGCGCCTCCGGCGGGCCTGAATGGGACGATGGCATGATTGAATTCGAGGCGGGCGCGGCTGGGGTTGCCATGCAGATCAAGTCCATGGGGAGTCGCATGGTTTCCAGCCAATGCTTCCTGCATCGAAAACGTTGTTTCCGTCATCCCGATCGGTGCCAGGATCCACTGTTGCATGGCAGCATCGTAGGCAGCGCCCAACTCCTTATCCGGAAAGGCTGCATGCCCGGCAACAAAGCCTCCGGCAGATGCCAACAGATTGCTGTATTGAAAAACCTCACCAAAGCCGCTGGTGACCTGCATCGTAGCCAGTTGGTCAAAAGAGTCTTGTGGCACCGTGTCCTTGCCAGTTGCAAAAATCCAGCCATAATCCTGGCGAGGTAATCCAGTGCAGGCGCAAACCAGGTGGCGGACCTGCATCTTCGCGGAAACTTCTTCCGTGCCAAGGCGAAAGCCGGGAAATACGTCCACTACAGGTTGGTCCCACGCCATCAAGCTTTCATCGACCATCCGCGCCAGCAGCAAGGTGGTGAGCGGTTTGGTATTGGAAGCAATCATGAACCGGGTACGGGCATCGACCCGGTCGGGCTCGCCTACCGTTCTGTACCCCAGGCCTGCCTGGTAAATGACTTTTCCGTTTTCAACCAGGGCAATGGCACTGCCGGGGATACCCAGTTGCTGCATGGAGTTCTGAACAAACTGCTCCAGTGCCTGGATGCGAACGGAAGTCAATTTATTGGGCAGGCGTTCAGCAAAATTTTCAGCAAGTGCGCCGGGAACCTGAAGCCCGTCAAGCACTACATCAATGGCAGCCGACTGTTTGTCCAGCGTATCCAGGCTGCCGTCCAGAATTGCGACGGTCCAGCGTTTGCCGTGGCGAAATGCCCACGCCCGTATCGCCTTGTGGTCGGCAGGAGGCACCTCGAATTGAACCTCCAGGCCTTCCTCCCAACCGTTTTGTGGAGTGATCGGTAATGACAGGCGAATGCCGGGCATGGTTGAATCGGAGTATTCAGACCAGGCCGATTCAACGGCGAGCCGGGCGGTGGCAGATTCCGCAATATCCAGCAGGGCAATACTGAAATCGCCTTCAGGCGCCCGCAGAACCGTTTGCCTGGAGTCATTCAGGGACCACGATTCCGGAAGCGTGAAGCGAGTGCCTGCAGCTGTACTCATTCTGTCACTGTTACCTGCGCCTGTTTCATCGGCGCAAGTGGTGCCAGACAGAAACAGAAGGCAGGTTACGACTGCGCAAAAGCAGTGTGCTATTGTGACAAACTGCTCAACACCGGCGGATCGAATAACTGTTCTCAGGGTTTTGGTCACTGGAAGGGTTCCTTCGGCAACTCCAGGGTGCGTTCTCAGTTGGAAGAATTTTGAGATGGTTGTCATGTTTCCTGAAACTGAAAAGTGTTTCGGCGGCGTTTTTGAACTGCCCGCTCAAACACAAGTCCAGCCTACTGAAACGGCTCATCCCTGGCCATGTCATGAATGTGACAGCTCATCGGGTTCATGATGCCAAATCATAACGTTGACCCAGGCCGGGAAGTTATCCGGATTCCCGATCAGGGAACCGAATCCCTGTCACTCATACGGGCAGTTGCGAAGCTTGGCGCCAGGCTGGTTTCGGCAATCGAGGCTGATGATGGGTTGGAAATTCTGCACACAGAGCTGAGCCGGGTTTGCAGGTTCAGGAATTTCATCGTCTACATTTTTCGGGAAGGATCCCGGCCAGCGTTGCTGTACACCAACCTGGGAATGGACAGCGTGCGGGAAAGCATGGCGGATTACATCAAGGGCCTCTATGCCCTGGATCCGTTCTACAAACTCAACCTGGAAAAAGCGACCGGGCTCTATCGCATGAGCGACATCATGCCAGGCGACTTTCCCAAATCTGAGTATTTCAGGCATTTCTATCGGTTTACCAATGTCGTGGACGAATTGCGCTACATCGTGCGGCCCGCGGAAGACCAGGCAGTGCATGTCTTTGTTGAGCAGGAAAGTTCACAGACTTCGTTCAGCCAAAGTGAAGTTGGGCTTTTCCGCGCGCTGACGCCGCTGATAGAAGCATTCGTCAGCGCTCATATTGGCTGGCGATTTCGGCAACAAACCATCCAATCGACTCCGGCACCGCGGTTCGATTTGCGGGAGAAAATCGAGGAAATGTCCTCGGGTTCACTTACTCCCCGGGAAGTCGATACGGTCGAACTCATGCTCAAGGGGCATGCCACCAAGTCCATCGCATTCGAATTGAGTATCGACAGCGGCACAGTGGCAAACCATAAACGCCATATTTACGAGAAACTTGAAATTCACTCACAAGCGCAGCTCTTTGACCGGTTCCTGAGCTCGCTGGTGTAATCCGGATAGGTAACCCTCCAGGATTCAGGGCAGGCGCAGCATGGGCAGCGCCCACATTCTGGGGCTGGAAATGATCAGTCTGTCAATTTCACCTGAGGCGTCAGCTTCATAGCGCAAAAGGCTGTAGCCGAAGGTGAATGCACCGGCATAGGCAGGCTGCAATGTATGTTGCACGCCGGGTCTTTGGTCAATGCGTAAAATGAGTTCGCCGTCTTCAAGGCGAATGTCATAACTGGCTCCTGATTCACTGCTGTGGAACCTGCCTTGCAGTGCATTGAGGAGTTTGTCATCGGGAGCAAAAGCCGGCTGTGGCAGGTAGATGACCCGGTCGCCTACTCCGCGCAATTCCACCTGGCCGTTACTCAAAAATACAACTCTACGGCTGCCGAGCATCAATCCACCATGCGCGGATCGTGTCACATAGGGCCCCTGAGCGACGCGAATTCCGTTCCTGTCCCTTACCAGTTGCAGGGGTGCTCCGGACCCCTCGGCAGCATACCAGCCGGCAAAGGATTCCAGCGGAGCCATCTCATCAGCTGATAATGTCCGGGCAGAAAATTGAATCGGCAGATAGGCTTCGGCCATGGTCCGGCCAGCCTGCTGAGGATCAAACTGGGCAATATTGCACAGCACCGCTATGGAAAGTTGTTGCGCCGGATAGCGCCCCAGCCAGGCAGTGTACCCGGCGGTTGCGCCAGGGTGAGATAGCTCTTGCAGGTCGCCGTAGGAGTACAGGCCGAGGCCCAGGCCGTATGGCACATTCCTTCCATCGGTCAGTTTCGTGGGCCGTTCCATGGTGTCACTTACCATTCGACCCAAGAGCCCCTCGGTCAAAGCCCGGTTCCAGGCAAGAAGGTCACCCACAGTGGTGAGTAATCCACCGTTGCCGTACGCACTCTCAAAAGGCATTTCCTGTTCAAAAGCCGAGCTGCTCCTGGAATAGGCTATTGCCCTGCCGGGTACTACGGTTTTGAAATTGTCACGCCAGCGCGTGCGGGTCATGCCCAGCGGCATGAAGATTCTTTGTTGTGAGAAGTCGGCCAGGGTGCTGCCTGTTATCCGTTCAACCAGGAGTGCGGCCAAGTTGTATCCGGTATTGGTATAAGACCAACGCGTTCCGGGTGTGTAATTGAGTTCACGTTGAGCGGCGGCAATGTGCAGCACATCCTGCAAATTGAAAATGCGCTCGCCACGCGGCCAGCCTGCGGCGTCCTGTATGTCGCCCCAATCACGCAGTCCGCTGGTGTGATTGAGCAACATTTCCACAGTGATGGTTGTTCCGTAATCAGGCAATTCCGGAAAAATGGTCCGCACATCGGTGTCGAGTGCTATGACGCCATCCTGCACCAACAGCAGGATGGCTGCTGCGGTAAATTGCTTGGAAACGGAACCTGCTTCAAACACCGTATCAATCGTGATGGGAATCTGGTGCTCGAGGTCAGCAGAACCAGCGGCCCGGTATTTGACCGGCTCTTGACCCGGTTGCAAAGCGGCTGCACACCCGGGTGTGGATTGGTTGAAGTCAGCGAAGACCTGCTCAGAGATTCCCGGCGTATGACCATGGCCAACCACACTGGCTGTGCAGGAAGACAGCATACAGCTGAGCGCGATCGCCGCGCAGGCGATTCCCATCCGGGCAGCAGGCTGCCTGCCTGATGCACTATGCCAGGCAGGCATCGACCAGCCGCTCCAATGCGGATCCGCCACGAATGGGGTCGGCGACCGGACAGCCCAGCCGTTCTTCTTCCTGTGCCATGTGTTCGGCAGCATCTTCCACCTGCATATGCGCAGTGTTTAAAGACACGCCTGCGCAGCGGATTCGCGGATTGGTGCGTGAGCCCAGCTTCAGAGTCAGGTCAATGGCATCCTCGAGAGATGGCAATGGGTAGCCGGCCGTGCCTGCCATCTGAAGTCTGCCAGGCTGGTGGCACATGACAATCACATCCGGCTGGCTGCCGTGTAGCAAACCCAGGGATACAGCCGCGAATGCCGGGTGAAACAATGAGCCCTGTCCTTCGATTACGTCCCAATGCTGCGGATCCGCATCAGGCGAAAGCAATTCCGCAGCGCCTGCCTCAAAGTCAGAAACCACTGCGTCCATGGGAATGCCGCGCCCGGCAATCATGATGCCGGTTTGCCCCGTTGCGCGAAAGTCAGCTGGAACTCCCCGGGCCGCAAATTGCCGGGTGAGTGCCAGCGCCGTATATTTCTTGCCCAGCGCACAGTCCGTGCCCACCGTGAGCAGGCGATTTCCGGTACGCTTGCGTCCGGTACCAACCGGAATGTCATGGGGTGGTGTTCGCACATCAACAAGTTTTCTGCCCAGCCTGGAAGCTGCTTCAACCAATACGGGAATGGATGCCAGGCGGGTATGTAATCCGCTCACAATGTCGAGCCCGGCTTCGAGCGCTTGCAGCAGCGATGGAACCCACGATTCAGGTATGTACCCGCCCTGGTTGGCAACACCGATCAGTAAAGAGCGAGCGCCTTTGGAGGCTGCTGCCTGGGGTGACATTCGGGGCAGGCCGGTGCGCACCGCGTCTTCGGTACAGGCAAACTCACCCACGCATTTATCCGGCGCCCAGTCGCGTAAACCGAATGAGGTTTTGGCGAACCTCGAATCGGTTAGGTCGCCTACAAAGAGTAGGTAAGGTGAAGGAAGTGACAAGTCCAAGAGTTGCATGGCTGAAATCCTGCGGTGTTGGCTGATGTTTTACGTCGAAGTCTGAAACAGCGTTTGATCAAAAAGAGATTCAAGCGGCGATCTGCCGGGAACTTCTGCCCCAGACGGTTTCCGGGCACCAGATTTGACCGTCTTTGTATACGACCGTGGGCTCGGGCTCCTGAGCGATAAATGTGGGACCGTCGAGATCGACAATCTTGCATAGTTGGCCGAGGATAAAGGCCGGAGCCATCGCCAGGCTCGATCCCACCATGTTGCCCACCATGACATCGAAACCGAGTTCCCCGGCCTGCCTGGCCATCGCCAGCGCCTCCGTCAATCCTCCGCACTTATCCAGCTTGATGTTGATGACATCAAACCGTCCAACCAGACCGGGTAGCTGCTCATGTGTCAGGACACTTTCGTCAGCTGCAATAGGGATTGGCGAGTCGAAATTTTCGAGTTCGGCTTCAAACCCTCTCGCCAATGGCTGTTCAATCAAAGCCACACCGCAATCTACAAAATGAGGCAAGACCTGGGTCAGGGATGACAAGGTGTAAGCCTGGTTGGCATCTATCCCGATCCAGCAGTCCGGGCGAACTGTGCGAACCTGACATACCCGTTCGATATCCAGTTCCACATCGCCGTTCAACTTGATTTTCAAAGCGCGGGCCTGGTCAAAACGAATGGCTGCGTCTCGCATCGCCGAAGGCTCATCCACACCCAGCGTGAAAGTCGTGAGCAGGGGTCGAATTGATCGAAGCCCGGCACGTTCCCAAACAGGACAACGGCTGAGTTGCGCTTCAAGTTCCCAGAGGGCACAGTCGATTGCGTTGCGGGCTCCACCGGCTGGCATGCTCAGCAATAGTTCATCGCGCGTCATGCCCGCTTCGAGCAATGTCGTTACTTCCTTGATGTGCTTTACCATGGACTCAACAGACTCACCCAGATAGTAAACCCCGGCAGCTTCTCCGCGGCCAAGGCAATCATCCTGCTGGATGCTCACAATCACAGCGGGCGCATCGGTGAACTCATAACCTGCGATTCGAAACGGTTTGGAAAGCAGGAGTCGTGTAATCACATGGGTGACTTTGCGTTTTTTGTATGGCATCACTGAGGACCCGGTAGTCAGGAGGGGACCTATGGTAAGGTTCCTGCGGGCCCAGGAAACTGTCATAAATTGCACATGCTTGACCGTTTCCAGCGGTCAGTTTGATCGAAGGGTCACGGTGCCCAACGCAAATTGACGGTTTTGATCACACGGCTGGAACCGGCATTCAGTCAGCACACACCCACGGCGCGCAGTTCTCATGCAGGGCGCTCCACTCGTCGTCCGTCAGCTGCAATCGTCGCAGGGCATCGACCTGCTGGCCGGGTGTGAGCACGTTGAAATCGGAGCCGAACAGGAAGCGTCGAACGCCGATACGGCGTATCAGGCGCGCAGTCTCGCTGAGCTGTTCATCGGTGTATTCCGCAGCGGGAACATAGGACAGGTCAAACAGTACCTTTCGGGTTGCCGGGTCATTGCGCTCAATGTGTTCCGCAAACACGCGCAGCACTTCATTGGCGTGATTCTCCACGAACGGCCAACCGCCACCGGCATGGGCGATCTGTATCCATGAAGGAACTGAGGCCGGCAGCACATCGCGAATGAAGATTTCCGCATCCTGGCCGTCGAATTCACCACCACCGATATGCATCAGCAAAGGCAGTTCCTGTTCCGCGGCCTGGGCAACAACCGCCAGCAAAGCCGCCAGGTGGGTGGCATTGTTCAGGTCAACGGCCGATGCCGACAGATGCAGTTTCACGCCCACCAGTTCAGTGCTGTCCTGCCAATACCGCACTTCCTCAACCGCCGACGGCAGCAGCGGGTCCACGGACAAAAAACCCACCAGCCTTTCAGCGTGAGCGCGTACGTGCCCGGCGGTGAATTCATTTTCGCGGCGCATCCAGGTGGCGGCCGCGCCATCATCCAGAGCGAGGTCATTCAACCCATAGAGGTAGGCGGATGAAATAACCACTCCGGATTGCACCCCGATCGAATCCAGCGCGGCAATAACATCGCTGGCCAACACCGCGGGCGGCTGGTGAGTCTCGATGCAATCACCGGTGCGCTGGCAGAGATCGGGCGAACCGAGGTGCATGTGGTGATCCGCCCGCCACGCCGACGT
>CAYYCX010000123.1:0-12149 GCA_964470455.1 uncultured Wenzhouxiangellaceae bacterium
TGGCAATGTGCGGATCACGGTCCGGGACACGGGTCATGGTCTGGATGCAGAACAAGTGCGTCAACTGTTCCAGCCCTTCAATCGATTGGGACGGGAAAGTGGTCCCATCGAGGGTACAGGTATCGGCCTGGTGGTTACAAAAAGCCTGGTTGAGCTGATGAATGGCCGAATTGGAGTGAGCAGCGAAGTTGATTCTGGCAGTGCATTCTGGATTGAACTGCCTCCCGCCAGCGATTCCCTGGTCGAAACGAAAGTTCCCGCTTCCGCGAGGGGTGCGGCACTCTACAGCAAGGATTTCCCCAAGTCACCGATTACAGTGCTGTATGTCGAGGACAATCCGGTCAACCTGAGACTGGTCGAGGAAATTTTTTCCAGCCACAACCACATAAACCTCCAGTCCGCTCCAGACGCCAATCTGGGTATCACCCTGGCGCGGGCGCATCAACCGGACCTGATACTGATGGATCTTAATTTGCCTGGAATGAGTGGCAGCAATGCGCTGAAGATACTCAAGAAAGATCCGCAAACCAGCCACATACCGGTCATTGCGCTTACAGCGAGCGCGATGCAAAAGGAAATTGATCGAGGGCTGGCACTGGGCTTCTTCGCCTATGTAACCAAACCTGTCCGGATTCACCAACTGCTGGATACCATGGAAGCGGCCATCGCTTCAACCAGGGCCGGGTAGTGGCCACCACCCCGACAGGTGCGCCCACCAACCCATTGTCATTGGCTTTGGCCTGTTATGTTGCCACTTTGGCGCCACCCCACTCTTTCAGCTGAAAGGTTACGGCACCGCCTTTCTTGATGCCATTGCCGCGGCTGACCCGGATTGAGCCAGGCCTGAATCAGGAAGATGCAGCTGGTTGTTACTTCGTTTCCTTGCGCACCAGTTCGTTGATGGACTTGATCGGGCAGCGCTCCCGGACACGGCTTTGGTCCCGCACCAGCAGGGTGTCAAAGTCGGTCAGGTATGAGCCTGTGTTGCTGAAAGCGATCACTTCCGCGCCAAACAGCCCGTTGCAGCTCACGCGCAGGCTGACCAGGTAGTTACGCGAGGCGGACACCGACACGATCACATGCTCGCGATCGAGGTAATTCCAGCCGTTGAAGCGGAATTGGTGGATGCGTTCGGTAGGCTCGCCGATGGTGAAGCCTTTTTCATCCAGCAGTTGTTCAACCGTCCTGGGTTCGGACTGGGTGGTGCCGCATGCCGTCATGACCAGGCTCAGGCCTGTAGCAAGGGTAATCCATGCTGTTCTCATAGCAACTTCTCCCGTTCGATGATGGCCGGTACGCTGGAAAGTATACCAAGGTCATTCCGGCGCCCGGCAGGTAACCTCCTGGTAGTCCAGTTTGCCCATCGTGTCGGTTTGCGGTTCGCGCAATCCGAACAACTCCACGGTTCGCGCTTCGATGCTGTGCAGTAGTGCATTGCCCAGGCGCAATCCGGCCAGTGCAGCCTGCTCGCTGTACGTGGTCAGATAACTTTCGGCGAGGTCGCTGCGGCCCGATGCAAACAGGGTCTCGGCGGTGTCGACCACAGTGGTTTGCTCAGCAATCAGCCGGTTTTCAAAAGCCGTCAAAGCTTCGGTTACTTCCGGCAGGAATTTTTCCGGATGGTCGCAGGTGTAATACATCAACCGCTTGAACGTCCTGCCGGCAAATTCGGTGGCTTCCTGGATTTGCCAGTCACGCGTCACAAACACACTCGCTTCACCCTTGGTCAGGTAACGGTGTTTGCCGAACTGTGGCGGTACTTTCCGGACACCGATCCGGTAGGGAATGAAAGGTGCTGTGACGGAACCGGTGGGCGCCACCCACAACAGGTTCAATTCGGGATGCGAATTCCTTCGCAGCTGCGCCACCTGGCCATAGCCGGTTGAGTCTTTCGAGATCCTGGGGTCCCTGACGGCATTCATCATGGCGCGCAGATCGATCGGCGCGGCAGCGCGGAGTTCCTGTTCCATGTCGCTGCGCGGATAGCGGTCTTCATCGTTCATGTAGACCCTGGAGACATCGAAGGGCTTTCCTTCCTCCGGGTCAAACCAGCCCTGTTCCACCGCGAAGCTGATGAAATTGTCCGAGCCCATGTAATTATCGCGCTGCTGGAAATCGAGCGGGATCTCACGAATGTAACCGGGATAGGACATGCGCACATCGTCCGGGCCCAGGCGTTCGGCAATCCACAGACCCTGGCCGCCGGCGAAGTTGAGCAGAACCCAGCCTTCGTTCTCGTCGGCGAACAGGTGCGAGTTGCCGCCGTAGGTGGAATAACCGTACTCATCGATCAGGGCACCGACGATTTCGGCGGCTTCGCGGGCGGTGCGGGCACGCTCCATGGCAATGCGTGAGAGGTCACTGTACTGCGGCCCGGACTGCGGGTTGGGCGTCATGGCAATCAATTCGGCCCGTGAGTCCGACCACACATCCCGCCCGGCTACGTTGTGTTCATTCAGGCCGCCGTTGGTCAATGGGGCGGGGAAGCCCTCAAAATCCGAATAGTTCATGGTGAGGTAACGGAACGTATGGCGTGCCTGGGGTATCTGCGTCAGCACGCCCGGCATGAAGGCTTCCGGAGTGGCGCCCACCGTCAGCAGGGCGCCTGCCGGATAATCCGTGGCCGGCACAATTTCCAGCCAGTGGCTGGAAACCTCATCCCCCGATCCGCCGATCAGCACGCTGCCGTCGGCTGTCAGGTTCTTGCCCACGTAGATCGCATAGCTGGCATTCAGATTCACCGGCAGTGTGAAAGCCAATGTGAAGATTGCTAGCGCGGCAGTTCGTTTCATTCCGTCCATTCCCGGTTGCATGATGGGGATGTGCCATCATACACATTCGAAAAAGCCGGGTCAGATGCCGCGTCCTGCGCGTGCGCCGGGGCCAGCATGGCCATGGCTTCCGGGTTAAAATGCAGCCACTTGTCACTTGGAGTCCATCGATGTGGATCAGATCCGGATTGACCCTGCTACTGGCGCTGCTGATGACTGAGCCCGTTTCCGCTGCCCAGGAAGATTACGGCACCCGTTACACGGGCGATCGTTTTGTCACCCGCAGCCCGGTTCTCGGGCGCAACGGCATGGCCTCCACTTCGCACCCCATCGCCTCCGCCATTGCCGTGGATATCCTGAAGAAAGGTGGCAGCGCGGTGGATGCCGCCATTGCCGCCAACGCCATGCTGGGGCTGGTTGAGCCCTATTCAAATGGCATCGGCGGTGACCTGTTCGCCATCATCTGGGATCCCCAATCGCGCGAACTGCTGGCTTACAACGGCAGCGGCCGGTCGCCGGCCGGTTTCGATCATGCCGCCATGCAGCAGCAGGTGGGTGAGGGCAACTCCATTCCTACGTTTGGTGCTTTGGCGGTCACCGTGCCGGGCGCGGTGGACGGCTGGTTTGCGCTGCACGAGCGCTTCGGCAAGCTGCCCATGGCCGAAATCCTTGCTCCGGCGATTGCCTATGCGCGGCAGGGGGTGGCCATATCGGAAGTGGAAGCGGAATATTGGACCAGTTCACTGGCCGAATTCCCGGGTGAGGGACTGACGCCCGAGGATGTAAGCGAGCTGTTTCGCCTGTACAGGCCCGGCGGCAAAGCACCGCAGCATGGCGGGATTTTCAGCAATCCGGAACTGGCGAACAGTTACGAACGCCTGGCCAATGAGGGCAGGGAGGTTTATTACCAGGGTGACATCGGCCAGCGCATCGTTGCTGCGGTGCAGGCTGCCGGCGGGCATCTGCAGGCCAGCGACCTGGCCACCCACCGCGGCGAGTGGGTCACACCGGTATCGGTGAATTACCGGGGCTATGACCTGTATGAAATTCCGCCCAATTCGCAGGGCATTGCAGCATTGCAGATGCTCAACATCATGCAGCAATTTCCGCTGGCGGATTTTGGCCGGAACAGCGCCGATTACTGGCATGTGATGGCAGAGGCCAGCAAGCTGGCCTACGAAGACCGCGCACGGTTTTATTCGGATCCTGCTTTTGGCGAAATTCCTCTGGACTGGCTGCTGTCCACAGACTACGCGAAAGAGCGCGCGGCGCTGATCAACATGCAAACGGCCGCGCCGCATTATCCGGCAGGTGAACCGCCGCAACACGGCGATACCACCTACCTGGCGGTGGCCGACAGTTCCGGGCTGATGGTTTCGTATATCCAGAGCAACTTCTGGGAGTTCGGCAGTGGCATCGTGGCCGAAGGCACGGGCTTTGCGCTGCAGAACCGCGGCAGCCAGTTCAACATGGACCCGCGGCATGCCAATGTCTACGCGGCCGGCAAGCGGCCGTTCCACACCATCATTCCGGCATTTCTCATGAAGGATGGTGAGCCGCTGATGGCCTTTGGCGTGATGGGCGGCTTCCTGCAGCCGCAGGCACATGTACAGATCGTCGCCAACCTGGTGGATTTCCACATGAACGTGCAGCAGGCTGGCGATGCAGCACGCTTCGTGCACCAGAGCGGCTCAACGCCCACCGGCAGCAAAATGACCGATGGCGGAACGCTGCGCATCGAAGCCGGTGTAAGCGCAGCCATCATCGAAGAGCTGCGCAATCGCGGCCATACCGTGGTGCATGGGGAACGATCCTATCCGGGGTCGTACGGGGGTTACCAGGCGGTGTTCCGCGACCCGGAAACCGGCGTGTACTGGGGTGGAACAGAGATGCGCTTTGACGGGGCATCGGCGGGTTATTGATTCTGGTTTTTTTCTGGATACGGTCATGGCGACACATACAACGTACTCGACAGTCACGCGGGAGCCACCGCTACCCCGCCTGGGATTCGACTACCTGCGACGCCAGATTGTTGGCGCCGATGCGCCCATCACCACGCCATTCGGCGACCGCCTGATGGTGTATGCCGATTACACCGCTTCGGGCCGCTGCCTGGGTTTCGTCGAGCGCTACCTGCAACATTTGCAACGCATTTACGCCAACACCCACACCGAGGATGACATCAGCGGCCGTTCCATGACGCATCTGCTGGAGGCGGCTGAAAGCGCCATCAAGCGCTCGGTCAATGCCGGACCCGGTGGTCGCATCATCCCGGTGGGCAGCGGCGCCACCGGCGCCATCGACAAGTTCCAGCAGATCGTCGGCGTCATGATTCCGCCGGCCACGCGCTTCAACTTGTGCAGCCTGATGGATGCAGCGCTCGGTGAAAGCCGGCGCGCGGAGTTTGAAAGCTATGTGGCTGAGCACCAGCCGGTAGTATTTGTCGGGCCTTACGAGCACCATTCCAACGAGATTTCCTGGCGGCAGGGGCTGGCGACCGTGATCGAGACCCGCCTCGCAGCCGACGGTTCCATTGACCTGGAACACCTGGAAAGCCTGTTGCGCGACCCGGCTTACCGAGGCCGCATGCGCATCGGCTCGTTTTCGGCGGCCTCCAATGTCACCGGCATGCGTTCGCCGGTGCATGAGATCGCCGCGCTGCTGCATCGCCATGACGCGCTGGCCTGTTTTGACTTCGCTGCCAGCGCGCCTTACGTGGATATCGACATGAACCCGGACGCGGGACGCTATGACGGTGACGCCTCGCTGGATGCCGTGTTCATTTCACCGCACAAATTCCTCGGCGGCCCCGGTTCCGCCGGCGTGCTGGTGTTCAATGAACGTTTGTATCATTCCGAGTTGCCGCCCAGCGTCTCCGCCGGCGGCACGGTGGACTACGTGGGGCCTGACAGCCAGGATTTCATTCGTGACATCGAGGAGCGAGAGAAGGCCGGCACGCCGGGTGTCCTGCAGATTCTCAAGGCCGGAATGGCGTTTGAGATCAAGGATGCCATCGGCGTCGAGGCCATCGAACATCGCGAGCACAACCTGTTGCAACGCATGTTTGACCGGTGGCAGGTGCATTCTTCCATCGAGATTCTCGGCAACCTTGACCCCGAGCGCCGCATCGGCATTGTGTCGTTCAACCTGCGCGACCCGGGTGGCAAGTACCTGCATCCCAAGTTCGTGACCACGCTGCTGAATGACCTGTTCGGCATCCAGTCCCGCGCCGGTTGTTCCTGCGCCGGGCCTTATGGACACCGTTTGCTGGGTATCGACCACGATACTTCGGAGCAATACCGCGACTGGATACGCAAGGGTTATTCCGGCATCAAGCCGGGCTGGTGTCGCATCAGCCTGCATTTTGCGATGGATGATTGCGAGGTCGATTACATCATCGATGCGGTGGAATTCGTGGCTAGTAGCGGGCACCACTTCCTGCCGCTGTACGATTTCGACCTGCACACCGGCGCCTGGACCCACAAGCAGGACTGCGTCTGCCTGGAGCCGTTCTCACTGGCCGCGGCTCTGGATTGCTGCGGGCCGGTGCCCACCGCGCTGGATGCGGATGAACGAGCGCGGCGCTACGCCTCCTTCCTGGAGCAGGCCGCAAAGCTGGCGCTCGAGCTGGCCGGCACAGATGGGGATTGGACGGAAATGCCGCTCGAACCCGCACTGGACCGGCTGAGGTTCTTCACGGTACCCGACGCCTGCGCACCCGGTGCGGAACGACAATCCTGAGAAACGGCAACGGCAATCCCGGCTGCCGATGTTCAAGCTGTTTTGATCAGCCAGGGCGCTGGCGGCGTGTCCGCCGCCAGACCGGATGATTATTGTGTTAATCCTTCGGCAGTAAGTCCCCGCCGGGATTATCCTGCCGAAGCGATCTGGCTGGGCTTCATCCAGCAGGCATGAAAGCCTGAAGGAATCCGGTGCGGAATGTGTACGCGCGCAACCGGGCCCTGGTTCATGTCCAGCGCATCAAAAACCTGCAGTTGCTGGTTGCGCGTGCGATCATTCCACACGAACGTCACCACATAGCCATGGTCTTCACTTTTCGGGTTGTCGGCCGGGGCGAACCACGGCTCGCTGTACCAGCAGGCGTCAGCGTCATCGCTCCAGGCGCCCACACACGTACCGGTGTCGGTGTTGTATTTGCGCAGGCCGGTCCAGCGCAGGATGGCAGGATCGTGATCCACCAGGTAACCCCACTGGGTCTTGCGTCCCGTGCGGGCCGCATCGTAGCCGGGAAATTCAACGTTCAGGTCCGGATCCAGGCACTCTTCAATCGCTTCACCCGTTTTCAGGTTCATGCGATAACGCCACAGCCTGGCATTCATCACCAGGGTGGCGATATGGCGGGCCGTGAGTTTTTCATCGATGCTGCCGTCGGCAGCCCGCACCGGCATGTAGCGGCAGGCCACCATGACGATCTCGTCGCCTTCCTCCCAGGCATTGACGACGTGGTAGACAAAGCAGGGTGAAAACTCAAACCAGCGGATGGAGCTGCCATCACCATAACGTGGAATCACACCAAAGCGCGCGGGCAGGGAAGAATCGAAGCGTATCTTGTGACGTCCTGCCTTGAATGCTTCCTCATCGTTGAACACCGGCAGGTCGTGCAGGATGGTGTAGTGCTCGGTGATGGCCATGTCGTGCGGCAGCCGTGCCCCGGGCAGTTCAATCAGCGTCTGGTGCGTGGCTTTGCCGGTGGCATCCACTACCCCGTAGCTCATGTGCGGGCGGGAATGGTAGTAGTCGAAAAACAGCAGTTCGCCGGTTTGTTCATCCACCTTGGGGTGTGCCGAGAAGCCCTTGCCGGGTCCGAACAGGTAATCGCCGCGGCCAATGGTTTTGAGCGTGATGGGGTCCACATGGTAGGGCACTCCGGCCAGGTACCAGCAGGCCACCGCGTGTCCGGCATGGCCGATGACATCGGTGTTGGCGGTGTCTTTCAGGCGCAGGTCGTCGCGCCCCTTGCGGGTATTGTAGATACCCGCATAAATCGACTTGTGGAGCTTGTCCTCTTCCAGCCAGGCATCGCTGCGTATCCATTTGTTGCGATAAGTCACCTTGCCCCTGTCGAAGTGGGCGGCGTGCAGCATGCCGTCACCATCAAAAGCGTGGTACAGACCAGTGGGCTCAAAGCGCTGGTTGGGGCCATTGCGCAGGTACACGCCGTTGAGGTCCGCCGGTATTTCACCTTCGACGGCGAAACTGTCCAGCACATACTCCTCAAAGATGGGCGCCAGGGCTCCGGTGAGCATCGGGCCGTGGGATTCGCCAAACGGCGCATCAAGCAATTCTTCAACGGCGGCATTCATGGTGGTTCGATTCCTTTGGTGGAGTGACTGGGAAAATTCTAGGATTGTCAGTCTTGTAGTGCAAGTAACTAAAGGAATAGAATGCCCGGTAAACAGGATTCAGTTGATCCAGGTCAATTCGACTGGGATTTTTAACTTTCGACCCTGCTCCAGCGCACACTCGATGTTGCCTCGTATCCCGGGTTTGGACAGTGCCTTGAGCGACGGGAACGGGAGGGCTCCAGTTGCAGCTTGAATGAGGATTCCAGGAGAGTCCTGGAATGGCTCCGGCTGTGGATTGAGGGTTACTTCAGTATGTAATTGGCCACTGGCGCCGGCTCGGGATTGGCGATGCTCCAGTCGCATTTTCCATTCCTGCGCAGGAAGTCTTCCACACCCAGTTGCTTGAAACGTTCATGGATTTCTTCCTCATATCGCTGCAGGAACCAGGCCACCAGGCGCTGGATCTCCTTGTTGCGCGTGCGCTGGGTGTTTTCATTGGATGTTCCCAGGTACTGGATATAGCCAAATCGTTGCACGTGCACCATGCGCGTGGTGAGGAAGGTTCGCACACAGAGTTCGTAGTCATCGGCAATGTGGATGGCGCTGCCATAGCCGCCTGCCTCGTTGTAGGCTTCCCGCCGCCAGGCGCGAATGTGGTTCGGCATGCTGACGATATTGCGAACGGTTTTGGAATTGATGGACGGGTAATTGGTCACCAGGTAATTCCGGCCGCGATAGCTCTCGGTGCGGTAGCTGCCAAAGCCATAGGCAAACGTTTCGCCATAACTCGCGTTCCTCCCGTCTTCAAACACTTCCGCGCAGTCGGTATAGGCAAAACCCGCGTCGGGAAACGTGTTGAACGCCTCGACCACATCCGCCAGGCAGTGGTTGGTTAGTTCATCATCATGATCGGCTTCTGCCAGGATGCTGCCACGGGCCAATCCACAGCAACGGCGTTTTACTTCGCCAATGTCGCCACAGTTCCGGTCAGAACGGAACAGCGAGATACGCGGGTCCTGGCGGCGCAAATCCTTCAGCAGGTCAAAGGTGTTCTCATCCGGGGAGTCGTCATAAACAACCCATTCCCAATTGCGGTAGGTCTGATCAAGCAATGAGCGGTACAGCCGCTTGATCCGTTCGCCTGACCGGTAGGCGGGCGTAAACACGGATACCAGCGGTTCGTTCGGAAAACGGTTGCGGGTGGCGAAATTCACGTAGCAGTTCATGATACGGGAGGCCAGTATCGGCCCTTCCACGGCCGTATCGTCGAAGTGAATCCAGCGCTGGCGGATATCGAGGGAGGCAGCCTGCAGCTCCTTCAAATCAGCCAGGGAGCCGAAACTGACGATGACCTGCGGCCTGGCCTGTGCCAGAAGTGGTAGCAAGCCATGATCATTTTCCGTGCGGGTTATGGAAAAGCCGTCGGCCCAGGTTGCCGGAATGTTTTCCAGCCGCACAGATTCATGGAAACCAGGGTCGGGGTGGCCAATCATCAATACTCGAATCAGGTCGCCCGGCATGATCAGTTATCCAGCCTGGCCTTTGCGTAAGTGATGTTCTGGTTGATGCGGCGCATGTCGTCATTGTGAATCGCCACGCCCGAAGCGCTGCGGCGCAGCAGTTCCTCGCCGCAATCCAGCGACAGCTGGTATTGCCCCACCCAGTAGGATGAAACGGCCAGCTCATCCAGTGCGCGCCAGGCGTACACTTCGTGTTCGACAAACAAGTGGTCATTGGGCAGGCCCAGCGAATTGGCGGTTTGGGCGAAGACATATGCCCGGCCATATTTTTTCGCCTCACGAAAATACACCGCCAGGCTGTACAGCGGCTCCGCCCGGTTGGGCCGAAGTTCATAGGCGTTGAGCAGTTCCTGCAGGACGATGCGCTCCAGCTTGCCCAGCTGGATGGAAATTCGCCCGATCTGCAGTTGTGAGATGAATTGCTCCTCGACGTAGCCTTCCATTTCAATGCGGCGCCGGTAGGCTTCCAGCGCTTTTTCCAGCTCGCCGGCATGCAGCAGTGACTGCGCCAGGTAGAACTGGCTGCGGCTGTCCGATGGATCCTTTTTCAGCTCGGCGGCGAGCAGCTTTGCGTCGCGCAGGTATTTCTGCCTCGGGGTCAGGCCCTGCGATTTGGCGCCTTCACCACTGTGGTAGATGATCCAAATGTCCCGCAGCACCTGCCTGCGGTTTTCGCCTTCAAGGTGTTGCAGGTAGTTGTGAACTACGCCTTTCCAGCGCCAACGGTTGAAGCGGATATCCAGCAGGTGAGGCACCGCGTAGCGAACATTGTTGTGGTGCTTGAAGATGTCATAGCTGACACCCGGTTGGAGCTTGCTCCTGAAGCCCGGGTCATCGATGCCGAGTTCTTCATCGGCATCGATGACCAGCAGCCAGTCGGCGCAATCGGCCGCAACGGCCAGTTCCAGCGCCTGCTGGCGGTTGTGGCCGAAATTCACCCACTCGCGTTCATGCAGCTGACCGGGAATGCCCGCATCAGCCATCCACTTGCGGATGAAATCCTGCGTGCCGTCAGTAGAGCCGGTGTCCACGATTACGTAGCAGTCGATGTAACCTCTGATCGACTGGAACAGGCGCGGCAGCACCCGTGTTTCATTCCGGACGATCATGTTCAGGCAGATCCTGCCTGCTTTCTGGTTCAATTGCTGGGCTGGTTTTGACATGCGATTTCGTTGCTCAGGACAATCTGCCCGAATGTCCAGTGATTAACTGCTGGTCCAATATTAGCAACTTCTGCCCTGGAGCCTGAGGCGGGAGTGATTGCGATCACGGCAAAAAAAAGAGGAGGACGTCGTCCTCCTCTTCATGCCTGCAATCGAAGGCTGTGAACACCTGCCTCGAAACTCAAACTGACCTCCCCGTGGGTCGATAGCAACGCGGGTAGACACCCGGGAAGGACTGCGGTTATGGGGGGTCGCCACAATCCTCCGGGGTGAACAGCGCCGTCCAGCTCATTTGCGCTGTGTCCGGACTGGAATTTGGGTCCGCTTCAACAGAAATCAGGTCCCCTACCTGGTAACACACAGATCCCGTCGTATCGCTGCAGTCAGTATCCGAACCACCGCTGATGGTGCATTGCAGCGCTGTTTCATCGCTGCCATTGCGTCGCATGGTGAATTGGTATGAATCGCCGGAGCTCGGGTCATTCGACAATTGAACGTAGAAGTTGCTCACAGAGCCTTCGACTGGAATTCTCTGCCATACATCATCTTCGCTGCTGTCCGCAATTGAGCCGAACAGTCCGATATAGCGATTATCATCATTATCGAGTGTGTTGGACGTACTTCCACCGATAATCTGGCCGGCGCCACCACCCGCGCCGGCAGGTCCTTGCGGTCCGGTGTCACCAGCGGGACCGGTTACACCCGGAATGCCCTGGGCACCCTGCGGGCCAGTAGCGCCCTGGGGTCCTGGTGCGCCAGGTACACCCGGTGATCCAGTCGCGCCAGGCACGCCCTGCGGGCCTTGAGGACCGGTTGCGCCCTGGGGACCCAGCTCGCCGGTGGGGCCTACCGAGCCAGTTGCACCCGGCACGCCTTGCGGGCCCGTTGCACCCTGTGGCCCGGTTGCACCGGTTGCGCCTGAGCTACCCGTGGCGCCGGTAGCGCCAGGAACACCCTGGGCGCCCTGCGCACCGTCCGCTCCCTGGGGCCCTTGCGGACCTTGTGCACCCTGTGCACCCGTGGCACCGGCCGGGCCGGTTGGGCCGATGTTACCGGTAGGGCCGGTTGCACCCGTTGCTCCCGTCGCACCGGCTGGGCCGGTTGGACCGACCTCGCCCGTCGCACCTACGGGGCCCGTTACGCCCTGCGGCCCGGTGGCTCCCTGCGGCCCGGTCGCCCCGGTGGGGCCTGCCGGCGGGGTTACGCAATTACCCAGCTCACCCGTTGCTCCACTGCCGCCGGTTCCGCCCGACCCGGTGGAATAACACACCGGTGTGTCAAAGCCCGGCTGCGCGTCGATGTTGGTGATCACCACGCCATTGCCGGTACCCGGGTCCAGTTCGATATCGGCCTGCAGGCCGGCCGGAGCGGTACCCAGCGCGATGGAGA
>CAYYCX010000124.1:0-12099 GCA_964470455.1 uncultured Wenzhouxiangellaceae bacterium
AACGCGCCCGACCTGACCGACTTCGGCGGCGAATTCAACGGCGGCTGGTCGAGCGTCGAGCACGGCGACAATGGCTGGAACGGTACGGCGGTGCTCAACGCTCCGGTGGTGAAAGACGTATTCGGACTGCGCATTGCCGGCGAGGTGCGTGAAGAAGCCGGCTACATCGATAACATCCAGCTCGGTACCGAAGATGTCAACAGCCGGAAACTGAAGCAGTTGCGCGCCCGCGCGCGCTGGCAGGCCAGCGAAAATGTCACCGTGGACGCCACTTACTATCACTATGACAACGAGGCAGGGGCGCCCAACCTGGTGGATGACCTCGAGACTTTGACGGTCTCAACCTACGCTGATGTTGAACCGTTCTCGGAAGTCGACGCATTCAATTTGACGATCAATGCCGACCTTGGCTTTGCCACCCTGGTCAGCGCCACCAGCTATTCCGACCGTTTGCAATCGCAGCCATCGGCTTCCGGCGACGGCGTCAACTCGCTGATTTTCGTGGATGCGGAAATCGGCGGCGAGGATTTCACCCAGGAACTTCGCCTCCACTCCAACCAGGATGGTCCGCTGCAGTGGACCGCGGGCGCCTACTACACCAGCACCGAAGGCGACCAGCCCATCCACATCAGCGTGATCTCGGTGATTCCCGGCGGTGGCGCTCTGCTGGGCATACCCGGCACCGACCTCAAGGTGGCGGCGGATTCCGTCAACTCCATCACCAACGATGTGAGCTCCTGGGCCCTCTTTGGAGAAGTTAGCTACGACTTCACCGAGCGGCTGACGGCGACATTCGGCGCCCGCTACTACCAGAGTGAATATGACTGGACCAATGACTCAATCAATACCGTCACGACGTCCGTTTTGCTGAATGGCGTGCCGTTGTTCGAGTTCCCGTCAGTGACAGCAGAAAGCAACGCTCCCAGCGGCGATGACGACTCGTTCAGCCCCAGATTCAACCTGTCGTATGCATTCGCCGAAGACACCATTGGCTACGTGAACGTAGCGAAGGGATTTAGGGCCGGTGGCGTCAACCTGATCCTGAATGTGCCGGTTCCCGGCGGCGGAGTGGTGAGTTTGCCGGAGAATTACGATCCGGAAACGCTGTGGACCTATGAAGTCGGCGCCAAGTCATTGCTGGATGATGGCCGCTGGATGCTGGAAGGCGCGGCGTACTACACGGACTGGACCGACCTGCAGGCGATTTTCTTCCCCTTTGAAGGCGCCAGCATAGGCGGCACCAAGAACCAGGGCGCGGCCACGGTGTACGGTGCGGAATTTGCCGTAACGTTCCTGCCGATACCGACACTGGCCCTGTCCGGTAATGCCGCCTGGGCGGATGCCACCTTTGACGATGCCACGGCAGACCACGACAAGGGCGACCCGGTGCCTTACGTGCCCGAAATCACTTTCATGGCGGCCGTGGACTGGCGCCCCGATTTCGGCTCCGGCATGAACGGCCTGTTCCATGTGGATTACTCGTACCAGGATGAGATAAACCGCATCAACAACAGCGGCATCTACAAGATCAGTACCTCGGATTCGTTCAATTTCCTCAACGCCAAAGTGGGTATTGAGAAGGATTGGTGGGGAACTTACCTGGTGGGCCGTAACCTGACCGACGACCAGGGCGCCGCAAACCCCGTATCGCCTGACCAGACGACTACTTTCGTACCCGTTCGGCCACGAATGCTGGGTGTTGAGTTCCGGGCCAGTTTTTGATGCCGGCTGGAAAACGCCACGGGGCCAGGCTTGTGCTTATGTAGGAGCGAGCCACGCTCGCGACCGGCAGCAGGCCGGAGGTATCGGCTGCGTGCCTGTTTTGACTTTCAGGCGCCATGGCTTACTATCGCCTGCAATAACGAGGAGCCGGCAAGCTAAGCATTCCAATCCAGCATGAACAGGCCAGCAGACCAGCTCCAGGCAAGCACAACCGGGCAATCCCCGGTCACCCGCGCTTTCCTGGAGCACAGCAGCTTCATCAGGAAATACCTGAGGCGGTTTTTCAGGCAAAAACAGGATATTGAGGATGTAGCGCAGGAAGCATTCCTGCGCGCCTACATCGCCGAACAGAGCAAGGGCATCGACGAACCCAAGGCCTTTCTCTTCAGCATCGCGAAGAATGTGGCGCTCAACAAGCTGAGCGCCAAGTCTGCGGAAATCACCGATTACATTGCGGATTTGGCGCCTTCGGTTGTCATACACAGTGAACCCTCGGCGGAAGCGGATGCCGAGTCACAACAGACCCTGGGATTGTATTGCGAGGCGGTGGCGGCCTTGCCGCCGAAATGCCGCGAAGCGTATTTGCTGCGCAAGGTACACGGCCTGGGTCACAAGGAAATTGCAGAGAGAATGGGCGTATCACTCAGTTCGGTGGAAAAGTACCTGCTCAAGGGCATTCTCGCCTGTCGTGACTATGTGAACGAGCGCGAGAGCCTTGGAACCGGGGTATTGCCTTCGTCCAGCCAACCCAAAGGACGCGGCAGGGGCGCAGCATGACAGAGAAAGTCATCAATTTCCCAGACCGCAAAACACTGGAGGCCGAGGCTGGCTCATGGCTGATCCGGCTGGATGGTGATACGCCACTGTCGGACGCAGAGCAGGCGGCTTTGCGCGATTGGCTGGCGCGCAGCCCGGCTCATGCCAGCGAATTGCAAGAACTTGCCCGGCTTTGGGGCAAGATGAACATCCTTACCGAACTCGCCGTGCCGCTTGAAGGCCAGCAGCCTTCAAACACTGCTTCACAGCCGATGGTGAAGCCACGAAGAATTCCACTGTTCACCTTTCCGGCCGCCATGGCCGGGGCGCTGGCTGCCGTGCTGCTGGTTTTGGTTGCTTCATCCTTCTGGTTCAGCGCCACGCCCATCGACAACGAAAATGGCCTGCACGCGACTGTGGTGGGTGAACAAAAATCACTGACGCTGCCCGATGGTTCCGTGGTGTTGCTCAACACCAACACCCAGGTGAGGGTTGACTACGGGCAGGAGTTTCGTGACATCCGGCTGCTGCAGGGCGAAGCCCACTTTACCGTTGCCAAAGATGCCGAACATCCATTCCGGGTTTACGCAGGCTCCGGCCGTATCCAGGCGGTTGGCACCGCATTTGCGGTTTACCTGAGAGACAAGGATGTCAATGTCACGGTGACTGAAGGCAAAGTCGAGTTGGCCGTGAGCAACGATTCCCTGGAGCCCGATGCCGAACTGGTCGTCAATGAATTTGCCACGCTTGAAGCTGGCCAAAGCACGGTGATCTCCTCCAAAGCTGAGGGCGAGGCTCAATTGCAGATAGCCGCAGAATCCATTCACACCATCACGCCACCCGAAATCGAACGGCAGCTGTCCTGGCGGCAGGGCCTGCTGACCTTCAGCGGCGAGCCCCTGGAACAGGTGGTGACAGAACTCAGCCGCTACACCAATCTGTCGATCCAGATTGACGACCCGGCCATCAAGGCCATCAAAATCGGTGGCCAGTTCCAGGTGGGTGAAACCGAGGCCCTGCTGAACTCGCTGGAAGCCAATTTTGCCTTGCGAGTCACCCGGCTGGACAATGACCGCGTCCTGCTCACGTCGGCCAGCCTGAAGTAAGATATTCACTCCAGCGCATGCATTCAAAGACACCCTGAGATCCGTTGCAAAAATATTTCAAGAAACATTACGGTTTTCCCCCGCTGCCTTGTTAACTGATTACAAGGCCGCGATGAAGGTGCGAAATTTCTCCCTGACCTGGCGGCGAATTGTGGGGAATGGACCATGCAGCCCGGGTCGCTTCGGGCAGGCACTACTGCTGTGTTTGATCATCAGCGCGAACGCGCCGATGGCTGACGCAGCGGGGTCTGAAAGCGATCCCGTTTACGCCATTGATATTCCGGCGCTGAACGCTGCCGAGGCGCTCAACCGCCTGGCGGACCAGACGGGTGCGGTATTCCTGTTTCCCTACGATCTCGCTGCCGGACGGCAGGCCAATGCTGTCGTGGGGCGTTATACGCTGATGGATGCCCTGGAGTTGTTGCTCGAGGGTTCCGGACTTTCTGGCGGTCTTTCCGATAAACACGCAATCCAGATCTCTCTGGCCGAGGGACGCAAATTGCTCAATGAGGAAGGATCAGTGGTGAACAGTCAACAGAACAGGACATCGTTTTTCCAGCGCCTTTCCGCTGCCCTGGTGGTGGCGTTCAGTGCGAGCAGCCCGGGTGTATGGGCGCAGGATGAAGCGGGAAATTACGCCATCGAAGAGGTCGTGGTAACCGCCCGCAAGCGCGAGGAGTCAATCGCCGATGTGCCGATTGCCATCACCGCGCTGACCGACCAGAACATCGTCGACATGAGTGCGCGCAAGATCGGCGACTTCCTGCAGGTGGCGCCGGGCGTCAATTCCCTGGATAGCGGTTCGGGTATTGTCAGTGTTGCCATCCGGGGTGTTTCCACCGACCTGGGTGGCAGCGCCAATGGATACTACGTCGATGAAGTGCCATTTACCGGCGTGACCACGCCCATTTATCCAGACCTGAGGGCTTTTGACATCCACCGAGTGGAAATCCTGCGCGGCCCGCAGGGCACGCTGTTTGGCGATGGCTCCATGGGCGGTACCGTGCGCTTTTTGACCAACCAGCCTGACACCACAGCCTTTGGCGGCCACGTCAACACCTTCTATTCAGGCACCAACGGGGGGGATTCGAGTTTCGGTTTCCGCGGCATGGCGAATATCCCGGTGGTCCAGGACAAACTGGCCATCCGCGCGGTTTATGTCAACGACGATGAGGGCGGCTGGCTTGAGCAACCGGGTGTCGCCAGTGATATCAATTCCAAGGAAGTGGAAACTTATCGCGTCAAGGCCCTGTTTACGCCCACCGATAACCTGGAGTTCTACATTTCGGCCTGGAATTACGAGGGTGATTTCTACGGCAATGATGCCCTGGATGATGGCACCAACCCCTTTGGAGCGACGGCCTTCGCAACGGAAGCCGACCAGGTTACCGCCGGCATGAACTGGGAAATCGGGCCGGGCGAACTGTCCTACGCCTACGGTGACATGAGCTGGTTGTCGCCCATCGTCACGGAAATTCCCGGCCTGGGCTTCCTGGATGCCAGCATCGATATCGAAGTGAAAACCCACGAACTGCGCTATGCCGCGGAACTGGGCGAACGCTGGGCGTTTACCGTGGGTGCTTATTCGCGTGATGCGAAGCGGTTTGACAACATCAAGCTGACGGTGCCGGGCCTTCCGGTGCCACTGCTGGACAATCGCCGGTCTGATGACTTCAGCGCTTATGCCCTGTTTGGTGAAGTCGAATACCAGTTCACCGACAAATGGAGCGCGGCCTTTGGCATGCGCTATTTCGACGAGGACTTCAACACCGTGGATTCGGACCTGCCGCCCAACTATCCAGGGACTTCAGGCAGCGGTAGCAGCTGGAATCCGCGTTACATCCTGCGCTTTGAGCCGACCGAAAACTCAATGTATTACGCCAGCGTCGCCAAGGGTTATCGCAGTCCGCAGGTACAGCCTGGCGGCTCCATCCTGATTGCCCAGCTGCTGGGCATCGACCTGCCCGTATCGATTCCCTCGGATACCATCTGGACCTATGAACTGGGTTACAAGGGTGTCTTCGCCGATGGCAGGCTGTCGCTGGAAGGTGCCGTTTATTCCAGCAAGTGGGATGACCGGGTCATCCGCGTGGACCTGGGGAGCACCGGCATCAATGGGCTCGCTGGTTCCGATGGAACCGACATGCTGGGCGGCGAGATTTCGCTGACCTACAGCCCGATTGACAGCCTGTTGCTGCAGGCCGGCCTGAGCTACATCGACGGCGAATACCGCAGTGACGTGCCCGGCACGCCCATCCAGGAAGGCGACCCGATCGACGGGGTTTCCGAGTGGTCCGGCAGCGCTTCAGCTACCTGGCGTCACGACCTAGGTAACGAATACACGCTGTTTGGTTTCCTCGGCGCACAGTTCTACACCGAGCGGGAAAACACCTCATTCGTGCTGAATACGCCGGGCGACGACATTCTCCTGGCCAATGCCCGGTTCGGCATGGAAAAAGGTGCATGGGGCGCTTACCTGTTTGCCGATAACCTTTTCGATGAAGATGGAGCACTGACCTTCCGCTCAGGAAGTGCCGGCGGTACCGCTCCTCGCCCACGGCCGTTTACCGTCGGCGTGGAACTCGATTTTCACTTTTGACGCAGGAACCTGATCCGATGCACAGAAGAATTGAAGTCCTCAAACCCGCCACTGCCGTAGTCGCAGCGGCGGTGTTCTTTTCCATTCCCTTATTTGCCGTCGCTGCGGAGGCGGAACGGCCTTGCACTGCACCCGGTGCGGTCATCGACTCCCACCTGCATGTCAGCAGCCCGGAGAACTGGGATTCTTCGCGCCTCAAGCAGACGATGAAGATGGAGGAGCCGCCCACTGGTGAGAAAGCGCTGGCGGAGCTGGCCAAGTCGGATGTCGACATGGGCGTGCTTGTCAGCACCGCCTACATGTTCCCCGACCGGGCCATGTCCATGCATGAAAACGACTATGTGGCCGGGCTGGTGAAGGCGCATCCCGACAAATTCCTGGGGCTTTGCGGCATTCAGCCGTCTCAAGACTGGGCAGGGGAGGAAATCGACCGCTGCATCAACGAACTGGGGTTGCACGGACTGAAACTGCACCTGTTTGCGACCCCCATGGACCTCAACAAGGAAGAGGATGCAGCTAAATTGGGCGCCGTGTTCAGGAAAGCAGCTGAAGTAAGAAAGGGCTTGCCGGTGCTGATGGATTTCAACTGGATGGACGATGCCCAGACAACCGCGGTAATGATGATCGCCATGTCCAACCCGGATGTGAACATCATCATGGCGCATGGTTTGGGACATCACTACAAGGAGTACGTGAACGTGGCGCTGTTCCGGAAAATGGTGCCCGGCGGATTGAGTAATCTCTACGCCGATATCAGCGCCACGCTTTCAACCTATGGCCCGGATGCCCCGGCCTTTGATGACTACATCTGGCATCTGCGCAAGATGGGCGCGGACCACCTGCTGTTTGGCTCCGATTATCCGGTTGAAACCCCGGGCGAGGCCTATGGCCATTTGCTGAAAATGGGCTGGACGCCTGAGGAACTGGCGCAGGTCCAGGGCAACAACGCGGCACGGCTGTTTGGCTGCACTCAATAAGGCCAGGCCGTAAGGGCACTCGTCTTTACCAGAGTTAAAGGACAGAACATGACTTCAGTTTTCAAATTCAAACCATTTTCCGGTGCGCCGCTTAACGCAGTAGCGCTGCTTCTGGCCATCCTGGCGCTGGGTGCCTGCCAGCGCAGTGAAGAACCAAAACAGCCGGCAACTGAAGCCGCCACAACAACAGCAGAACCGGCTGCGCCAGCCGAGCCCGCTGCCAGTCCGGATACGGCCATGAACGAGGACCCCTACCTCTGGCTGGAGGAAATCAAGGGTGAGAAGGTCGATGCCTGGGTCGAGGAACAGAACGCCGCCACCGTGGCGCGGCTGTCCGCCGACCCGCGGTTCGAAAGCCTGAAGAGCCAGTTCAAAACCATCTTTGAAAGCGATGACCGCCTGCCAGATTTCAGTGACCAGGTGCAGTACCGTGGCCAGGTGTATGAACTCCACACCGACGCGGATCATCCGCGCGGGCAGGTCATGTGTACCAGCCTGGAAAGCTATGCCGCGGGCGAGCCGTTCTGGGAGCCCTTGATCAACGTGGATGAACTCGCCGCCAATGAAGGCGTCAACTGGTATGCATCGCCCCTGCAGATGAAGTTCTCGCCCTCAGGCGCGCACGTCATCGTGCCGCTTTCCGATGGCGGTTCCGATGCCGTGGCCCTGCGAGAATTTGACCTGGAAAATAACCAGTTTGTTGAAGGTGGATTCGAAGCTCCGTTGCGGCGGCACCAGTTGGAATGGCTGGACGATGACACCCTGCTGGTGGCGACACCGCTGGACGAGTCGGAAAGGACCAAGGCCTTCTACCCGCGCCATGTCCGCAAGTGGGTGCGCGGAACCGCGCTGGAAGACGCGCCCATCCTGGCCAGTGTGGAGCCGGACTTCACCCTGGCCATGCCAACCTCGTTCCGTACCAGTTCACAACGGATTCCGCTGCTGATGAAGATGGAGTCCTTTGATCAGGTCGAGATGTTTGCCGTGGCCGAGGATGACTCGCTCATTCCGCTCGATTTGCCGCTGGGCGTGCTGGCAGCTTTTGGCTCCATGACCGGTGTTGGCGACCTGGCCGTGTTCCTGCTGGAAAAGGACTGGGTGGTGGGAGAGCAGACTTTCCCCGCCGGTGCGCGCGTGTCGGTCAACCTGCCCCGCATGATTGCCCAGGGTGGCAAGCCTGATGGCCTGGTGTCACTGGTTTACCAGCCCGAAGCCAATGAATCGCTGGCGGCGCTGGTGGGTGGCTTCACGGCCAGCCGGGATGCGGTTTACCTGAATGTGCTGGAGGATGTGAAATCGCGCATCAAGCGCTTGCAGCCGCAGCCGGACGGCAGCTGGCTGGCCAGCGAAGTCGAGCTTCCGGGTGATGGCTCGGCCGCCCTGCCGATGGTGTCTGATCCCTGGAGCGACTCCTTCCTGGTGCGTTTCGAGAACTTCCTGACCCCGCCATCGCTCAGTGTGCTCGAGGATGGCACCCGGCTTCGTGTTGTGCGGCAGGTTGAAGCCAATACCGATCTTTCCAAGTTTGTCACCGAGCAGTTTTTTGCCACGGCCAAGGATGGCACGAAGATTCCCTATTTTGTGACCCACGCCAGGGACATGAAGCGCGACGGCTCCGCGCCGGTGCTGATGTATGCCTATGGCGGGTTTGGCCTGCCCATGACGGCCAGCTACGAATTGCCCTACATCGGCCCCACGCATGAAATCTGGCTGCAGCGCGGTGGTGTGTTCGTACTGGCCAATCCGCGTGGAGGCGGCGAATATGGTCCCGCCTGGCACGAGGCGGGCCGGGGTGCGAAGCGGCAAACGGTGTATGACGATCTCTATGCCATCAGTGAAGACATCATCGCCCGCGGACTTTCCTCGCCCGGCAAGTTCGGCTTCATCGGCGGCTCCAACGGCGGCCTGACCGCGGGCGTGTTGCCCACACAGCGCCCCGACCTGTTTGGCGCCAGCGTGGTGCTGGTGCCACTGCTGGACATGGCGCGTTTCCACAAGCTGCTGGCGGGCGCGAGCTGGATGGCGGAATACGGCAATCCGGAAGACCCGGTACAAGGCCCGCCGCTGCTGGCTTATTCGCCCTACCAGAACGTGAAGCCTGGCCAGCCCTATCCGGAGATGTTTTTCCTCACCTCGACCCAGGACGACCGGGTCCACCCGGGGCATGCCCGCAAGATGGCCCATAAAATGATGGATATGGGCTATCCCGCGCTGTTCTATGAAGCGCGTGAGGGCGGACATGCCATGGCGGTCAATAACGAAGGCAAGGCCATCAACGCGGCGATGGGCACGGTCTATTTGCTGCAGAAGCTGATGGACTGAACCTCCGGCGGTGGGGAGAGGAAGCCTGACCCATGAGCAGTACAAACACGGTTGACCAACCCGTGGTCGAGGGCCTGGCGGATGTGGGTGGCGCCAGGCTCAGCTATCGGTTGGTCAATCCGGATTCACAGGGTGCTACCCTGGTGTTTGAAAATGGTTGGGGCGCCTCTTTCCATTGCTGGGCCTGGATGGAACAGGCCTTGGGAACAGCTCTGGGTGATCGTTGCCGCGTGCTGTTCTACGATCGGGCCGGAATAGGTGGGAGTACCGTAACCGGCGCCCAGAGCGTGGCCGGGATCACGCAGAATTTCCTCGCGTTGTTACAGCAGCTTGGCATCGAAGGCCGGGTGATCGTAGTCGGCCATTCCTATGGTGCTTTGGTGGCTGGCCTGCATGCGGCCGTGGCACCCGAGCGAATTTCAAAGGCCATCCAGCTGGACCCCACACCGGAACTCGACGATCCATCGATCAACAAGCAACTGGCAGCGGTAAAACTGGTTGGCAACCTGGCCCAGGTGTGCGCGCACCTGGGTGTGCGCGACCCCATCTTCAGCCCCGCCTGTCGCCAGTTGCCACCGGAAGCGGGTCGGCAGTTGCAGACGCTGGCTTTTGGCAATGCCCGCTCGCTGAAGAATGCGCTGGTGGAACTGGAACTGATGGGCGACATCCGCGAAGCCATCAGGCAAGCACCCGCAACTTCCACACGGCCGTTACTGGTGATCAGCGCCGGCAAGGCCACGGTGCCGGAAGGGAAACTGTGGAGTCTGTTTACCAGCGCCGATAAAGCCAGGGTCATCCAGCAACAGATGTTTGCCATCCACCAGGCGCAGGCGCAGGGCTCCAGCGAAGGCCGTTGGGACAGCATTCCATTCGCGCATGGTGAGATGGTTTTCACGGAATCGGGCGCACTTGGAGCGGCTGAAAAAATCATGGCGGAACTCCGCTGACGGGAGATGCCTGGCGAATGACCGTTCTGAAAAATTGCAGGAATATCGCAGACCTGCGCCGCATGGCTTACCGCAAGCTGCCGTCACCCATGTTCCACTACATCGACGGCGGCGCTGACGATGAATGGACGCTGCGGCGCAATACTGAAGCCTTCAACGATTACGAACTGCAGCCGCATTACCTGAACGACATCAGTCGCATCGAACTCGGCACCCGCGTGCTGGGCTGTGATCTCAAGCTGCCGTTCTTCCTGTCGCCCACCGGCATGTCGCGGTTGTTTCATCACGAGAAGGAACTGGGCGTTGCGAAGGCGGCTGCCCAGGCCGGCACGCTGTATACCCTGTCGACCATGGCGACCACCCGCCTGGAAGACGTTGCCGGGGCCAGCAACGGCCCGAAAATGTTCCAGGTCTATATCCTGAAAGATCGCGAACTGACCCGCGAATTCGTGCAGCGCTGTAAAGCAGCTGGCTACCAGGCCTTGTGCCTGACCGTGGATACGCCGCTGGCGGGCAATCGCGAGCGTGACGCCATCTACGGCATGAAGATGCCGCCGCGCATCAATCGCAAGAATTTCTTCAGCTACGCCACCCGCTGGCAGTGGCTGTACCACCTGATCACCCAGCCCGATTTCAAACTCGCCAACCTGGTGCACCGGGTTGATGCGTTGGGAAAAGGGGCGATGGGCCTGATCGAGTACGTCAACAGCCAATTCGACCGCACGGTGACCTGGGATGATGCAGCCTGGCTGGTACAGCAGTGGGACGGTCCGTTTGTGATCAAGGGCCTGACGACGGTAGCGGATGCCAAGCGCGCAGTTGAGATAGGCGCCTCTGCGGTGATGCTGTCCAACCACGGCGGCCGCCAGCTGGACGGCGTGCCGGCTCCCATCGACACTCTGGCACCGATTCGCGATGCGTTGGGCGACCGCCTGGAACTGATCGTGGACGGCGGCATCCGCCGTGGCACCCACGTGTTGAAAGCCCTGGCATTGGGCGCGAATGCCTGCTCGATCGGGAGGCCTTACCTCTACGGCCTGGCGGCAGGCGGGCAGGCCGGGGTCGAACGGGCGATAGAAATTCTCCGATCTGAAATCGAACGGGACATGGCCCTGCTGGGCTGCACTTCAGTAGCCGGACTGCGGCCGGAGCATATCAAGGCCACCGGTCACAGGAATTTTCCCTGACCGGGATGCATATCCATCCCAGCGCCACCCGATATTCGCGTCAGGTTTTCTTGCAGGTGTTGATGCCGAACAGGGCGTAAGGCGGGCACCAACCCATCAACCCGGTGGCAATCGGAAGCAGGCCGATCCAGCCCCAAGGCGTTTGCGGGCCCACGAACACCAGGCTGACCAGCACCAGCCCAACAACAACGCGAATACCCCGTTCCGTATTGCCGACGTTTTTCTGCATGACTTTGCTCCCGATGGATGTTAATTCTCACAGTTTAATCCTGCTGCGATGGGTTTCGCCATGATTGAGATCAGTTGGCCCCTTTGTGCCTAAGGCCTTTCACTGTAATTCGTCATCCGGGCTTTGAGCTGGGGCCCATTTGGTCAATAACTGGCCCGCTGCCGTAAGGGGTACTCATAACGTAAGCGGGCTGTTGCAGGGAGATTTTTGCTGGGCAGTCGGCTGTCGGGAACAGCCGAGTAGCGCACATGGAT
>CAYYCX010000125.1:0-11817 GCA_964470455.1 uncultured Wenzhouxiangellaceae bacterium
CGGTCGGCCCTCGGCTGCGTCCAACTGGCCCGGAATCCCTTACCGCCATCGGGCTCCCAGACGTTCTTAGTGACGCAGGCCCCGGGTGGGTGAAGCCCTTCCTGGCCCCTGGTAGCCGCCGAGTCAATGCGGCGAGGCGGCGGTCGAGGGCACAGGGTGAATCTTCCCGAAAGCTACTGGATTGATTGTAGGAGCGAGCCATGCTCGCGATAAGGTCGGCAGCATGGCTGCCTCCCACAGCACCCGAAGGGCGGCGGACTCGGGGACAGGAAGGGCTTCACCCGCCTGGGGTCGGAAACCATGGCTAGCAGAATCCAGGCCCGGAGGCCCTTACCGCCATCGGGCTTGCTTACGGGACCGGGGCAGGGAAAATTCGAAGGCGTCCTGGCAAAAAAGGAGGTTAGTCCGGAAACGCCTCGCGGGTCTCGATGTTGAAGCGCGCGCCTTCCGCCAGAACGTGCAGCTTGAGGCCGATCAGCGTGACCGCCTCCGCCTTGCGCACCCGGCTCATCGACGAGTGCTTGAGGTCAGCCGGATCCACCACCGTTACCGTGCCCGTGCCCACCACCTCGAACATCCCATCCGGCCCAATGAACGCCGCCGTGTTTTCGTCGATCCCCAGCCCGCAGGCGAAAGGATTGAACGACAAAGCCGCCAGCAGGCGACCCATGCGCTGGCGCTGGTTGAAATGCTGGTCCACGATCACCCGGTTGGTCAGGCCCAGCCCCGGCGCCAGCTCCACCCCGCTCTCACGTGGTGACGCGCCGCTGCGGCCACCGGCGATCATGTGCTCGGACACAATCGCCGCCCCGGCCGAGGTGCCGGCCACATGCACTCCTTCCGAGTTCAGCTTGCGGATCAGCCGCGCCACCGGAGTGCCGCCCAGGATGGTGGACAGCCGCAACTGGTTGCCGCCAGTGATGAAAATTCCGGTTGCCTTGCCCAATACCCGCAGCGTTTCCTCGTCGAAGCAGTCTTCGCGCTGCTCGATCGGCGTGCACATGGATTTGGCGCCAAGGTCCTTGAACAGTTCCATGTACATTGGCCCGGTTTCGTTCACTTCGGAAGCCGTGGGAATCACCAGGATGCGTGCATCCTTACCACCGCAAAGTTTGACGAAGCGTTTGTGAATGCGTGGCTTCTTCACGATGGAGCGGTTTTCCGCGCCACCGATGGGAATGATGAAGCCTCGGGCGCTGGAGTGCTGGGGAGTTGCTGGCATTAAATTCCTGTTCCTGGTTTATGGCTGGTTCGTGGCTGGGCTTTGCCCTGACCATGCCTGGACTTATTCAGGGCCGTCCTGTTCAAAAGTGCCATACTGTGTGACTTCACCGGACCGCACCATCCATCGCCCCATTGCCATTACATCACTTACCTGGCAATCGCCATCCAGCACCACCAGGTCGGCATCCAGGCCCGGCGCTATCCGGCCCTTGCTGCGCAACCGCAGCAGGCCGGCGACATTGCTGGTCATGGCCGGAAGGATGTCCTGCAGGGCATGGCCGCGCTGATGCAGCTCCCTCACGGTTTCCGGCAATCCGGCGGAACTGGCGAATTCCATGCGCACCAGCTCGCCCTGCGCATCAAACGTGGGCAGGCAGCCGCCGCCATCGGAGCTGATGGTGAATTGCGCCGCCGGGCAGCCCTTCTGGCGATAGCGCTCCCAGGCATCCGCCGCCGCCCATGCGTCCTCGATGGGGTCCACCGGAAAAGCCGTGACATCGATGGTCACACCCTGCTTCGCCAGTTCGCAGGCTTCTTCAAACAAGGCTTTGTTGCGGTTCACATGGGTGGGATGGAACACGCGTGGGGGCAGCTCGCTTTCGGCCAGGGCGCGGCGCACCAGTTCCAGGCCACGCCGGCCGTCGCCGAGATGCAGGTGCAGCACGCCCGCCTTGCGGGTCAGCAAGCCCGCCACGTGGACCTCGGAAGCCAGGCGCAGCAATTCGTCATACGTCGGCTGGCTGGAGCGGTGATCGGATATGGCCAGTTCACCCAGGCCGATGATGGGCTCGACATTCACCACATCGCGCGACACCGAATCACTGAAAGTGGTGGGTGGCACGTGGTAGCCGCCGGTCCAGCACCAGGCGGACAGGCCTTCGGCGCGCAGCGCGTACACGCGCGCCAGCACATTGGACGTGCTGCGCGTAATGTCATCGGTGCCCAGCAGGCCCACCACGCTGGTGACGCCATGGCGGGTGAACTGGCTGAGCGGCACCGACGGCGCCTGGGTGGCGAAGCCGTCCTCGCCTCCGCCGCCGGTGATGTGCACATGCGCATCGACGAAACCGGGCACCAGAGCGGCGCCATCGAGGTCGACGGTTTCACAGGTCAGCCGGGAGTCCATTCGCGGCGCATCGGCGCCAAGATAGACGACTTTCCCGCCGGCCACCAGCACGCAGCCACGGCCAAAATAGTCCGGAGTGTAGACTTCCGCGTTTTTGAACAGAGTGAGCAAAACGAGTGATTCCGCCAGCAGATTCGTGCCGATGATGGGCCGCTGCCCATGCCAAGATCCGTTTAATCGAAGGGCAGATTCTACCCGCAAAGCAACGGGGGATTACACTTTGGGCAGGATTTTTTTGCCCTTCGCCACACCAGCCGGGTCATATCCCGGTTCCGGTTCGCTGCTTGACCTGAAAGCCAATCTGCTTTTAAGTAGTGCCCACTTCGAGCAATCAGCCGTTGGACGGGCGCGCGCAAACCAAATGTCGATTGGAACCTCCAAGCTGGCAGGCATGCCGCAGGACCACCGGGCCAAGCTGGAAAGTTGCGTCAAACTGCTGTTGTTGTGGGTGGCGGCCAGCGACGGCAAGCTGGAGGAAGCCGAGCTGGAATTCCTCAACTCGCACTTCCCGGACCGCACGCACAGCATCACCAATGATGAATTCCTGGCGGTGATCCGCAGCGCCGACCTCGGCAGCATCGAAAAGGCGATCCGCATGGTGGCGCAGGAAAGCCGTGAACTGCGCCTGGCATTCCTGGATATGGCCATCGCCATGTCCATGATTGACCGCGACATCGCGGTGGCGGAAAACCACATCCTGCGGTTCTACGCCGATGCCCTGCACCTGGGTCTCGGCAGCCTTGAGAAACGCTTCCAGGCCGTGACCGGCAGGCCGATGGACGAACCGGGCGACCCCAGCGACCCGGAGTGGTGGCAACAACTGCAGGGCCAATCGGTGGAGGCCGGGGAAGACCAGGGCAACACACCAGAAACCGGCGCTGCTTCCGGGCAGATGTCCTTCGGCCAGGCCAGGTCGGTACTGGGTGTCAGCCTCAATGCCAGCCAGCAGGATATCGAGCAGGCCTATGAACGCCTGGCGTCCATTTTCGAGGTCAGCCGCGTCGAGGCCATGGGCGAAGCGGCGGTCTCGCTGGCCAATTCCCGTTTCAGGAAAATCCAGCAGGCCTACTGGCTGCTGAAGGGCTGAACGGCTATGCAAGATCATTTCCTGCAACTGGGTATCGACCCCGAAGCCAACGCTGCCGACATCAAGGCAGCCATCGAGGCCAAACCGGAACTCGAAGCAGCCGCACAGATTCTGCTGAATGAGCGGCGCCGGGCAGCCTACCAGCGCACTGTGTTGACCCTGCGCTCCATCGGCATGCTGCGGCACCGGCTGGGCCTGGACAACGAGGACAGCTGGTTTGTACAGTCCTGCCCCGATTTCGCGCCGCGCCTGCATTCGCGCAAGTCATCCGCCCAGACCTCACCGGCGGCAGAGAGCGCTGCGCCGGCCGTTGCCGAATCGACGGCCGGAACCACCGCTACGGCAGGCGGCGGCAAAACCGAAACAGCCGCACGCCCCTGGCTCAAACCCGCCCTGCTGGTGCTGGCGCTGGCAGCCATCGCGGCGCTGGTCGCAACCCTGTTGTGAACCCCCTGAATTGCACAGGCGCAAGGGCTTGCCGGGACGTGGAAAGGCTTTGAATTTTCTCGATCTGCCCGAGCCGCCCGTGATCTGCGCCAATGTGCGGGCGCTACCGTTTCCGACGGATTCCCGCATCGCGCCCGGAACCGGCCACGACGGCGACCTGGTGTATGGCTGGGTGCAGGCCAGCGCCGAACAGCCGCTGCGCCTGCTGGACCAGGCCCTGCAAATCCGCCACATCAACCGGCCCACTCCGGTGCTGGCCGTGCTGGGCTCGCGCGATTCGTCCACCCATGTGTGCGCGGAAATTCCGCCGCACGGCGTGGAAATCAACGAAAGTGCCAGCTTGCATTGGGTGGGCGGCGAAAGTGGCCTGGTGGGTTGCCTGCTCAGCGACAATGAATCCAGTTCGGCGCTGAAGCCGGAACACTCGGCCGGGTTTGTCTGCGGTGGCCTGGTACAGGATGCCGTTGGCAGGAACCGCAATGTCAATGATTTCGCCGAACAGGCGGCGGTGCCGGCGCCTGCGCCAGGCGGCATTCCGCCGGGGCTGATCATCGCGGCCAGTTCCTCCGAGGCCGGCAAAACCGTGCTGTGCAGCAAACTCATACAGGAACTCAGCAACCGCGGCCTGCGGCTGGGCGCCATCAAGGCCACCGGTACCGGCGGCGGCCTGGACGGCGTTCAGTACCGCGAGCATGGCGCATCGCTGGTGCTGGACCAGATCGATGCCGGCCTGATCACCACGCACGGTTCCACCGGGCTGTTCCTGCAGCGCATTCCACGCATCTATCACCGCATGGCGGCCGCCCGGGTCGACCTGGTGCTGAGCGAACTCGGCGGCGACCTGGTATCCGCCAACAACCCGGCGTTTTTTGCCATCGACGAAATCATGCAAACCATCGGCCTGATGATTGTCATCGCCAACGATGCGCTGGCGGCCCATGGCATCGAGCAGTTCTGCGCCAGCACGCTGGGCTTTCCGCGGGAACGCATCCGCTTCATGACTTCGCCCTTTCGCAACCACGACGGCATGTCGCGGCGATTCGCTAAAGTGGGCATTGCGCGAACCTACAATCCCAACAGCCACTCCGACCTGCAAAGCCTGGCCGATGAAGCCGCCGGGCTGGTATCCGCCTGAGCTCCTGGCCAACCCTTCAGTGACGCCCGCTGATCCAGGCCTGCACCTGCCAGCGCACGCTGTTCAATGCCGCAACCAGCGCATCCAGCGGATGCCGCGCCCGCCAGGAACGCAGCGCATGGTCGCGGTAATACCAGGAAAATTGTTGCGGGTGCTGTTCAAACAGCGCTCGGTGCTTGGCCACCAGCTGGCCGAAACCCAATCGGCGCTGCTCGCGGTCGCGGGTGATGCGCGGGCCGGTGTGCTGCAGCAGGCGGTAGGTGACGGTTTCAATGCCCAGGATGCTGCAGGCGGCGTTCAGGCGGAAAAACAGCTCCGAATGCACACGCGAACGGAAGGCCGTGTCACAACCGCCGATTTCCAGGTAAACCGCCCGCGGTATCACCGCCGTCTGCTTGCAGTAGATCGATTTGCCCTCGGGAATCCGCTCCAGTGAATAATGCGCACCCTTTTGCAGGGTGGGCGGCAGATGGCGTTCCAGCAGGCTGCCATCGGGGTTGATGATGTCCAGCCCGGACATCACGATCACTGGTGGTTGCAGTTCCCCGGCCAGATTCGCCACCTGGTCCAGGGCCGCCAGTGATGCTTCAGCCATGTGCGGCAGCAGGTGATCGTCATCGTCCAGGAAACAGATGCGCGCGGCGCGCGCGGCCTGTGCTCCGGCATTGCGCGCCGTGGCCACGCCCTGGTTGCTTTCCAGCCGCAGCAGGCGCAGCCGCGGTCGCTCCGGCAATTCAACCGGCGGCTCTGACCCGTCATCCACCACAATGACTTCGATGTTGTCCAGCGTCTGCGCCAATGCGCTGTCCACCGCGGTCATCAGCATGTGCGGGCGGTTATGCGAGGGGATGATGATGCTCAGAAGCGGATCGGCGGCAGCCGGATTCTGGTTATTGTCGCTTTTCATGTGGTGAATTGTAGAGTGAAACCGCAGGCCGGTGGCCACCAGTTTCGGTAAATCCGGCCATTCACCTGCGGTTTTCAGGAACATGAGCACGGGCTCATTGACCTCCACAGAAATCCTGCCTTAGTCTTAGCGCCTGCAGAATCCTGCCAACCCTGGCCTGTCCAGGCCCAACCCATCCGGAATCACCGTGCCACTAGCCGTCGTCAGCTGCTATTTCAACCTGAACCACAGCAAGTACCGGCTGGCCAACTACCATGCCTTTCGGGCCGCCCTGCAAGCAGCCGGTGTCGCATCACTGACGGTCGAATGGTCGCGTGACGGCAGCAGTTTCGAATTGCCCACGGACGATTCCGTGCTGAAAATCACCGGCGGCGACTACATCTGGCAAACCGAGCGGCTGCTGAACCTGGGCATCGAACGCCTGCCGGACCGGTTCGACCAGGTGGCCTGGATGGATGCCGATGTCATCTTCGACCAGCCGGACTGGCCGCGGCGAGTGGAGCAGGCGCTGGAGCAATGGCCATTGGTGCAGATGTTCAGCCTGGCGCGGATGCTGGCCGAACCCGCACCTGAATCTGAACCCGAAGGCGAAACCACAGTCGGCGCCGGCGTCGAACCTCCAACCCTGATGGAAGTTCCGGGCAGCGCCTGGTGCCACCTGCGAAATGTGAAGTGGCCCGATGGCTCGGACCGGCTGGGCCATTGCGGCTATGCCTGGGCGGCGCGGCGTGAAGTGATCCAGCCCGTGGGCCTGTATGACGGCGCGCCGGTGGGTGGCGGTGACAAGAACAAACTGTTCGCCCTGCTTGGCCAGTTGGACGAGACACAGATGGCCGAACGCCAGAACCCGGCCATGCGCCGGCACTACCATGCCTGGGCGAAGCGCCTGCAACAGGCCTGTGATGGCCGTTTCGGCTATGCCGATCTCACCCTGCGCCACCTGTGGCACGGCTCACTGGAAAGCCGCCAGTACCGGCCGCGCCACGCCATTCCATTGAAGCACGACTTTGACCCGGAACGGGATATCAGTCTCAGCCCGACCGGTGTCTGGCAGTGGAACAGCGACAAACCCGGGCTGCACCGCGAAGTGCGGGCCTACCTCACGAGTTTCGGCGAATAATCCCGGGAATTTCACCGGACGGCAGGTTTTGGCGGACGAGCGGTCATCCGGCTGCGGATGATCGGGGCACGAAACTGGTACCATTGTCAGCACAAAATTGCACCAGAAATCAGGTGCAATGACACCATGCCGGAACAGGCAGTCTGCCGCCGCAATGGCGGATTCCAGGCTGTTGATGCCGGCAAGGCGCACAAGGAGTGCGCCATTACCGTTCAGGGGAACTGCAAACCGGTAAAGGGGGTGTCCGAGGAAAGCCAAGGGACTGGATCAACTGATACGGATGTCATGGACATTGCAGCGATCTGCCGGCCGAGCGCCCGGATTGCAGGAGTTGAACCATGCAACAGGCAAGACCAACGGGGGCACGCGGTGTAACCCTCATCGAACTTCTCGTAGTACTGGCAATCGCGGCCATCCTGGCGCAAATCGCGCTGCCGGAATTCAACGACATCATGAAAAACAACCGTGCCGTGGCACGGATCAATGAGCTGCAGACTTCCCTGACCTTCGCCCGCAGCGAAGCCGTCAAGCGCAACAACCCGGTGGTGCTGTGCAAGAGCTCCAATGGCACTTCGTGCCAGGATTCCGGCACTGCCTGGCAGGGTGGCTGGATCGTTTTCGTCGACATCAACGGCAATGGCGCGGTCGATCCCGGCGCGGGAGAGCAGGTTTTGAGCCTGCACGGCAGCGTCGCCGACAAGTTCACCCTGACGTTTGAACCCACCCGGGTGGTTTACACCGGCACCGGCCTGGCGTCCCAGGGAATCAATGGAACCTACGTACTCTGTGACGACCGGGGTACTTCCCATGCCAAGGGCGTGGTGATCGGCGCCAGCGGCAGGCCCCGGCTGGCGGCGGATTCAAACGACAACGGTATAGTTGAGGATGCCGCAGGCAACGATCTCGAGTGCTCGTAACATGCCAAGAGTTTCGAACTGCAAGGTGCCTGCCCATGGCCAATCCGGCCTCAGCCTGCTTGAGGTGCTCATTGCCATAGCAGTGCTGGCGATCGGGTTGCTGGGGCTGGCGCACATGCAATCCTTCGGCATGCTCAACATCGAGCGGGCCTACCAGCGCAGCCAGGCCACCCTGCTGGCCTATGCCATCGCCGACAAGATGCGTGCGCATGTCGGCCTGCCCGCTGACAGCACCGCCAACCTGAGCCGCTATCTCAGCAGCTTCATGGCGCCTGAAGATGCCACCGCCAAGCCCAACTGCAAATCCACTACCGGTTGCAGCGCCGACGACATGGCGGAGAATGACCTGTTTGAGTGGAACCAGGCACTCACGGCCCAGTTGCCGGCAGCTTCAGGCACCATTTCGCTGGTGAACGAAAATTACATCGTGGCCATCGTCTGGGACGACAACGGCGATGGCGCCGTGGGCCAGGATGACCCGGTATTCAGCATGAGTTTCCAGCCATGACGGGCCGCAAACCAATTCGCCAGATGGGCCACAGCCCACGGCGCCAGAATGGCCTGAGCCTGATCGAGCTGATGGTGGCCATGACCCTGTCACTGCTGGTGGCGGCGGTGATGATCGTGCTGTTCGCCAACTCCAAGGAAACCTATTACCTGAACGAAAACATGGCCAGGCTGCAGGAAAACGGCCGTTTCGCCATGCACATGATAGCCCGTGACCTGCGCTGGGCGGATTACCGGGGCTGCCTGACCCAGGACCTTCTGCCCAACGCCATTACCGGCGAAAACAACAGCGGCCTGAACAATTCAGACACGGTGACCATCGTGTACCAGCCCAACGACTGCGTTACCGCGCCGGTGAATGCCACGGTGACCCTCGCCTACAGCATCGCGGAAGGCGCGCAGGGCCGGCCTTCTTTGTTCCGCAGCATGGATGGCGGCACGCCGGTTGAGCTGGTGGAGGACATCGCCGACCTGCAAATGCTCTATGGCGAAGACACAGACAATGACGACATTCCCAATTACTACGTCGATTTCGGCAGCGTTTCCGACCTGGAACGCATTGTCAGCGTGCGCCTGAACGTGACCACCCAGACCCCCACTGAAATCGCCTCCGCGGGCGGCGACCGCCTGACCCGGGATTTTGGTTCCACGGTCGTGCTGCGAAACCGGATTCCCTGACATGAACATGCGCGAATCACACAAGCCATTCATCGCCCACGGCGGCTTGCAGCGGCAATCCGGCTTTGCCCTGATCGTCGGGCTGGTGGTGCTGGTGCTGCTGACCCTGATCATGTTGATGGCGCTCAGGATGGCGTCGCTGGAAGAACGCATGGCCGGCAATCTCAGGAACGAGAACATTGCCTTCCAGGCGGCCGAGAGCGCATTGCGCGAAGCCGAGGCGCGCATCCGCAATGGCACGGATGGGGTGGACGAGGATGAGGACGGCAGCCTGGATGCCAATGCCTTCAACCCGCTGCGGCTGTCGGATGGCCCGTTCCAGAACACCACCGAACCTTTGTGTGTCGACGGGCTTTGCGGCGAAAGCACGCCGCTGCAGTCGGCATCGATCAGGACGCTGTCGAACGAGGAAGTTCGCACCGCGGACCTCAATATTCCCAATATTCAGGAACCGCAGTACGTGATCGAACTGATGAGCCTGGCGCCGCACACCGATGCCCGGCTGATGTATGCAACATTCAGGGTTACCGCGCGGGCCTGGGGCGAAGACCCCAACAGCCTGGTGCAACTACAGTCGACCTATCGTGCCGAAGTGACATTTGTGCACTGACGCTGGTTACAATTCGCTGAAGCGATTGAGGAAACACATGATGAGAAAGTCAGCCCGGCAATTACTGCTCGCAGCCTGCGCGGCTGCCTTGCTGCCTGTCCAGGGAATGGCGGACAATCCATTCACACCCGATTCGCAACCCACCGGCTGGCTTTCCACCCCGGTGGTTTCGAATTTCGATGTTTCCAATGGAGGGGAGCACTTCTACCGCATCGCCTTCTTCAAGGACACCTGGTCGGGCAACGTTTTCGCGCATGATATCAGCGCCTTCGGAGTGGTGGATCCGGACAACGGACCCTGGAACAGCCAGTTGCTTACCAATGCTGCGCTGGCCCTGGACGCGGCTGATTTCAACACCGGCCGAATTATCGCCACTTCCGGTGGTCGCGCTTTTCGATGGTCATCCATGACCGCGGATGAGAAAACAGCCCTGGGCACCGAGTCGATACTCAATTACATTCGCGGCGACCGCAGCAATGAGGAGCCGGATGGCACTGCATTGCGCAAACGTGAATTTGTCCTGGGAGACATCCTGCACTCCAACCTTTACTACTGGGACAATAAAACCACCAGTAGTCTTTTTGTCGGCGCCAATGACGGCATGCTGCATGTATTCGACGCCGATACCGGTGAAGAACGCTGGGCCTATGTACCTTCCATGGTGATACCCAACCTGGCAAAACTCGCCGTCAAACCCTATGTACATACGCATTTCGTGGACGGCACCATCAGCATTGACAACATTACCCTCAATGGCAGCCCTCAAACCGTCCTGGTCAGTGGCCTGGGCGCTGGCGGCAAGGGCCTGTTCGCGCTGAACGTCACTTCACACACGGCAGCCAGCGAGACCGATGCCGCCGCCAAGCTGAAATGGGAAATTACCGACAGTGGTTCTTTCGGTGACCTGGGTTATACCTACGGAACGCCGCTGATTACACGGTTACCCAATGGAACGCCTGCGGTCGTTTTTGCCAATGGCTATATGAGCTCAACCGGTCGCGCCGTACTGTACGTGGTGAACGCGGACACCGGCGCACTGATCAGCGCCATTGATACCCAAACCGGCAGCGCCGGAGCACCGAACGGGCTGTCGTCGCCCACACTTTACGATGCCAACTTTGATGGCAGGGCGGAATACGCCTACGCTGGTGACCTGGATGGCCAGCTGTGGAAATTCGACCTGGTCAACAATACTGCCACCAAGCTGTTTACCACCTCACCGGTTCAATCCATCACGACAGCGCCGGTGGTGCAGCCTCATCCGCTCGGCGGACAGATGGTGGCATTCGCCACCGGGCGATTGTTGACCTCGGGTGACAAACTGGATACCAGCATTCATTACGCTTACGGCATATGGGACGGTGCACCCGTGGGTGCAACCACCCTGCTGGCGCAATCGTTCAGCAATTCGACATATACCGATGCCGAGGGAACTTTTGATGTTCGCACGGTTTCGGCCAATGTTCCGAACTGGAACAACCACAAAGGCTGGAGGATCGCACTTCCCGCGGGCGAGCGGGTAGTTGGCGAACGGCCGTATACCAATGCAGGCCGGTATTACTTCCTGGCTACCAACCCGGTAGCTGCCGGCGGCGCCAACTACCTGTATGAACTCACTGTTTTGACGGGCGGTTCGCCCCAGGTGCCCATTTTTGACCTGAACAAGGATGGTGATTTCGATTCAGATGACCTGGCGGCCAATGGTGGAATCCCGGTAGCCAAGTGGCTGGGGCAGGGAATATTCTCCCAGCCTCGTCTCATCGAAGGCGATAACCTGACTACAACCCTTTACGTATTCCACCCCGACCTGCCCATTGAGGACGGCGTCCCGACGCCTCCGCAGGATCCAGGCGTATCCGGCGGGCACTTCGACTACGACATTTTCTATTACGAAAACGTTCAGACCGTGACCGAACATGTTCCCGACCTGGGCGACTGGTATGAGCCCAAGCCGCTGGTTTGCGCGGAGCCAGAAGACATCGATGATGACCTGGATTCCGTTTCCAGCCTGTGTCCGGCCGGCTACACTTTCCTGACTGACTATACTTACAGCACCAGT
>CAYYCX010000126.1:0-11793 GCA_964470455.1 uncultured Wenzhouxiangellaceae bacterium
GTTCCGGATGTGACCCGAAAGGTGGCAAGAAAGCCAAGAAAGACCATTACTGGAATACGCTCACTTGCAACTCTACCGATACCGTAACTTACACCACCGGTGATTACAAAAAGATCAAGCACACTCACGAGTACGATGACAAATATGATGTAACGGGCGTGAATATGCTGAATGCCAGCGACCCCAGTTTCAACCTGGTAAATGCATTACCTGATGCGAACACGCCATTCAAAGTGTTACTCATGAACCAGTACCTGAACCCGGCCGTATCGATTTCAATCGGTGGCCCGACATTCGTCGATGCAAAAGACTACGGTGATCTCGCAACTCAGACGGATCCATCGGCCGTGCTTGGCGCACAGCCGACCTACACTCGGGCAACTCTGGGCAGCCTGATTTTCAACCTGCCCCTGGATGCATTCAAGAACAAGGATTGGTGGGGTGATGGAGGCGACACGCGCGCCGGACTGATACCGACGCAAACGGGTTGCGTCAACAAGGTTGAAACGGATGGCTCCATTCTGGCCGGAAAGAACGGGGGAGGCCCGGGGCCGAACGGTGAGCGCTTCAATGGCGCATTCACAATTCAGCTGATCCGCGATACCACGCCGGCCAGCGCACTCGAACTCAACGGGCCGGACGTCCGCTATGGTTGGCGCGTGAAAGCTGCCTTGTTTCCGCAATATGTGCTGGCTGAGTACACCGCCTTCTGGCATCACCCGAATGGCGCCTGTTACGGACAGGATGAGTGGATTCCCGATCCTCCTGAAGACTTTGATGGCGGCGGGAAGTCCGAGACCCCTGCTCCAGGATCCGCGGATCCCAAGGGCGGAACCTTTGGCATTGGCCTGGCCATCATCAACCAGACGGTTACCACCTCCAATGGCGGATTGACCACCACGACGGTCATTACCTACAACGATGGCTCAACCCATACGCGGACGGAAACCCAGAACGACGATGGCTCAACCACCATTCACCAGATTTTCCGCGACGGCACGGAAGAAACGGTGACCATTGCCGATGGCCGTGGCGGCGATGCCGGCTATATTGACCCGAACACCGGCTCGCCTCTCGAAGGGCGTCTGGAGCGTGCCGAGGGCCGCCAGTCCTGGCGTGACATCGTCGACTAGGCCGCAGCGAACATTCTGATGAAGAAATCATGGGGATTTTCGTTGTTGGAACTGATGATCGTGGTCGCGGTAATCGCGATCACGCTCGCCTGGGCCATACCGAGCTACCAGGACAGCGTGCGCAAGGCACGGCGCGGTGATGCGCAGGCCAAGATGCGCGAAGTTGAGGTGTGTGCCGCGCGTTCCTACACGGTGAACTCCAATTTCGCCAGTGTCGGCAACGACTGCGACCCCGACCCGGATGACGAGGACGAGTATTACACCTATACCATCGCCGCGAACGGGCTGGGTTACACCGTTACCGCTACACCGCAGGGCTCCCAGGCCGAAGACAAGTGCGGCACCATGACCATGGTCCAGACCGGCGCCTCAACCGCAGCCGCGGCCGGGTGCTGGCACAGCAACCAGGTTGGCGGTTCCTGAAGCCTCGCCCCAGGGGAACCACCGTCATTCCAGACCGCCGCAGGCGTGTCTGGAATCCATTCACGGGTCAAGCTCAAAATGACGGCAAGTGGCTGGATTCCAGAGCTTGCTGCGCAACTCTGGACTGACGCGCTGGAAAATGAAAGCCTGAAGCTTGCAGACGCGCAGCAACCGGGTTAAATACTGCCGGATGAATTCACCAGCAAATAAAGTGCCGGCGACTGCCGCCGGATGGGGTCGGCTCGGCCTGCTCTACTCCCTGATCCTGCTATCCGGCGCTGCAGGGTTGATTTACGAAGTCGTCTGGGCGCGCCAGCTGACACTGTTCATGGGCAACACGGCGGTGGCCAATGCAGCCGTGCTTTCCGCCTTCATGCTCGGCCTGGCTTTGGGTAGCCTGGCATTGGGACGCATCGCCGACCGCACGGCGCGCCCATTGATGATTTACGCCTGGCTGGAAATCCTCATCGGCATTTATGGCGCCACCACGCCCTGGCTGTTTGACCTCCTGCAGGCGGGCTATGCCCAGGTCGCCGGTACCGTCGGCGTTGCCGGGCCCTACTCACATCTTCCACGCTTTGCGATTGCCGTGGTGGCAATGCTGGTACCCACTTTCCTCATGGGCGGAACCCTGCCCCTGCTGGTGAGGCATTTCACCGCCCGCCTGGAGGATGCGCAACCCGTCACCTCGCGCATATACGGCATCAACACCCTGGGTGCCACCAGCGGCGCGTTTGCAGCCGGATTCCTGCTGTTGCCCGCCATCGGCATTACCCAGACACTGCTGTTCTCGGCGTTCATCAACCTGCTGGTTGGGGTAGGGGTTTACGGATTGCTGCGCGGCGGGAGCAAGGCGCCCGAGGCCAGGGAAACTGCGCCCGCCGCATCGAACACCGGTACCGTCGAGAAGGAACTTCGCAAGCCCTGGTTGTTGCTGGTGGGTTTCGGCTTTTCGGGCTTTGCCGCACTGCTCTACCAGGTGGTGTGGATCCATGCGCTGATCCTGGTGATCGGCGTGAGCATTTACGCGTTCAGCACCGTGCTCACGGTCTACCTGGCCGGTATCGCGCTGGGCAGCCTGCTGGTGGGCAGGTGGTTCACCTTTGAGGATTCGCAACGCGGCCTCAGGCTGGCTTTCTGGCTGCAGATGGCCATAGCGCTCACAGCAATAGCCAGCCTGGGCCTGATCAGCCATTTGCCGGTGTTGTTCGTGCAGGGCTGGGAACATCTGCACGGCAGCTTCGTGCTGTTCCAGGCTTACATGTTCGTGCTGGCCGGCCTGGTCATCATCGTTCCAACGGTGCTTCTGGGCGCATTGTTCCCTTTGATTACCGGCCTGTGGAGCCGCAGCAAGCGCGCAGTCGGCCGCGGCGTGGGTGAGGCCTATGGCGCCAATGCCATTGGCACCATCGCAGGTTCGGCGGTGGGTGGCCTGTTCATTCTGGACTGGCTGGGAATGGAGCACAGCCTGTACCTCGCCAGCAGCATCAGCGTGCTGGTGGCGCTGGTGTTCTGGTACTTGGCCGGACCACATCGATCCGTTTCATCCCGCTGGTTGCAGGGTCCAACCGCAGTGGTTGCGCTGGTGCTGGTGATCGCCGGCCTGCCGGGCCTGGACCGCGCCATGCTTCAGGCTGAAACCTTCAGGAATGCCGAGGATTTTGTCGGCGAGGATGTCGATGGCAAGATTCGCAGGTACCTCGATACTTTCAAATTCCTGTACTACAAGGAAGGCATACACGGCACCGTCAGCGTACTGGGTTGGGAAAACAACGGCAGGCTCGGCAAAGCCCTGATGAACAACGGCAAGGTGGATGCCTCCAACAACACCGACATGGTGACGCAGATACTGCTGGGGCAGATTCCGATGTTCCTGCATCCCGACCCGAAAGAAGTGATGGTGATAGGCCTGGGAAGCGGAGTGACGGCGGGTTCGGTGCTGCGCAGCCCTGCGGTCGAGAACGTGGATATCCTGGAAATCTCGCCTGAAGTGGTCGAGGCTTCCGGCTATTTCCGCGAGGAAAACAACAATGCCCTGGATGACCCACGGGCGCAATTGATGGTTGCCGATGCGCGGAACTACCTGCTGGCCACCGACAAGAAGTTCGATGTGATTGTTTCAGAGCCTTCCCACTCCTGGGTCACCGGGGTCTCAAACCTGTTCACCCGCGACTTTCTGCAACTGGCCCACGACCACCTCGAGGAAGACGGCATCCTGATCCAGTGGTATCACATTTACGGCATCGACCGGAGCAGCCTGAAGTCCATGTTCAAGGCCATCCAGGAAGCCTTTCCCCATTTCACCATCTGGTATGCCCGGGGCGGCGACCTGATCATCGCCTCAGCCAAGAAGCCGCTGCAACTCGACTACGTGAAACAGCAGCAGTATTTCAAATCACCTGACGTTCTGGCTGACTTGCAACGCATTGGCATACAGTCGATGGAGCAGATGATGTCGCATTACATGATGGCATCGAACCAGATGGAAACCCTGCTGGCAGGCCAGCCCGGCAACTCCGATGACCTGCCCATCGTCGAGTTCAATGCGCCAAAGTTCATCTACAACTCCACCACCCACGACAACATCCGCATGCTGTTCGGCGAACTCGCCGAAGCGGAATTCCCGCTGCCGGTACAGAACCTGGTGCGGGAGCACGCCGGCTGGATTGACCTGCCCTACCTGGGGATTACCGTGCGCACCGGCGATGGCGGTTACAGCGCGCCGGTCTGGAACGTGGTGCGCACCTCGATCGAACCCGATGATGACGATAACTATTACCTCATGGGTGGCATGAACGGCAGGCTTGCCATACACCAGCCCTGGGGTGATGTGAAAGTGAATGTCACGATGGCCGATCGGGGTGTGCAACCGCAATCGGTATTGTTCCCGATGATGGACAACGATGTTCCTCGCGATTCCCGGTTCCAGAGCGGCGAGCTGCGTGCCGCCAATGGCGTCGTAGTCTACTGGCGGGTGGCGCGGGCCAGCGAAGCCGGCCAAATCCGCGTGGCGCTGGCCCGGTTCTGCCCGTAGCCATCGGGCTACGACAATTACATTGCCTTTCACACCGATTTTCCCGGCCAGGTTGAAAACCCCGCCGACCTTCAAACTGCCGTCCAGACCGTCAACCATCTGGTCGAGTGCCGCTGATCCTGGCCTGAATCCAGTTGCTTCCGACCTTGACCAGTCGAGCCCAATGGCAGCGTGGATATTTTGTATGCTCGCTGCGAGGCAAACAGAACGAGGAGGCAATGCCGTGGGCAGGCGCCTGATGTCCCGGACCACTCCCAGCAAATCGCTGGTCGCGCTTGGCCTGCTGCTGGCGGTAGCCGCGCCGCTGGCCGCTGCCTTTGACATCGGCAATTGCGGCGATGATGCCACGCTGGTTTCGGCCATACAGGGCAATGGTTCGGCGAGCCCGCTGGTGGGCAAAAGGGTGATGGTGGAGGCAGTTGTGGTGGGTGATTACCAGGAAACCGGTACTACCCATCCCGCGCGGCCGGAACTTGGCGGATTCTTCATCCAGGAAGAGGATGACGACAACGATGCTGATCCGGCAACCTCCGAAGGCATTTTCATCTTCGACCCGGGCAAGACACTGGAAGTCTCTGAGGGCGATCTGGTCCGCGTAGCCGGTACTGTAAGCGAGGCGTTTGGCAATACGCAGATCGAAAACCCATCTGGCGTAATGAACTGCGCAACCGGCCAGACTGTCACGCCGGCATCTATCGACCTGCCCATCCCCATGTCATTTACCACCATCGACGAATTCTGGGAACAGTACGAAGGCATGCAGCTGTCCTTCGTCGATATCATGACAGTGAGCGAACAGTTTGAACTGGCCCGTTATGGCCAGCTATTAATGTCTGAAGACGGCCCGTTACGGCAGTACAGCCAGGACGCTCCCTTGCCCCTGAACGAAGCGGATTACTCGAACTGGCGGGATGACCAGGCCCGTCGCAGCATCAAGCTGGACGACTACAACAGCCAGCAGAACATCGATCCGGTATTCCATCCCCAGCCGGGCGGCTTTGCCGTGGACAATTACATCCGAATCGGCGCAACCGCAACCCTGCAGGGCGTACTGGAAATGCGTTTCGATGAGTGGATCCTGCAACCCCGGAAAACCGCGCCGATCCGTTTCTCCAATCCGCCGCGCCCCGCCGCGCCGCCGGAACTGGGCGGCAATGTGGTCATTGCAGCGCTGAATGTATTGAACTACTTCAATGGTGACGGCCTGGGTGGTGGTTTCCCCACCTCGCGCGGCGCCGACAGCCAGGCTGAGCTGGACCGCCAGACCGACAAGATTGTCGCCGCCATCACCGGCCTGGATGCGGATGTACTGGGCCTGATGGAAATCGAGAATGACGGCGATGGCGCCCATGGCGCCCTCGCCTCCCTGGTGAACGCGGTCAACGCGGTTGCGGGCGCGGACACCTACGTCTTCGTTCCCGCTGGCACCAATGGCGGCACCGACGAAATCAAGGTCGCGATGATGTATAAGCCCGCCGTGGTGGAACGTGTGGGTGCCGCCCGAGTGCTGGTCGACCCGGCCTTCACCGACCCGAACCGATATGGTGTTCAGAAGAACCGCCCTGCCCTGGCCCAGACTTTCCGTGTCATCGATGCCGGCAATCCCGACCGGGGCGCGGCTTTCACCGCCGTGGTGCTGCACCTGAAGTCCAAGGGGTCTGCCTGCGGTTCGGGCGATGATGACGTCGTCCAGGGGAACTGTAACGGTACGCGCACCAAGGGCACCATGGCATTGCTCAACTGGCTGGCCACCGACCCGACCGATACCCTCGCCAATATCGGTGCGATCGATCCCGACATCTTCATCATGGGTGACCTCAATGCCTACTACCAGGAAGACCCCATGCAGGTCTTGTTCAACGCCGGTTACACCAGCCTCATCGCCCAATCAGAGGCCAGTTTCGTATTCGATGGCAGCCAGGGTTCGCTGGATCACCTGCTGGCCAGCGCGAGCCTGTTCGGCCAGTGGGCAGGTGGTGGCATCTGGAACATCAATGCCGAAGAAAATTCATTGCTCGATTACAACGACACCGTGCTGGATGCCGGCGAACAGCCATTCGAGGCCAGGCCGTCTTTTCACCCGCTGTACGCGCAAGGTCCCTTCCGCAGTTCGGATCACAACCCCGTGCTGGCCGGCGCTGATCTCGCAGGTCCACCGGGCTTGAACAGCACCATCGCCATCACCCGCCTCTTTGAAGGCATACCCACCCTCAGCCGCTTCAACCTGGTGCTGCTGAGCCTGCTGATGCTGGCCACCAGCCTGGTGGTTTTCCGCCGCTTCAACGGCTGAGGCAGGTGGTGGCGTATCTTCAGAGAAACGGCCCCATTGTTTGAAACCGGGACCGCTTTTCCTGCTTACTCGCCTTTGGGCAATGCAGGAATGGCCTTCAGGTAGGCGATGATGGCCAGGCGGTCCTGCTCGGGCAGGCGCGCCAGGTTTTCCTGCACTTTCACCATCGAACCGCCCACCGAGTCATAGTCGGGGTCCATGCCGCTTTCAAAGTAGAAAGCCAGGTCGGCGCTGGACCAGTCCTCGAGGCCGGAAGCATCCGGCGTGATATTCGGGATGCGCCCTTCGCCATCAGGATTCTCCGCCCCGGCCAGCCAGCGCTGCAGCTCCAGGCCGCCAAAGCTGTCGCGTGCTGTGTGGCATTCGCCGCAATGGCCGGGGCCTTCCACCAGGTAACGACCGCGCAATACCAGGGGATCGGCATCCGCCGGCAGTTCAATCACCGGATTCGAATCGAGGTGGAGCCGCTTCCACAGCCCGATGCCGCGGCGGATGTTCCAGGGAAAACCCAGTTCGTGATCCGCCACTTCATTGGCCACGGCGGGCAGGGTATCGATGAATGCTTTCAGGTCAACCACATCCTGTGGCTGCATGCGCGCGTAGGAGGTCCAGGGAAAAGCCGGGTAGTAATGCCGGCCTGCAGGGGAAACACCCATGAGCATGGCATTGATGAAATCGGCGTCGCTCCAGCCGCCGATGCCGGTGGCCGGGTCGGGAGAAATATTGGGCGCCCTGAAAACCCCGAAATCGGTTTTCAGCTCATCGCCGCCGCCCAGGTTCTCACCGTGGCAGGCGGCGCAGCTCGCGGCATGGAATATGCGCTCGCCGTTGGCCAGGTCGGGTTCGGCCAGGCCCAGCGACTCAACATCCAGCGTTTGCGGGCGAGTGAGCCAGGTAAACATGACCAGCAGACTGAACGCCATCAGGCCAAGCAGTTTGACACCCGCAAACCAGGACCCGCGCATGCTCAGCGCAACGCCCGGCTAGGAACAGCACATGCCAGCGGCAAACACTCCGCGATCAATCACCGGGTGAGCGGTAGTCTTCATGGCAGGCCTTGCAGGTATCGATCAGGCCCACGAACACCGGCTTCAGTTCGTCCAGGCTTTGCGGGTTGGCTTCAATGGCGGCATCCAGCGCCACGTTGAAATCCGCCAGTTTCTGGTCGAAGTCCGCGCGATTGGTCCACACGGCCTGGGTAGCGCGTTTCTTGCCTTCCACATAACTGCCTTCGGGAAACAGCTCGCCGATGCCCGTGGTTTCTTCCTTGATGGTGGTCAACGAAGACAGGGCCACGGCGGAATCAAAATCCAGCTCTCCCTTGAGCATTGCGCCCAGTGGACCGACCGCGTCACCCACGGCCTCCATGCGTTCATGTCGCTCTTGCGCCGGGTCACCTTCGGCATACGCCAGCGGGGCAAGGCTGAGGGTGATTGCGAGCAGCAGGCAGGTATTCAATCTGGGCATGGATGGGTCTCCTTGGAAAACACCGAAGGTGGAAAACAGACTGTCTCACTTTGTCCTGTAAACGGCGCCGCGTCAAGCTTGCGCGGCGCCGCTGTCCGGTTGATGTCACGGCCCCAGTTACGGACCAGTTACGGACCAGTCACGGAACAGTTATGGCCCAATTACAGCATTGTGCCGCGGGTTCGATGGCCAGGCCACGGTCAGGCCGCCAGCCTCGATTCGGCAAATTTCCAGTTCACCAGGTGGTGCAGGAAATTGTCGATATAGGTGCCACGGTCATTCTGGTAATCAAGGTAGTAGGCATGCTCCCACACATCCAGCGTCAGCAGCGGTTTCTGGTTCATCACCAGCGGTGTGTCGGCATTGGCCGTGCTCACTACCTTCAGCGCGTTGCCGTCCTGCACCAGCCAGGCCCAGCCGCTGCCAAACTGCCCCGCGGCCGCGGCCTTGAAGGCCTCGGCGAATTTTTCCTGGCTGCCAAAACTTTCGTTGATCATTTCCAGCAGGCGGCCTTGCGGCGCTCCACCGCCGTCGGGCGACATGCTTTGCCACAGGAAGGCATGGTTCCAGGCCTGCGCTGCGTTGTTGTAAACCTGGGTGTGGGTGGTGCCGTGCGAACGCGCGATGATGGACTCCAGTGGCAGGTCCGCATAGCCATTGTTTTCGATGGCCTTGTTCAGCTTGTCGACATAGGCGCGATGGTGTTTGCCATGATGGAACTCCAGCGTCCTGGCACTGACGTACGGTTCCAGCGCATCGATGGCATAGTCGAGTTCGGGTAATTTGATGGTCATTGGACTCCTCTTTGTTTACGTTGATTTCTTGTTGTCTTGATAGTTTCTGCTCAAGACCTCAAGGAGTCCGACCACGACATCCGCCAATGGTTGCAACGGATTTTTGGTCTGACGGATGCGAGCGCAAATGATCGGGTTGAATGGCCGGCTTATTCGGCTTGCCTTGAAGCAACCCAGCCATCGATGACATCGCCGAGAATTTCCATCGGCATGGCGCCGTTCTTCAGCACCGTGTCGTGGAATTCGCGGATATCGAAAGCGTCACCGAGCGCCGCGCGGGCGTTCTCGCGCATTTCCAGGATGGCCTGCATGCCCACTTTGTAGGACAGGGCCTGGCCCGGCATCACAAAGTAACGCTCGATCTGGCGCTCGATGTCATCCGGCGCCATCGGCGTGTTGGCCGTCATGTAGGCGATGCACTCCTCGCGCGTCCAGCGTTTGCTGTGCATGCCGGTATCCACCACCAGGCGCACGGCGCGTTTCATTTCCTCCGACAGGCGCCCGAAGTTGCGCATGGGCAGGCCTTCATACAAACCGGCCTCAAACGCCAGCCGCTCGGTATACAGCGCCCAGCCTTCCCAATAGGCGCTGTAGCCCTCGTATTTGCGGAATTCTGGGCCCCCTTCGAGTTCCTGCTGGATGGCCAGCTGGAAATGATGCCCGGGCGCGCCTTCGTGGTAGGCCAGCGAATTCATGATGTGCTTTTGCACCTGGCCCATATCGGCGAGGTTGACGTAGTAGATGCCGGGGCGCGAACCATCCGGCGCAGGCCGGTTGTAAAAAGCGGTGGATGAACCCTGCTCGCGCCAGGCTTCCACGCGCCGCACTTCCAGCGGCGCCCTGGGCAACACGTTGAAGTATTCCGGCGCCATGGCGTAAATGCCATCGATCAGCGCTGTTGCGTCCCGCAGGTATTCGGCACGGCCTTCATCGGTGTTGGGGTAATAGTTTTCCGGGTTGGTGCGAACGTACTCGAAGAGCTCACCCAGGGAACCTTCGAACCCGATCTCGCGCTGGATGGCTTCCATCTCACTGCGTATCCGCGCCACATCATCCAGGCCCAGCTGGTGGATTTCTTCCGGTGACTTTTCAACCGTGGTCCAGTAGCGCACGCGGTTGGTGTAGTAGCCGGCGCCATCCGGCAGGGCCCACACGCCGTCATTGTGCGCCGCAATGGATTGCAGGCGCTCCAGCTCCGCGCCCAATGCGAGGTAGCCGGCACGGAACGGCCCGCTGAGGGCATTGGCGGCATCATTCAGCAGAATGGCCTTGTCGTCTTCGTTGATGTCCAGCGCAGCCACCTTGGCGCGGAAATCCGCCAGCACCACACCGTCGGCGGCGGCCTCTTCAAACGGCGCCCCGACCAGCATGTTGCGCGCAGCCGGCAGGGAACGATCGTAAACCATCTGTGGTGGAACCACGCCCAGCGCCTCACGCTGGCGCAGCAATGCCACATACTGCGCCATCAGTTTTTCGACGCCATTGAGCCGGGAAATGTAGTCTTTGGCATCCTGCACCGTATCCACCTTGTGCAGGTTCTGCAGGAACGTGGGCACATTGGCGGCGGCATTGTCCATCTGTGACACAGCGTACTCGTGGTGGCGCCAGGGAAACGCCCGCAGGGCACGTTGCTGGTTGTATTCAAAGATGCGGTAGCTGAGCCGGGCCGATTCACCCAGCTTTTCAAACTCGAATTCGCTGCGCAAGCGCTGCAAATCGGTTTCGGTTTGCGCGTTCAACTCGATGGCATGTTCATCGGAATAATCGTCCCAGCGCCCGTAATCCTCCGTCTTGCGCCCCAGTTCCGCCTGGAACTCCGGACTCTGGCTGACGTCGCGTTCAAAGATTTCCTCGAAAAATGCCAGCAGGCGCTCATCCTCGCTGGCCTGCCCTGCTGTCGCCGCGGCAGTCGAAGCAGTGCCGGTGGCCGTGGCAGCTGGCCTGGAATCGGACCCGGGTTCAGGCCCGGCGTCTGACGGGGGCTGGCAGGCTGCAAGCAAAAGGGACAGACAGAGGGAAAGGCAGGGGAAAAGGCAGACCCAAACGGGCCAGGAGCGTAAATTCGAGGTTTGCATCGCGGCTCAACCGGTGTGTTTCAAGGGCTCCCAGCATATGCCATGGAACCCGGCGAATAAACCGCGGTTGACGGCGAGCGCTCACGGGAACACTTTGATTGACCAGTAGCCAGGGTGTACGCGATTCGATCAATGTTGGGTGGCGCTGCGTTTCACACCACCGAACGCCTGTCGCAGGTCCTCCAGCACCAGGTACAAACAGGGCACCAGCACCAGGATGATTGCGGTGGCGAACACAATGCCAAAGCCCAGTGAGATGGCCATGGGTATCAGGTAGGCGGCCTGCCGCGAGGTTTCAAGAATGATGGGCGTAAGGCCGCCAAACGTGGTGAGCGTGGTGAGTATGATGGGCCGGAAACGCCGCAGCCCCGCCAGGTGAATGGCATCGAACACCGGCATGCTGCCACGCTTGCGGTTGGCGAAATCAATCATGATCAGCGCATCATTGACCACCACGCCGGACAGCGCGATCACGCCCATGAAACTCACCAGCGACAGGTCATAACCCAGCAGGATGTGCCCGATCACCGCACCGACGATGCCAAACGGTATGGCTGCCATCACGATCAGGGGCTGC
>CAYYCX010000127.1:0-11076 GCA_964470455.1 uncultured Wenzhouxiangellaceae bacterium
CGGCTCGCTGGTCAATACCGCGACGGTGTCATCCGCAACATCCGACCCGGTGCCAGGCAACAACAGCGCCACCGACACCGATACGCTGGGCGCGAACGCCGACCTGAGCATTAGCAAGACCAACGGCACCAGCAGCACCAATCCCGGGGCGCAGACCACCTACACCATCGTGGCCAGCAATGCCGGCCCCAGCAATGTCAGCAGCGCCACGGTGAGTGATACCTTCGGTGCCGACCTGCAGAGCTGCAGCTGGACCTGCAGTGCCGCCGGTGGCGCCAGCTGCGGCGTAAGCAGCGGCAGCGGCAACATCAACCGCACGGTCAACCTGCCGGTGAACGGCAGCGTGACTTTCAGCGCCAGCTGCACCGTGGCTTCGAGTGCGAGTGGTTCACTGGTGAACACGGCCACAGTTTCATCCGCGACGACGGACCCGGTGCCGGGCAACAACAGCGCCACCGACTCCGACACGCTCAACAGCAGCGCCGACCTGCGTATCACCAAGACTAACGGTACCAGCAGCAGTACCCCGGGTGCACAGACGACCTATAGCATCGTGGCCAGCAATGCCGGCCCGAGCAACGTCAGCAACGCCACGGTGACGGATGCCTTCAATTCCAACCTGCAGAACTGCAGCTGGACTTGCGGCTCCGCCGGCGGTGCCAGCTGCGGTGTCAGCAGTGGCAGTGGCAGTATCAACCGCAGCGTGAATCTGCCGGTGAACGGCAGCGTAACCTTCAGCGCCACCTGCACGGTCAAATCGACCGCCACGGGTTCGTTGGTGAACACCGCCAGTATTTCCGCGGCGACAACAGACCCGGTGCCGGGCAACAACAGCGCTACCGATACAGACACCCTCTCCAGCAACGCTGACCTGGCGGTTACTCTCAGCAATGAACAAAGCACGGTCATTGCCGGAGAATCCGTGATCTATACACTGGTGGCCAGCAACAGCGGCCCATCCGCGATCACCAGCGCCCTGGTCAGTGATGCGTTTCCCAACAAGTTGCGGAATTGCGAGTGGATTTGCGAAGCCACCGGAGGCGGAAGTTGTGCTTCAGCCGGCAACGGCAACATCAACCAGAACGTGAATCTTCCACCGCAAGGCAGCGCAACGTTTACCGCCATCTGCGATGTAGATGCCTCAGCCAGCGGATCGCTGGTGAACTCGGCCAGTGTTGCATCACTGATCCCGGACCCTGTGGCAGGCAACAATAATGCCACGGATACGGACACCATCAGCTATGTAGCGGATCTGGGCATTTCCCTGCAGAAAACCACCGCCGATCCCAAGCCGGGCCAGCCAGTCAACCTGACGATGACTGCCAGTAATGCCGGCTCCAGTGCCGTGAGCCAGGTCACCGTGCAGAGTGCTTTCCCGGCCGAACTGACCCAGTGCACCTGGACCTGCCAGGCAGGATCAGGGGCATCCTGCCCGGCTTCCGGATCAGGCAATGTCAACCATACCGTCAACCTGCCCAAAGGCACTCAGGTGAACTACTCTGCAACCTGCGTGATCGCGGCCAGCGCCAGTGGTTCACTGGTGAGCACAGCGCAGGTGTCCGCCGGAATTGATGATCCCGATCCGGACAATAACCACGCAATGGAAACCATCGATCTGGACGTATCGGAAGACCTGATCTTCAAGGACTCGTTCGACTGATTTTTGGTCGGGCTCACGCGGCCGGGAGATTCCGGCATCAGGCTTTACTGCGTGTACTGCTTTGCCTGTATGCGTTGTGAAGGTCGCGGATCAGGTACAGGCGGCGTATCCAAAGGCCCACAATCAGGGCGGCAACGGCCGGCAGCGCCACATTGGGCAGGCCGATGGCCAGGAAATCATAGAATCCGTGCAGGATCGCGGTAATTGGCAGTACCAGCAGGATGACCGGCAACAACGGCCTGCCTTGCAGCCGTGCCTTGCCGATGTGATAACCCCAGATGGAAGCAAACACGATGTGTACTACCGGGCTGGCAAAGCCCCGCGCGTAAGCCTGGGCCGTGGTCAGCGAATCCAGGTAATACAGGTTCTCCAGCGCGGCGAAGCCCAGCGCGATGAATGAAGCGTAAATGATTCCGTCGATGGGCTCATCGAACTCCCGGAAACGCAACACGATGAGCACAAACGGCAGAATCTTCACCGCCTCCTCAATCACGCCGATCACTGATATGCAATACAGCAGCAGGCCAGGCAGGTCTGTGTCGGCCAGGGCGAAGGCGTCCTGGCGCTGGTCGATCTGCCCCAGCAGCCAGTACATCAATAATCCCAGGTAGAACGAAGCTATGCCCAACAGGAATGCCAGCAGCAGGTGCCCGGGTGGCTCCGGAAGGTGGCGATCAGCATGCCAGTGATACGCGGCCCAGAACAACACCGGAAGTATCACCGGCAGCAGGCAGACCAGGTAGTAACTGCGATCACCTTCCACGGCGGGGAGTACCGGTCGGTGCGTGAATCGTCACGGTTCGAACGGTGGCAAATGCCGCAATGCCAGCGTGTCGGGAGCCATCAATCCAGGTCAACGCTCTTATCGTAAGACAGGGTCATTTTGCGGAAAACCAGGTCCAGTTCACGTTGGTAGCTGACTTCAATGCTGATCCCCGGCGAACCCTCGCGCACCTGTACATGCTTCATCATATCGTCCATCTGGTTCAGGTTCAGGTTCGAGCTGATGGCCTGGCTCACCTGTTGCGCGCTTACGTATGGATGCGATCCATGCTGGTCCCTGATGCTTTGCAATACTGAATCGAGCGATTTGGACTCGATGTATTGGGGCACGTACTGGATGCCGATGTAAATTCCGTAGGCGAACAGGGCCAGCAGGAGAACATTCCCGAGCAAGCTGCCGCCGCGCTGGTTTCGAAAGGATCGATGGTTCATTCGGGCTCTCCTGCACCGGCCTGAATGCCATCAGGCCGGTCTGGGTCAACGGTCACACCCACCTGGTCTCATGCTACGCAATCGTCCCGCCGGACTCAATTGCCTTGCGACGGAGTGGCCTTGCGCCGGATCGCGAACCTGTGGAACTCCACAAGCGTGAAAAAGCGGTTATCATCAAAAGGAGGTGAAAACCAACCGAGCCGCGAGTCACGATTGCGTCACAATTGCGTCACAATTGCCCTGGGGGGGTGGGCCATGCATGATCCAACTCGATAAAGTCAGCCGCAGCTTTGCTGACCTGCTGGCAGTTGATGAATTTTCCATCCAGATTCCCCGGGGTGAAATATTTGGCCTGCTGGGCCCCAACGGAGCCGGCAAGAGTACGCTGATCGCCATGATCTCCGGCCAGCTGTTGCCCACTTCGGGCAGTGTACTGGTCGATGGCCTGCCTCCGGTGAGCCTGGCCGCCAAGCGCCAACTGGGCATTGCCCCGCAGGCCCTGGCCATTTACGAAGAGCTCTCCGCCCGGGACAACCTGGAATTTTTCGGCCGGTTGTACGGCTTGCAGGGCAATACGCTCAAATCCGCCTGTGACCGGGTGCTGGATTTTGTGGCGCTCAGCGACCGCGCACGCGACCGGGTCGGGAACTATTCAGGAGGCATGAAGCGCCGGCTGAACCTCGCTATCGCCCTGTTGCATGAACCGCGAATACTGCTGCTGGACGAACCCACCGTGGGCGTGGATCCACAATCGCGCAACCGTTTGTTTGAAAGTGTCCTGGCGCTGAAAGCCCGGGGCATGACCATTGTTTATACCACGCACTACATGGAAGAGGCCGAGAAGCTGTGTGATCGCATCGGAATCGTCGAGCAGGGCCGGCTGCTGGCGCTGGATACGGTTGACCGGCTGATCCGGCAACACGGTGGTGACAGCCTGCTCAGCTACATCGACGGCGGCACTGAACAGAGCATCAGCACCAGCGATCCGCTGGCGGAAATCCAGCGTCTGCTGGCCGCGGGCTGCGACATGGGTGAACTCAGCCTGGCCCGGCCGAACCTGGAACAGGTGTTCCTGAATCTCACCGGCCGGCACCTGAGGGATTGAACATGGGTGTGCTGATGGCGATGGTGGTCAAGGATCTCAAGCTGTTGTTCCGCGACAAGGTGACACTGTTTTTCACCTTTGGCTTTCCGCTGCTGTTTGCGGCTTTCTTCGGCTCGATATTTTCCGGCGGTGGTTCCGGCAGCGGCATGTCGGTAGCGGTGACCGACCTGGACCAGACGGCGACTTCGCAGCAGTTTGTGCAGCGCATGGATGAGCTGGAGGAATTGCGCGTGGAGGTGGTGCCGGCCGAGCAGGCCAGGGAACTGGTTCGCCGGGGCAAGAAGACCGCTTTCATCATCATCCAGCCGGGTTTTGGCCAGGCTTATGGCAGCCTGTTTTCCGGCTCGCCGCCAGAACTTCTCATCGGCGTGGACCCATCCCGCAAAGCCGAAGCCGGTTTGTTGCAGGGCGTGATGATGAAGCTGGGCATCCAGCGTTTTGAAGATACTTTCAGCAATGCGGATGCCCTGGCTGAACAGCTCGACCAGTCGCTGGAGGCCTTGCAGGGCAATCCCGACATGCCGGAAGACTGGAAGAACCTGCTCAACGACTACCTGCCACAAATGAAGGATCTGGTTGAGCAACAGGCTGCCCCGGGATCATCCGCAGAAGCAGAGGCAGATGCAGGTTCAGGCGTAAGCCCGGATGAATCAACCGGGATTGGCGAAGCGCTGATGCCACTGAAACTGGTCCAGGAAGACGTGGTGGTGCAGCAGGAGGGCCCGGCGAACGCCTATGCCATTACCATGCCACAGGCCATGTTCTGGGCCATCATGGGCGTGGTCATGGGTTTTGGCACAGCGCTGGTTCAGGAAAAAACCCAGGGCACCATGACCCGCCTGGTGGTTGCGCCCGTCAGCCGCTTACAGATACTCGGTGGCAAGGCGTTGGGTTGTTTCCTGGCCCTCGTATTCGTTCTGGGAATTTTTTTCCTGGTGGCGCAGCTGGTGTTCGGAGTGCCGGTCGACCAGCCGCATAAAGTGTTGTTCGCTGTTCTGTCGGCGGCAACGATTTTCGTCGGCATCATGATGTTTCTGGCAGCCATCGGCAAAACCGAGCGCGGCATGTCCAGCGTGGGCTGGGCGGTGATGATGGTTTTCGCCATGTTTGGTGGAGGCATGATTCCCCTGTTCGCCATGCCCTCGTGGATGGTCAGTGTCAGCCATTTCAGTCCGGTCAAATGGGCCATCCTGATGTTTGAAGGCGCCACCTGGCGTGAATTTTCCGTGGCGGAAATGCTGCTTCCCTGCAGCCTGATGCTGGTGCTGGGCATACTGCTGTTTGTGGCCGGGTCGCGCTTGATGCAGCTGGAGCGCTGAATTCGCCCAAGACCTATCCGGCAGCCAGCCCCTGCTGCGCCCCGGGATGCCTGGTGTTCGCGTGCAGCTGGTTCTCCAGCTCATGCCTTTGTTCGTAATATCGTTCGCACTTGCCTTCGATAAGGGGCACGTAAGGCTGCATCGCATCCAGCATGAAGTCACGGAAAATCCGGATGCGTGCCGTGGTGCGCAGGTCGATATGCGACAGCAGCCAGAAACCGGTGGTTTCGGCGCGGTAGCTGGAGGGTACGCGGCGCAGTTTGGCTGAGGCATCCCCAAGGCCACAGGGCAGCTGGCAAAAACCGAGGCCCTGGCGGGCCAGGTTGAACGCCACGTTCAGCGAGTTGGCGCGGTAACGTACCTGCATGCCGGGAAAATCGGCGGCCATCCAGTCGGGTACAGCCCGGCCCTCGCCGGACCAGCCGATACCGCCCACGCTGGCGGGGTCGTCCAGAAACTGTCGGTAGAGCGGCGCCGTGGCGTAGATGGCATAGGTGAAATCGGCAATATGCGTTCCCAGCACGTTGGGCGGTGGCTTGTTGGTGCAGCGAAAGGCCACATCGGCGTCGTGCAGGGAGAGGTCCAGCAGGGCTTCAGTGGCTACCAGGTCGATATCGATTTCAGGGTAGAGGCGGGTGAACTCATTCAGACCTGGCATCAGCAGGCCCTGCACGCAGATATCCGGCGCGGTGATTTTCAGCCGGCCACTGAGCTCCTGCCGGTCAACCTGCACCAGGCGGCCGATGTTGGCCACCTCGCCGGCGATGACCTCCACCGAGCGCATCACGGATTCGCCCACCGGCGTGATGAACCAGCCGTTGTTGGATCGATCAAACAAACGCGCATTCAGTGCGGTTTCCAGTGAGCTGATGCGCCTTGAGACCGTGGTCTGGTTCACCCCCAGCTTGCGTGCAGCCGCCGTGAGCGTACCGCCGCGCACGATTTCCATCAGGTAGCGAAGATCCTGCCAATCAATACTCTGCATATTTGCATATCCAAATTGCGATTTTTTGCATTTACCTGCGTCAGTGCAGAGCATATCGTGAACCACGATACCGGTACAAGCCGATACCGGCCAGAAAAAACAGGAGAGCCACCATGAACCGTTCCAGAAGAATTTCCCGCCCCGCGCTGATGTTTTCGAGCGCTTTGCTGGTTGCCGGCCTGCTGAGCCCCGCCTGGGCCGCAACGAGTACGGCCGCGGCTTTTGAGCAGTGCCGCGCAGCCGCGGAAGTAGCCTACGGGTCCGCTGACGAACCGGCCGATGTACGTCTGGACGGCGTGAGGAAATCCGGCAAGCAATTGCGGCTGAAAGTGTTCACGCCTGAAGGCGATCAGTTTGTAGCGTTGTGTAACGTCAACCGGAAGACCGGCGAACTGGTATCGATTGATCCTCCGGCCAGGCCGGACGTGAAGAAAGACCTGGCAAGCACACGGTAAACCGCCGCACCAGCGGATTGCCCGTGCTGGCCTGATCCCGCTGATTTCTTGTGTGCGCTTGGCTTTGCATCCCCCAGGGGGTGCAAAGCTTTTTTATCGGGTGGAACAGTCACTTCGGGAAATTGTCGCGGGACAAACCCCCAACAACTGCTATTCTTGTGTGCAGGCCCAGGTCGATCCAAGGCAATACAACGCAATAGAAGGGCAACTCAAGTCAAGTAAGGTAATCCCAGGCAATCCCAGGCAGGCGGAAAACAGCCCATGAAGAAGCAGCCCCCATCCCGACGCGATTTCCTGCAACACTCAGCTGCGGTGCTGGGCGGCGCCTGGCTGGGGGCTCACAGCAGTGCTCTCCTGGCTGCAGTTGAAAGTGCCGGCAGGGCCATGGATGAGCAGGCAGCCATGGTTCACCTATCCACCGCCGAGGCCGACACGCTGGCCGCGGTGGCCGACCAGATATTTCCACCTGATGAAACGCCCGGTGGCAGCGAACTGGGTGCCGTGCACTTTATCGATGCCGCGCTCGGCGGCTTCATGGCGGGCGCTGCCGGCATGTTACGCGAGGGCATGGCTGAACTTGATAATCGTTCGGCAACGGCGCACGGAATGTCTTTTGCCAGCCTGGATTTTGAACAGCAGACCGCACTTCTGGGCCAGATCGAGAACACGCCGTTCTTTGGAACCGTGCATTTCCTGACCCTGCTCGGTCTGTTTGCCCTGCCGAGTTATGGTGGCAACACCGGCGGGAAGGCCTGGCAGCTGATCGGTTTTGAATCCCGGCATGTGTGGCAGGCGCCTTTTGGCTATTACGATGCCGAGTATGCCAGGGAGAACGGCCATGCCAGCTCCTGAGCCAAGGATTCGTTACAAGGAATCGACACCGGTAGATTTTCTCATCGTCGGTTCAGGTGCAGCCGGTGGCGTGTTGGCCAGGGAGTTGTCAACCGCAGGGTTTTCCGTCGTGGTGCTGGAGCAGGGCCCGTATCGCACCGCGGCTGATTTCAAACACGATGAACTGGACAATTTTTTCGGCTCCGGCCTGACGGGCCATCCCGCCTGGACGGATTTTCAAACCTTTCGCCAGGATGAAAGCGGGACGGCGGTGGTGCGCGACGGCAGCAATGGCCCGCCGGCAGCGCTGTATGCACGCACGGTAGGTGGAAGCAGCGTGCATTTTTCAGGCAACTATTGGCGCATGCGGCCGCTGGATTTCCAGGAACGAAGCGTGCTGGGGCCGATCTCGGGTACGGGTTTTGCCGACTGGCCGATCAGCTATGAGGAACTCGAACCTTACTACAGCAAAGTGGAGTGGGAAATCGGGGTGTCCGGTGCTCCCGGGCCGTTTGATCCGCCACGTTCGAAACCTTATCCGCTGCCGCCCATGACGGTGAAGTCATCCGGAGTGTTGTTTGAACGCGGCGCGCGAAAGATCGGCCTGCACCCGCAACCCGCGCCGGTGGCCATCCTGTCGCAGCCCTACAAAGGCCGGCCGGCCTGCACCAGCTGCGGTTTCTGCATGGGTTTCGGATGCGAGATGAATGCCAAGTCATCGGCGCTGGTGTCGATGATTCCCGCAGCTGAACTCACCGGACGCTGCGAAATCCGGCCGTTTTCCACCGTGTTCCGGCTGGAAACCGATGAGCGGGGCAAAATGACCGGCGCCGCCTACCTCGATGCCGATGGGCTACAGCATTTCCAGAAAGCCAGGTCGGTGGTGCTGGCCGCCAACGGGGCTGAGACTCCGCGACTGTTGCTGATGTCGGAATCCGCCCTGTTCCCGAACGGGCTGGCCAATGGCTCAGGCCTGGTGGGCAAGTACCTGATGCCCAACTGTCACTCGGTGGTTCATGGCTACTTCGAACACGAACTGAATGACTGGAAAGGCATCCAGTGCACTCGCATCGCCCACGATTTTTATGAACATGACCCGGTGCGCGGCTTTTACGGGGGCGGCGGGCTGGATGGCAGGCCGATGACGGAGGCCGGGCCCATCATGAACGCACTCACCGAAGCGACGATACCCAGGTTGCGCTGGGGCAGGGAACTGAAGCGGGACATCGTCAACCACTTCAGCCGGCAGATGGGTATCCTCGGCAGCACCACCTCACTGCCGCTGGAGCGCAACAACATCACGCTGGACCCTGACCACCGCGACGCGCACGGCAGGCCGCTGGTGCGCATCACCTTCCGCGATCACGAGGACGATCTGGCGATGGCCGCGTTCCTGCAGGATCGCGGCGAAGAGATCCTGCTGGCCGCGGGCGCGGTCAGCACCATGCGGGAACCGGTGGTGCCGCAGAACCTGCTGGTTCACCTGCTGGGTACCTGCCGCATGGGTGATGACCCGGCCAACTCCGTGGTGGATCGCCATCACCGCTCGCATGAAGTTTCCAACCTGTTTATCTGCGATGGTTCCAGCCTGGTGAGTTCGGGCCGTGGGCAACCCACGCTGACCATCCAGGCGCTGGCTTTCCGTGCCGCCGAACATATTGCCGGATTCGCCAGGAGAGGCGAAATTGGGTAAGTTTGAACCTGACAACACCATCCGCAACACCACCAAATGAGGAACCGCAACATGAGAAAATTGGCATTGACGGCCCTGCTGGCCGGGCTGGCCCTGTCCGGAGTGGCCCTGGCTGAAGCACCGGAAGTGAAGCACGACTGGGACCCGGATTCAGGTTACCCCTTTTCCAAAGCCGTACGGGTAGGGCACATGTTGTACCTGTCCGGTGATCTCGGCATTCCTCCCGGTACCCGCGAGCTGGTTGAAGGGGGCATAGGCCCGGAAACACGCCAGACCCTGGAGAACATCAAATCCACGCTGGAAGCCAACGGTTCATCGCTGGCGGAGGTGGTCAAGTGCACCGTGTTCCTGGCGGATATAGCGGAATGGGCAGCCATGAATGAGGTTTACAAAACCTATTTTCCCACCAACCCGCCGGCCCGCAGCGCGCTGGGCACCAGTGGACTGGCGCTGGGTGCGCGAACCGAGATCGAATGCATCGCCACGGTGAAGTAACCGTCTGTTCACAACACGGCACCGAGGGAATCAAACCATGCCAGACAGTTCACTGAGTGGCAGTTGTCTCTGCGGGGCGGTGCGTTACACCGCTACCGGCGAGCCACTGCGCTTCTACCACTGCCACTGTTCCCGTTGCCGCAAGGCATCGGGCACTGGCCATGCCAGCAACCTGTTCCTCAAGGGCACCTTGCGCTGGGACGGCGGCGAGGAACTGGTGAAGTCGTTCAAGCTGCCTGAAGCAGAACGCTTCACCAACAGTTTCTGCACGGTGTGCGGAGGCCGTGTGCCGCGTTTCATCGAGGCCATGGGCATGGTGTTCATTCCAGCCGGTTCGCTGGACCAGGAACCCGCCATCCTGCCGCAGGCGCGGATTTTCGTGGGCTCACGCGCCAACTGGTCCTGCGCCGAAGGCCCGCTGAAGGAGTTTGAAGCCTATCCTTCACCGTAATCTGCATTGTTCCGGGTATGCGCTGGCCGGTTGCCTGGCGCTGTTGGCCTTCGCCTTGCCGACGGCGGATACAGCGCAGGCATTCGACGCCGGGCAGGATATCGGCACCGTGCGCCAGGTCTATGACGGCAGCCTGCTGGATGATGTCCGGGTCAATACATTCCGGAATATCCACCGGCTGTTCCCGGTGCGCACTGTTGCTCGGGGGCAGGTGGTTTCAGAGCTGCCCGTGCGCTTGCGCGACATGGCGGATTTTTCGTTTTCCGTCGATGGAGATGAGTACGACCTGGTCGATGTGATTGCCCTGAACGACGTCACCGGGCTGGTGATCCTGCACCAGGGTGAAATCGTGTTTGAAACCTACCAGCGCGGCAATGATGAAAACACCCGCTGGATGTCGATGTCGGTGGTCAAGTCCATTACCTCGTTGCTGATCGGTGCGGCCATCCGGGACGGTCATATCACCAGCATTGATGAGCCGATCGTGACCTATCTGCCGCGGCTCAAGGGTACTGCTTACGACGGCGTGATGGTGCGGCAGCTGCTGCTGATGTCGTCCGGGGTCGGGTGGAACGAAACCTACACCGATCCCGCTTCAGACCGCCGGCGCATGCTGGAAGCCCAGATCGCGCAGCAACCCGGCGCCATATTGCAACTGATGGCGGACCTGCCGCGGGTAAGCGATCCCGGCACCCGCTGGAACTACAGCACCGGCGAAACCCAGGTGGCGGGCGCGTTGTTGCATGCAGCTACGGGGCAATGGCTGGCGGATTACCTGTCGGAAACACTCTGGAAGCCCCTGGGCATGCAGGCGGACGCCACCTGGTGGCTGGAATCGCCGGACGGGCTGGAAATCGGCGGCAGCGG
>CAYYCX010000128.1:0-11041 GCA_964470455.1 uncultured Wenzhouxiangellaceae bacterium
TCAGCCTCGGTGGTTGGACACAAACCGATCACAGCCCCGGATTCCAGGGCAGCGGAGGTTTCCGCGGCATCCATGTGCGTGGCGTGTACCAGGCACCAGTCATCGTTCACCGCGTGCTGCCGCAGTAACCAGTCCACCGGGCGTGCGCCAAGGGCGGCGAGACATTCTTCCACTTCGCGGCGCTGCTCGGCAATATGGATATGCACCGGTTGCGGCAGGTCGCGGGTGGCCTGAAGCAGGTCGCGCAATTGCCGTGACGACACGGCCCGCAGCGAGTGTGGAGCAATCCCGGTGCGGTGCAGGGCATGCTTGCTGGTCATTTCCACACAGCGGCCGTGGATGGCCAGGTATTCATCCAGCGTGTTGCGAAACCGCCTTTGCCGCTCGGCCACCGTATCGCTGCCAAATCCGCTGCGACAATACAGCACCGGCAACAGGGTAAGGGACATGCCGGACTGCCCGGCGGCCGCCAGGATCTGTGCCGACATCTCAGCGGGATCGTCATAGGCCCGGCCATCCGGCTGGTGATGCAGGTAGTGGAACTCGGCGCAACTGGTGTAGCCGTTTTCCAGCATCTCGGCCTGCACAAAGGCCGCGATGGCCCGCAGCTGGTCCGGTTCGATGCGCAGGGCCAGCCGGTACATCCGTTCCCGCCAGGTCCAGAAGCTGTCTTCCTCAACCGCCGGCGGGTGTCCCCCCGCGCCCACCCCAGCCAATCCCGCCATCTGGCGCTGGAACACATGGCTGTGGAGATTGGGCATGCCGGGGAGAACATGGCCGAGCACCGGCAAGGTGTCGGCCGGCAGGCGTTCCACCGCCTCCACGTAACCTTCCCTGTCAACGCGGATCAGCGCCGGCCCCAGCCAGCCTTCGGCAGTTAGCACGCTGCGACAGCTCAGGTCCCGTTCAATCACTTCGGGGTTTCCAGTTGAGCAGGGTTTCCACCAGGCCGCGCAGATGCTGCTGCAGGGCTGCGGCCCGTTCATCACTCCAGGCAGGCGACAGTGAAGACGGGATTTCATCCATGTAGCGGTGCTGGGCGATTTCCAGTTGCAGCGCATGGACGTTCTCTACAGGCTGTCCGTAGTGGCGTGTGATGAACCCGCCTTTGAAGCGACCATCCACCACCACCGACCAGTCACCCGCGCGCAAACGGGCTGCGGCGGCCTGTATCAAACCCGGCGCGGCGCTGCGGCCACCATTGCTGCCCAGGTTGAGATCAGGCAATACACCCTCAAACAACAGCGGCAATCGCGACCGAATAGAGTGCGCATCCAGCAGGATGGCGTAGCCATGTTGCTCGCGAATGTGTTCCAGTGCGGCCTGCAACTGGCCATGATAGGGCACCCAGTAGCGCTCCAGCCGGGCCGCGGTTTCGGCAGCGTCGGGTTCATGGCCCGGCAGGTAAACCGGAGAGCCTGAAAAGCACTGCATGGGAATCACGCCCGTCATCAGGCGCGTCTGGCTGGCATCGTAAAGCGGCTGGTCATCAGCCGGGCGATTCAGGTCCACCACCAGCCTGGCGGCGCGGGCCACCAGCATGCCGGCGCCCATGGCGGAAGCGAATCCATACAGCCGGTTGACGAACCAGTCGGTATCGGGCAGGTCCCGTGCCGCCTCGCTGAGGCGTTCCGCCATGCCGGAGGCAAGCCCTGTACCCGCATGCGGTACGCTGACCAGCACGGCCGATGTTCCCGGCCTGAATTCCGGCAGCAGCTCGCGGGTTGTTTGGGAAAGAGTTGCGGCACACATGTTGGCGACAATGTACCTCAAGAGAGTGCGCAAAAAAAACGCCCGGCAATGCCGGGCGTTTGATGCGGAAAGAACAGGCGATCAGAGTATCGGACGGTCTTCAACAATCGTCGGCGTTACGAAGATCAGCAGTTCGCGCTTCCTGGAATCGTTGGCGCGGCGGCGGAACAGCGCGCCGAGGCCCGGAATGTCGCCCAGCCAGGGCACTTTCTCTTCCTTGGAAGAATTCTCATCCTGGAAGATACCGCCCAGCACCACGGTATCGCCGTTCTCGACCAGTACGGTGGTATTCAGTTCGCGGGTATCGATGGAGGGTACCGAACCGCCGCGCGCCGTCTGGTAGATTTCACCCACGGTATCCTGCTTGATTTCCAGGTCCAGCTGGATGCGGTTGTCCGGCGTGATCAGCGGTGTTGCTTTCAGCTCCAGCACCGCTTCCTTGAAGGACACCGCGGTGGCGCCTGAAGAGGTGGAGTTTTCATACGGAATTTCCACACCCTGTTGAATGTACGCCTCAGCCTGGTTGGCGGTGATGATGCGCGGGGTTGAAATCACTTCACCCTCGCCTTCCGATTCCAGCGCTGACAACTCCAGGTCCAGGATCACATCGCCGGTCAGGAAAGACAGGCCCAGCGTAGCCGCATTGGGGGTCGGAGCCGGCAGGTTGACCTGGTAACGGTTCGGGTAGGCCGGAATGTCCAGCAGGCCATCATCACGCGGGTCGATGGCGGGATTCAGGGTGTCTACGGCACTGCCGTCCGCGCCGATCACGCCGATGTTGCTGCCGGCATGCAGGTAGCTGACGCCGAAACGTACGCCCAGTTCATGGGCAAATTCGGAACTGGCAATCACGATGCGGGATTCGATCTGTACCTGGCGCACCGCATAATCCAGTTCGGTCAACAGCTCGCGGATGGCCGTGATGCGATCGGCGGTATCGGTGATCAGCAGGGTGTTGGTGCGCTCATCCACAGTCACCGAACCACGCTCCGACAGCAAGCCGTATTCGGAATCCACTGAAGCCGAGGACTCATCGATGAGGGTTTTCATGTCAATGGCCTTGGAGTAGGACATCGGCAGCAACACGGTCTGCAAAGGCTCGAGAATCTGCTTGTCCTGGTAGGCTTTCAGCAATTGCTGCTCGCGCGCGGCGATTTCGGCCGTGGGGCCAATCCAGATGACGTTGCCGTTCTTGCGCATGTCCAGATTGCGGGCATCCATCACGATGTCCAGCGCCTGGTCCCATGGCACGTTGGTCAGGCGCAGGGTGAGGTTACCGCCCACGCTATCCGCCACCACGATGTTCAGGTCGGATACGTCCGCGATCAGCTGCAGCACTGAACGAACCGGAATGTCCTGGAAGTTGAACGTTACGCGGGTTCCTTCATAGGTTTTTTCTTCAAAGAACTTGATCTCTTCCTTTTCCTGGGCGGCCAGGTCCTTCACCAGCTTCTGCACTTCAATGACAACGCTGTCACCGGATTCATAAGCCAGCTGTTCAAACGCCCCCGCGATGCTCAGTGTCAGGCGCACACCGTTGCTGATCGGGCTGGCATCGATGTACTGCACGGGGGTGGCAAAGTCGATCACGTCGAGACGACGGTCGAGGTTGTCCGGCAGGGTGACGTTGAATAGATCAACCGTGACCCGGTTGGTGCCTTCATCAACCGACATGTTCGTGCCGGGGCGGCTCATGCTGACGATCACGCGGCCTTCACCATTTTCACCGCGGCGGAAATCCACACCGGTAATGCTCTGGCCATAAGCGCTGGAGGAATAGGATGAGGAAGCCGGGCTGGCCGCAGCCACGCTGTCGCCACCACCGATTTCAAGAACCACCTGGCCTTCAGAAGCTGCGTAGTCGTAATTGGCGGACTGGCTCATATCCACCACCAGGCGGGTACGGCCACCGGCTCCGACTGCCGCATACTGCTGCACCGAGCCCATGCCCACCGTCACTGAGTCGCTGTTGCCGCTGTAACTGGAGTCTGCCAGGTCCAGCACGATGCGCGCCGGGCTCTCGGTGGCGAAGACACTGACCTGCGGCGTGTCGCCGCTGGTAGCCAGGGTGATCCTCACCTTGCCGTCAGCGCCCGATGCATGGCTGATTCCAGTCACCGTCGTATCGGCCAAGGCCAGCGACACCGGCGCCACTGCCAGCACCAGAGCTATGCTTCTCAGAAATCCTTTTCTTACGTTACGCATGCTGCGCCCTCTTTCACAGAAATTTGGCTTAATGGAAAGCCTGTTCTTGTAGCTGTTCATGGCTCTGCCTCTCAAGGTATTCAGCCCAATTCGATCCATGTTCTAGCTTCCGCCCAGGGCCATGGTTGCATCCCGAACGATCCAACCACCCGCACCGTCAGGAATGAACTCGGAAAGCTGCACTTCATCCTGGGCGATCAGGCCAACCTTTCCATGGTTTTTACCCATGTAATTTCCCACCGAAACGCGATGGACCACTCCGTCCGGGTCGCGAATCAGTGCCCATTCCGATGATTCCTTGTAAAACGTTCCCACCATGGTCAGCGTGTCGAGATCAAACCTTTCCAGGTATTCGCGGGTGCGCTGGAAATCGGGCCTCGGGCCATCGGTGTTGGTTTGCGCCGCCACCTCGTCCGCGCCTTCGGAAGTGGAACGCCGGAACGGGTCGCGGCCTTCAAGCCCTTCGTATTCATAGGGCGTATAGGTTCTGACCGTGGGAATTGGCGGTATGGGCGCAGCCGGCTTGGCTTTTACATCAGCGATGTAGCGGTCCAGGTCATCCTGGTTGCTGCTGCAGGCTGTCAACACCAACGCCAGCACCAGGCTGGTAGCGAACAACAGGGATGTGCGGAAGTGGCTCATCGTTTCGCCTCCGCTGCCTGCCGGGCAGCACGTTCTGCCGCCTCTTCTTCGTCGATGTAGCGGTAAGTCTTGACCGTTCCTTCCAGGATCAGCCGGCCGTCATTGCGACTCACGCCCACATCGCGTTCGTTGGCGCGGCGCAACGAGATGTCGTGCATGGTGAGGATCACCACGCGCGGCAAGGATGCCACTCCGCCCACGAATTCACCGAACTGGTGGTAATCGCCCAGCATGCGCACCGAAATCGGCCGCTCGGCATAAAAGTCATGCAGCGCTTCGGCGTTCGGCTGGAACAGCTGCACATCGATACCGGCACCCAGGGCGGCCTGGGAAATATCCACCAGCAGCTTGTCCATCTCGGTCTTGCTGGGCAACTGCCGGAACATGGTTTCCAGCAGTTCCTGCATTTCCGCCAGTTGTGCCTCATACGCTTCGAGGTTGGCGGCCTTCTGCTGCTTGTATTCGAAATCCTGGCGCAGGGTGAGCTCTTTCTGTTCCACCCGTTCCAGTTGTTCAATCTTGTTCTTCACCAGCAGGAAGTAGCCGATGGCCAGAACGACCGCCAGTATCAGGCCAAGAATGACGTAACGTACCGAAGTTGGCGCACTGCCAATGTCATTGAAATCGAGGTCTCTCAGTTCATTGAGCATCAGTTCGCCCCTCCCACCGGCTCGTCAAACCCGGCTTCCGCGTCGGCATCCGCCTTGGCGTTCCGCAGCCTGACATTGATGGCGAACTCATAGGTCTCCGTGCGCGAAACCGGCTGGGCCGAAGCACGCACGTACTGGAGTTCCGGATTGGTGAAAAGATCCATCTCTTCAAGGCTGTGCAAATATGCCGAAACACGGGCGTTCGACTGGCTGGTTCCCAACAGCGTCACCCGCTGCCCCTGCTGCCGCACATCGGTGAGCGTGACGCCCACCGGAATGGTCTTGGCCAGCTTGTCCAGCAGCTCAACCGTCAGGGAGCGACTGGCCTGCAGCTGCTCGATGATCTGCTTCCTGGACAACAACCGGTTGCGAGTGCGTTCGAGTTCCGCGATGCGGTCGATGCGCTGCTGCAGGCGATTGATTTCAGTCTGGATTTTCTGGTTACGGGCTTCCTGGATGCTGATTTTCTGGTCGAAAAACAGGCCAACTACCAGCACCAGCACCGCGCCCAGTACCAGGGTCCCGACCAGGGAGTACAGGAATTGGCGCTGGCGCTCGCGGCGCGCTTCCTCGCGCCAGGGGAGCAGATTGATTCTCAGCATCAGTCAAACCCCCTCAATGCCAGGCCCATTGAAACCATGAGGTTGGGTGCATTGGCGGTCAGGGCTGAAACGGCGACGGAGGGCGCCAGTTCCAGGCCGCTGACCGGGTCGGCAATATTGGTTTTGATTCCCAGTTCCTGCTCCACCACATCGGTCAGGCCTTTCAGCATGGCCATGTCGCCGGCCAGGTAGAGCGTGCGGATATTGGAAAACTCGGAACTGGAACTGTAGAACTGCAGGGCGCGGCTGATCTGGTGCACCACATTGAGCATGAAGGGCTCGAGCACCGCGTCTTCGAAATCTTCCGGCCCCGGTTCACCGCGCTTGAAGAACGCCGCCTGCTCGGCTGACATGTCGTAGCGGCGCATGATTTCTTCCAGCAACTGGTGCGCGCCAAAAGGATGGTCACGGGTATACAGTACGCGACCGTTACGCAGCACCATCAGGGTGGACAGGTCATAGCCGATGTCAAACAGGCCGACGGCCTCAGTGCTGCGGATGCCGTCGCGCTCGCGGATCAGTTCAAAGGCATTGGCGATGGCGAATGATTCGACATCCACCACCTGGGCCTTCAGGCCGAGCGATTCCAGCGCGTCCTGGCGGCTTTCCACGTTTTCGTTCTTGCTGGCCGCCAGCAGGATGTCCACCATGTCGGCGTTGCGCGCCGATGGCCCCAGCACTTCGAAATCCAGGCTGATTTCATCCAACGGGTACGGTATGTACTGGTTGGCTTCGATCTGCACCTGGCTTTCAATGTCCGCCTGGGCCAGGTTGGAAGGCAGGCTGATGGTCTTGGTGAATACCGCCGAGCCCGATACGGCTACGGCACAGTATTTGGAGTTCGAGCCGGACTTGCGGATCGCCGCGCGGATGGCGTCGGAGATGGCCTCAATGTCCTGCACCGACTTCTCGACAATCACGCCTTGCGGCAACGGTTCGATCGCGAAATGCTCGATGCGATAGCTTGAACCATGCGAGGAGAGTTGCAGCAAGCGAATGCTTGAAGCGCCGATATCCAGCCCGATAATGGGTGGTTTTTTTGTGCCTAATAGTTTCAAATTGCCCTCAATCCTTTGCTTGACAATAGCTTACTGACACTTCTTACACCAGTTTTTAACAGATATTCGTTACTATCTCAATGCTCAACGACAATTTTGTTGATATTGATGACTGCCAAAAAGCCGGCCTTCAGCCCGGGGACGTTTCTGCATCGAACCCGAGCGGGAAGATCAATAAGCGGGAAGGAAGAAACCGAATACAGCTTGTGCTGTCAGTTGGTGATTGTTCCGGCTGCTTCCCTGCTCGCCTGATACTATGTTGTTCGGGGACCGCCAAGCCCAAATGGGGCCACCGTGAACAAGGGCTTGCCCTTGTTGCGACCTAGCATAGCAGGAAAAATCAGCGTGAAGAAAGTCTTTAAGTGGTTTTTTGTATTCATCTTCCTGTCGGCGGTATTGGGGGTTTCCGCCATCGGTATCGCTTACCTGGTGTTCGAACCGGACCTTCCTGACGTTGATACCCTGCGGGACGTACAACTGCAGGTACCCCTCAGGGTTTACACCCAGGATGGCAAACTGATTGGCCTGTTCGGTGAAATGCGCCGTGTCCCGGTGACCCTCGATGAGATGCCCGACATGCTGGAGCAGGCCTTCCTGGCCGGCGAGGACGCACGCTTTTACGAACATCCCGGGGTGGATTACCAGGGCATCAGCCGCGCCGCTTTCACACTTCTCACCACCGGCGAGAAGTCGGTGGGTGGCAGCACCATCACGCAGCAGCTCGCCCGCAATTTTTTCCTCACGGCCGAAAAAACCTTTACCCGCAAGATCAAGGAAATTTTCCTGGCGCTGAAAATCGAACAGGAGCTCAGCAAGCAGGAAATCCTCGAGCTGTACCTGAACAAGATATTCCTGGGGTACCGCGCTTACGGCGTGGGCGCGGCAGCGGAAGTCTACTACGGCAAAGGCGTGGGCGACCTGACGCTGGCGCAGGCGGCCATGATCGCGGCGCTTCCCAAGGCGCCGTCGCGCATCAACCCCATCAACCAGCCGGAACGGGCCACCGAACGGAGGGATTATGTCCTGAGCCGCATGCTGGAACTGGGCTACATCGACAAGGCTGACTACGAGCAGGCCGTGGCCGAGAAAGACGCAGCGTTTTACCACGGTATGTCGGCTGAACTTTCCGCGCCCTACGTCGCTGAAATGGTGCGCGTGAAGGCTTTGGAAATGCTTGGCCAGCAGGCCTACACAGGTGGATTCGAGATCTACACCACCATCGACAGCCGCTTGCAGACGGCTGCTGACCAGGCCATCAGCAAGGGGCTGGAAGCGTACGACAGGCGCCACGGCTACCGCGGGCCGGAGGCCCACATCGACCTGGCCGACCGGAACACGCCGCAACAATGGAACGAGGTGCTGGAGCCCTACCGGCCCATTTCCGGATGGTTGCCCGGCCTGGTGACCGAACTGGAAGAAAAACTGGCGCTGGTCTACCTGCTGGATGGCCAGACCGTGGCCATCGAGCTGCAGGACTGGATGGGCAAATTCATCAGCCGTGACCGCATCGGGGTCAAGCCGAAGACTTTCGCCGATGTGCTGGCCGCTGGCGACATCGTTCGCGTTCGAATGAACGATGAAGGAAACTGGGAGCTGGGACAGGTACCTGAAGTCGAGGGCGCGCTGGTTTCCCTCAATCCCAAAACCGGCTGGATACTCTCGCTGGTGGGCGGCTACGATTTCAGCCGCAGCAAATACAACCGCGTGATCCAGAGCAAGCGCCAGCCGGGTTCGAGCTTCAAGCCCTTTGTGTATTCAGCGGCGCTGGAACGGGGATTCACCACCGCCAGCCTGATCAACGATGCGCCCATCGTGTTCGATGACCCGGAACTCGAACGCACCTGGAAGCCACAGAACTTCAGCGAAAAGTTCTATGGCCCCACGCGCATGCGCGAGGCCATGGTGCATTCGCGCAACCTGGTTTCCATCCGGCTGCTGCGCGACTCGGGGCTGGAATTTTCGCGCGACTACATCCTGAAATTCGGCTTTGATGATGGCGATCTCACCCGCGACCTGACCCTGGCCCTGGGCAGCGCATCGGTACCGCCCCTCGCCATGGCTCGCGGCTATGCCGTATTCGCCAACGGCGGGTACCTGGTGGAGCCGGTGTTCATCGACCGCATCGTCGATTCAGCCGGAGGCCTGGTTTACGAAACACCAACGCAGAGATTGTGCGGCCCGTGTGATGATCCGGTGGTGGCGGAAAACGTTGATGGTGATGAATCCGTGGAGGAAGTACCGTTGCAGCCAGAGCTGCGGCCGCTGGACATCACTCAAAACCAGTCCGGCCTGGACGAAACCCTCGCCACCATCGGCCAGGCTCCGATTCGCATCGAGAGCGAACCCACGATTGCTCCGCGCGTGATCACCGAACCCAATGCCTACCTCGTGCGCTCCATGATGATGGACGTGATCCGCCGCGGCACGGGTACCAAGGCCATGCAGCTCGGCCGCAACGACCTGGCCGGAAAAACCGGCACCACCAACGAGCAGCGCGACGCCTGGTTTTCGGGCTACAACAACGAAGTCGTGACCTCGGTGTGGGTAGGCTTTGACAACCACGAACCGCTGGGCCGGCGTGAACTCGGCGGCGCCGCCGCGCTGCCCATCTGGATCGATTACATGGCCGTGGCGCTGGAAGGCGTAGCGGACCAGCAGCCGCCGATGCCACCCGGGCTGGCGCAGGCGCGCATCGATCCGGAAACCGGATTGCTCGCAAGACTTGATAATCCCGATGCAATCATGGAAATATTCGCAGCAGGCAATCTACCCCCCATGGAACCCGAAGCCGTAGGAGAGAGCCAGGATGCCCCAGTCTCGGAAAACCCGTACGAGATCTACTGACAGCTTCCGCGCCCGTGATTTTGCCGGGCGACAGCAAAGGAAACTGCACCAGGTCCGCTCCCAGGTTGCCCTCGAGGCGGCGCGCATCATCGCCACCGAAGAGCAATACGATTTCCATGCCGCCAAGCGCAAGGCTGCCGAGCGTATCGGCATCAGCGAACGGCTGGCCCTGCCCAGCAACCTGGAAGTGCAGGAAGCCCTGCTCAGTTACCAGAGCCTGTATGGCGGGCAGCAACATGCCGACCACCAGGAGCGGCTGCGCCTGGCCGCTTTGGCCGCCATGCGCCTGCTGCATGATTATTCTCCGCGACTGGTGGGGCCAGTGCTGGACGGTTCAGCCGGCGAACATTCGCGCATCTCGCTGCATGTCTTCTGCGACGCCGCCGAAACCCTGGTGCTGGATTTTCTGGAGCGCGGCCTGCCCTTCAAACAGGAACAGCGCCGCCTGCGGGGCAACGACCGCAATTACCTCAACGTGCCAGTGTTCGTGATCGAAGTGGAGGGCCGCGCGGTGGAATTGCTGTTGCTGCCCACCCTCAGCCTGCGCCAGGCGCTGCCCAGCCCCATCGACGGCAAGCCGCAGAAGCGCGCCAGCCTGGCGGAGCTGGAGGAAATGCTGGGATTGAGTTCGAGTGCAGCCTGAAACGGCACGGATTCAGTCAGCTCGGCCCGAGGCAGCGCACCCTGAAGCAGAGTAACCAGAAGCAGCGCACCCTGAGAGCGCACCCTGAATTTCTGGCCCGGAGGGTAACTGGCATGACGATTCGCAAGGTGTGTGGTCCGCTGTTCGCCCTGGTGCTGCTGGTCGCCGGCCTTACCGGCTGCGCTTCGCTGAACCCAAACTATGAGCAACCCACCGTCACCCTCAGTTCATTCCGTGCCCTGCCCAGCGAGGGAATGACGCCGAGCTTTGAAATCGGCCTGAGGATCATCAACCCCAATCCTTCATCACTGGCGCTCAGCGGTGTGGTCTACACCGTGTCAGTGCAGGGCCATGAACTGGTCAAGGGCGTGGGCAAGGACTTTCCCGTCATCGAAGGCTACAGCCAGGGCGACATCACCCTCACCGCCAGTGCCAACCTGCTGGGCGGCATTCGCCTGCTGGGTGACCTGATGCAGGTAAGCAGCGATTCACTGGACTACGATTTCGAGGCGCGGCTTGACCTGGCCGGCCTGCATCCATCCATCCGCGTACACGAAAAAGGCGCCTTTGAACTGGCGCCATAACTAAATCGTAGATACCATGTCTTCTAATCAGGTTAAAGAGGCAAAGTTCTCCTGGTAAGGG
>CAYYCX010000129.1:0-10559 GCA_964470455.1 uncultured Wenzhouxiangellaceae bacterium
CGCGACCGCTACATCGATGAACTGGTCGAAGAGGGCTATGACCGCTACACCGATGCCCACCTGCAGATGGACATTACCGCCAAGTACCGCTTCAACGACAACTGGCAGGTGTACCTCGAAGTAGTCAACCTGAACGACGAGCCCGAGTACTACTACGCAGGCCGCAAGAGCCGCGCCTACCAGTACGACGAAATCGGCACCGCCTACGCACTCGGCCTGCAGTGGAACTTCCAGTAGGCTCCCGCTGCTGACCGATACGGTATGTGAACGGGCCCAGTCACAGACTGGGCCCGTTTTTTTTTGGCCCTTGTCCATCAGATCACCCATCCCGTCCCCGGCGCATTACTCAGCACATCACTCAGCGCATCATCTATTGCACCACTCAGCGCTTGACGCATCGCGCCGCAGCGACAATCATGCGTTGCTGGATGCAGCCCCGGATTGCGCCGCCATTGCCCCGCAGGTTAAGCGCGCCAACAACCGGACGCTGTTCTATCGATCTCAAATCCTTGGAGTGAAACGATGAAAGACCAAACACTGGCGGTACACGCCGGATTCAAGGCCGACCCGGCCACCAAGGCGGTGACCGTGCCGATTTACCAGACCGTGGCGTACGAATTCGACAACGCCCAGCACGGCGCCGACCTGTTCAACCTGGCCGTGCCAGGAAACATTTACACGCGCATCATGAACCCCACCACCGATGTGCTGGAGCAGCGTTGCGCGGCGCTGGAAGGCGGCCTGGCCGGCTTGTGCCTGAGCGCCGGCAGCGCGGCCATCAACTATGCGGTGCTGAACATTGCCGAGCAGGGCAACAACATCGTCACCGTGCCATTGCTGTACGGCGGAACCTACACGCTGTTCAAGCACATGCTGCCGCGCCTCGGCATCGAGTGCCGCTTTGCCGCGGATGACACGCCGGCGGCCATGGAAGCGCTGATCGATGACAAGACCACCGCGGTGTTCTGTGAAACCATCGGCAACCCGGCAGGCAATATCGTGGATATCGAGGCCCTGGCCAACATGGCGCATGCGCACGGCGTGCCGCTGATCGTGGACAACACCGTGGCAACGCCCGCGCTGGTGAAACCCATCGCCTGGGGCGCCGATATCGTGGTGAATTCACTGACCAAGTACATGGCCGGCCACGGCAATTCGCTGGGTGGCGTGATCGTCGACAGCGGCAAATTCCCCTGGGCGGATTACCCGGAAAAATTCCACATGCTCACCACGCCGGAGGAGTCCTACCACGGCGTGATCTACACCGAAGCCATGGCGGAGGCTGCCTACATTGCGCGCGCACGCACCGTGCCTTTGCGGAATACCGGCTCAGCGCTGAGCCCGATGAGCGCATTCCTGATCCTGCAGGGCCTGCAGACGCTGCCGCTGCGCATGCAACGCCATTGTGACAATGCGTTGGCGGTGGCGCAGTACCTGCAGTCGCACCCGCAGGTAGCCTGGGTGAATTTTGCCGGATTGCCCGATTCGCCTTACTACGACCTGGCGCAGAAATACACCGGCGGCAAACCTTCGGCGCTGCTGACCTTTGGCATCAAGGGTGGTTTCGATAGCGGCGTGAAATTCTACGACGCGCTGCAGATGTTCCTGCGGCTGGTGAATATTGGCGACGTGAAATCGCTGGCCGCGCATCCAGCCTCGACCACGCACCGCCAGCTGTCGGAAGAAGAGCTGAAATCGGCGGGGGTCACGCCCGACATGATTCGCCTGTGCATCGGCATCGAGGATATCGAAGACATCCTGGCCGACCTGGAACAGGCGCTGGAAAAATCGAAATAGGCGGCTTGCAGCCGGAATTGCGGGTCAGCGGAAGCTTTCCCACACCGGTGTGAGGCCGGCGGGCAGGGCCGGGAACCGTCCCAGTTCTGCCCAGAGGGAGCCGGGACTGTGAAAGTCCGAGCCGCAGGAAGCCAGCAGGTCCAGCTCCGCGCACAGCGAAGCGATGCCGCGGGTCTGGTCCGGCGTCTGCTGGCCGGAGACCACTTCAACGCCCCGGCCGCCCATGCTTTTGAAGGCCTGCAGCAATCGCTTCAGCTTGCTGCGCGTGAGTGAATACTTCAGCGGATGCGCCAGCACCGGGATTCCCCGCGCCGCGTGGATCCATTCCACCGTCTGCGGCAGGTCCGCCCAATGGTGTTTCACATCGCCGGCCTTGCCGGCAGCCAGGTACTGTTTGAAGGCGGCCTGCAGGTTTTTGGCCTTGCCGCTGGCCACGATGTGCTGCGCGAAATGCGGTCTGCCCAGGTAGCTGCCCTCGGCATAGGCGGAAGCACCATCGAACGCATCGCTGATGCCCTGTTTTTCCAGCCGTTCGGCAATCTGCCCGGCACGAAGTTGGCGGGCCTCAGCCTGTTGCGCTGCCGCCCTTTGAATGGCCTCACTGTGCGGGTCAAAATCCAACCCCACCACATGAATGCCGGTGTTTTCCCATTGCGTGGAGAGTTCGATGCCATGGACCAGCCGGATGTCCTGGCCGTCGGCTGCATTCACGTGGCAGGCGGCAATGCTGTCGTGATCGGTGATGGCCAGCACATCCACGTGGTGGTCAACAGCCCGTTGCACCAACTCGGCCGGGCTCAGGGTCCCGTCGGAGTAGTGGCTATGTGTGTGCAGGTCATAAATCATGGGATCTTTCTGAATCGTTTCCGGACCACGCAATTCTAAAAAAAACCGGGCACCTGTGTTGGTGCCCGGCGAACATGACAGAGCAGGAATGCTATTCGAAGACAAGCACGGAAACGTAGGAGAAATCGTTGTAGTCCCATTGCGTGTCGATTTCCTCTTCCCCTTCCGTATCCTGGTCGGGTACTTCGCCGCACATGCCAAACTGGTAGTTGCCTGGGGCGGCTTCATCCAGGACGCCAGTCAACGACATGGCCGTGCGGGTATCGGCCGGTACCGAAAGTCCCCATAAACCGCCGCCCAGTGTCTGGAGGCCAGTGCTGCCACCTTCATCATCTTCGCGCTCATAACAGGGATAGATATTCAGCGGCAACACATTGTTCAGGGTAGTGCCGAGGGCGGCGGTGGCGTCAATGAACACACGGTGTCCTTCACCTTCGATATTCACATTGACGGTGGCTGAAATGAAAGCGAGCTCAGAGCCCGGCGTGCTCACGAAATCGTTACTCGATGCGGCCAGGATGATGCCGGAAATGCCCTGTGGGCCTGTCTCACCCTGGTCGCCCTGGTCACCCTTGTCACCCTTGTCACCCTGTGGGCCCGCGGACCCCGGAGCACCGGTTTCTCCGGGAGGACCCTGTTCACCCTGCGGTCCGGCGGGACCCTGTCCACCCTGCGGGCCAGGAGGCCCCTGCTCACCCTGCGGCCCCTGTTCGCCCTGAGGACCTGGAGGTCCCTGCTCGCCTGGTGAGCCAGCACCACTCGGCTCGGCGATGGTCAGGTCAAACGTTGTGGACTTGTTTTTCCGGTTTTCAACTTCAAGGACATAGCTACCCTGCAGAACTTCATCGGGCAGTTTGACCACCAGCAGGTCATTCCGCTCGAACACAACCTTCAGTTTGCGCCCGTCCGCGCCCAGCCAGACGTCCGGATCGTCAAACTCATCACCGATGATGTGCATCTTGCCTTCTTCGAGATCAACAAAAACTTCCTTGATGACCGGATCCTTGTTCCTGGCGGATGCAGGTGTTGCCGCCACAACCGAGAATGCAGCCAATGCGACAACCAGGAATTTGTGGACCGAAAAGTCTGAATCAGGAAAAACAGAAGAATGTTGGAAGTGTTTCATGAAAAGTCCCTTTTTTCTCCAGCCAGGTTCCATGGCTGCGCGCAGCCTGCAAACAGCTGGTGCGCGGATCAAAGTTGCAGTGAGATTATGCCCTTACCCCTAATCTGCACCCCCAAGGCAACAGACCGTTGTCACGCCAGGAAGCGGTTGGCAACTGCAGCCGAATCGTGCACTGGCGGCACTTGCTGCCTGGTGGATGTACGTCCTGTCTTGTTTGACTATAGCATATAAATCCGTTTGTACCGTTTCCAACAGATGTTCGGGTGCGTAGCGTTATTGTTCGGCAATCTGCGCGGCTGTTACTTCCACCAGTACCCGTGAATCGATTTCGGCGGCTGAGTTGAGCTGGATGCCCAGGCGCACATTGTCCTGCTTGCCATTCGGCAGCGGGCCGCGATACAGGGTTTTGCTGCTGCGCGTGCGGCCGGCATCATCGCGCCAGGCGAAGCTCACCTCGATGTTTTTCAGCGGCAGGCCCGACTGGTTGGCAAACACCGCCCAGACGATATTGGACTTGTCCACCACCGCTTTCGAGGGCACATAGCGGGCGGGATTCTGCGGCAGGTCCATGCGCACCAGTTCGCCGCGGGCTTTCTGGCCTGATTCCGATTGCGAACCGGCGGCCGACTGGAAATGCTGCACGGCCAGCCGGGTTTCGCCGCGGTTCTTGTCCAGCAGGCCCAGCAGGTAGTGCGCCTCGGCCGTAGGCATCAGCTCCAGGCTTTTTTCCAGGTCGGGGCGGGCCGCATCCGACTGGCTGCGCTTGAACTCCACCTGGCCTCGGCGCAGGTACCCGTAGAACAGGCCCGGATTGGCTTCGATGGCTTTGGTATAGGCATTGAGCGCCGGACGCGTCTTGTCGTTGAGGGCATGGATATCCCCCTGCAGGGCAAGGAACAGGGATTCCCGGGGCTCGATGGCCATGGCTTTGTTGAGCAGTTCCTGGGCATCGGAGACCTGGTTTTCCGACAGGGCCTGGTTGGCCTTGTCATAGGCTTCGTAAGCGGGCTGCACCCGCCTCAACCAGGCCATCTGTTCGCGGTAACGCGAGTCACCGGTCTCGCCGCCGGCCGGCAGGGACCTGGCGGTTTCAATATTGTTCTCCAGGCGTTCGCGCGAGGGCGGATGGGATGCAAACAGGCCAGACAGCCAGTCCTGGTTGCGGCCTTCGGACAGCTTCAGGAACGTTTTCTGCAACTCCACCGCGCCTTGTGGATCGTAACCGGCCTCGGACATGTAGATCATGCCGTAATGATCCGATTCACGTTCCGCGTCACGGCCGTATTTCTGGGTCAGCAATTGCGCGCCCACCTGCGGTACCAGCATGGCAATCTCGCGCCCGGCCGCATTGTCGATGGTGCTGCCCAGTACCACCATGCTGACCACCGCGCCGATCTGGGTGAGCATGCCCTTGGATTGGGCGCGAGCGCCGTGCGCGGCGTCGGCATGGACGATTTCATGGCCCAGCACGGCCGCCAGTTCCGCCTCGGAATTCAGCTCGGTCAGCAGGCCGCGGTTGACCACGATCTTGCCGCCGGGCAGGGCCCAGGCATTGGGTGTGGAATCATTCAGCACGCTGAATTCAAAATCCAGCTGCTCCTTGCGGCGCGCCTGGTTGGCCAACCGGTCGCCCACCGACTGCACGTAGGCGGTGAGCTGCGGGTCCAGCACCAGGTCGCCGCCCTGAGACTGCTTGAGCGGCGCATACATCTGCGCGCCCACTTGCTGTTCCCATTCCTCCCCGTAAAACTGGAAATTGCGCTCGCCGGTGACGGCATTGGTGGCGCATCCGGATAGCTGCAGCAGGGCCAATACGCAGCCAATCAGATGGCAGATTCGCGGGAAATTGAGGTGCATATGCTGGTTCATGGTGGTGCTCCTGGCCGGATCCCGGTGATTCAACAACATTTGGCCTGTACTCAAGCTTAACGCACCCGAAGGGGTGGGTTATAGTGCCGCTGCTCTGGCAACGCGCTGCCGACCAGGAAGCCACTACCGTGTTGAGCTACCGCCATTCCTTCCATGCCGGCAATTTTGCCGATGTGCTCAAACACACCGTGCTGGTGGAGATCCTCCAGCACCTCAAGCGGAAGGACAAGCCGTTTGACTATATCGATACGCATGCCGGGGCAGGCCTGTATGACCTGCAATCCGCGGAGGCTGCCAAACTGGGCGAATACCGCGACGGTATCGGGCGCCTGAACGCGGATGAGTGGCCGGAGTTGAAGGAGTTCCTGCAATTGGTGGCGCGGTTCAACCCGGCCGGCGGGCTGGTGGCCTATCCGGGATCGCCGGTAATTGCCCAGCAGTTGATGCGCAACCAGGACCGGGCCAGCCTGTTTGAACTGCACCCGGCCGATCTTGAAGCACTGCAGCGCAACATCGGTCGTGATCGACGTATTCATGTCTACAACGAGAATGGCCACCAGGGATTGCTGCGCCTGCTGCCGCCGCCATCACGCCGCGTCGTGGTGCTCCTGGACCCGAGCTATGAAGTGAAAACCGAATACCGGCAATTGCAGCAGACCCTGGAAAAGGCCTGGCGCAAATTTTCAGGTGGTGTGTATGCGCTATGGTATCCGGTGATTGAACGCCAGCGTACCGAGGATTTTATCGATGCCATCGCCGGCAGCGGCATTCGCGATATCCAGTGCTTCGAACTCGGCGTTGCAGCCGATGCGCCCGGCCATGGCATGACGGCCTGCGGCATGCTGGTGGTCAACCCTCCCTGGACGCTGCAGGGAACGATGTCGGAACTGCTGCCGCGTCTGTCCAGAACCCTGGCCCAAGGCCCGGGGGCGTTCAGCCGGGTTGAAGTGCTGGTGCCTGAGGGTGCGTTCAGCCGGGTTGAAGTGCTGGTGCCTGAATAACGGTCCGGCCCACGGGACGACTCAATCCCGCAAGCCGGTCATCTCCCAGCGCGAGATGGCGATGGGAATACTGTCGGTGGCGTTCAGCGCATCAAAGAATTCCCGCAGCGAGAATGGCTCGCCACGCTCTTCTTTCAATTTCGCCCAATCCGCCAGGGTTTTCTCCAGCCAGTACTTTCCGGTGATGTAGCTGGTCCCGTAACCCGGTTGCCTGAGGTACAGGTGCTGCTCGAAAATCAGCAGTTCCTTCTCGGTTTTCATCCAGCCGCGTGGGGTCCACTCCATGTGGATGCCGCCGGCTTCTTCCATGGTCATTTCGTTGGCGTGGGCGTACAGCGAACCCAGGCCGCGGGCGGCGCGCTGCGCCACCATGATCCACACCAGTTCACGCGAGCGCGGGCTGTCATCGTACAGGCCGGCATGCATGAACATCTCCTCCACGCCAGTGGCGGTGCCCTCGTTGCCGGAATCGAAAATATTGTAGAGCAGCGCGCCGCGGCGGACCGGGCTGGCGTGCGGCTCCTGCTCCATGCGCGCCAGCTCAAACCAGTGCCAGAAGTGTGAATACAATGGTGTTGGGTCGAAATGCGCGCCGATCCAGAAGAAATTGCGGGTTTCCTCCGGTACAAATTCACCCAGGTGTTCCCGCAGCGCGGGTTCGTAGTAATCCTTGACGGTGACGATTTCCTGGTCGCGCAGGAAGTTGATCAGCCGCGTGGCAGCTGCATCGGCCTGCGCGTCGTATTCGGCGGGTGTAGTGGCGGCCTTCAGCGGCGGCAGGTTGCGGTTGCGGTGTTCTTCAAGCTTCAGCGATGACCATGCGCGGTCCAGCTCACGCTGCAGCAGGCTCACTTCGTCCTCCCAGGTCATGGGCAGCAGGTGTACATTCTGCTGGTACCAGCTGTAGTTGTCCCTGCCGATGCCCGAGGGGCCTGTTTTCCTGGGCGCTTCGCTTTCCAGCCAGGCCAGCAATTCGTTGGTAGCCTGTTTGCTGTCAGCAATCACGGCCTGCAGGTCCGGGTTGTTGCTGCCGGCAGTCCGTTCGGCAATGGAGTCGAGGTTGGCAGCTTGCGCCCTGATATTGCGCATGCCGGCAATCCACAGTTCGCGGGCATTGCCGGTGAGGTTCTGTTGCGCCTGGCGCATCAGCGGCGGTATCACGCGCAGGTCGCCGATCAGCCGCTGCTGTTCGGCGGACGTGAGCGGGAACTGGTAGGTCCAGAGTTCGGTGAGCGCATGGTGCGTGGGCCCTTCATGGCCTGGAACGGCGCTGCGATAGGTCCAGATGGTTTCGTAAAACGCCGGGTCGCGGGCCCAGGGCTGCAGCACCCGGTAATTGAAATCAAAGCCGTTCATTTCGGCTTTCACCAGTTGCCAGTCCACCTGCTGGGGAACGGTCCAGCCGGCCGTGTCCAGGGCATCCAGTTGTTGCTGCAGCAGCTTGAACTCCTTGTACCGGGCCTTGAAGGTTGCGGCCGTGTAATCCGGAGCGCCGTCACGCAGCGGAGGCGTTTCGAATGCCCGCCATCTGGCAAACAGGTTCAGCAACTCCTGGTGGTCGCTGGCCAGCGAGGTGGCAGGCAATTGCGAGAACAGCAGGGCAGTCAGGGTAACGATGGAAAAACGTCGCATGCGAGAATCCCGGTTTCGAGTGCCCGCATGCTAACTGATTTCGCCGGAACTACCTACCGCATGCCGCCGCATCAAGGCGCACTTTACTTTTAAAACCTGGCCACGTGCCCACTGATGATTCGGGTTCAACCGCCTGAAATGGCGCCGACGATCATGAAGGGTTTGTTGCCAGAGGCGATGGCTTCGGGCAGCGGCGTGTCCGGGTCCTGGTGGCTCAGGTCCTGCTCGTTGGCGTAGAAGCGTACCTTGGGGCGGCGCTTGCCGGTGCCATGTTCCCGCACGGTGCCGCGCAGCATGGGAAAGCGCGCTTCCAGCGCATCCAGCACGGTGCGGGTGGTAACGGGCGCAACTACCCGCAATTCCACTTCGCCATCCACCCGCGCGAGGGTGCGCAGGTGGTGTGGCATCACCAGCCGTACCGTGCTGGTTTCCCGGGCCTGCTGGCCCGTCATGGCAGCATCTGGACTTCAACCGACAGGACGGGCGGCAGGTCGCGAACTATCGCCGTCCAGTTGTCGCCGCTGTCGGATGAGCCGTAGACCTGCCCGCCGGTGGTTCCGAAATAGATGCCGCAGGAATCAAAGGTGTCCACCGCCATGGCATCGCGCAGGATGTTGACATAACAGTTCTCCTGCGGCAGCCCGTTGCTCAATGCTTCCCACTCTCGGCCGCCACCGCGGTTGCGGTAAACGCGCAGCTTGCCCTCCGGCGGGTAGTGCAGCGAATCGCTGGTGATGGGCACCACATAGATCGTTTCCGGCTCGTGCGCATGAACAGCGATGGGGAAACCGAAGTCGGTGGGCAGGTTGCCGCTCACTTCATACCAGTGGTCGCCACCGTCATCGCTGCGCATCACGTCCCAGTGTTTCTGCATGTACAGCACGTCGGGGTTTGCGGGATGAATGGCGATCCGGTGCACGCAATGGCCGACTTCAGCCTTGGGGTCGGGAATGTATTCGGAATGCAGTCCTTGGTTGATGGGCGTCCAGCTTTGGCCGCCGTCCTCGGTGCGGAAGGCGCCGGCTGCGGAGATGGCCACGAACATGCGGTCGGCGTTGTTGGGGTCGATCACGATGGTGTGCAAACACATGCCGCCGGCGCCAGGTGACCATTTGGGACCGGATTCATGGCCGCGCAGCGCCGGCAGTTCCTGCCAGGTGGTGCCACCATCGGTGCTCTTGAACAGCGCCGCGTCCTCGACGCCGGCAAACACGGTATCCAGCTCGGTCAGCGACGGTTCCAGGTGCCAGACGCGGGCGAACTCCCAGGGGTTCTGGCTGCCGTCGTACCACTGGTGGGTGGTCAGGGGCTTGCCGGTTTCATTGGACGTGTCGTACACAAACTTGTTGCTTTCGCCCTGCGGCATGCCGAATTCATTCACCGGCGTGCCTTCTGGCGAGCCGGGCTGGAACCAGGTTTTGCCGCCGTCATCCGAGCGCTGGATGATCTGGCCGAACCAGCTGCTGGTCTGTGAGGCATAGATGCGGTTCGGGTCCAGCGGCGAGCCCTTCATGTGGTAGACCTCCCAGCCGGCGAAGAAAGGGCCATCCACCTTCCAGTCCTTGCGGCTTTCGTCCGAAGTCAGGATAAATCCACCCTTGCGGGTACCCACCAGTACTCGTATGCCTGTCACGATTGCTCTCCCGTCATGAAGTAGTTGTTTTTTCGTAGTTCGGAATTTTGCAGCAGTCGGCGGCTGATCTCAAATACCAATATATTTGGCGTAAATGCTTCGCGCTTCGGCCACATCGCCCGTGCCTTTGATGATGGCCCGGCCGTTGCTGAACAGGCTCAGCTCCATGGGCTTGCCCGAATCCTGCAGTTTCACCTGCAACATGAATTCATTGCGGCTGGTTTCACCGTGGCTGCGAAGGCGCAGATCAAGGGCTTGCAGGTTGACCGGTGCGGCGCCCGGTGGCGGCAACAGTTGCACCGCGTCGCGGCCGCACAGGGAAGTGGCGCTGGAACCTGACTTGCCTTCGAGGTAATCGAACTGCCGGTGCTTGCAGGTGGGGCAGTCGGTTTCCTGCCAGCTGTCGCTCACATCCAGCTGCATCAGAGTATTGGTCCAGAGGTCGATATTCAGCAGCTTCGGGTTTACCCGGGCAAAATTGCCGGTCAGGATTTTCAGCGCCTCAGCGGCCTGGAAATTGGCGATGAGGGAAACCGCCGGGCCGAGCACGCCGACCGTATCGCAGGTGGGGCTTTCCCCGGCCGGGGCCTGCTCGAACAGGCACCGGAAGCAGGGTGTGGCGTGGCTGCCGTCCGCCAGGGTCTCCCAGGGTGAA
>CAYYCX010000130.1:0-10514 GCA_964470455.1 uncultured Wenzhouxiangellaceae bacterium
GTTCATGCCAGGCATTGTACCATAACTACGCACTATTTAGTGCACTGATCAGTAATTTAAATGACCGCCCCAAACTACTTGACCATCAATTTTGAACTGGCGACTACTGAACTCTGGCCTCCGGAGAAATGTGTCATAGGCTGCGAAATGTCCATCGATATCGTCCCAAACCCACCCACTGTGTATGGGTTCATCCAATGTCCGAACTCGCGTCCACTCTAAAATTGTTTTTAATTCGGATACACTCAAATCCAAGGCGCCGACTGGTTGGTTTGCGGCACGTGTACTGAGAGACTGTTGAAGCAGCCTGTATTTTTCTCTCGCCTTTTCCTTATTACTCTCGTCAGCATCCACCGCCGCAATCGTATGACCCATGGAAGCCGTCACTGCCCCATTTCCAAACTTGTTATTGGTGATCTCAGACACCGTTCCACCCAGAGTCGCCATTCTGGGGTCTCTGAATAACCCTTCGATCTCTCGGGAGCTCTGGCTATTTCCTTGACCTTTAGAAAGAGACCCTCCTGAACGGGCAACCGATCCGATTGCGATTCCTGGAATAAAAGCAGCAGCTTGCCCCGAGAATGCATTGATTAGAGCTATTGCTGAGGTAACCAAGTCCGCCCAAGCCGTAACATCGAATCCTTCTGAGGCAAATATCCGAACTACCGCACGCGCAAAATTGAACAACTCGGATACGAAGTATCCGCTCGGATCGGTATAACTCAGCGGGTTGTTCAGCACATAGGAATAGCGATTGAGCGACTGGCTGTACTTTGGAAACTGCACAAACGGATCGGCCTGCAGCATCCTCCCAAGCTTTGGATCATAGATGCGCCCGTTCATGTGAATGAGTGCAATCAAGCTTAATCATTCCTAGATAGCCATACAGCCCATGATCGTTTCTCAATCGAATTGTCAGATCAAGTCGCGTCTGCTTCAAGTCAATTGGTTTTGGGTGTCTGAGAAATCATCTCTTCTAGTTGGAGTGCTGGCTCTCGCCCAATCACTTTTATTTCGTAATGCTCATTGTGAAGTATGGCGATATCGAATTCAGAACCCGGCAAGTTTGTTGCCTCTTCTAAATACCATCCCTCGCCAACGCTTAAGCCACCAATATCAATAAAATTGGAGTGTGGAAGCGCTTTCCAGTCCTTGGGTTCACATGATTTCCGAATGACAATACTGATTAGCTCTGCACCGCCAATTTTTGACCCATATCTGAGCACCATAACGTTTTCGTAATCGGGGTCTTTTTTCGTAGACAGGAGGTCCATGTATCCTGGGATACTAAGGTAGAACTCCTGAATTCGTATTGTATTTCCTGTCGTATCACCGACACCCAGCTTACTGCACGACTGATGAGCCTGACATGCACCTGTGTTCAAAACTGCAAGTACCATAGCCCAGCCAAATAGGTTTCCTAGAAATTTTTTCATCGCGAATACCATGAATAAGCGTCTGGGTTAGACTGAAGGTAGGTAGCGAGCCCTCCAAGGCTACTGATTTCACTCCCCAATTGAGTCATCGCTGATTGCACTCGGTACACATCAGAGACAATCCGAATCTGAGAATCAGTCAGCTTCAGTGCGCGCATTGCAATGCCAACTGCCTTCGCACCCGCCCCAATTCCCCCCGACACTTTGTCGGAGTAGTACTCCTTGACGATAGCGGTTCCGTGAGTAGATACGGCATCCTTAATTTGTCCATCCATGACCCCGCTCAGAAAGTCCTCGCGAAGGCTTGCTTTCGCCAAGTCCAAGTCCAGATCAACTAATCCAGAGTAACTTGGAAAGAGTAACTTGAATTGCTCTACTGATAGATTCTGGGCTTCATTCACAATGGCGCCTTGCTGGCTGATGCTTGAAACCGCTTCTAACAGATTGTGAATTTCATCATTAAACGCCCTCGAGAACGCCCCCGTGATCGCTCCATTCGCAAACTTCCCTCCAGTAAGCTCAGAAGCCGTGCCACCCACTGCAGCTGCGGCCAGGGTGCGTTGAATACTGAACCCAGCATTTTGCGCGTCGATGGCGCCGATTCTGCCACCCAGGGACTGGGTAAATCCGGCCGATGCAAATCCATGACCGAACTTGCCACCGCTCATCATCGACATGATGCCACCGGCAATCCCATGGGCGAGTACCTTGGCACCAGTTTGCAGTGCGGTCAGTCCCGAGATCCCTCGGGCTGCATTCGCGGCCTGGACACTAGCAAAAGCGTTACCTATGCCGCTAAACACAATCGAACTGAATGCGCCCACCAATGCGCCTTGCAGGTTGCCGGTTGCAACCCATCCCGATAGAGCTCCCCATACTGGAGCCAAGTAAGGCGCAAAAGCCATTCCCACTGCAGTGATGGCAATGGCCGCTATCGGCCGTACCCATTTCTTCCACAACCTACTAAAGAAATACCCACTTGGATCGGTGTAACTCAGCGGATTGTTCAGCACATACGAATAGCGGTTCAGGCTCTGGCTGTTGGTCGGGCTCTGTATAAACGGATCAGCCTGCAGCATCCTCCCAAGCTTCGGATCATAGATGCGCCCGTTCATGTGAACGGGGTGATTTTAGACGGGAAAGCGGTCGAACCCCAAGCCAATTTATGGCCTGCAGGCTGAAGGATGTGTATCCCGATACACTTTCCTGAGCCTGAGCATGGTCACGTGGGTGTAAATTTGTGTGGTTGAGATATCAGCATGGCCCAGAAACTCCTGGATGCAGCGGATGTCAGCGCCATTTTCCAGCATCAGGGTCGCGGCAGAATGGCGAAACAGGTGACAAGCGCCATTTGATCGCAACCCCAGGGATTGGAAATGCCGCCCAACCATGCGGCTCAGCTGGTGGCCGCGAAATCTTAACCCTTTGCCATCAATAAACAGGGCTGGGCCGGACTGTGGGTTCAAGTATTTGGGGCGTATTTCGCACAAGTAGCGGGCGATCCATTGGCAGGCTCTTTCAGCGATGGGAATCACGCGGTCCCGGTTGCCCTTGCCTTGGCGAACCAGCAACGTTCCGGCCGAAAAGTTTAGGGAATTGAGATCCAACTGCGCCAGTTCCATGCGCCGTATTCCTGTAGCAAAGAAGGTTTCACAAATTGCTCGGTCGCGGAGGCCGCGAGAGCTTTGGAGGTTGATCCGCTCCAGCAGTGCGTCAATCTCGGCTAACCCGGGAATGTCGGCGGGTAATCGGCGCGGACAACGCGGCAACTCCAAAATTGCCATAGGATCAAAGGGAATCAGACCCATGCGAGCCAGATAGCGGGTACAAAGCCTGATCGCTGTCAAATGATTACGTTGGGTGGCCATGGTTAACAGACAGCCGGTTCCCGGTTTGGGGCGTAAGCTTAAAGCAAGGCGATATGTTTCCAGGTCGCAAAGCTGGAGGTTTTGCCAGTTAGCAATACCCCTGGCCTCGCACCAGGAACTGAAGTTCGTCAACACCGAGAGTTTTCCAGCGACGGTTCTGGAACTGTGCCCTTGAGCCCGACAATTGGCCAGGTAGCGCGCAATTCCACGATCCAAAGAATTTTTTGTTCGATTCATCAGGATTCCCCCCAAGAAATGGGGCAATATTTACAAATCTCGTGGACCTGAATATCCAGCGCTGCAGTGAGGTTGGCAGGAATAGCAATTGCCGGAAGTTTTGGGGTCAGAGTATAGGGACAGGGTAAACGGGGGTGAAACTCCAAACCAAAGCATCAGAAAGTCAGGAATCAGGCTGAATCTTTGAACGAACTGTTTCCAACGAATGCGGAGACACTCAGAATAATTAATTTTTCAGAGTCGCCCTGGTAGGTGTCACCCGGGCCAAAGCCGTCTAGAATCATACCCACAAAATCAAATCATCCGGATCATACGGGAGCGCACATGCTGGGATTGATGCAGGACTGGCCACTGCTGGTCAGCAAGATGTTGGACCATGGAGCACTGAATCACGGCGAACGGGAAATGGTCACCCGTTCGGTGGAAGGGCCGATCCGTCGATACACGCTGGCCGAGTTGCGGCTGCGGGCGTTGCGGGTAGCCCAGGCACTGGAACGTGATGGCGTGAAGCTGGGCGACCGCATCGCCACCATGGCCTGGAACACCGACCGGCACGTGGAAACCTGGTTTGGCATCATGGGCATCGGCGCCATCTGCCACACGCTCAACCCGCGGCTGTTTTCCGAGCAGCTGGTCTACATCATCAACCATGCTGAAGACCGCATGATTTTCGTTGACCTCACCTTTGTGCCGGTGCTGCAGGCCATTGCCGACAAGCTGCCCACGGTAGAGAAATACGTCATCCTCACCGATGCCGCGCACATGCCGGCAACCAGCCTGAAGAATGCCGTACCCTACGAGGAGTGGCTGCAGGGCACTGATGGCGATTTTGCCTGGAAGTCGTTTGATGAAAACACCGCGGCGGCCCTGTGTTACACCTCGGGCACCACCGGCCACCCCAAGGGTGTGCTCTATTCGCACCGCTCCAACGTGCTGCATGCGCTGATGGTGAACCAGCCGGATGTGCTGGGCCTGAGTTCGGAGGATTCCATCCTGCCCGTGGTGCCGATGTTCCACGCCAATGCCTGGGCCATTACCTATGCCTCTCCGGCAGCCGGCGTGAAAATGGTGTTGCCCGGTTGTGGCATGGACGGCGCCAGTATTTACGAGTTGCTGGATACCGAACAGGTCAAGGCTTCCGCTGCCGTGCCGACCGTCTGGATGGGGCTGTTGCACTACATGCGCGAGCATGACCTGAAACTGCCCTATCTCGAGAAAGTGCTGATTGGTGGTGCGTCCTGCCCGCCATCCATGATCCGTACGTTTGAGCTCGACTACGATGTGGAAGTCATGCACGGCTGGGGCATGACGGAGATGTCACCCATCGGCACCGTCGGCAAGCTGAAGCATTCTTCCCGCAAGCTGGATCGCGAGGGGCAGCTCAAGCTGAAGGAAAAACAGGGTCGCGCGCCATTCATGGTGGAGATGAAGATCGTCAACAGCGATGGCGTGGAGCAACCGCGTGATGGCAAGGCGTTTGGCCATCTGCTGGTGCGTGGCCCCAGCATTACCAAATCCTATTACCGCATGGAGGAAAGCGCGGTTGATGCCGATGGCTGGTTCGATACTGGCGACATTGCCACCATCGACCCGGACGGCTACATGCAGATCACCGACCGCGACAAGGACGTGATCAAGTCGGGTGGTGAGTGGATTTCCTCCATCGATGTGGAGAATGCAGCGGTTGGCTGCGAAGGTGTGGCCGAAGCCGCCGTAATAGGCCTGCCGCACCCGAAGTGGAGCGAACGTCCATTGCTGATCGTGGTGCGCGAACCGGGTTCGAATGTCGCGCCTGATCAAATCCTGGCTTTCCTGCAGGGTAAAATTGCCAAATGGTGGATTCCGGAGGAAGTGGTCTTTGTGGACGAGATTCCACACACCGCCACCGGCAAGATCAGCAAGCTGGAGCTGCGCAAGAAATTTGCCGACTACCAGTTTGCTGCCTGAACGGGTTCGGGAAATCACACACTGAGGCAAACACTGAGGTTTTATGCAAGCCGAGTTGAAACTGGAAGAAACGGTCACAAAAATCGTCGAAGATCACGCTGGTGAAATGGGGCCTCTGCTGCCGATCCTGCACGCCGTGCAGGCGCATTTTGGCTATGTGCCCGAAGCTGCCATTCCGTTGCTGGCCCGCCAGCTCAACCTGTCGCGGGCCGAAGTACATGGCGTGATGCATTTTTACCATGATTTCCGTTCGCAACCGGCTGGAAAACACCTGATCCAGGTGTGCCGGGCCGAAGCCTGCCAGGCCATGGGCTCTGTTGAGCTGGAGTCGCATGTCAAAGACCTGCTGGGCATCGATTTCGGCCAGACCACAGCGGACGGCCAGTTCTCACTGGAACCGGTTTACTGCCTGGGTAATTGCGCCTGCACGCCTTCGGTGCGCATTGATGACGATATCCATGCCCGCGTTACTCCCAAGCGGTTTGAGCAACTGCTGCAAACGCTGCTGGAGCCTGCCTCATGAGAGTACGGGTATTTGTGCCACAGGACACCACCGCCAAAGCGCTCGGCGCGAATGCCCTGGTGCCGGCCATCCAGGCTGAGGCGGACCGCCGCAACATCGAGCTGGAAATCATCCGCAACGGCTCACGCGGGGCTTTCTGGCTGGAGCCGCTGGTGGAGGTCGAGTGGGAGGGCAAGCGTTACGGTTTCGGGCCTGTGACTGAAGATGATGTCGCCGGACTGTTTGAAAGTGGTTTTCCGGGCGAGACGGAACATGAGCTTTCCCTGGGGCTGGTGGAAGAGATTCCCTGGCTGAAAAACCAGCAGCGCCTGACCTTTGAGCGCGCCGGCCTGGGTGACCCGGTTTCGGTTGAAAATTACCAGTCACTGGGTGGATTTGAAGGCCTGGCTCAGGCGCTGCAACTGGAGCCGCAGGCGATCGTCGATGCGGTGAAGGAATCCGGCCTGCGCGGGCGCGGTGGCGCTGCGTTCCCCACTGGTATCAAGTGGCAAACCGTGCTGGATGCTCCCGGTGAGCAGAAGTATGTGGTCTGCAATGCCGATGAGGGGGATTCCGGCACATTTGCCGACCGCCTGTTGATGGAAGCCGATCCCCTGCAGTTGGTGGAAGGCATGACCATCGCCGCCATCGCGGTGGGTGCCACTGAAGGCTATATCTACCTGCGTTCGGAATACCCGCAGGCCAGGGTCATCCTGGAGCAAGCCATTGCCGCGGCGAAAGCGGGCGGCTTCCTCGGTGAAGACATCCAGGGCAGCGGCAAGGCGTTTCACCTGCACCTGCGTATTGGTGCCGGTGCTTACATCTGCGGTGAGGAGACCTCATTGCTGGACAGCCTCGAAGGCAAGCGTGGCCTGGTGCGTTTCAAGCCGCCATTGCCGGCCATCAAGGGCCTGATGGGCCAGCCCACCGTGGTAAACAACGTGCTGTCCTTTGCCGCGGTGACCACGGTACTGGCTAAAGGTTCTGGTTATTACAAGGATTTTGGTACAGGTCGCTCCCGCGGCACCCTGACGGTGCAGCTGGCCGGAAATATCAAACGCGGCGGGCTGGTGGAACTGCCGTTCGGCAGCACGCTGCGTGAACTGATTGAAGGCTTTGGCGGCGGCACGGCAACGGGCAGGCCGATGCGCGCCATCCAGGTGGGAGGCCCGCTGGGCGCCTACCTTCCGGAGTCGCAGTGGGATGTGAAGCTGGATTATGAAGCACTGGCGGAAATCGGCGCCATGCTGGGCCATGGCGGTATTGTGGTGTTTGACGATACGGTGGATATGGCGCGGCAGGCGCGTTTTGCCATGGAGTTCTGCGCCATCGAATCCTGTGGCAAATGCACGCCGTGCCGGATTGGCTCGGTGCGTGGCGTGGAGGTGATCGACCGTATCATCGCCAATGACAACCGCGCCGCCAACCGGGAACTCCTGGCGGAACTTTGCGACACCATGGAACTCGGTTCCCTGTGCGCCATGGGCGGCTTGACGCCGATGCCGGTGCGCAGTTCGTTGCAGCATTTTGCCGAGGATTTCCAGCGCTGATCTGAAGCATTCCGCCTGGACATTCCGGCCACTCCCAGGAACCTCCGGGGCATTGACGGTCAAACCTTCAGGTAATTTCTGCCATAATGAGTGATATGAATCAGGGACTTGCATGACATGAGCAGCACCACGCAGAACATCGTATTCCACCGCCCGAAGGATTTCGGCACCCCGAAACCCCTGCAGATCGGCAAGCCGGTCACACTCACAATTGACGGCCACGAGGTCACCGTGCCGCAGGGCAGTTCGGTGATGCGGGCTGCGGCCGAAGCCGGTTGCGATGTGCCCAAACTCTGCGCCACCGACAGCCTGGATGCGTTCGGTTCCTGCCGCGTCTGCCTGGTGGAAATCGAAGGCCGCCGGGGTTACCCGGCTTCCTGCACCACGCCTGCCGAGGCCGGCATGGTGGTCAAAACGCAGACGGACAAGCTGCACCAGCTGCGGCGCAATGTGGTGGAGTTGTATCTCACCGATCACCCGGAAGATTGCCAGCCGCACGGTGAATGCGAACTGCATGACCTGGCGGATACCCTGGGCGTTAACACCGTGCGTTATGGCAAAACGGGTGAGAATCACCTCGCCTGCGCCAGGGACGATTCCAACCCCTACTTCACCTTTGACCCGGCCGCCTGCATCGTGTGCTATCGCTGTGTGCGCGCCTGCGACGATATCCAGGGCACGTTCGCGCTCACCGTGACTGGCCGTGGGTTTGAGTCGCAGATTACGGCCGGCCAGAGCGAAGATTTCATGGATTCGGAATGCGTCTCCTGCGGCGCCTGCGTGAATGCCTGCCCGACCACGGCACTGGTGGAAAACTCGGTGCTGGCCCTGGGCGAAGCGCAGCGCAGTGTCACCACCACCTGCGCCTATTGCGGCGTGGGCTGCTCTTTCCATGCGGAGATCAAGCCGGACGAATCCGGCGAAGACACGGTGGTGCGCATGACGCCCAACAAGCAGGGCCTGGCCAATGAAGGGCACGCCTGCATCAAGGGCCGCTTCGCCTATGGCTATGCCACTCACGAAGACCGCATCACCCAGCCGATGATCCGCGACAGCATCAACCAGCCGTGGAAAGAAGTGAGCTGGGAAGAAGCCATCACTTTCGCTGCTAACCGGCTGAAAGCGATTCAGGAAAAGTACGGCCCGGACAGCATCGGTGGCATCACCTCATCCCGTTGCACCAATGAAGAAACTTATCTGGTGCAGAAAATGGTGCGGGCCGCCTTCGGCAACAACAATGTCGACACCTGCGCCCGCGTATGCCATTCACCCACCGGCTATGGCCTGAAAACCACCCTGGGCGAATCCGCCGGAACCCAGGCCTTCAACTCGGTGGCCAAATCCGATGTGATCATGGTGATGGGCGCCAATCCGACCGATGCCCACCCGGTATTTGCCTCCAGGCTGAAACGCCGCCTGCGTGAAGGCGCGAAACTGATCGTGGTGGATCCGCGGCGGATTGAACTGGTTTCCGGCGCCCATGTAAAAGCCACCCATCACCTGGCGCTGAAGCCGGGTGGCAACGTGGCTTTCATCAACGCCATGGCGCATGTGATTGTTGCCGAAGGCCTGGAAGCCAAAGACTATATCGCCGAACGCTGCGAAGCCGAGGCCTACGAACAATGGCGCGAGTTCATCCTGCGTGAAGACAATTCGCCGGAGGTCACCGAGCGTGTCACCGGCATTCCGGCATCCGAACTTCGCGCGGCTGCCCGATTGTTTGCCGCCGGCCCCAATTCAGCCATCTACTACGGATTAGGCGTATCCGAGCACAGCCAGGGTTCGACCACAGTGATGGGCATCGCCAACCTGGCCATGCTGACCGGCAACCTGGGGCGCGAGGGTGTGGGCGTGAATCCGCTCAGGGGGCAGAACAACGTGCAGGGTTCCTGCGACATGGGTTCGTTCCCGCATGAATTGCCGGGTTACCGGCATGTGTCCGACCCGGCGGTGCGCGCGCTGTTCGAGAACGAGTGGAACGTACAACTGCAGCCGGAGCCGGGCCTGCGCATTCCGAACATGTTTGATGCCAGTATCAGTGGCCGCTTCCGTGGCCTGTACTGCCAGGGTGAAGATGTGGCCCAGTCCGACCCGAACACTCAGCACGTTGAACATGCTTTGCGTTCACTGGACTGCCTGATCGTGCAGGATATTTTCCTCAACGAAACCGCGCGCTTCGCCCATGTGTTCCTGCCCGGTACGTCTTTCCTGGAAAAAGATGGCACCTTCACCAATGCCGAACGGCGCATTTCGCCGGTGCGCAAGGCCATCGAGCCATTGCCCGGGTATGCCGACTGGGAAGTAACGCAGCTGCTGAGCAATGCATTGGGTTACCCGATGAATTACTCGCACCCCTCCGAAATCATGGACGAAATCGCCCGCCTGACCCCGACTTTCACCGGCGTGAGTTACGAGAAACTCGACCGCCTGGGCAGCATCCAGTGGCCCTGCAATGATGCGGCACCGGACGGCACGCCCACCATGCACATCGATGAGTTCGTGCGCGGCAAGGGCTATTTCGCCATCACCGGCTTTGTACCTACTGATGAACGCACCACGCGCCGCTACCCGCTGCTGCTGACCACCGGCCGCATCCTGTCGCAATACAACGTGGGTGCGCAGACGCGGCGCACCGCCAATTCGGAGTTCTACAGCGAGGACGTGCTGGAACTGCATCCGTTTGATGCCGAGGAGCGCGGCATCAACGCCGGTGACTGGTGTGGCATCAGCAGCCGCGCCGGTGAAACCGTGTTGCGGGCGGTGATCACCGACCGGGTGCAACCCGGCGTGGTGTACACCACCTTCCACTTCCCCTTCAGCGGCGCCAATGTGATCACCACGGATAATTCCGACTGGGCCACCAACTGCCCGGAGTACAAGGTGACGGCGGTGCAGGTCACGCGCGTCAGCGAACAGTCGGAGTGGCAGAAGGAATACCGCGCCTTTGCCGAGCAGCAGGAAGAATTCCTCGAAC
>CAYYCX010000131.1:0-9863 GCA_964470455.1 uncultured Wenzhouxiangellaceae bacterium
CACCGCCTTTGTCGGCGCCAACATGCTGCAGGCGTCGTTCACCGGCTTTTGCCCGCTGGCGATGATCCTGCGCAAACTGGGCAAGAACCCGGGCTGCGCGTTCAACTGAGTTTTAGGCCAGATTCGCGCCTGTTCCGCCCAATGCCTCAGGGCGTTGGGCGGGTGTTAACCAGGCAGGCGCTGCTTTGCGCCGGCAGCAGCAGCCGGTTTTCTTCCACCACCGGCCAGGGCTGTGCGCTGGCAAACACCATGGCCCAGCCGCTCCCCCGAGGGTGAAACTCGAATGCCACCGGGGCGCTGTTGAGCAGCACTGCCGCCTCCTGGCCGGCTGCCGAAATCACCATCATCAAAGCAGTGGCATGGGACCAGTCCTCGTTTGAGATTTCCGTGCCATCCGGGTGATACCAGGCAATGCCGGTTGCTGCCCGGCCTGAATGTTCATGCGCATAGTCTGGCTGGCGAAAAACCGCCCAGTTCCGGCGCAGCGCCAGCAGCGCGCGTACGCTGTCGCAGAATTCTGCATCAGCCTCGCGCAGGTTCCAGTCCAGCCAGGTGGTCTCATTGTCCTGAGCATAGGCATTGTTGTTGCCGCCCTGGCTTTGGCCGAACTCATCGCCGGCCAGCAACATCGGGGTGCCCTGCGACAGCAGGAGACTGGCCAACAGGTTGAGCCGGTGCCTTCGCCGGGCAGCCTGGATGTTCATATCATCGGTTTGGCCTTCGATGCCGTGATTGCAGCTGAAATTGTGCGCATGGCCGTCGCGATTTTCCTCACCGTTTGCCTGGTTGTGGCGCCGCTCAAAACTGACCAGGTCCATCAGGGTAAAACCGTCGTGGCAGGTGATGAAATTGACGCTGCTCCAGGGCGCGCGGCCATCCTGTTCAAAAATGTCCTCCGAACCATGCAGGCACCGCGCCACTTCATCCAGCCGGTTTCCCGGACCGTGCAAAGGGCCACACCAGAAACGCCGCAGCGTGTCCCGATAGCGGTCATTCCACTCCGCCCAGCCGGGTGGAAAGCGACCCAGCTGATAGCCGCCGGGGCCCGGATCCCAGGGCTCGGCGATCAGTTTCAGCCTGCCCAGGCGCGGGTCACTGGAAATCCGCTGCAACAGGGAATGGTTGCTCTCGAAGCCCTGCTCCGTCCGTCCCAGGATGGTGGCCAGGTCAAACCGGAAACCATCAACCCCCATGTCGCCACTCCAGTAGCGCAGCGCATTTACCACCAGGTCCTGAACCCGCGGGTGATCGGCATTCAGCGTATTGCCGCAGCCGGTGTCATTGATATAGACACCGCGGTCACCTGGCTCGGTTCGGTACCAGCTGAGGTTGTCGATTCCGCGAAACGATAGCGTCGGCCCCAGCGCATCGCTCTCAGCCGTGTGGTTTAAGGCGATGTCCAGTATCACTTCCAGGCCGGCATCGTGAATCGCGTTCACCATGTCCTGGAACTCGGTTACAGCGGAATTTCCTGCATAGCGTGGCTCAGGCACAAAATACGCCAGGGTGTTGTAGCCCCAATAATTGCGCAGGCCGCGGCTGTGCAGGAAAGCTTCATCCAGGAAAGCCTGCACGGGCTGCAACTCCACGCTGGTGATACCCAGAGCCTTGATCCAGGCCAGTACAGCCTTGTTTGCCAGGCCAGCAAATCGCCCGCGCTGGCTTTCATCAAGGCCCGGAAAGCGCATGGTGTAGCCGCGCACATTGCATTCGTACAGTATGGTTTCGGGCCACGGAATGGCGGGCTCCCTGCGCGAAATCCGATGGCCGGGCTCCGCCACCACGGCCTTTGGCACGTAAGGCGCGCTGTCCAGGGTATTCAGCCGCCAGCCGGCTTCCGCGGAAATTCCCGGCACGAAGTCGAACACGGCTTCGGCCCACCGGAACTGCCCCGCGAGCCGGCGGGCATACGGGTCCAGCAACAACTGGTGTGAGTTGCAGCGCAAGCCCCGGTCGGGATCCCAGGGGCCATGCACGCGGTAACCATAAATCTGTCCGGCCTGGCAGCCCGGCAAGAACCCGTGCCAGGTCTGCTGCGGAGAGTCGTACAGCGGGAACCTTTCCGTTTCACGGTGATGTTCATCGAACAGGCAGAGCTCAACCGCTTCCGCTACCGAGGAATAAAGCGAAAAACTGGCGCCGCCGTCAATGCAGTGCGAACCCTGCTGGCTGGCATCACCCGGTAATATTTGCATCAACCTTGCTCGATGGCATCCAGGCCCCAGATATCCCGGTTGTATTCCCGCATGGTGCGGTCGGTTGAGAAGCGGCCGGATGACGCGCAGTTCAGGATGCTCATTCGCGTCCAGCGCGTGACATCCAGGAAAGCCTCATTCACCTGCTGCTGGGCGTCCACGTAGGAACGAAAATCGGCCGCGGTCATCCACGGATCGGAAGGCGCCTGGAAAGCGCCAAGGACGCCATCATGAACGCCCGGCTCGCGACGGTTGAAATGACCTGATTCCAACAATTCCACCACGCGATGGAAGTCTTCATCCGACTCGATGATGCTGCGCGGCTCATAAGCGGCGCGCATGGCTTCGATCTCCTCCACCGTATGCCCGAACAGGAAGAAATTTTCACGCCCCACCGCTTCAAGAATTTCCACATTGGCGCCATCCAGAGTCCCGATGGTTACCGCGCCATTCATCATAAGCTTCATGTTGCCGGTACCGGATGCCTCCTTGCCGGCCGTGGAAATCTGCTGCGACAGGTCCGCGGCCGGACAGATCAATTCCATGGCCGAAACGTTGTAGTCGGGGTAGAACAGCATGGCCAGCCGGCCCCGCATGGCCGGATCGGCATTGATCACCGAAGCCACGTCGTTGACCAGTTTGATCACCTGCTTGGCCATCGCGTAACCGGGAGCTGCCTTGCCACCGATGATGATAGCGCGGGGCGCCAGGCCTTCGCCCTCACCGCGCCGGATCCGGTCATAAAGGTGCACCGCATGCAGCACGTTCAGCAGCTGGCGTTTGTACTCGTGGATGCGTTTCACCTGCACATCGAACAGCATCCCGGCGTCAAGCTTCAGCCCCACCCGGGCCTCGATGGCTTTGGCCAGCCTGTGCTTGTTGGCCAGGCGTACGGATTGCCACTCGGCCTGGAAAGCCGGATCGCCGGCCATGGGCCGCAAGTCTTCCAGCAAGTCCAGGTTGGTTTCCCAGCCGCTGCCGATGCGGCGGTCGAGCAGGCCGCGCAGTCCCGGATTGCAGGCTGCCAGCCAGCGTCGCTGCGTAACACCGTTGGTCTTGTTGTTGAATCGAGTTGGCCACAGCTCACAGAAATCGCGGAACAGGCCTTCACGCAGCAGCCGTGAGTGGAGCTCGGCCACACCGTTGACCGAAAAGCTGCCGACAATGGCCAGGTAGGCCATGCGCACGCGGCGCGGCGGACCTTCATCGATCAGCGACATGCGCTGCAGGCGTTCCTTGTCACCAGGCCACCTGAGGCTGACCTCGTCCAGGAAGCGCGCGTTGATCTCATACACGATTTCCAGCAGCCGCGGCAGCAAGCGCTCCAGCAAATCCACCGGCCAGGTTTCCAGCGCTTCAGGCAGCAAGGTGTGGTTGGTATAAGCCATCGTCGAGGTGGTGATGCTCCAGGCCTGATCCCAACCGGAACCGTGGACATCCATCAACAATCGCATCAGTTCCGGTACGGCAATGGCCGGATGGGTGTCGTTCAGCTGGAAGCGGTAATGATCGGCGAAACCCGCGAGACCAGGCCCGCTGCGACTGATCCAGTCATGCAAGGCATCCTGCAGGCTGGCGGAAACCAGGAAATACTGCTGTTTCAATCTCAGCTCGTGGCCGCTTTCGGTCGCCGTATTGGGATACAGCACCATGGAAATATTTTCGGCCGCATTCTTGGCCGCCACGGCCTCCGAGTAACTGCCGGCATTGAAATCATCCAGGCTGAACTCATCGGTAGCCGCCGCCGACCACAGTCGCAGCGTGTTGACCACATCGTTGCGGTATCCCGGAACTGGCACGTCGTAAGGAATGGCCAGCACGTTGCGCGTATCAATCCAGTCGCGCCGCACCCGCCCGTTGGCATCGCGCCAGGTGGTGGTGCGGCCGCCAAAACGGATCTCCCGCGCCAGCTCGACGCGTTCGATTTCCCAGGGAAAACCATTGCGCAACCAGGGATCCGGATCCTCCACCTGCCTGCCATCCTGGATGCGCTGATGAAACATTCCATACTGGTAACGGATGCCATAACCGGTTATGGGCAGGCCCAGAGTGGCGCAACTGTCCAGGAAACAGGCCGCTAGGCGACCCAGGCCGCCATTGCCGAGCCCGGCATCATGCTCGGCCTCCAACACCTCTTCCAGGTCCACGCCCAGTGTTTCGAGGGCCTCCGCCGCTTCGTCGCCGAGATCGAGGCTGAGCAGCGCATTGCGCAGCAGGCGCCCCATCAGGAACTCCATGGACAGGTAGCAGGCCTGGCGCTGGCCGGATTTTTCGACCGCGATGCGGGTCCGGTTCCAGCGCTCCACCAGCCGGTCGCGGGTGGCATGCACCAGCGCCTGGTACAGGAATGGCGCATCGACCCGAACCGTGCGCCGCCCCAGCATCCGGGTGTAGTAATGCGTCAGGCTGGCGAGCAGAGATTCGGTATCCATGCCCAGGCTGGAACCCTGCAGGAATTCCAGCCGGGCACCGCCATCACCGGGCAATTTCCCGGTTACGGAATCCGCTGGTTGTGAATCGGCAATCAAGGTTTCGGCCTCCCCGGTGACGCCATCCCGCGCACCGCCAGATTGTTTCGGTTCAGCTTTCACCCGGCTCCGGCGCCAGCCAGAGAGTGGCCAGCGGGGGCAAGGTCAACTGCACGGACTGTGGCCTGCCTTGCGCCGGAGTATCCTGTGACTCCAGCGTATTTATTGTATTTTCGGCAACGTCAACACCACTGCCGCCGAATTCCCCGGCATCAGTGTTCAGCAGCACGCGCCAGGCGCCGGAACGGGGAACGCCCAACCGGTACCCGTGGCGTACCACCGGCGTGAAATTGCACACGCAGAGGATGAATCCTCCATCCCTCGCGCGCCGCAGCCAGGAGTAGATGCTGTGTTCGGCATCATCGGATTCGATCCACTCGAACCCGGCCGGTTCAAAATCCTGTTCATACAGGGCCGGAAGCCCACGATAGCAATGGTTCAGGCGCCGGATCAATGCCTGCATGCCGCGGTGCGGGGCATGCTCGAGCAAATGCCAGTCGAGCGAACGCTGGTGATCCCACTCCCGCCATTGCGCGAATTCGCCGCCCATGAACAACAGCTTCTTGCCCGGGTGGGCATACATGAAGCCGAAATAGGCCCGCAGGTTGGCAAAGCGCTGCCAGTCATCTCCGGGCATGCGGCCGACCAGCGAGCCTTTGCCGTGCACCACCTCGTCATGCGAGAGCGGCAGGATGAAGTTCTCGCTGAACGCATAAACCGGCCCAAAGGTCATCTTGTGGTGATGGTATTTGCGATGGACCGGATCCTCGCGCATATAGGCCAGAGTGTCGTTCATCCAGCCCATGTTCCACTTGCAGCTGAAACCCAGCCCTCCATGTTCCACGGGCCTGGACACGCCGGGCCAGGCTGTCGATTCCTCGGCATGGCTGCGGGCACCGACCGCATGCACCTGCTGGTTGAGCGTCTTGAGAAAGGCCACGGCCTCGAGGTTTTCATTGCCGCCAAGCGCGTTGGGCAGCCACTCACCCGGCTGGCGCGAATAATCGAGGTAGAGCATGGAGGCCACGGCATCCACGCGCAGCGCATCCACATGGAACTCGCGGATCCAGTAAAGTGCGCTACCGAGCAGGTAGTTGGCCACCTCGCGCCTCCCATAGTTGAAAATCAGCGTGCCCCAATCGGCGTGTTCACCCCGTCGCGGATCGTCATGCTCGTACAGGGCAGTGCCGTCAAACCGCGCCAGACCGTGCTCATCGCGCGGAAAGTGAGCGGCAACCCAGTCCATGATCACGCCGATGCCGGCCTGGTGCAGCTGATCGACCAGGAATCGCAGGTCATCGGCACTGCCAAAGCGCTGCGTGGGCGCGAACAGGCCGATCGGCTGGTAACCCCAGGAGCCCTCGAACGGGTGCTCGGTCAGCGGCAGGAACTCAACATGGGTGAAGCCCATGTCCCGGACATAGTCCACCAGTTGCCGCGCCTGTTCGCGATACGTCAGCGGCCGGTTGCTTTCCGCCTGGCGCCGCCAGGAACCCAGGTGCACCTCGTAAATGCACATGGGCTTGTCCAGGTCATTGATGGACCTGCGTTGTTCCATCCAGCCGCCATCGTGCCAACGGTAATCACTCTGCTCCACCACGGATGCATTGCCCGGCGGCGCTTCGAAATATTGCCCCAACGGGTCGGACTTGAGCGGCAGCAACCTGCCTGCGGCATCCGCAAGTTCAAACTTGTAGAGCGATCCGGCTGCTATCCCGGGAATGAAAAGCTCCCAGATGCCATTGGCCGGGTGCAGCCGCATTCGATGCAGTCGGCCATCCCAACCGTTGAAATCACCGACTACGCTGACCCGGGAAGCATTCGGCGCCCATACCGCAAACCGCGTGCCCGCCACACCCAGGTTGGAACACACGTGCGCGCCCAGCTTGCGGTAAATGTCCGTATGCGAACCTTCTCCCAGGAGATGAAGGTCCAGCTCGCCCAGCATGGACGGGAACCGGTCAGGTTCATCCATCACCCCGGAGCCGGCACGCTCCCGCGCGGCGTTGGGCCCATGCTCGCGCGGGGCAGTTATCTTCGCTTCATACAGCGCTTCAATGTAGCGTTTTGCGGCCGCGCTCCAGGAAAATCGCTGCGCCGCCGCGGCACGGCGCATCGCCCGCCAGTCCGCAGGATTGTTGCTGCGCAAATGCAATGCCCTGCGCACAGTCGCAACCAGGGCTTCGGCCTGCAGCGCCGGGGTAGACCCCTCAAAGACGAAGCCGGTGGCACCTTCCGTCACCGTGTCCCTGAGGCCACCCACGCCATGCACCACGCACGGCTGGCCGGCACGCATGGCAAGCATCTGGCTGATACCGCAGGGTTCAAAACTGCTGGGCATCAGGAACAGGTCGCCGCTGCGATAGATCAGGTCCGACAGGTCTTCGGCATAGCCGCACAGGAACAGAAGATTTCCTTTCGCGGCAGCAATTTCAGCCAGCCGGGCATGCAGTCCGGTATCACCACTGCCCAGCAGCACCAGCAGGCTGTCTTCGCCGAGTTCGGCCAGCACCGCTTCCAGCGCCGTGGCATAGCCCGGCACCGGATGCAGCAACAAAGCGAGTTTCTGCTGCACCAGCCGGCCTACGCTGGTCAACAGGTGTCGCGGCCTTTTACCCGACTCCAGCCATGCCAGTGCCGGGTCCCCGGCCCGCGCCATCTGGCGGAATGACTTCAACGCGGAACGCAGTTCGTCCCAGGCGATCGCGCTTTCCGGAGTGCCGGAATACTCGCAGCCATTGAGTATGCCGACCAGGCGATGCTGCGCCGCGGCCTGTTGCAGGTCCTTCTCCAGGCCTTCCCCGCCCATGAAGCCATGCTGCGGATCGCTGGGCCGAAGGATTTCCCGCGCATAGGTGGGTGACACGGTACTGAGGCCATCGGCCGAACGAATGGCGCAGGCCATGAAATTGATGCAGTCGCGATAACGCGGGTCGCGCAGGCTTGCCATGGGCAATTGCGCTTGTGGAAACCACGCTGCCAGGCTGGACGCATGCTCATGCAGCGGCCGGATACCCTGGTAAGCAAGGTTGTGAATGGTGAAGATCATGCGCACCCCGGCCAGAGCGGAACCCGCATCGGCCACGGCACGAAGAGCCGGCAGCAGGCCGGCATGCCAGTCATGCAGGTGCAGCACCGCGGGCGGAGACGGATCGCTGTTGACCAATGCCGCCACCACCGCATTGAAAAAGGCAAACTTGCCGGCATCGGTGGCAAAGGGCTCATGGCTGCCATCCGCGTGGTAGATCTGCCCGTCGCCGCGAGGATCGAGCAATGGATGCGCGATGACGAGATTTTCCACACCGGAGCTTTCCGCACCAGGGCTTTCCGAACGGGCTGAAGCGGACGGCAGTCGCCAGAGCTCGGCATAACGGCGTCGCCCGCCAAACTCCACACGCACACGCCGCAGCTTTACGGCATCCGGTTGGCGGTGCAACCGGCCATAAGCCGGGGTGATCACCCGTACATTCCAGCCCTGGCTCGCCAGCGCCCGCGGCAGGTCGCGGATCACATCCCCGACGCCACCAACTTTGCCGCCCGGAATGCTGCCGTTCTCCGCCGCCACCAGCCAGACGCTGTTTTGATGCAGGGGTTTCACGAAGTGCAACTGCCGCTGCCGGCCATCATGCGCCGCACGAATCCATCAACGGGTATGGTGCAGTTGCTGGCCGAACATTTCCGGGGTGACCAGGGTGCAGCCGCCCTCAGTCACCCGAAAGCCGCGTTTCCGGTCTTCCGCGTGATCCACGCCGATCCTCGTACCGGCGGGAATGGTAGTTCCCCGGTCGACGATGACTTTCTCCAGCACGCAGTCCCGCATGATTTCGCATTCCGGCAACACCACCGATTGCTCGATCACGGAATGTGAGCGGATGCGGCAATTGGAAAAAACCACCGAGCGGCGCACGCTGGCGCCGGAAATGATGCAGCCAGCCGACACCAGCGACTGGATGGCCTCGCCACGGCGGCCAGGTTCATCGAACACGAACTTGGCCGGTGGCGCCTGCACCTGGTCGGTGAATACCGGCCAGCGCCGGTCGTACAGGTCCAGGGGCGGCTCCACGAAGGTCAGCTCCATGTTCGCCGTCCAGAACGCATCCAGCGTACCGACATCCCGCCAGTAAGCCTGTTCACCGGTCTGCGGGTCGCGGAACGGATAGGCGTAAACCCGATAACGCTTGATGATGGAGGGAATCAGGTCCCTGCCGAAATCGTGGCTGGAACCCGGCGTGTCGTTGTCCTTGATGATCTGCTCGTACAGGAAACCGGTATTGAAAACGTAGTTGCCCATCGACGCCAGGCAGTATCCTTCCCGGCCCGGCAACGAAGCCGGTTTCTCGGGCTTTTCATGAAAGTCGATAACCCGCCCTTCTTCATTTACCGTCATCACACCCAGCTGGCCGGCAGCTTCCTCGACGGGTACTTCGATACAGCACACCGTCATGTCAGCCTGGTGGTCCCGGTGCCAGGTCAGAAGCGGCACGTAGTCCATCTTGTAGACATGGTCGCCGGCCAGGATCAGCACCAGGCTGGGAACATGGGTGCGAATGATGTCGAGGTTCTGGTATACGGCATCAGCCGTGCCCTTGTACCACTCGCCACCCACGCGCTGCGAAGCCGGCAGGATTTCCACGAACTCGCGGTTGCCGGCCTGGAAACGCGTCCAGCCGTGCACCAGGTGGCGGATCAGTGAATGCGCCTTGTATTGCGTCAGCACACCGATGCGACGCACGCCGGAATTGATGCAGTTGGAAAGAGTGAAGTCGATGATGCGGAACTTGCCGCCGAAATAGACCGCCGGTTTGGCGCGCCAGCGCGTCAGTTCAAACAGGCGCGAGCCCTGTCCACCGGCCAGGATGAGCGCCAGGGTTTCGGTGGTCAGCCGGTTGACGCGTTGTTCCTCAACCAAATCCGGATTATTGCCCATGGCTCCATACTACCCGCAAATTCCTGCAAGTGAAGTGCCGCTTGCTCATCAATGCCGACAATCGAACACCTGCAAAACATTCATGCATTCATGCAGCCCGCAAGGTTTCGGCCAGCAAACTGCGAATGGCATCGCCGGTGGCTGCATCCAGGGCGCCAGCGCGCATGCGCCAGCGCCAGTTGTTCAGCGTGGTGCCGGGAATGTTCAACCGGC
>CAYYCX010000132.1:0-9730 GCA_964470455.1 uncultured Wenzhouxiangellaceae bacterium
CCACTGAACGTTTCCGCCTTGATGGCACGGTCATTGACTTTGACCTGGTAAGGAAACGTTCCGTGCGGCGCAATATCCATGTCCGCTTCGAGGATGACGGCCGAATGCGGGTAACCGCCCCGCTGCGCGCCAGCCGCAAGAGCATCCATCTGGTGCTCACTGACATGCACGACCAGATCGTCGAGTTGCGCAAGCAGGTGCGACTCATCAACCGGGACATCCACCCGGTGCGCTTCCGCCAGGGCTCCAAGCACCTGTATCTCGGCCGTTGCTACAGCCTGGATATCTGGCGCAACCCCAGCGAGTACCCGCACGTGATCCTGCGTACCGACCACATTGAGGTGCACGTACGTGAGTGGGGTGAGGAGGCAGTCCGGGAAGCTTTGTGGCAATGGTACCGGTTGCAGGCCCAGGGCTATTTCTGGCAGCGCATGTGCCAGATCAGCGCGTCGGCCAAATGGCTGGCGCCGGTGCCGTTCCAGCTGAAACTGCGCCGCATGAAGCGCAGCTGGGGCACCTGCTCCACCCGCGGCCTGATCACTCTCAACCCCCTGCTGATCAAGGCCCCGCCGCAGTACGTGGATTACGTGATCGCCCACGAGATGTGCCATTTGCTGGAACACAACCACGGGCCGCGCTTCTACCGCCTGCTGGAAAAGCTGATCCCCAACTGGGAAACCCTGCGCAACGCCCTGAACGAGCGTTCACACAACTACCTGCGCTGGTAGTTACCTCCGGTTGCCATCCGGTTGGGCGCCGCAGGAGGGGTGCAAGCCCCGACTGTAACTCTCAATGCCCAAAACCTATACTGGTAGCCATGCTCCAGCGAAAAGCCACTTTGCTGCAAGTCCTGCTGGCCCTGGCCGCATTGGCGCTGGCTGTGCCTAATGCTCGGGCGCAAATCCTGCCCGACCTGGTGATTGAACTGGCCCGCATCGAGCCGTCGAATCCCAGCGTGATCCGGGTCAAGGTTGCCAATGTGGGCTTCCTGGCGGCCACATCCACCCAGCTCACGCTGCTGATTGAGCGCCAGGAAGAAACACGGTCCACCACCGTGACAACACCCCTGCTCAAGGCCGGCGACCGCCAGTGGATGGTGGTGGCGCTGGGCATGCGACCGCTGCCCACCGACCGGGTGTGGTTGCGCATCGATGACCCGGACTGGCTGGAAGAGTCCGACGAGGGCAATAACGTCTATTTCTACCCCTGATTTCCAGGAGCAAGCCTTTGCCGCCGACAATTGAATGGAATGTCGGGAATGTGGCTGCCTCATACGAGTTCAACTATGTACAATAGGCTCATGGGAAATCGCTTATCAAAAATCTACACCCGCACGGGTGACAAGGGCACCACCGGGCTCGGTGATGGTTCACGCGTTGACAAGGACAGCCTGCGGGTTGAGGCCTATGGCACGGTAGACGAACTCAACAGCACCATCGGGTTGCTGCTGGCTGCGGATTTGCCGGTGGATGTACGCGCCTGTCTCACCCGCGTGCAGCATGAACTGTTCGACCTCGGCGGCGAGTTGTGCATGCCGGGCACTGTGCTGATACCCGACGCCTACGTGACTGATCTCGAGAATGATCTCGATACATTCAACGCCGACCTGCCGCCTCTGAAGGATTTCATCCTGCCGGGCGGCACCGAAGCTGCTGCCCGCTGCCACCTCGCACGCACGGTAGCCCGCCGTGCCGAACGGCAGGTGGTCAGCCTGGCACGCGCTGAACAGGTTAACGACGCTGCCATCCGCTTCCTCAATCGCCTGTCGGACCTGCTGTTTGTGGTCGCGCGGGTGTTGGCCAGGGCGGAGGGCGGCAGTGAAATTCTCTGGATGCATGGTGACAAGCGCCTGCCGAAAGCGGATTGATGCCAGCCCGTAATGCGGCTTCCAGGCACAGTAGTCCGGAACTCACCGATTGTTGAACTGGCCGTGACCGGCACGGCCCTGGCCATGCAATCAGCACTGCCAGCCCTGTGCCGTTCCCGCAGCCTGGCCATTGAATCGGGCTGAAGCGTACAAAGCGCGTTTCAGTTCTTCCAACCTGGAAAAAGTCGATGGTCTACCTGGATAACGATCAGCTGCTGCAATTGCTTGACTACCCCACGCTGATCGATGCCCTGGAGAGCGCGTTTCGCCAGGGCAATGAACCGCCTGCGCGCCTGCATTACCCGGTTCCGGAAAAGAATGCCGCCGCAGGCCATCTGCTGCTGATGCCTGCCTGGCAAGCGGGTGGAAAGATGGGAGTCAAAGTCGCGACGGTGTTTCCGGGCAATGCGGCCCGTGGAATTCCCACGGTGAACGCCAGTTACCTGCTGCTCGATGCAACCACCGGATTGCCGTTGATGATGATGGACGCCAACGAGCTGACGCGCCTGCGCACAGCTGCCGCGTCCGCCCTCGCCGCGCGCTACCTGGCCCGGCCGGATTCAAGGTCGTTGCTGGTGGTGGGAACGGGTGCCCTGTCGCCCTGCCTGATCGCCGCGCACTGTTGCAGGCTGTCCATCGAAAAAGTCCAGGTCTGGGGTCGCAGGCCCGAACAGGCCGAACGTGTAGCCAGCCTGTTTGCCGCGGCCGAGTACCGAGTGGAAGCGGTGGCCAGTCTGCAACAGGCGGTCAGCTCGGCGGATATCATCTCCTGCGCCACGATGGCAACCGAGCCATTGATTCACGGAGACTGGCTGCGTGAAGGCCAGCACATCGACCTGGTCGGCGCGTTCACACCCCTGATGCGCGAGGTCGATCACCAGGCCCTGCGACGCTCCGATATTTTTGTCGACACCCGTGGCGGCGCCCTGAGCGAGTCGGGTGAACTGGTGCAGGCCCTGCAAGAGGGGGTGATCACGCCGGATGATGTTCGCGGGGATTTATTCCAACTGACGCAAGGCCGGTGCGAGGGCCGGACCAGTGGCCAGCAGATCACGCTCTTCAAATCTGTTGGGTCCAGCCTGGAAGATCTCGCCGCAGCCGAACTGGTGGCAAACCGGTTTTTTGCGCAGGAAAGCTCAAGGCAACCGGTACAGCAGCCTTGATGCAGTGCGTGCTGGACGGCAAAATAACCAGCCGACACTGAATCGCTTTTCCCCATTTGTCTGGATTGGAATTTTCACACGCAGGGAACGCAGCAACCCACGAGGGGGTACCATGCAGAACCGCTTGATCCTGGCCTTGCTGTTGGCCACATCCACCTGCCCTGTTTCCGTCCATGCCCAGGTGGCCTGCGAGTTTCCCGCTGCCTATTTTTTCGGGGCCAGCAACCTTGATACCGGCAACTTCATGAATCACCCGCACTGGGGTGCGCAGGACTGGGCGCCATTGCCTGAAAATGGTTACTGGAAGAATCGCTGGCAATCCGGGCCGGTGTGGGCTGATTACTTTGCCGAAAGGCTTGGGCTGCCACCCTCGGTTTCTTCCCAGGCGTCTTCGGAGGGCGGGAACAACTACGCGTTCGGCGCAGCCAGCACCAGTCCTCACCCGGGTGAAACACCAGTTGACTCCTCGGATCCTGGTCATGCCTTGTACTTTTCCACCCAGATTGACCAGGCGCTGGAAGACGCGGACAACGAACTGGATCCTGAAGCGATCTATGTCATTGAAATCGGCCATAACGATATCATCTACGGCCGCACTCCGGCGCAGGCGCCGGCGGCCGGAGGGGTGGTGATTACACAGATGCAGCGGCTGCGCGATGCCGGCGCCGAGATATTAATGGTCCGGTTGCTGGGCCCGGGGCTCGACCCTTATGCCACTCCCTTCAACCAGGCCATTCTCAGCGGAGTCGAAACCTTGCGTGGAGGTAGCGCAACGGTTTATGTGGTCGATCACGCTGATTTCATCTATCCCTATCTGACCGTCGAGTATCTCGCATCCATTGGCATTACCCAGTTCGGAGCAGGAGTGAATTGCCGCGCCAATGCAGGTTGCCAGTCCGGAGCCACGACAGCAGCGCAGAACGATGAGGTCTACGACAACGCTTATCTGTTTTTCGATACCCGCCAGCACTGGAACCACAAAGTGCATGCAGATATCGCGAAGCATGCGCTGGCACAGATTCCGGACTGCGAGAATATCCTGATCGACGGGTTCGAGAGCCCGTAGTAGCGAGCCACGCTCGCGACCCGGCTGCATGTCAGCAGCATGGCTGCTTCCTACAGGCCCCGCTCCAGTTCGAGGATCAGTGCATCCTTGTCCCGCCACAGCCGGTCCATCCAGGCCTGCAGGTCGCCGCGGAAGTTCCGGTCACGGCGGAATTCGCGGCCGCGCAGTTCCGCGGGAATCTCGCGGTTCGTCGCCCGCAATACAATGTGTGGAATCTGCCCGGAAACCAGCTCCCAGAACGTGGGTGGACCAGCCTTGCCACGCCCCGGATAAACGACGGTGACGTCCACCAGCCCATCCAGTTGTTCTTCCAGCGCATGGAAAACCTGGCCGATGCCGCCGATGCGCGGCTTCAGCAAACGGACATAGGGGCTACCACTTTCGATGCGTTTCTGTTCGGAGAACCGCGTGCCCTCGGGGAAACTCATCATCGCCACCGGGATTTCACGGAATTTCTCACAGGCCTTGCGGGCGTTTTCCAGGTCCTTGCCGGCCAGGCTGGGCTTTCTGCGAACCTGTTCCTTCGAGTACCGCTGCATGAAGGGAAAATCCAGCGACCACCAGGCCAGGCCCATGAACGGCACCCAGAACAATTCTTTCTTCAGGAAGAACCGCAGCAGTGGAAGCTTGCGGTTGAAGGCGCGCTGCAGCACGAGAATGTCCACCCACGACTGGTGGTTACAGCTCACCGCATAGCAGCCTTCGCGATCCAGGTTGTCGGGGACCTGCAGGTCCCAGTGCATGCCGCGAAAGCAGGAGAGGATGGCATTGTTGATGCCGATCCACAGCTCTACCAGGCCGGCGAGGCCATGCCGCACTTTGCCGCGCAGCTTGTCAGTTGGCGCCAGGAAGCGCAGCAGGGCACCAAGAGTCACCAGGGTGGAAAGGACAATGGTGCTCGACCCGATGCCAAGCAGCGCTGCCGCGCCTTTCAGCGCGGTGAAACCTGTTGCCATTCAGCGGCCGCGTGGGGTGTCAGCTGCTGGGAAAGGTGTACCTGGCGGTTTCCCGCACACCGCCGATTGGCCAGCGCTGCGTGATGGTTTTGCGCCGGGTGTAGAAGGTCACCGAATCCGGGCCATAGGCATACAGGTCGCCAAACAGCGAACGCTTCCAGCCGCCAAAGCTGTGGTAGGCCACTGGCACCGGCAGGGGCACGTTCACGCCCACCATGCCCACCTTGATGCGGTCACTGAAGTAACGGGCAGCTTCACCATCGCGGGTGAAAATGCAGGTGCCATTGCCGTACTCATGCGCGTCGATCAGGTCCATGGCCTGCTGCATGTCGCCGGCGCGTACCACGCACAGCACCGGGCCGAATATTTCGTCCTGGTAGATTTTCATTTCCGGAGTCACCCGGTCGAACAGCGTTCCGCCGAGGAAGAAGCCGTCTTCGTAGCCGGCTACCTTCAGCCCGCGGCCGTCAACCACCAGTTCCGCGCCTTCCTCCACGCCGAGGTCGATATAGCCCTTCACCCGGTCGCGCGCCTGCGCCGTTACCAGCGGGCCCATGTCATTGCTGTTGTCGCAGCCGGCGCCGACTTTAAGGCCGGCCAGCTGGTCCTTCAGTTTGCTCACCAGGGCGTCGGCCGTTTCCTCGCCCACCGCGACCGCCACCGAGATGGCCATGCAGCGTTCGCCACACGAACCGTAGGCTGCGCCCATCAGGGCGGATACGGCATTGTCCAGATCGGCGTCAGGCATGACGATGGCGTGGTTCTTGGCGCCGCCCAGGGCCTGCACCCGCTTGCCGTGCGCGGTTCCGGTGCGGTAGATGTATTCGGCAATGGCGGTTGAACCGACAAAGGACACGGCCTGTACGCGCGGGTCGGTGAGCAGGGTGTCCACCGCCTCCTTGTCACCGTTCACCACATTGAATACGCCATCAGGCAAGCCGGCTTCTTTCAGCAACCCGGCGACAAACATGGGAGCTGATGGATCGCGTTCCGACGGTTTCAACACGAAGCAGTTGCCGCAAATGATCGCCATCGGGTACATCCACATCGGCACCATGGCCGGGAAATTGAATGGCGTGATGCCCGCCACCACACCCAGTGGCTGGAATTCACTCCAGCAATCGATGGCCGGCCCGGCGTTCTTGCTGTGCTCGCCCTTCAGCAGCTCCGGCGCGCCGCAGGCATATTCCACCACTTCGATGCCGCGCTGCAGTTCGCCCAGGGCGTCGTGATGGATCTTGCCGTGTTCTTCCGATATCAAGGCGGCGATGGCATCGGCATTCTGCTCCAGCAGTTCCTTGAAACGGAACATCACGCGCGCGCGCTTTTGCGGCGGCGTATCGCGCCAGGCCGGGAAGGCAGCTTCCGCTGCGGCAATCGCCTGCTCAACCGTGGCCTTGCTGGCCAGGGCGACTTCGCGCGCGACCTCGCCGGTGGCGGGGTTGTAAACCGGCTGGCTGCGGCCTTTGCCCGCCACGATTTGCCCGTTGATGAAATGGCCCAATTGGTCGACGCTGTCCAGCGCCCGTGCTGCTTCAGTATTCATGTCGCTTTCCTCGTTTCTCGCAGGAGGGAGTTTACCCCCGCCCTAATGCGTATCGCGGCTGAAGCCGCTCCTACGCGATGCTGTCCAATACCTTGCGGATTTTCTCAAATGACCGCGTCATTTCATCCGGCTTTGAATTCAGGAACGGCGAAAATTGCAGGATATCCATGCCATTGCGAATCACCAGATCCTCGTCCCAGAAACACTTCTTGTGCATTTCCATGCCCCGCGCGCCCGCCGCGCCGTCACGTGAGTGCAGTTCGATGGCGCCCATCAGGCCGAAATTACGCACGTCCTTCACTTTCGGATGATCGTCAAAGGCGTGCAGGCATTCTTCAAAATGCGCTTCCAGTGAACGCGCCTGTTCAAATACACCCTCCACTTCATACGTTTCCATGGCGGCAATGCCGGCTGCCGCGGCTACCGGATGGCCTGAATAGGTGTAGCCATGGAACAGCTCGATGGCGCCGGGCGGACCCTGCATGAAGGCATCGTAAACCTTGTCCTGGACGAACACGCCGCCCATGGGAATGACCCCGTTGGTCAGGCCTTTGGCGGTGGTGATGATATCGGGTGTCACGCCAAAGCGCTGCGCGCCAAAGGCCTCGCCAACGCGGCCAAAGGCGGTAATCACCTCGTCGAATATCAGCAGGATGCCATGACGGTCGCAGGTTTCACGCAATTTCTCCAGGTAACCCACCGGCGGAGGCAATACGCCGGTTGAACCGGCAACGGGTTCGACGATCACCGCGGCGATGTTGCTGGGATCATGCAGGCCGCACAGACGCTCCAGGTCATCGGCCAGGTGCGCGCCCCAGGCCGGCTGGCCGCGGCTGAACGCATTGTGCTCCAGGTCCCAGGTGTGGCGCATATGGTCCACCGCGGGCAACAGGTTCGAGCCGAACGCCTTGCGGTTGGGCGACATGCCACCCACCGACATGCCACCGAAGTTCACGCCATGGTAGCCACGCTCGCGGCCGATGAAGCGGGTGCGGTGGCCCTCGCCACGGGCGCGGTGATAAGCCAGGGCGATCTTGAGGGCAGTTTCCACCGATTCCGAACCGGAGTTGGTGAAAAACACCCGGTTGATGTTGGCCGGCGCCATGGCGGTGACTTTCTCCGCCAACTGGAACGCGCGGTCACTGCCGCCCTGGAAGCCCAGGCAATAATCCAGCGTCGCCACCTGCTTCTGCACCGCTTCCACGATACGCGGGTGGCAATGCCCGAGACCGCTGGTCCACAGGCCGGAAAACGCATCGTAGGCCTTGCGGCCGTCTGCAGTCAGGTAGTAGTGGCCTTCGGCGCCAACGATGATGCGGGGTTTCTGCTTGAAATCCCGGTTGGCGGTGAAAGGCATCCAGTAGGCATCTACTGCCGCGGCGGAAACTGACATGGTGAACCTCTGATCATTACAACGGAATTCGGATGTTTAGTATATTTAACATCCAATCAGATATCACCTGAAAATTTGGCCTGGAGGAAAATGCCGGCAGGATTCATGTCCTGCCGGCGAAACGCAGTCCCCACAACGATCTTCCGGCTTATTGCTGCCAGTTTGCCTGTTATCATGCCCGGATCACGAATACAGGTTCCGTTTGCGCGCCCGGGCCGGAGCCGCGGGCGGATTTTGTGTCAGGGAAAAGCAAAGGTGACGGAAACGATGACACGGGCGTCATTTTCAAACACGCCATCGGAAATCTTGTAAACACCACTCTGATCGGTGCCCACCAACCTCGCATCAAAGGTGAAATGATCGCCAACGGTATATTTGGCCCCGAGCCCATAGTTCAGGTAGTCCGGCGCGCCGAACGGCAGGCCTTCGCCGTAGCTGAAGACATCACCAAAGCTGTACCCGGCATAGGCGAACACGCCAAAGCCGTTTTCCCAGTCGTAAGCCACCCCGCCATCGAGGTACCAGCCACTGGCACCAAAGCCGGCGAAGTCATCGGAATAGGAGAGCTTGATGCGGAACAGGCTCCAGCTGAGGCCGGCATAGATTTCCAGGAAATCGGCCTCGCTCACACCCGGATAGTCGTAGTACAGCAAGCCCACGTCGTAATTGACGCCGCTGTCGCCAAAGGCATTGGTATAGCCCACTACCCAATCCACTTCGATATCGGCATCGCTGGCCGGACCCCAGTCCAGCGACGAGGCCCACACTGAGCCATAGAAGCCGCTTTCATGCGAGTACGCTGCGCTGCCCTGCAAGGCCCAGTCACCATCGGTTTGCGAATAACCGCGGTAGTCATAATCCGAGACCACTGTGACAGATCCTGAAAACTGCGCCATTGCAGTGGAAGATGCTGCAGTCAACCACAGCACCGCCGCTGCTTTGCCAATAACCCCTGTGACTGGCCATTTGCCTTTCATTATCGCTTGCTCCCCGCCAGCTTCCACCGGCTGCTGATTGAACTCCTGGGAGTTCTACTGCAAATGCTGTGCCATAGTGCTTATTTGCTTTGATTTCAGTCAGATGGCTGGTTTTCAGGAACTCATGATTCTTCCCGTAGCCACCAGTGTGGTGCAGCTTTGGGGCTGATGCACCAGTTGGGAGCGTTGGTTTTTGCTGGTTTCGGGTGTTTCAAACGCGATTGCTAGCCGCTAAGAGCCGTACCCACAGCCCGATGGCGGTAAGGCCTTCCGACCCTGCTCCGCTTGCACGCTTCGATCGAGCCAGCGGCTGGTATTCCCCCCGCGTCCCGTATCCGCTGCCCTTCGGGTACCCTCGCAGACTCGGTCTGCGGCGGCCGGCCAAACGGCCATCCATGGCCGTCTTGGCCTCTCGGGCACCTCCCTGGTGCCCTCGTCCACCGGTCCCCTCGACTGCTTCGGCAGCTACCATGGGCCACGGGGGAATACCAGCCGCTGGCTCTGGGTACTAAGAGCAATCGGAGGCCCGATGGCGGTAAGGGATTCCGGGCCAGTTGGACGCAGCCGAGGGCCGACCGAGTTCCGGCGAAACGAGCGGCAGGGAGAAGGTGAGCCCGCGCAGCGGGCGAGAAGCTGGCCTGGGCCACCGCCGCATTTGAACAGGATGTTCACAGATCGCGGAGTGCAGGGATGCACGAGAGCGATCAGAGTCTGCGAGGGTACCCGAAGGGCAGCGGATACGGGACGCGGGGGGAATACCAG
>CAYYCX010000133.1:0-9572 GCA_964470455.1 uncultured Wenzhouxiangellaceae bacterium
CGGACGCCACCTGGTGGCTGGAATCGCCGGACGGGCTGGAAATCGGCGGCAGCGGTTTGTCGGCCACGTTGCGCGATTATGCCCGCATCGGGCTGTTCATGCTGGACGACGGAATCATTGGCGGACGGGGAGTGCTGCCGGAAAGCTGGATGCAAGAGGCTTCCTCACGCCATACCATCGGCGGCGAGGAGGTTGAATACGGCTACATGTTGTGGCCGCTGCACGGCCGCAGTTACTCAGCAGTCGGAATTTTTGGCCAGTTTGTGTTTGTCGACCCGGAAACGCGGCTGGTGGTGGCCATGTGGTCGGCACAGTCCAAGCCCGGGGGCAAGGAAGGCGTGGACGAGTACGCCTTCCTGTTATCCCTGTCTGATTACTTTCGCTGAATTACCGGCAAGGCAGGTGACATGGCAGTCAGCACGTGTTGCTGGCCAAGTCCATATATTCGACTGTACCAACCGCGGACAACCTCAGGGAAACCACGTAGTCGGGCTGAAGCTCGTGGCACAGAATGAAATCGCCTGATGTGCCAAATGCATCGCCTCGCATGCTGAACCTGACGTTTTGGCTGACACCCTGCGAAGTCTGCAACAGCACTTCGCCGGGCTGGGGTTCAATCAACCTGAGTACTTCGTTGGTTTCAGTGTCCGTAACCAGCCAGCCCAGGCTCCAGTTGCCCTTGGGAGAGCAGCCAACCAGGTCTTCGGTGGGGCAGATCTGCACCACACTGCGCCGGCTGATGGCTTCATTGCGTGCAAAGGCCAGAGAAAACTGCAGGCTGCGCGCCGCTTCATTGACCAGGATGCGTTCGTTGCGCTGTGATGCGCCAGCAACCAGGCTTACGAACAGTACAGAAGCCACTGCAAGCCCCAACAGAAACTCGATGGCGGTAATACCCCGGTTTGAGCGGCGCATTTGCACCGAAGAATACCCTCGCTGCGAGCGAGCGTGTTCAACCGACAGTTGATTCTGTTTCGATTTATGCGAACGAGTGCCAGTCCACTGTTCCAGTGAACCTGCAAAATGAATCCGGTAACTCATGAAAATCCCCTTAAAACGCATCTGGCCCTTAACCCAGATGTTTTCCAACCATGTCGGCTGGAATGGTTGATCGCTTCCCTGCGCGATCTATCCCCTTGGTCTGGCAAAAATCGGCGCCAGTTTACGCTCTTGGCCCGGGAATTTCCAGTGCTGTTTCAAGCAGGGTGTTCAGGCCGCCGATCCGTGGCTCGTGAATCCCGGCAGGTAGAGGGGGGCAAATTCATGGTTGAAGGTCAAGAGCCTGCGCTGGCATGCCGGCCGGACCAGCATTGTCTTGCAAAAGCACCAGTTTCGCCGCCGGCCGTCTTGATGCCAATGTCAGTAATGCTGAGCGTACCGCAGTTATCGTCCATCTGGCTGCCTTGCGGCGCCGCTGCAGCGACAAAATTCTGGTTGGAATTCGAGGTGGTTACGGTAATCGCATAATAGCCGTTCGGACTGTTGCCTTCGCAGGCATCGGCGTTGTACGCGTTATTGCGGATATACAGCCGTTCCTGGCAGGCAGCGGCGGCCAGCAGGGCCTCGATGGCCTCGGTGCGGTGTGTTCGAATCACATAGTTGCTGTAGCTTGGCACCGCCAGAGCGAGCGCAACCGACAGCAGCACCACGACGATCATGGCTTCAAGCAGGGTGAAGCCCGCCGGTGCGAGCCTGGTTGGGCGCAGGTGCTTCATGGGTGGTTTGGACATGTCGTATTCCGCCATCTCAGTGCGCCTGGTCCCAGCTTTGGCGGCCGCATGAAAGTGGCTGGTGCGCTGCCGCCACCATTTCGATACTGCCATTGGTGCGAGTGGTGTAGGTGAACGACTTGGCCCCCGCCGCTCCGCATCCGCGTGGCGCATTGGCGCGTGGCGGGAACAGGCTGCCGAGATCGGAAGCGCGGTCATCATAGAGCAGGGCTGGAAGATTCGGGATACTCAGCATCTCAAGCCCGATGGGGTTGACCAGGCTGGCATCTTCGCCTTCGATGTAGGGATTGTCGCGCACCAGTACGTCGTCCTTGTCGATGATGCTGTCATCCGTGATGTCCAGCACCGGAAAACGCGGAGCATTGCCGGTTTCAGCATTCAGCGCCATCAGCCAGCCGCTGCCGCCGGCCGCGCACACGTCATCCTCGGGAATCAGCGTGACCAGGAAGGCGATGTTGTCGCGAAGTATCACTTCACGGTTGATGCGTTCGCCTTCAACGGGCAGGTCTATGAACCAGCCGCGGGACTCCGGATCGCCGTTCTCGTCAAACCATTTAGGCAGGTTTGCAGCATTATCGTGGATGATGCGACGGTTGGTGGTGGCGTCGACAGTGATAGTCGGATTGCTCAGTTCATCCCGCTCGAAACCATGGTCCCCATAGTTGTTTCGCAGGTTTTGCGACCTGTAGAAGTAGCCGTCACGATCCCAAATGCCGTACACCGATTGTGGCGGTACGTCCTCGGTGACATCGTCGTTGACCTCCAGGTACTTGCCGGTGCCAAAAATGACCATCACACCCTCGCGTATGGACAGGGGGTGGCGCATGATGGCCGGACGGGTGGTGATGGGCTGCCGCGTACCGTCATCATCCATGGCGATGAACAGGGGTTCTCCGGAAAAGGCAACGTGCCAGTTGGCGGCGTTACTGGACGATACGTCCACTTTCCACATGTTTCCGTCAAGATCGCCAACGTAGACAAAATCCGCCAGGCTGTCGCCATCCACATCAGCAACCGCGGGTGCCGACAGGCCATCCGCATCGGGAATTTCAATTTTGCGGTAATCACCTGATGACCAGCCATTCAAACCGTCTTCAATATACACAACGTACAGGTACTGCTTGCCGTTGGGCGAAACGGCGCCGTCATTGACCGTGTTGTTGTAACCGGAGGTAAACACCGCCGCCCACTTGCCGTTGGCCATTTTCTTGATCTGCGGATCACCGAAGTAGAAACCGAGATCGGCATCGTCCTCATCGGTGAACTCCCACAACACGTTGGATGCGGAGAAGTTTTCCGGGTCGGTGATGTCCAGCGCGAAAATACCCTGGCCGCCGCTGCGCAGGCCGCTGACCAGCACGGATTTCCAGTCGTTGCCGATCTGCACGTCGCCATAACTCGGCGATCCATCAACGAAGAACTCATGACCATAGTAGCGGGAGGTCAGCTTGGGCAGCTTGTGCAGGATTTCATTGGGAACAAACGCGAAAACTTCCTGGCCATCGGATTCGCGGAATGCGTGCAGCATGCCGTCGTTGGCGCCTACATAGATCATTGCCGGCCGGTCCTTCGCGCCGCGCGCGAAGCTGGCGTAGTCGTCAAAGGGGTAAAAGAATGGCGGCACGCCCACGTATTGCGGGTCGGAATGGCCGATGTCTCCCAGGATGTGGTTGCGGTTGCGGAAAGTGGTGCCTTCGCCCGTATCCACACCGCGGATGTAGTTGACGCGGTCCTCACCGCGGGAATCATTGCTGCCCGTTTCCGGGTTGATGTTCATCAGCGCTTTTTGCGTCGTGCTCAGGCCACTCCAGGTAAAGTTGGTGCCCCCGTCGCTTGCCGGGTTGTAAGTAAAGACCTTGCGTGTGCCGCTGAAGAACGAATTGCTCTTGGCATTCAGCAAGGCACCGGCTTCCCACACCACCTGGTCCAGTTCGCCGTTGCTTGGATCTACGTTGATGGCCAGCAGTGATCCGTGCCAGTCAACCGCATCGAATTTCGCCTGGAACACCTTCGACTCCGAAGTGATGGACCCACCGTTGGTGGCGCCCGAGGCCGCGCCGCCAACCCGGTCGCTGATATCAAGGATGGCCCCGGTCAGTTTGTTGATCAGGTCTTCGGGCCGTTTCGCATTGATGTATTGTCCCTTGCTGTTCCAGGCCGCGTGCCACAGGTCGTCCACCACGCGTTCGTTGTCGGTGGAGCCGGAGGTGTACCAGCGTGAGCCGTTGTTCAGGTTGTCGGGCCAGCCATCACCGTCATCGTCGTACAGCGAGCCGGTAATGCCGAATCCCACAGTGAATGAAACCATGTGCTGGTGGCTGGCCGGATCGAACTGGTCGGTGGGTACGAGGTTGGGCTTGCTGGAGAGATCCTTGTCATAGTAATACTTGGCCACATCCGCCAGTAGCGTTTTCTCGCCATTGCTCAATGTGCCGCCATCCTGGTCGTAGTCGCCGCTCACCTTGATCGGGTCGTCGCCATTCCAGTAGCCGTCTGAGAACAGGATGGAGAAATTCTTCTGGCAGGCTGTCGTTATCGGTGACGGCTTGCCGCTGAGTTCACCGGCGTAATAGCGGCCGACCCGCTCGAGTCCGCGGCGCAAGGGTGTGCCCAGCGCTTCCTGGCGGAGGTCGATGTATTCGGCGATGAGGTTGGCGTTATGGCTGGTGAAGTCATAGGTATCCGGCGGTGGCATCTGGATGAACACTTCATCGTTGATCGTGCCGAAACCGTAGCGGAATGAGGGCAGGTCCGTGATGGTGCGGGAAATTGCCGCACGGGCCACCATGTTGCGCCGGCGGTAATACTGGAACCAGTTGGCCACATTCTGTTGCAGCTGCGCCAGGTTGGCATTCGCGCCCAACGCTGCCAGGCACCGGGAGTCATTGGCTTCCAGACCGGTTGAGCTGACATTGAGTCCGTTGGAGTTGGGAGTTGAGGTTTTCAGCACACAGCTGAATGAACCCGAGTAAACCGTGACTTCGACATAGCTGTCCCACTCGTCAACGATGCCGTTGGCACCATTGGTGTCGTCGGTCATGTCCGGGCGCGAGCCGGAAAAGCCCTTGTCGTCTATCCAGTGGTGATAGACAAACCCGGTTAGGTTGTCCACATCGTTATAGCCGCTCCATTGGGATGAATCCGGGTAGGAACGGGCGCCGTAAAAGCTGGCGTTGCTGTAACCCTCCCAGGGGTAGTAGTCGATGTTGGGGTTGAAAAACATCACATTGAGCGAGGGACTGCGCACGCGCCAGTCCCAGGGTGCATTGCTCGGCCGGGAGCCGCACAGCTCGATCACCTGCCTGGACGAACCGGAACAATCGGTGTTGTAGGCATCATCGCTGGATGTTTCCACATATTCGTACACCTCGTAAATCCAGCGGCCACGGCTGTCGTACTCACCGGAGAAATCATACAGCTCACCGGAAGACTCCAATTGGGTGCAGTATTTCCTCGAGTTGTAACGGCAGGTGGTGAAATGCGTGGGCATCAGGATGTCCCAGTCCATCGAGCCGGAGTCGTCCATTTGCAGGAAGATATTGGGCGTGGTGCTGATATTCACGAACAGCGGAACGTTAGGCAGCAGCAGCGCCGCCCAGGTGGTGCCGGGCGTCAGTATTCCAGCGGCAAAAGCAACGAGGCTCGCCAGCAGGGTGATGCAGATCTTGTTCATTGTGTTCATCCGTGAACTCCGGTTTCGGACCGTGTTTATGAGTGGGCTGTCAGTTCAATGACACTGAATTTCAGCCAGCTCATTCAAATCGCTTGGCTATGACGGCACTGACTATCGCATCACTGTTGGGCCGGGCGCCGATCCCCTTGGAAGTAACACGGTAGAAAGCCACGCCTTTCTGGGGATCCCCTGCCAGGTCGTCACGCATGAAAAACTGTTGTTCCATGACGTACTTCGGCTGCTCGTGCACCATGGCTACGGCGTAGGACATGTCCTCGCCGTCTATGGGACGGAAGCCGTACACGCCGGCAGATGACCAGAATTCATTCTTGGGAGTCGGGTGTGCCGGGTAATAACCGACTTCACGCACCGGGGTGGTTTCGTCACAGCTTTCATTGCAGGGAAACGGTCGTGCCAGCACCTCCCCCCCCAGGCTTTGCAGCCAGGACATTCCCCACCGGCTGCTGGATTCGGAAGCCTGGAAGGCCACGCTCAGGTCCTTGAAGTTTCCGGCCAACTTCTCCTGGATCACGGAAATCTGGGAATAGGCAACTCCCAGCAACGCCAGAACTACCAGCACCATCAGTCCGACAAGCAGCACGGCTCCGCGCTGCCGGGAAACCAATCTCCGCCCGCTGAAACCGTAAAGCGCGATCTGCTTGTTCATATCGTCATATTCCTCAAAGTTACGGTAGTGGAGTAAACCTTGCGCATCAGTCCGCTGGTGTCCGTAACCGTAACCGGCACATCCAGTACGTTGAAAGTCTGGCTGATTTCGGTGTTTTCGGCGGATTCCGGGCTGGCAATCAGCAATGCCAGCTTGATGGCTACGGGAACTCCGTCCAGCATTTCGTTCAACAACCCGCCGGCTTCGCACAGGTACTGGCTCTGCATGCAAACTGAGGTTTCAGGGTTGATATTGTCAGCCGTAGTCCAGGCATTGATGCTGAAGTCTGGTGGAAAATCGGTATCGACTCCATACAGCACCTGGAAGCTTTCAACTCCATCTATTACGGGTTGGTTGGCGGACTGTACGGCAAGGTTGTCCGGATTGGAGCCAAAGGCGCAGGACCACAACAGCGTGCCATTGTTGTCGACCGCAAAGGTCACCTGTTTGTAATCCGCTACCGGCTCGGTGGTTTCCGGGTCAATATTCGTATTGACCGTGCCGGTGCAGTCCGTATCCGACATGTACATGAATTCAAGTGTGTCATTGCCGTTGGAAGCGCCGTTGGTAGAACCGGCGGTAACAGGCGAATAGCCATTCAAGGGGTCGTTCCACACCGGCTTGCGAAACCCGGCCTTGCGCACTTCCTCGCCAATCAACTGGACTGCAACGCGGCCGTCTTCCTGGATGCGGGTCAGGCCATCCTGCATGCGGTAACTGGCCTTCGCGCTCGTGAACATCGTGATGATTACGGCTGTCAGCAGCAGGCCCAGCGCCATGGCTACCATGAGCTCGATAAGGGTGAGTCCGCGGCTGCGCCCCGGCAGCACCGTTGCTGTAAATGCGCTGTGGTTCATATGGGTATCCATTGGATTCATCATGGAACGACCGTGACGGTATGCCGGTGGTGGGTTTCACCTTCGGCAAGAACATCCGCGCTGCGAGTGTCCAGCCAGAAAAGCTTGACAGTATTCATTCCCAGGCCATCACACGCCGGTGCTTCCGGTTGGCCGTCGTCAGGGGTGGAATCCATGCAGATTATCGCCAATCCTCCGGGGAGCACATCCGCGGCTAGCGTCTGCCACTTGCCGGCGTCGTATTGGGCCTGCTCCGCGGCGGAGCACAGCGTTCCCGGGGCACAAACCTTTCCGGTGGCGGCAGGTGTGCTGATGAACTGCCCGGTTTCGTATGCGGTCAGATTGGCACGCATCGTATCAGCCAGCTGGTCAGCCAGGATGGTGGCCTGCGAGTTGAAGTGGCCGTCCGCAGTATTGCGCAAACTGGTGAGCGAGAGGCCAGCCAGACCCGCCAGGCTTACACTGAAAATTACCACGGCTATCAAGACTTCGATCAGGGAAACCCCACGCTGGCTGGCCCTGGTGAAAGCGGTCACTGAGGCCAGGGTTCTCATGATGTGGCCTCGCTTCCGGATGTTCCGATGGTTGGGTCAGAGGGGGTCTCAGTCTCCGGAATGCTCTGCTTGGTTTCAGTCGCGACTATGGAACCGAAAGGATTTATGGTGATGCTGATGCACTTGTTGCTTACTGACAACTGCTGGTAACAGCTTGTGATTACGGTGTCATTGTCACGCGAAGTGGCGCCGCTGGATTCGAAGGTGAGTGCATTGGCAAAACCGCTGCTCTGGATGTTGCCTTCCAGTTCCACAATCCGAACCAGTTCGTCAGCATCGGCTGCGGCATCATCATCCAGGTCGACAAAAACAATCCAGCCTGAGTTCCAGCTTCCTTCGCTGCAGCTGGAACCATTGGCGGTCGGGCAGATGGTGGTCTCTTCGCCTGTCGTAATGGCATTGAAGCGCGCCATGTTCAGGCCGCTGACGATCGAATTCCCTGCTGCCTGCACCTGGTTATTGGCGGAAAATTGCTGCAGAGATGGTACGGCGAGGCTTACCGAGATGGCGAGAAGCACCAGGGTGACCAGAAGTTCAATGACGGAAAATCCCGCGTCCCGGCGGCCAGTCGAGCGGGCGCGAGGGCACAATCCCTTGCTTGATTTCATAGCCCAATCCTTTGGTCTGTTGAATTCTAACTAGCGCGGGAAAAAAGTTAACACGGTTCCATGGGAACAACGATACCGTTCATGTGGCAAAAGTGGCCATTCGTCGCTCCTGGTTTTTGGTAGCTTGGCGGTCCTCGAAGCTCAGTGCTGCGCCGTTATCCATTTGAGCAGGCGGTTGGAGTCGCCAAACGGCGTGAGCTTGCCGAAAGAGTTCAGCAGGATGATGTTGACCGGCTCGCCGGATATTTTCGCGTGCATCACCAGGCAGCGGCCGGCCTCGCTGAGGTAGCCGGTCTTGCTGAGGCTGATGTCCCAGTTGGCGTTCTTGAGCAGGCGGTTGGTGTTCACATACGTCAGCGGGCCGCGGTCAGGAAATGGCCGCACTTCCTTGCTTTTCGTGGTGCTCGCCTGGCTTATCAGTTTGTATCCCTGCGCGGCAATCACCATTTTGGCCAGGTCGCGGGCCGTGGAACGGTTGCCAGGATTGAGTCCGGCCGGGTCCGCGAATCGGCTGTTGCTCATGCCCAGTTCCTTGGCCTTGAGGTTCATCTGTTTGACAAAGGCTTCAGTTCCGCCCGGCCAGTTGCGCCCGAGCGCTGCGGCGGCGCGGTTCTCGGAGGACATGATCGCCAGGAGCAGCAGGTCCCGGCGGCTGAGCCTGGCGCCATACGCGAGCCGTGAGCCGGTCAACTTGATGCTGTCGCGGTCGGCTTTGGTAATGGTCAGTTTTTCATCCAGGTCCTGGCCGCCGTCGATAACCACCATGGCGGTCATGAGCTTGGTGATGGAAGCGATGGGCCGGATGGTGTCCAGGTCCTTGCCGTAAATGACGTTGCCCTGGTCGTCAGTAACCAGTGCTGAAGCCGATCGCAGGCCGGGATTGCCCTGGAGCGAGGTGAATGAGGTGTTGGCTGCGTGGCTGGTCGCCATGCCCAGGATCAGAAATGCCAAGCTGGCCAATGTTCCTGCCAGTCCGCTGGCCAGTCCGCTGGCCAGTCTTCCGTTCAGTCCGCCGGTGATACAGATACGCAGTCTGTGCATGGTCCTCTCCATCCCTGAATTGATTTTTTGCCGCCTTTACCGGGGCTTATGGGATGCATTCTATACTTTTGTTCAGGTTTCTGTGAATAGGGGCATGATTTATTTGGGATTAGGTGTTGGGTTTTCCCGGGATTTGCGGCATATTCGCTGCTCGGGAGGCCAGGACGGAGAACATTCCATGAGGCATCAGCGACATCGCTTTCAGGGGGCTTTGGGCCTGTTTGTGGTCATGTTTGCAGCCACTGTGTGCCTGGCGTGCGGGGCAATCCGGGCCGATGGCGCTAACCCCGTCATTGACACCCTGCGGCAGCGCATGGACCAGTGGGAGCCCAGCCTGAACGCAGTGATCGCGCTCGACCCCACGCTGGCGCAGCAACTCGAACAGACCGGCACTATCGCCACTTTGGACCAGCCGTTGCGTGGCTTGCCGGTATTGCTGAAG
>CAYYCX010000134.1:0-9519 GCA_964470455.1 uncultured Wenzhouxiangellaceae bacterium
GGATCGAACCCTCGGAGCGGTTCTGGATGATGCGGCCCTCATGCTCGGTGATGGAACAGAAGGTGCAGCCGCCAAAGCAGCCACGCATCACGTTCACCGAGAAGCGGATCATCTCGTAGGCCGGAATGCGCGCATCGCCGTAGGCCGGGTGCGGCACCCGCGCGTACGGCATGCCGAACACATAGTCCATCTCGGGCGTCGACAGCGGGATCGGCGGCGCATTCACCCACAGGTCCACGTCGCCGTGCTTCTGCACCAGCGCCCGCGCATTGCCGGGGTTGGTTTCAAGGTGCAGCACGCGGTTGGCATGGGCGTACAGCACCGGGTCGTTGCGGACTTTTTCAAACGACGGCAGGCGGATCACGGTGCGGTCGCGGTCGCGCATCGGGTGCGGAATGAACAAGGTATCGGCTGCCGCCCCGGTTTCGGGAACGCCGTACAGCGCGGCTTCCCGGCGCTGCTTCTCCTCCTCGTCCATGTCGCGCACGTTGAGGTAGGGGTTGACCGCCTTGTCGATCTTGCCCGGCCGATCGATGCGGGTGGAGTCGATTTCCCACCAGCCTTCCGGAGTATCCCTGCGGATGAAAGCCGTGCCGCGCACGTTGGTGATACTGGCGATGTCCTCGCCGCGCGCCAGCCGGTGCGCCACTTCCACCAGCGCCCGCTCGGCATTGCCGTACAGCAGCAGGTCGGCGGTGGCATCAAGGAGGATGGAATGCCGCACGCTGTCCTGCCAGTAATCGTAGTGGGCAATGCGCCGCAGCGACGCCTCGATGCCGCCGAGGATCACCGGCACGTCGGACCAGGCCTCCTTGCAACGCTGGCTGTAAACCAGCGAACAGCGGTCCGGCCTTTTACCGCCCTTGCCGCCAGGCGTATAGGCGTCGTCGGAACGCGGCTTGCGATCGGCAGTGTAGCGGTTGATCATGGAATCCATGTTGCCGGCCGCCACGCCGAAAAAGAGGTTGGGCTTGCCCAGCACCCTGAACGGCTCGGCCGACTGCCAGTCCGGCTGGGCGATGATGCCCACCCGGTAGCCCTGGCTTTCAAGCAATCGACCGACGATGGCCATGCCAAAGGAGGGATGGTCCACATAGGCATCGCCGGTGACGATGATGATGTCGCAGGAATCCCACCCGAGCTGGTCCATCTCGGCCCGGCTCATGGGCAGAAACGGCGCCGCGCCAAAGCATTCCGCCCAATATTTCGGGTAGTCGAACAACGGCGTAACGGGTTGGGGAAGGTTGTTCATCACTCGGACTTGTAAACCACGCCGCCTTTCATCACAAAGCCGACATTCTCAAGTACGGCAACATCCTCCAGCGGGTTGGCATCCACCGCGATGAGGTCGGCGTAATAACCGGGCGCCACCCGGCCGACGCGGTCCTGCCAGCCCAGCAGGTCGGCGGAATGAATGGTGGCCGATTGAATGGCCTGCAGCGGCGTCATGCCGAACTGCACCATCCGGGAAAACTGTTTGGCGTTGTCGCCATGCGGGTACACACCGGAATCGGTGGCATAGACCATTTTCGCGCCCGCCTTGACCGCCATGCTGAAGCTCTCGCGCTGGCGAATACCCACCTCGCGGTCCTTGTTCAGGTTCTCTTCCGGTATGCCATTGGCCTCCCCCTCAGCCAGCGTGTACTCGGTGTTGTAGATGTCCATGGCCAGGTAAGTGCCGTTTTTCTTCGCCATTTCAATGGCCTCGGGATCGAGATAGCTGGCGTGATCAATGGAATCCACGCCGGCGGTGATGGCGCGCTTGATGCCTTCGGTGCCATGCGCGTGGGCGGCCACCTTGCGATTGTGCGTGTGCGCTTCCTCCACCAGGGCTTGCATCTCCTCCAGTGAATACTGCGTCTGTCCGGGTATAGTGCCTTTGGAGAACACGCCGCCGGTGGCGGTGAACTTGATGAGGTCCACGCCGTATTTCACATTCCTGCGCACCTGGCTGCGCACTTCCCAGGGGCCGTCCGCCACGCCATCCGCACGCTCGCTGAATGTATGGTTCAGCGAATTATTGTCGCCGTGACCGCCGGTGATGCTGAGGCTGGGGCCCGAAACCGCCATGCGCGGCCCGGGAATCTCGCCGGCATCGATGGCGTCGCGCAGGGCCACATCCTGGAAATCGGGCGCGCCCACATTGCGAATGGTGGTGAAGCCGGCCAGCAGGGTCTTTTCCGCGTTCACCACGCCGCCGATGGTCGCGCGGTGCGGCGACTGGAAATAATTGGCGAAGAAGTAATTGTCCAGGTGCCCGACCACGTGGGTGTGCATGTCCATCAGGCCGGGCAGCACGAACTGGCCGGAAAGGTCAATCACCTGAGCGCCCTCGGGAATGTCCGCATAATCGCCTTCCGTGCTGGTGATACGGTCGTCCACCACGGTAATCAGGGCGTTGCTGGTCATCTGGCCACTGGCCGGGTCCAACAGTTGGCCGGCCTTGATATACACCGTATCCGCATTTGCATCGGGGCCGGGAAATGAAAAGCACAACAAAAACGTTACAGCAAGCAGAAGTCTTGGCATGGGGTTTCCTGAAATCGTTTCGTAAAGACGTACCAACGTCACGGTCCGCCAGTTTAAAGCAATCTGCCGCAACACCGGTATGAAAGTATCAGCTCCAGGATGCCGATACCTCGTGATTTACGAATGTACAATTCGAATTGTTCGACTGGAACGCACGATACAAACCTATAGAATCAGCGCCTCAAACTTTCTGGAGCTGGTTCCATGAACACCGTCATTCAGGCCAATGGGTCGTTGCGCACCCCGGCCATGCGCCTGGTCGAATCGCGTCAGTTCAATGTCTTCATTACCCTGGTGATTGTGATCAATGCCATTTCCCTGGGCCTGGAAACATCACCCGACATTACCGCCGTTGCCGGAACCTGGCTGAACCGAGGGCCTGTTCACACTACCTGAATGTGCGCTGTTGTGACTGAAACCGCACCCATCAAGGCGCGAGAAGCGAAGTTTGGTGACTCCAAATGAGCGCCGAGCAACGCAGAGGGGTGCGGTTTCAGCCGCAACCCGAAGGGACGGGGCCATTTTTCCATCTGGCAGCGTTGTCGCTCGTTCATGTAGCGGTGCTACACCTCACTCGCTCCGCCTTGCCAGCCGAAAAAATGGCCGCCGGCAGCGCGCACTCAGGTAGTGTGAACAGGCCCTAGTGGACCGTACTGCCATCAGCATTTTCTGCGCGGAGCTGCTGCTCCGGCTCTGGGTGTACCGTTGGCGGTTCTTTACCGGTGGCTGGAATATTTTCGATTTCGTTATCGTTATTGTGTCCCTGCTGCCTGCCGCCGGCCCCTTCTCGGTGCTCCGGAGCCTGCGCATACTGAGGGTCCTGCGGTTGATTTCAGTCGTCCCGCAAATGCGGACAGTGGTCGGCGCCCTGTTCCAGTCACTGCCCGGAATGGTCTCCATCGTGGCGGTGCTCATCCTGGTTTTCTACGTCGCGGCCGTGATGTCCACAACGATTTTCGGAGCGGATTTTCCGGAATTTTTCGGCAGCGTGGGCGGCTCGATGTACAGCCTGTTCCAGATCATGACGCTGGAGAGCTGGTCCATGGGCATCGTGCGGCCGGTCATGGAGGAGTTCCCGGCAGCCTGGGTATTCTTCGTACCCTTTGTCGTCGTCACCAGCTTCGCGGTGCTGAACCTGTTCATCGCCCTCATCGTAAACTCCATGCAGGCCGCGCACGAGGCAGACATGGCCTCTGCAGCGGAAATTGCTGAAGTGGCCCATGATGAACGCGTGCAGCTGCAGAACTCCATCAACAAGTTGAGTATCGAGGTGCGTGAACTCAAAGCCCTGCTGACTGAGCACTCAAAAGGACTGGCTCAAAAAGGTGACCCCGGCCCGCGGAGTCATTCACCCCAGGCGTAATCTACTGCCAGCGGAAGGGCCCGGCGAGAAGTGGTTCATGGCCGGCAACGCGGCCTACAAAGACATCCCCAATGCCCAGGTCGAAAACGATTTCCGGGGGAATGCGCGAATCCAGGCATGAAAGTATGGCGGCATACGGATGTTGCTCGCCATTGCCCGGAACTACCTGCGCCCGCGCGGCGTTCCGCGAGGCGATGTTTTGGCGGGCACCAGGGCCGGTTTCAGCTCAGGCAGCAGGCCGGGGAACAGGTCGCCCAATGATTTCCACATGGCTTGCGTGGGGTCTTGCGCAACGGTCTGTTGCTGGCTGCCGTTGGCTGCATGGCTGTTGTCAGACTTGCTCATCCTGGTTGGTCTCCGTCGGTATGAATGGCAGCATCAGTATGAGTGGTTCGCCGTCACGGCAGCGTGAAGGCCGCCATTCATTCATCGCCACCCATGAAGCTGAAATCCTTGCGCGTGGCCAGGACAAAGGCAGACAGGCCCAGGAAGGTGATACCGGTGGTGCCCATGGCCAGCATGACAACCTGGCCGCCATTGGCCAGCGAAAGATAGGCATTGACGATGGGGCCCAGGGTGATGCCCATGAAGCCCGTCAAAGCGAATACGAAAACCAGCCCCAGCGACTGGTTGCGGAACTTTGAGGTCAGGAACAACAAGCCGAAATAGCCCACCAGCGTGAGCAGCAATCCCGGATGAGGCAGCTTCAGCGCCATGGAGACTCCCGCTGCCAGCGCGCTGAACAACAGGGTCATGGACAACAGCAGGTAGGTGTTCCGGATGACCCGGTGGGTGGGCAATACCGCTTGTTGTGAGCGGGAAATGGTTTGCACAGCAGGGCTGTTCATGGCGTGTTTCCGTCCCCGGTTGAAACTGTTGGGCGGCATCTTAAACCTGAATAAAAGACAGGTAAATTCGATATTTGTATTGATTTTATTCGAATAATACGAATAGTAAACTACCTGGAACCGGTGGTTGAATGCGCTGGTTTTTCCATGCCGGGAAAGTGAAAAGGAACTGTTCAGTACAGGCAAGGAATGGCAATTCCGTGCCTGTTCAAACCAACCGGAGCTGATTGATGGATCCCGTCATCCTGTTTTTCATGCTGGGCCTGTTAGCGGGACTGACCCGATCAGAGCTGCGCTTGCCAGCGGCAATTTACGAACTGCTCAGCATCCTGCTGCTGTTGACCATCGGCCTGAAGGGCGGCGTGGAACTCGCCCTCCAGCCGCTGCTGGGAATCCTGCCCAAGGTCCTCGCAGTCATCGTCATGGGTTGCGTCTTGCCGCTCGTGGTGTTTCCCGTACTGCGGTATGCGGGCAAACTGAGCCGCGCTGATTCGGCATCGATTGCAGCACATTACGGCTCGGTGAGCGTTGCGACTTATGCCGTGGCCGTAGCTTTTCTCACAAGCCAGAGCATTGCGTTTGAAGCCTACATACCGGTGTTCCTGGTGGTGCTGGAGGTACCCGCCATCCTGGTGGGCATCATCCTTGCGCGCGGCGTATCCCGGCAGACGCAATGGCGCGCCCTGAGCCACGAATTGTTCCTGGGTAAAAGCATCGTCCTGCTACTGGGTGGGCTGGTGATCGGCTTTCTGGTCGGGCCGGACGGAATTGAACCGCTGAAGCCGCTGTTTTTTGACCTGTTCAAGGGAGTCCTGGCCCTGTTCCTGCTGGAGATGGGCCTGATTGCGGCCAGCCAGTTCAGGTCGTTGCATACGCACGGAATTTTCATTGTTGCCTTTGCACTGGCCGTTCCGGTTCCATTCGCGCTGGCGGGAGCCCTGCTGGGCTGGATGATGGAGCTGTCTGTAGGCGGTACTACCCTGTTGGCGGTGCTGGCGGGAAGCGCGTCCTATATTGCTGCGCCAGCCGCCATGCGGATTTCCGTTCCGGAAGCCAACCCCACGCTGTCGCTCACCGCATCACTGGGAATCACCTTCCCGTTCAATATTTTCCTGGGCATACCCATTTATTACTGGCTGGCTTTAACCTTGCACGGCCAGGGAGGCTGAAACCATGAACCCACACCAGAAGAAACTTCTGACCATCATCGCCGAGGCGGTGCTGGAACACCAATTGACACAAATGCTGGACAAGCTGGGGGCCAGCGGCTACACCATCAGCGATGCGCGCGGCCGCGGCAGCCGTGGGGTTCGCAATGCGGACTGGTCTTCCAGTGGCAACATCAGGATTGAAGTGGTCTGCGGTGAGGCGCTCGCCGTGGCCATAGAAGACCACCTTTTCAAACATTATTACAATGATTACGCCATCATTGCCTTTCTGGCCGATGTGACGGTGTTGCGTCCGGAAAAGTTCTAGGTTTGCTGGCCAGGGCACCGACCGGAAACCGGCGACAGCGTGGCCAGCTGCCGCAGCCAATGAGCGCACCATGATCAATTACAAACACCTGCATTATTTCTGGGCCGTTGCGAAAGAGGGCGGTGTTGCGCGGGCTGGTGAAAAGCTGAACCTGACTCCCCAAACCATCAGCGGGCAGATAGGCCTGCTGGAAGAGCAACTGGGGGTCAAGCTGTTCAACCGGGTGGGCCGGAACCTCGAGTTGACTGAAGACGGTCGGCTGGCGCTGGGCTATGCCGATGAGATTTTTTCGCTGGGTGGCGAGCTCGAGAAGATCATCCAGCAATTTCCCGGAAGCCGGCCCAACGTGTTTCGCGTGGGCGTGGCGGATGTGGTGCCCAAGTCCATCGCCCGCAAGATCCTCGCACCCGCCCTGCTGATGCCCGAGCCGGTACGCCTGGTGTGCCGCGAGGCAGGCCTCGACCAGCTGCTGGCCGAATTGTCCATCCACCACCTGGATCTGGTGCTGTCAGACAGCCCCGTTCCCGCCAACATCCATGCCCGGGCCTACAATCACAAACTGGGCGAATGCCCGGTCAGTTTTTTCGCCACCAGAACCCTGGCCGACCAACTTGAAGGGCCGTTTCCGCAGAGCCTCGACGGTGCGCCCTTGTTGTTGCCCAGCGTGGGCAACCAGCTGCGCAGCGGAATCGATTCGTGGCTGGACACGCACCGGATCAGGCCGCGCCTGGTGGCGGAATTTGATGACAGCGCGTTGATGAAGGCATTTGGCCATCATGGCGCGGGCATTTTTACCGCGCCGGCCGCCATGGAAGCCGAAGTGGAGGAGCAGTACCAGGTCGTTTGCATTGGCCAGGTTGATGAAGTGCTGGAGCGCTTCTTTGCCATCTCGGTTGAACGCCGCGTGCAGCATCCCGTGGTGGCCGCCGTGGTGGACGCTGCCCGGACAGAGCTCTTTGCCAACGGCCGGTTTTAGCGGAAGCATGCCATGGCCCGGGCGTGAACCCTTCGAGGCGATTGTGTTCCAACCGGCATCCTGGTCCCGGACCACGAGTTCTGGCGGGCTGGAACGCCAGGGCGGAATGGTTGACTATGACTAATGCCACGTGGTGGCATATCACCATTCCATTATTCTTCTCCATGATTGACTGCCCGGAATGCACTCATGAATTCACCTTCAAGCCTGACCCGATTACTCACCCCGCTGCTGGCCCTGTTGCTGCTGTCCGCGCCTGCCATGGCGCAGGACGAAGCTGGGATCGACAGTGCCACGGAACGCGGCACCACGGCTGAAACCGCTGTTACTGAAGGGAGCGAGGATTGGGTGGCCGAGAGCAACCGGATCACCAAGGAGGTGATGTTGCGCCAGGCCGAGTTCACCCCGGAGCTGTTCTCCGGCCAGGGGATCAGCAGTGTAGATGGCGAGGTGTTTGACCTCGGGCCCAGGGTGTATGAGCGCAGCCAGAAGAACCTCCGCGGCATCATCAAGGACCTCGAGGATCGCAAAAAAACCATTGAAGATCAGCGGGTTATGCAGGATGTCGAGATCCTCATCAAGTCCCTGCAGGAGCAGTACCACAGCAACGAACTGGAGCGGCAGTACCTGCTGCCCTATTACGACCTGCCCGTGCTCATGTTCCAGAGCTTTCGCAGCATCCTCGACCCGCGCAATGACAAGGCGCGCTATCCCGCTGCGCTCGAGCGGCTGAAGAAATACAACGGCAAGGCCAAGGGCTATGAGCCGGTGACCGAACTGGCCATCGACCGCACCTGGGAGCGCTTTGACGAACCCGGCCTGATCGGGCCTTACCAAGGGGAACTGGAAACCAACCTGGCGCGCCAGGAACAGCTCAGAGCCGGCCTCGAGCAGATTTTCAAGGACTCGGGCCTCACCGGTTATGAAAAAGACCTGGCTCTTCTGAACAAGCAGCTGGCCCGGTATTCCGACTGGCTGAAAAAGGAACTGCTGCCGCGCGCCCGCGAGGATCACCGGCTGCCGCGGGAGCTCTACGCTGACAACCTGAAGGGTTTCGGCGTGGACATTGAGCCGGAAGACCTGATCAAGCAGGCCCAGCTGGGTTTTGCCCAGATCCAGTTCCGCATGAAGGCCATTGCGCGCACGGTGGCGGCCGAGCGCGGCCTGGAAAACAGTGACTACCGCCATGTGATGGGCGTGCTGCAGAAGGAGCTGGTGCCGGAAGCCGAGCTGATGGACTACTACCTGGCGCGGCTGGGGGATATTGAAACCATTATCCGCGAGAATGACATCGTCAGCCTGCCGGACCGCCCGGCGAAAATCCGCCATGCCACGGATGCGGAGTCCGCCGCCTCACCGGCCTCGTTCATGAGTCCGCCACAGCTGATCGGCAATACCGGCCAGTCGGGCGAATTCGTGCTGGTGTCGAAAAACCCCGGCGATACCAGCGGCGAGGCCATGACCGACTTCAGCAATGCGCCCGCCACCTGGGGCCTGATCGTCCACGAAGCCCGGCCGGGGCATGAGATGCAGTTTTCGGCCATGGTGGAAAGCGGCGTGTCGCTGGCACGTGCCATCTATGCCTTCAACAGCGCCAATGTGGAGGGCTGGGGCCTTTACTCCGAAGCCGTCATGATGCAGTACTTCACGCCGGAAGCCCAGCTGATGGGCCTGCGCAGCCTGCTGATGCGGGCCGCGCGCGCCTTCCTGGACCCGATGATCAACCTGGGGCAGATCAACGGCGAGCAGGCCCAGGCTTTCATGGAAGACGAAGTGGGCATTTCCGCGCCGCTGGCCAAGTCCGAAGTGGACCGCTACAGCTTTCGCGCGCCAGGCCAGGCCACTTCCTATTACTACGGTTACATGAACCTGATGTCGCTGCGCACCGAGGTGGAACTGCGCATGCGTGAGCGCTTCAACCAGCGCGAATACCACGACTTCCTGCTGAAGCAGGGCCTGCTGCCGCCGGACATCCTGCGCCAGGCGGTGCTGGAAAACTACATCGGCAGGTAGGAGGGGCTTCAGCCCCGACAGGTACAGGTTCGGCGCTAAAGCGCCTCCTACAGCTAGCGATGGTAGGAGGGGCTTCAGCCCCGACACCATCAAGATAAAGCCAAAAAAATACCGCCACACCCCCTTCACTATTGCGCCGCATTGCATATACTTTGCACTCGGATCGGCATCGTTTTTGGCGCCGGTTTTTCACGATTTTTAGCACCTCCTGCTTCGGCAGGTCGCGGCCCATACTCTGGAGCCTGATGCATGAACCTGACCACTGAACGTTTCCGCCTTGATGGCACGGTCATTGACTTTGACCTGGTAAGGAA
>CAYYCX010000135.1:0-6616 GCA_964470455.1 uncultured Wenzhouxiangellaceae bacterium
CACTGCAGGCATTTGAGACGGCGCTTCAGGAACTGGAGCAGCAGTGGCATGAAGCAGCCTCAGCCGGCCCGGTTTCAAACGATGTGCAAACACCGTTCAAGGCCAGGCTGCAGCGCCTGCAATTGGTGGCCTCCACGGCCCGAAAACTGCTGGAGAAATCCGCGCAGGCCCATGCGCTGCTCAGCGGCGCCAACTCGGTAGACGGCAGGAACTACACCGCGCTGGAAAAGCACATCGCCGCCCTGCAGAAATTCCTCGCGGGTATCCAATGGCCCGAGGGTTTGCAGTTGCAGCAACCTTCGGTGGTAGGTGATTTGCGGGCCGGCTTGCATCAGTTGCAGGAGCAATTGCGCAGCCTGGACCAGGACCAGCAGAAACTCGTCAAACGCGGCGTGGAATGGGTCGGAAGCATCAGCCAGGCCCTTGAGCAGCAGCAGCCCGGCGAGGCTGACAAGGCCATGGCCAAAGCGCGCAACCTGCTGGTCTCACTGGCAGCGAAACCGCGTGAGCAGCTGGAACAGCAACTCGCACCCCTGTCGGCGCGCCTGCGGGAGTTCCATGACTGGCAGAACTTCGCCATTGAACCCAAGAAACATGCCCTGTGCGAGCGCATGGAGGCCCTGGTCGGCCAGGACGGCGATGTGGAACTGCTGGCGCTCAACATCCAGACGCTGCAGGCCGAGTGGAAACAGCTGGGACAGCTGCCCCACGCTCGAGAACAGGAGCTTTGGACCCGCTTCAAGGCCGCGGCGGATGACGCCTGGAAGCCCTGCCAGCAGGAATTCGACCAGCAGGCCGCCATCCGCCGCCAGAATTTTGAGCAGCGCATGCAGCTGGTGAAGCAACTCGAAAGCTACGAGCAGCAAATGCACTGGCCGGAAAACCGCAGCCAGGGGGAGGCTGCGGGACCGGCGCCTGACTGGCAACTGGTGCAGAAAACCCTGGATACCGCGCGGGCGGCCTTTCGCGAGCTTGCCCCGGTGGAAGCCAGGGCTGAACGCACCAGCCAGAAGGCGTTCAAGGAAGTCTGCGACCGTGTGTACGGCCACATTCGAGCTGAGTACCAGCGCAACATCGAGCGCAAGCAGGACCTGTTGGCGCGGGCTCAAAAGCTGGCCGGGCAGGCTGAGCTGCAGCAGGCCATCAGCACCGTCAAGGTATTGCAGGCCGACTGGACGGCCACCGGCATCACGCCGGTCGCCGTGGATCGCAAACTGTGGAAGGAATTCCGTGCGGCCTGCGATGCGGTGTTTGCCCGGCTGGACCAGCAACGCCAGGCCGAGAAGCAGGAAATCGATGCCCAGGTGCAACAGGCCGAGAGCCTGCGCGACCAGGCAAGCAAGCTGCTTGAGAATCCGGATCCCGCAAACCTGGGGCATTTGCCACGAGAAATCGCTGAACTCATTGCAAGCCTGGAGGAAATCAATCTGCCGTCTCCGGTCCACAAGGCCCTGAAGAAGCAGATGCAGGCGATGCAAAGCCAGGCCAAGGAGCTGCTCACGCAACAACACCGTGAGGCAGAGAAGCAAGCCTGGGCCAGGGTGCTGGAGCTGATACGCGCAGCAGTTACCGGCGCCGTCAGCGAGGTGCCCGGCGACTTGGCCAGGGAATTGCCCCGCGGTGTTGATGCCGGGCTGATGCAGGCATTCCTGGAGCACGGCCCCGTCGAGGCAAACAGTGAATCTTCCAGGGAAGCCTGTATCGCGCTGGAGGTACTGGCCGGAATTGAGTCGCCCGAGCAGGACCGGCAAGCCCGAATGAACTACCAGCTGGGCCGCCTGGCCCAGGGCCTGGGGCAGAAACCGGCTGACCCGGAGCAGGAGTTGGCAGATCAAATCAACGCGTTCATTGATTTACGTCCCGGTCCCGCCTGGGTGGAAAGGTATTGCGCCACCCTGGAAAAGATCCGGGCCTGATTCGGCGGTCGCCGGGCGCATTGCACCGTGGAGATACTCGCGGCCAAGACCGCACCCGGCTGTTGGTAGTGGCCACAGACGAGGAGCGCATGATCGCGGAACTGACAGCGGAGCATCTGTCCTCGCAACATTCCGGGCCGGTGATTGTCGAACAGGGCGTCAGTATGAAGACCGGCATGGGCAACGCATGAACGCATTCGGGCTTGCGTAAAGTGCCTGTCCGTAATCCAGACTGGAGGAAAAGGCGATGACCCGAAAGATGAAAGCTGCGATTTTTGTTGAACCCAACCGGATCGTTCTTGATGAAAAGCCGGTTCCCGAGGTGGGTCCGCTTGATGCGCTGATCCGCATTACCACGACAACCATTTGTGGCACGGACGTGCACATCCTGAAGGGTGAATATCCGGTGGAACGCGGCCTGACCATCGGTCATGAGCCAGTGGGCGTGATTGAAAAGCTGGGCTCGGCGGTGCAGGGATACGAGGAAGGGCAACGCGTGATTGCCGGGGCGATCACGCCCAGCGGCTACAGCAACGCTTCACTGTGCGGCTGCCATTCGCAGGATGGGCCGGGTACGCGTCACGGTTTCAAAGGTCTCGGAGGCTGGCGTTTTGGAAACACCATCGACGGCGCGCAGGCCGAGTACCTGCTCGTACCGGATGCCATGGCAAATCTTGCCCTGATTCCGGATGGCCTGTCTGACGAGCAGGTTCTGATGTGCCCCGACATCATATCAACCGGCTTCTCCGGCGCGGAAAGCGGCCGGGTAAAAATCGGTGACACAGTTGCAGTGTTTGCACAAGGCCCCATCGGTCTTTGCGCTACCGCGGGCGCCCGCCTGATGGGTGCCACCACCATCATCGGCGTTGAAGCTGTTCCCGAACGGGCGCAGATCGCCCGCAGCCTGGGGGCAGATCATATCGTGGATTTCACCCGGTCCGACCCGGTGGAGGAAATCATGAAGCTCACTGAAGGGCGCGGGGTGGATGTTGCGATCGAAGCACTGGGCCGACAGGAGACTTTTGAAGCTGCTTTGCGCGTACTGCGCCCTGGCGGCACGCTGTCTTCCCTTGGAGTTTATTCCAGCGACCTCAAGGTTCCCCTCGATGCCTTCCTGGCCGGGCTGGGAGACCATACCATCGTTTCAACGCTTTGCCCCGGCGGCAAGGAGCGGATGCGGCGCCTGATGGAGGTGATTGCATCCAACCGGCTCGATACCCGGCTGCTGGTGACGCACCGCTTCAAGCTGGACCAGATTGAAGAGGCTTACGAGCTTTTTGCCAATCAGCGTGACGGTGTTCTCAAGGTGGCCATTTCGCCCTGAGAGGCGGTGGCGGGGCCGTCAAACAAGGTGATCTTCCCCGCTGCCGAATGATTTCCCGGGGTTCAACCGCACCGGACGTGTGCGGGAGAAACTCAGGCGAAGTTGCTTCTCGACTTCGATGATGGCGAAGAAAACGACCCCGACCAGCACGATCAGAAGGCCATCAAGAAATGGTACGGCTTCGGTTGAGAATACCCGCTGCAGGGGAAGCCAGTAGGTTATGGTGAACTGCGCTGCGGTAACGCCAATCACCATCATCCATATGACCCTGGTTCCTTTCACGGCGTGCCATGTCAAGGAGGTGCCATAAATGTTGCGGATAAAAAACAGGTGGAATATCTCCAGAACCACCAGGGTATTCAGTGCCATGGTACGGGCGAGTTCGACGGAATAGCCACGATCAATCGCGTAGGAGAATATGCCGAATACGCTGGCGAGAAACAGCAGCGAAACCAGCACGATATGCCATGCCAGGTCGCCGGTCAGCAGTGGCGCTTCCCTTGGCCGTGGCCGACGGCGCATCGTATTCGCTTCGGTAGGCTCAAATGCCAGCGCCAGCCCGAGTGAAATGGCCGTGATGAGATTCACCCACAGGATCTGGACTGGCGTAATGGGCAGCACCATGCCGAACAACAATGCAACCACGATGGTCATTGCTTCGCCGGCGTTGGTGGGCAGGGTCCAGCTGATGACCTTCTTGATGTTGTCGTAAACCGTGCGCCCTTCGCGCACTGCAGCAGCGATCGAGGCGAAGTTGTCGTCGACGAGAACCAGGTCTGCTGCCTCTTTCGCAGCCTCGCTGCCCTTTTTACCCATTGCAATGCCGGCGTCCGCGCGTTTCAGCGCGGGCGCATCGTTGACTCCATCGCCGGTCATTGCCACCGTCATGCCATGCGCCTGGAGCGCCATGACCAGCCTGAGCTTATGTTCCGGGCTGGTGCGGGCAAAAATATCGGTATCGAGTACTGCAGTGGCCAGGTCAGCGTCTGCCATTGCATCGATATCCGTACCTTTGATTACCTTGTCCGGGTTCACCAGGCCGATTTGCCGGGCGATCGCCATGGCTGTTCCGCTGTGATCGCCGGTAATCATCTTTACGCGTATGCCGGCGCCATGGCACTCCGCAACAGCCGTAATGGCTTCAGCTCTTGGCGGATCGATGAGTCCGACCAGGCCCAGCAGCGTGAGCCCTCTTTCCACATCGGAGAACTCCAGAACGGTATGTTCCGGGGCAACTGGCTTGATGGCCAAAGCAAGTACACGCTGGCCTTGCGCGGCGATCCGTTCAGCCTGTTCCAGCCAGTAAGCCTCATCAAGGGCATCAGCGGCATCCGGAGTGGTGCGTTGGCCAGAACACATCGACAGCAGGGTCTCGGGCGCGCCTTTCACCGCCACCAGAGCATGGCCCTCGTGGTCGTGATGCAAGGTCGCCATGAACCGGTGCCTGGCGTCAAAGGGAATGACGTCAGTCCGCGTCCAGGCTGCGAGTTCCGAGCGTGCGTTCAGGTCCAGTTTTCCGGCCAGTGCCAGCAGTGCGCCTTCCATGGGATCGCCTTCGACTGTCCAGACGCTCTCTGACTCGCGCAAGGAAGCATCATTGCAAAGGATCGCAGTGCGGCCGAATTCTTCCAGGGTCTTGTGTTCCCGTACATCTGCAACCGCATCCTCCAGGCGGACTTCCCCCCTGGGTTCGTAACCTGTGCCGTCAAGAGTGAACATGTGCAAGCGTGTCACCAGCGACGCAACCATCATTTCGTTCCGCGTCAGAGTGCCTGTCTTGTCCGTGCAGATGACTGAGACTGAGCCCAGTGTCTCGATGGCTGGCAGCTGGCGGACGATTGCATTGCGCCGCGCCATCGCCTGCACGCCGACGGCCAAAGTGATTGTCAGGACGGCGGGTAACCCTTCCGGGATCGCGGCTACTGAAAGACCGACGACCGCCATGAACATTTCGCTGAACTCGAAATGAGCCACGAAATATCCGAATACAAGCAGGACGGCAGCGATCAGAAGAATCAGCGTTGTCAGCCATTTTGCGAAGACGTTCATCTGGCGGACGAGGGGAGTGGTCAGAACTTCAACGTCGGCAAGCAGGCCGCTGATACGGCCGAGCTCTGTAGCGGACCCTGTCGCAATCACGACGCCTTTGGCCAGTCCGCCCGTCACCAGGGTACCGCTGAATGCCATGCAGCTGCGGTCGCCCAGTGCCGCTTGCCGCTCAATTGGCTGCGTCAGTTTTTCGACCGGAACAGACTCGCCGGTGAGAATGGCTTCCTGGACCTGCAGGCCCGGTGCCTGCAACAGCCGCAGGTCGGCAGGCACTTTGTCGCCTGCCTCAAGCAGCACAATGTCGCCCGGAACCAGATCTTCACCGGCGACACTGCATCGCTGCCCGTCCCGCAACACATTCGCACGCGGGGCCAGCATACCGCGAATAGCCTCCATTGCCCGTTCCGCCTTACCTTCCTGGACGAAACCGATTGCAGCATTGGCCAGTACAACAGCGAGAATCACAAGCGTGTCTATCACATGCCCGAGCAACATCGTGATGATGGCGGCCCCGAGCAGAACGTAAATCAGGATATTGCGGAAATGCATCAGGAAGCGAACCAATGCGCTTCTTCTGGCCCTCAGGGGTAAACGGTTGGGGCCGTGGGCTTTCAGGCGTTCTGCCGCATCGGCGCTGCCCAGGCCGGAGGATGACGTGTCGAGCTTCTGCAGGACTTCATCCGCGTCAAGCGCATGCCATTCGACTGGCTCAGGGCCTTCCTGCATCATTACCATGCCTTGACTATGGCGACGTCACAGGGCGGGTTGCCGAGCAGGTTTTCCGCGACACTGCCCAGGATTGCACGGGGTATCCCGGTGCGGCCATGCGTACCGACAATCACCAGGTTGGCCTGGAGCGTGGCGATTTGGTTTCGCACAACTGTTTGTGGGGAGCCTTCTTCGGTCACGCAGCGGATTTTCCCGCGGTGATCCCCGAAGCTTTCCAGGAAAACCTTGAATTCATTGTCTATTTCTGTAGTGATCTGCATCTGGTGATCCTTGCTGACATCGCGCCCGGCATAGATCAATCCGCGGTAAGGAATGTGGTAGGCATGAACCAGTGTCAAATCCACTTTTGGAAAGAAACTGAGTGCGAACTGCACCGCCCGCCGTGCATGGGTTGAAAAATCAACTCCGGCGACGATCTGGTTGTATGCCAGCTCGGCGCGCTGTACTGCGACAATGCACGGAAACTGGCCATCGCGAATCACCCGTTCAACGGTAGTTCCGCGGAACGAAGCAGTGTCTTCGCGGTGTGTTCCCAGCACCAACAATTGCGCCTTGATGCGTTCAGCGACCTCAATGATCTTGCGGTGCGGCTTGCCGA
>CAYYCX010000135.1:6626-9397 GCA_964470455.1 uncultured Wenzhouxiangellaceae bacterium
ATTCGACGCGGGGCAGGGTGCGAATGCCATGACGCTGGTTCAGTCCGAACGCCACCGAGTCCAGTTCGGCCTCTGCAGCCCTGGCGAGCTGGTCGGCCAGTTTTGCCGGAAGATCGTCGTCGACGACGTGCAGGATCGTCAGTTCCAGCTTCTTTTCAGCGGCGAGCAGCGCGGCGCGGTCAATTGCTCGATCCGAACGGGCGGAGAGATCGGTTGCAACAAGCAGGGTGTCGGTCATCTGGATGCTCCTTTATATCATTGTATTGTCGCAAAAAAATCCCAACGACCTGTTGCCGCAGGTCAATAAAGAAAGATCGACTCTGAAAAATGTCGCAAGTTCAAGCAACACTGGGGTAACAGGTTCCTGACACAAAATACCCTGGTGCAGGTTGCCAGGCCTGCGGGACGTAATACGGGCCATGGAACCGGCTCGGCACCCTGGTAGCTTCGGCAAGGAGAGGAATTAGCGCTTTTTCAGGCCCAGTTGGTCAAGCCGGCAAGGGTTTGTGGTAAAGTGCGCGCCAGCCGAAATACTGTCAGTTGAGGGAGTGTCATTTCAATGTACGGAATAACCATGATTATCACGGCTCTAGGCCTGTTTGGCCTGGCTGTGGCCTTCTTTTACATGAAGCGTGTGACCAGCATTCCGCTGGATATGGGGCTGGATGAAAAAGACGCCAAAAGGCTCAAGTTCATCCACGGCGCAATCGCCACCGGCGCGATGGCCTTCCTGAAGCAGGAATACAAATTCCTGACCATTTTCATGGTGGTTTTCGCGGCCATCATCGCGATCCTGATTGATGACGCACACACGCCGGATACGCGTGAAGGCGTTTACACCGCCATCGCCTTCCTGTTTGGCGCCGCCATTTCCATCGCTTCGGGTTACATCGGCATGAAAGTGGCCACGCAGGGCAACGCCCGCACCACGGTATCCGCCAAGAAAGACATTTCCCACGCCTTTGATGTGGCCATCAATTCCGGCGCGGTGATGGGCTTTGCGCTGGTGGGTCTGGCCACTCTGGGCCTGGTAGTGATCTACGTGGTCATGAAGGCGCTGCTGTCCGACGTTGAAAACCACGTATTGATGGAAGTGATCGCCGGCTTTGGCCTGGGCGGTTCCACCATCGCGCTGTTCGCCCGCGTGGGTGGCGGCATCTTCACCAAGGCGGCCGACGTGGGCGCCGACCTGGTGGGCAAGGTTGAGAAGGGCATTCCGGAAGACGATTCACGCAACCCGGCGGTGATCGCCGACAACGTGGGCGACAACGTGGGCGACGTAGCCGGCATGGGCGCCGACCTGTTCGGTTCCTGCGCCGAGAGTACCTGCGCGGCCATGGTGATTTCAGCCATTGCTTTTGCCTACGACCCGAACGCACTGCTGTATCCGATCCTGATCAGCTCCGTGGGCATCCCCATCAGCCTGCTGACCAAGTTGCTGGTTGGCGTGAAAAAGGAAGACGATGTAGCACCCGCGCTGATGAAGCTGCTGGTGATTTCCAGCGTGCTGATGGCCATTGTGATGTTTTTTGTTACCAAAGCCATGATCCCGGCTTCGTTTGAACTGGGTGGCGCCACCTACACCAGCATGGGTGTCTATTGGTGCTTCCTGTCCGGCCTGGTGGCGGGTCTCGCCGTCGGCCTGCTGACCGGCTACTACACTTCCGAGAAGTACAAGCCGGTCCAGGAAGTGGCCAAGTCGTGCGAAACCGGCGTGGCCACCAACATCATTTACGGCCTGGCGCTGGGCTACAAGAGCACCGTGCTGCCTTACCTCTGTATCGCCGTCAGTATCTTCATTTCCTGGGGGCTGGCCGGCATGTATGGCGTGGCCATCGCCTCACTGGGCATGCTGGGTACGCTGGTGATCGCACTGACCATCGACGCCTACGGCCCGGTGGCGGATAACGCCGGTGGTATCGCCGAGATGGTGGGCCTGGAGAAGGAAGTGCGTCGCCGCACCGACATCCTGGACTCAGCCGGCAACACCACCGCAGCGATTGGCAAGGGCTTCGCCATCGGCGCCGCCATCCTCACTTCGCTGGCGCTGTTCGCGGCTTTCATCACCGCATCTGAAAAACTTCGCGGTACGCCGATCACCATGAGCCTGCTGGACCCGATGGTTTACACCAGCGTGTTCATCGGCGCGGTGCTGCCGTTCCTGTTCACCGCCATGACCATGAAGTCCGTGGGCAAGGCGGCGTTTGACATGATCGAGGAAGTGCGCCGCCAGTTCCGCAGCATTCCGGGCATCATGGAAGGCAAAGCCGAGCCGGATTACGCCCAGTGCGTGGCCATCTCCACCAAGGCCGCTCTGCGTGAAATGATCGCGCCGGGCGTGCTGATCATGGGTACCCCGTTGGTTGCAGGTTTCCTGTTCGGCGTTGAAGCCGTGGCCGGCATCCTGGTCGGTTCGCTGGTCGCCGGTGGCGTACTGGCCATCGCGTCTTCCAACAGCGGCGGCGCCTGGGACAATGCCAAGAAGTACATCGAAGCCGGCAACCTCGGCGGCAAGGGCTCGGACGAGCACAAGGCGGCCGTGGTTGGCGACACCGTGGGTGACCCTCTGAAGGATACTTCCGGCCCCTCGCTGAACATCCTGATCAAGCTGTCCGCGATCCTCAGCCTGGTGTTCGCACCGTTCTTCGTGCAGTACGGCGGCATCCTGCTATGATCCGTTGCAGCCATTGCTGATAGTAAAAAACCCCGCTTCGGCGGGGTCAGATTGATGACAAACCCCGGTATTTTCACCGGGGTTTTGTTTTTTTGGG
>CAYYCX010000136.1:0-9206 GCA_964470455.1 uncultured Wenzhouxiangellaceae bacterium
TTTCTGCACCACCTCGTAAGGCGGCTCTAAAAAGCGCAGGCCGATGATGCGGCCGGCCGGTATCTCCAGGTCAATCTGGTTGACGGCGAAATTCCTGCCATAACGCTTGGTCAAAGCGGTTGCGCGAATGACCGGAGCCTGTTGCTGGCCGGGAGTGAACTCTGCTGGGGCTGTGTTCATGTGTCCTTCCTGCCTTCGGATTCGATGGCTTGCAGCAGGGCATGGACGTCGAGGTCCAGTTGCTGGATTCTTTTCAGGGTTGCCGGCCATTCTGTCTTGAGGAACCGCTTGCGCTCGCTGGCGATCAGCTGTTGCCTGGCGCCTTCGCAAACAAACATGCCCAGGCCGCGGCGCTTTTCCACCAGGCCTTCATCAACCAGCGCCTGGTACGACTTGGAAACCGTGATGGGGTTGAGTTGCAGGTCCGCGGCGACGGCGCGCACCGAGGGCAGCGCGTCGCCTTCCGCCAGGGTGCCGTCCAGTATCATGGCGATGGTGCGCTCTTTGAGCTGCCAGTAAATCGGCTCTATGTCATTCCAGCGGGCGCTCACCGGCCTGGCTCAGAAACGGAATATCAACGAGCTGATCTTGAAAGCGCCGGTGGTGGATTGGCCGACCGCCGAGGCCATTGAGGCCAGGTCAGCAACGGCGTCTTCAAGGTTGGATTCCTGCTGTTGGTCCGATACGAGTGACTCCTCCACCTGCACCAGGCTGATGGGCCCCGCGACGCTGCTGACCAGTAGCATCAGGGCGGCGCTCGCCGCCAGGCGGTTGGAAATTTTCAGTCTCATATAAGGCTTCAGACGTATCATGTCCATGACTCCGGGCATGTGCTTTATTTAGTGTTGTAGTATGGTATAACACCAAAGCAAGCCGGCGCAAGTTTTTTTTCAGGATTTCTTTCAGGACCTCTTCCGGCCTTCAGTTCCCCGGGGAAATCCTTTTGATCTTTTACCCTGGGCAGCTGTCACATTTGCAGCGCTGGCTGAATCGGAGGAAAATCCGCTGCTGGTCGCGGCCCGAAGACATGCGCAAGAGCAGCTTTCGGGATCTTTTCAATCAAGGAGCAATTTCATGAGAATTTTTTCTGTTTTGGGCTTGAAGGCAGCCCTGCTGGCAACCCTGTTTGCAACGCTGGGTGTTTCTGCCAACGCAATGGCCGCCACGGAGTTGGATACCGAAGCCCAAAAACTGGGTTACATCATCGGTATGGACATCGGTTCATCGTTGAAGCAGCAGGGTTCGGAGATCGACCTGCAGGCCCTGTTCGACGCCATCCGGACCACCTACGAAGGCGGCGAGCCGGCCCTGTCGCCGGAGCAGGCGGCCACCATCCGTGAGGAATTCATTGCCAAGCGGCGCAGCGAAGCCGAGGCGGAAATGTCTGCCGCGGCAGCGAAAAATGCCGCCGAAGGGGACAAGTTCCTGCTGGAGAACCGCACCAAGGAAGGCGTTCAGGTGACCGACAGTGGCTTGCAGTACAAAGTGATCGACCAGGGCACCGGGCCGCGGCCCAAGGCCACCGACAAGGTGAAAGTGCATTATCGCGGCACCTTGCTGAATGGCGAGGAGTTTGACAGTTCCTACGCGCGCGGCGAGCCGATCTCCTTTGAGCTCAACAAGGTCATTCCCGGCTGGACCGAAGGCGTTCAGTTGATGCCGGTTGGCAGCAAGTACATGTTCTACATTCCTTCCGCCCTGGCTTACGGCCCGGCAGGTGGTGGCCCGATCGGCCCCAATGCCACGTTGATCTTCCAGGTTGAACTGCTCGGCATCGAAGGCCAGTAATCTTTTGAAATGGGTGGTAACCGGGGTTGCCGGTTTTATCGGCATGCACACCGCGCTCAGGCTGCTGCACATGGGCCACGAAGTCACGGGTGTAGACAACCTCAATGATTACTATGACCCGCAATTGAAGTTGGACCGGCTGGCCCAGTTGCAGGGCCGGCCGGGTTTTCATTTCGAACGCCTGGACATTGCGGACTCACCGGCCCTGAACCGGCTGGTGGGTGAGACAAAGCCGCACCGTATGGTGCACCTGGCGGCACAGGCCGGCGTCAGGCATTCCATCGATCACCCGATGGATTATGTGTCCGCCAACCTGGTGGGGTTCATGAACGTGCTCGAATGCTGCCGCCACCACCGGGTGCAGCACCTGGTGTATGCCTCCTCGAGTTCGGTTTACGGCAATAATCCGGCGGTTCCGTTCTCGGAACACCATGCGGTGGACCATCCGCTGTCCATCTACGCCGCCAGCAAGCGCGCCAATGAACTGATGGCCCATGTTTACTCGCACCTGCATGGCCTGCCGGCCACCGGATTGCGTTTCTTCACCGTGTACGGTCCCTGGGGCCGCCCCGACATGGCGCCGATCCTGTTTGCCAAAGCCATCGAAACCGGCCGGCCCATCGCGGTGTTCAACCATGGCAGGCACCAACGGGATTTCACCTACATCGATGACATTGTCACCGGCGTCGTCAAAGTCGCCTGCGGCCCCGCACCGCAAGGGCTGGCGGTTGCGCCGGGGAAAACCGATCCCGCCGTCAGCTCGGCACCCTGGCGCATATACAATATCGGCAACAACCAGCCGGTACAGTTGATGGACTTCCTGTCCGGGTTGCAGGACTGCATGGGCAAACAGGCGGTACTGCAAATGCAGGATGCGCAGCCGGGTGACGTGCAGGATACCTGGGCTGATTGCAGCGACCTGCAAAAGGATTTTGGTTACCACCCGGATACTTCCCTGACTGTCGGCATGGAACGGTTCATTGGGTGGTTCCGGGATTATTATTCTTCGGCCAACAGGGTGTAGGAATGCGTTTATCGATCATAGGCAGTGGATACGTTGGCCTGGTCAGCGGGGCCGGCCTGTCGGAAGTGGGGCACCACGTGGTGTGCATGGACATCGACGCCGCGCGCATCGAACGGCTTCAGCAGGGCGTCGTGCCCATTTTTGAGCCCGGCCTTGAATCCATGTTGCTGGACAATGCGGCCCAGGGCCGGCTGCGCTTTACCAGCTCCATTGCGGAGGCTGCGCGGCACGCGCGGGTCATTTTCATTGCCGTGGGCACACCGCCGGATGAGGACGGCTCGGCGGACCTGCGCCATGTCCTGGCCGTGGCGGAAGCACTGGGGCAGAACCTGGATCAACCCGCCCTGATCGTGGTCAAGTCCACGGTGCCGGTCGGCACCTGCGAAAAAGTTCGCGATGCCGCCAACCTTGCACTGCGCGAACGTGGCATGAATTTTGAGGTGACGGTTGCCTCCAATCCTGAATTCCTGAAGGAAGGCGCGGCAATTGCCGATTTCATGAAGCCCGACCGCATTGTCATCGGCACCGATTCGGAAGAGGCCGAAACCCTGTTGCGCGAACTGTATGCCCCGTTCAATCGCAATCATGAGAAGCTGCTGTGCATGGACGTGCGTTCCTCGGAACTGACCAAGTACGCCGCCAATACCATGCTGGCCACCAAGATCAGCCTGATGAATGAACTGTCCAACCTGGCCGAACGCGTCGGCGCGGATATCGAGCACGTGCGCATCGGCATCGGCTCCGATCCCCGCATCGGCTATTCCTTCATTTACCCCGGGGTGGGCTACGGCGGTTCCTGCTTTCCCAAGGATGTCCGCGCACTGGAACATACCGCCCGGCAATACGGTTATGAAGCCGAATTGCTGAAGGCCGTGGAGGCAGTGAATAACCGCCAGAAAACCAAGGCCTTTGAAATACTTGGCCGACATTTCGGAAGTGAATTGTCAGGCCTGAAAGTGGCGGTCTGGGGCCTGGCATTCAAACCCAATACCGACGACATGCGCGAAGCACCCTCGCTGAACCTGATCGATGCGCTGCTGGCCGAAGGAGCCTCGGTGGTGGCGCATGATCCCGAAGCCATGGAAGAAGCGGGCAAGCATTTCCAGGGACACACCGGCTTCAGCCTGGCGGATGATCCGTATGCAGCCACCGAGGGCGCCGATGCACTGGTGCTGATGACCGAATGGCGCTTGTACTGGGCGCCGGATTTTGAACACCTGCGCCAGCATATGGGCCAGCCCGTGCTGGTGGACGGGCGCAATATCTGGTCGCCCGCCATCGTGCGCCGGCACGGCATCACTTACTATGCCATTGGCCGGCCCTGACGACGGCCGCCCGTATCGAAAGGGAGTAACGCATTGGGCAAAACCGCGCTGATTACCGGGATCACCGGCCAGGATGGCGCTTACCTGGCTGAATTCCTGCTCGCCAAGGGCTACGAGGTGCACGGCATCAAGCGCCGCGCTTCATCGATCAACACGCAGCGGATCGACCACCTGTATGCCGACCCACAGGACCGTGGCGCGCGGCTGCGCCTGCATTACGGCGACATGACAGACGGTTCCTCGCTGCAGCGGACCATCCAGGCGGTGCAGCCCGACGAGATCTACAACCTGGCCGCGCAGAGCCACGTGGCCGTGTCGTTCGAGGAACCGGAATACACGGCGGAATCGGATGCGGTGGGAACCCTGCGCCTGCTGGAAGCCATTCGGAACCTCGGGCTGCAGGATTCCTGCCGCTTCTACCAGGCTTCGACTTCCGAGCTGTACGGCAAGGTGCAGGAAACGCCGCAGCGTGAAACCACGCCGTTTTATCCGCGCTCTCCCTATGGCGTGGCCAAGCTTTACGCATACTGGATCGTGGTCAATTACCGGGAGTCCTACGGCCTTTTCGCCTGCAACGGCATCCTGTTCAACCACGAGTCACCCTTGCGTGGCGAAACCTTCGTGACGCGCAAGATCACCCGTGGGCTGGCGCGCATTGCTTTCGGGCTGGACGACTGCGTGTACCTGGGCAACCTGGATGCGCGGCGCGACTGGGGCCATGCGCGGGACTATGTGGAGGCGCAGTGGCTGATGCTACAGCAGGACCGGCCGCAGGATTACGTGATAGCCACCGGACAGCAGCAGTCGGTACGCGATTTCGTCAACGCCACCGCCGGCCACATGGGCCTGGAACTTGAATGGCGCGGCGATGGTGCCGCTGAACACGCCGTGCTGGCGGGCAGCAGCAACGCAGCCTTCAAATGCCGTGAAGGGGACGTACTGGTACGTATCGACCCGCGTTATTTCCGTCCCGCAGAAGTGGACACGCTGCTGGGTGACGCGTCCAAAGCCGAGCGGGAACTGGGCTGGAAGCCTCGAACTTCCTTTGACCAGATGGTGCGCGAAATGGTGCTGTCCGACCTGGCGCAGGCCCAGGAAGAAGCGCTGGTCCAGCAGCACCGCGGTCGGGCTTAGGCACCGCTGATGGCTGCGAAGCATCACGACCTGCCGAGGATTTTTGTCGCCGGCCACAAAGGCATGGTCGGAGCTGCACTGGTTCGCGCACTGGTAAAAGCAGGGGATTGCGAGCTGGTGTTGCACGACCGCCGGCAGCTGGACCTGACGCGCCAGTCCCAGGTTGAGCAGTTTTTTGGCGACGAGAAAATCGACCGGGTTTACCTGGCAGCCGCCAAAGTGGGCGGCATCCAGGCAAACAATGAATTCCCGGCCGATTTCATTCGCGACAACCTGCTGATCCAGACCCAGGTGATCGACGCCGCACATCGCAGTGGCGTTGGCCAGTTACTGTTCCTCGGCAGTTCCTGCATCTATCCGCGGCTGGCCGAACAACCCATGCGCGAGGACGCGCTGCTGGGCGGCCCGCTGGAGCCCACCAACGAGGCCTACGCCATTGCCAAGATCGCCGGGCTGAAGATGTGCGAGTCGTACCGGCGGCAGCATGGTTGTGATTTTCGCAGCGTGATGCCAACCAATCTCTATGGCCCGCTGGATAACTTCGACCTGGCAACCAGCCATGTGCTGCCGGCGCTGCTGCACAAGTTTTACCGCGCGAAAGTTGAGAACCATGCGTTTGTGCCAGTGTGGGGCAGCGGCAAGCCGCGGCGTGAATTCCTGCACGTGGATGACATGGCCTCAGCCTGCCTGGCGGTGATGGCGATTCCGGCTGAATCGTTCTGGACACGGGTGCCGCAGCGGAATGCGCACATCAATGTCGGTTGCGGCGAGGATGTGTCGATTGCAGAATTGGCCCGGATGATTGCCGGGGTCTCTGGTTTCAGCGGTGAAATCCGCTTTGACCCGACCAGGCCGGACGGCACGCCGCGCAAATTGCTGGATGTTAGCCTGATACAATCCTTGGGTTGGTCGGCGACCATACCGCTGGCTAAAGGGCTTCAATCCACCTACGACTGGATGGTCGGGGAAATGGCGAGTACGCAGCAGGAGGCTTGAGTGTTTCCATGAGCAATTCTCTTCAGGACCAGTTACTGGCTCTTGGCCTGGCCAAGGAGAAGCCGAGGAATGCGCCGGGGCAGAAAAACCGGCCGGGCAACAATCGGCAGACTGCCAGGGGTGGCAAAGCCGTGAGCCGGAAGGCCGGGAAACCGGCGGAGGCGGGAAACGCAAAGCCGAAACCGGGAAGTTCGCCGGATAACATCAACCCTGAAAACATCAGCCTGGCCGAGGCCTACCGCATTCGCGCTGAGGAAGAAAAATCCGCCAGGCAGCGAGCGCGCGAACGCAAGATGGAAGAAGACCGCAAGCGCGCCGAGGTAAACAAAAAGATCCGCAAGATCATTGAAGTCGGCCGGTTGAACCTGCCGGACGCGGGTGAGGCGCGCTACTTCATGTACAAGGAACGCATCCGCAAGGTGTGGGCCAGTGCCGAGCAACTGGCAGGCCTGAATGACGGCAGCCTGGGTGTGGTGTACCTGGCCGGCGGATACCATATCCTCGATGCCGCCAACATCGAAGCCGTGCGGCGGATTTCCGCAGACCATGTGGCTGACCTGTTGTCCGGCGGCAGCGATGATGATGAGTTATGGGGCGCTGGCGACGAAGGCCTGGACCAATCCGCGGAACCGGTGGAAGAACTGGACGACGCGCCGCCAGAGGTCCCCGAAATGGAACCCGGCAACCCGGAAAACGGCCAGGCGGACAGGCGTTCCTGATCACCCCGGCGTTCCTGATCAGCCCGGCTTTTCTGGTCAGTCAGGCAGGTTGGCCGGTATCAGCCGCTTCAGCTCATCCACCGTGCACGGCTTGCGGGCGGCGTAATCTTGCAGTTGATCCTGTTGCACCTGGCCCAGTACAAAGTACTGTGCCTGCGGATGGGCGAAGTAGTAACCGCTCACGCTCGCGGCCGGGTACATGGCGTACCCTTCGGTGAGCTGCATTCCGATGTTTTTTTCCACATCCAGCCAGTCGAACAGTTTGCGCTTTTCGCTGTGGTCGGGGCAGGCCGGGTAACCGGGTGCCGGCCGGATGCCCTGGTATTTTTCCCCGATCAGCTGTTCATTAGTCAGCTTCTCATCCGGCGCATAACCCCAGAACTCCGTCCTGACCCGGCGGTGCAGGTACTCGGCCAGTGATTCCGCCAAACGGTCGGCCAATGCCTTGAGCAATATGGCCTGGTAATCGTCATGGGCGGCCTCGAACTCAGCCAGCCGGTCCTCGATGCCGAGGCCGGCGGTAACCGCAAACAGGCCGATGTGGTCGGTCTGTCCGCTTTCCGCGGGTGCGATAAAGTCTGCCAGGCACAGGTTGGCCCGGCCTTCGGCTTTGGCTTTCTGCTGGCGCAGGAAGTTCAGCGTGCCTATCGTCCGGCCGGGTTGGTCCGGATCATCGACGGTCACATCGTCACCCGATGAACGGGCCGGAAACAAACCGATGACCGCCGCGGCTTTCAGCCATTTTTCCGCAACGATGCGCCGCAGCATGGCCTGGGCATCCTGGTACAGGCTGCGGGCTACTTCCCCCACGACCTCATCTTCAAGTATTCGAGGGTATCTTCCGGCCAGTTCCCAGGTCTGGAAGAACGGCGTCCAGTCGATGGTGTCGAGCAGTTCATCGAGCGGCACGTCCTGCAGGACAGTGATGCCAGCCTGAAGCGGGGCGGCGGGTAGCCCGGCCGACCAGTCGATGGGCATGCGGTTCTCCCGCGCCTGTTCCAGGCTCACCGGCGGTTCGCGGCGGCTTCCCTGGGCGCGTCGTTCACGAAGATCGGCGAAATCCGCGCTGGTCTGTTGCAACAGTGCACGGCGGCTGTCCTCCTGGCACAGCGAACGGGCGATGCCCACCGCGCGCGACGCATCCTTGACCCACACCACATTTTCCTGGTACTCGGGTTCAATCCGCAAAGCGGTATGTACCGGCGAGGTGGTTGCACCGCCGATCATCAGCGGCAACTGCATGCCGCGACGATGCATCTCGGCCGCCACCAGGCGCATTTCGTCCAGTGAAGGAGTGATCAGGCCGGACAACCCGATGATGTCGGCTTTTTCGCGAATGGCGGCATCCAGGATGGTGTCGCCCGGAACCATCACGCCAAGGTCAGTGACACGGAAATTATTGCAACGCAACACCACCGCCACGATGTTCTTGCCGATATCGTGCACATCGCCTTTCACAGTGGCCATCAGTACGTGCGCCTGCTCTTCCGCCACTTCCCCGGACTGCTTCTTTTCGTGCTCGATGTGCGGAATCAGTACCGCAACCGCCTGTTTCATCACACGCGCGCTCTTCACCACCTGCGGCAGGAACATCTTGCCATCGCCGAAGAGGTCGCCGACTACGTTCATGCCGTCCATCAGCGGACCTTCGATCACATCCAGTGCGCGTTTGGACGAGCGCCGCGCTTCTTCGGTGTCTTCCTCGATGTGCGTGGTGATGCCCTTGACCAGCGCATGCACCAGGCGGTCATGCACCGGCGCATTGCGCCAGGCGACATCGTCCTGTTCACGGTTCACGCCGCCCTGGAATTGCTGGGCGATTTCCAGCAGTCGTTCCGTTGCGTCCTCGCGCCGGTTGAGGATGACATCCTCGACCGCCTCACGCAGCTTCGGGTCGATTTCGTCGTAGACTTCCAGTTGCCCGGCATTGACGATGCCCATGTCCATGCCGGCATGCGTGGCGTGATAGAGGAACACCGCATGAATGGCCTCGCGCACGCGGTCCTGGCCGCGGAACGAAAACGAGATATTGCTCACGCCGCCGGAAATATGCGCGCCGGGGCAGAGTTGCCTGATCTGCCGCGTGGCTTCGATAAAGTCAATGCCGTAGGTGGCGTGTTCCGCGATGCCCGTGGCCACGGCAAAAATGTTCGGGTCAAAAATAATGTCTTCCGGTGGAAAGCCGACCTGCCCGGTGAGGATTTTCCAGGCCCGTTGGCA
>CAYYCX010000137.1:0-9176 GCA_964470455.1 uncultured Wenzhouxiangellaceae bacterium
AGGTTCCTGCCTGGGTGGGCTGGCCCAGGGCGTTGGGGGTGTAGCTTACGGCCAGGCCGGAAGGATAGGTCAGCGGGGTTTCTATTTCGACCCGAAATATTTTTCCTAATTGCCGGGAGTTGTTACTCAGACCCCAAATATTGTTCGCCTTATTCGACCCCAAATATTTAATCTGCAAAACACTCGCGAAGCTGCTCGATCAACGGATCTCCTTGGACAATCACGCTGTAGGGGAGACCTGTGTTGGACGAATAGTGATCGACCATGATTACTCCGCCAGCACCATTAGGGTAGAACACGACACTATCGTTAGATACCTCAGCGGCAACAACCAACCTACCAACCCTTACCCCAGACGCGTTACAGAAACCAAGAAACTCCTTATCGTGAAAGCCCATTAGCCCAGAGGTTATACCGAGCTTTTGTTCTGCGCACATGACAATCCTAAAGGCGCGCTCCTTGTCCACATAGGCTGCTACTAAGCCGGGTGTGTCCTCGAGTCGCCGCGACCAAGTTATCCTCATTGGAAGATCTGCGTTGACACTAAAATCAGCCACCTTGAGTGCGCGCTCCCCCACGAGACTGAGAGTATCAGCAAGTTTCGGCCCATATTGTAAGCGCTGCGTTTCCCTGTCGCGCTTCTCTTGCGCTTCTAGTCGACGAGCGCGAAGTTCCTCTATTGTCTCTTTCATTAACATCGTTCTCTCTTCACCTTCGATCGAAATCAACACGCACCTTTCCTTCGTTCTGAATCCGTGGCCTGCCCGCTTGGTCGACCTGACCACCCGGCTTCACCGTCCCGGCTTCAATTTGAGGTACGCCAGCATGTTCGCCGCGCGTGTCTCGCGACACTTGCACAGATTTCGTTTCTGTACCGCCACCTGCTTTAGGCACTTCAAAATCTTGCTGGCGCCCCACTTTGGTGCCGTCAGAGGCACGACCGCTAGTCTGACTCTTCGCTTGCTGGCTGGTTGGAATTCCTGCTTGTCGCTTCGCTTCGCGAGTCGCAGCACGCTGAGACACTTTCCCTGCTGCTGCCGCGCCCCTAACAGCCACTTCACCATGCGCTGCCCCTCGAGCGGCTACTCCTAATCCCGTTGCGCCCGGAATGAATAGTCCCGCCGTATCCGCGCCCAAAGCGGCCAAATTGGTAGTGTTTGCTCCTTCTGTGACAATCTTATAAACATCGTAGACGATGAATCCGACATCGAATAGTGTGTCGACAATACGCCCATCCGGATCCGTAAACCTGTACGGATTGTCATTGGCATACCAGTACCAATTAAAGTTCTGCCCCGGCTTCTCGTAGGCCGTCACCGGATCAACACTCAAGAACCGCCCAATCTGCGGATCATAATACCGCTGCTGCATGTACGTCATGCCGGTGGCGGCATCCTGCACATGGCCGGTGTAACCAGGGCCGTCGAACAGGGGTTTGTTCACCAGTTGCCCGAAGGGCTCGTATTCGCTGCTCTCGATCAGGGTTTTGGCGTTGTCGGTTACCGCAATCGGTGATCCTAAAGCATCGGTGTGCTGGTACTTGAGGGTTTCGGTGCTGCTGGCGAGTGGCCGCTCCCGGTAGGCCACCAGGCTGTTGCCCAGGTAGATGTAATCAATTCGTTTGGATTGCTTGTTGTTCTCCTGGTACAGCAACTGCCCGGAGTTGGCGTACTGCGACAGGATGGCGCTCGAACCAACTGTCGAGGCATAAACCCTTCGGCCATGGCCATCGTACTCGTAGCCGGTTTCCTGGCCTGTTGCACTGCGCAGGCGGTTGCCGAAGTCGAACACATAAGACTGTGCGCCTTTTGTCGCCAGGTTGCCCTGCACGTCGTAGGTGAGATTGGCGATGACGGCACCGCCCACGGTGTTCTTCACCTGGCTCAAGCGCTTGCTGGTGGCGTCGTACACATAGGTGTGGTTGCGGGTGTAGTTGCCACCCGTCACGTTGACGGTGAGCAGGTTATCCAGTTGGTCGTAGCTGTAGCTGGCGGTGTTGAATACCGCTGTAGGTGAAGTGGTCTGGGTCAGGCGGTCCAGGCCATCGTAGGTCATGCCTCGGGTTTGTTTGGCGGTGGCGGTCTGGTCGGTGATGCTGGTGACGTTGCCCACCCCGTCATAGGCGTATTGCAAATCCAGCCGGCGGTTGGCCGAAGCACAAGTGCCGCTGAGGGTGCAATCGGTGCTGCGCAGGGGCAGGCCGCGGGTGTTCTGCGTCAGCGTATGCACCACTCCATTGCCGTAGTTGAACTGCTTGATGGCGCCGTTGGGGAAGTACGTTACCCCGGTGGCGTACGTTCCTGCCTGGGTGGGCTGACCCAGGGCGTTGGGGGTGTAGCTCACGGCCAGGCCGGAGGGATACGTCAGCGTGGCCAGGCTGGCGTTGCCGTTGTAGCTGTAGCCGATGGCCCAGGCCGCGGCTGCGCCCCGCTTCACGCTCTCGCTGGTCAGCAAGCGCCGCTTGTTGTAGCCATAGGTATTGGTGACCACCGTGCCACCCGAGGTGTTGTTGGTGGTGATGCTGGCGGGCAGGTTGTCGGGGGTATAGGTCCAGGTCTGGTTGCCGATGCCGCCCGCAAACACCAGGGTACGCAGCGCGCTGCGGCCATCGTAGGTGCGGTCTACCCGCCGGGCTGCCACCGCCGGTGTGGTGCCGTTCGCTTCACAGGCCTGGGTGGAAGGCAGGCCAGCGGATGACCACTTCAGGTTGCCCGCGCCGTCGTAGCCCTTCAGGATGGCGCCGGTTTCCGGTTCAACCGCGCGGCAGAGCTGCTGGTAGCTGTTGTAGGAGTAGCTGCGATCCAGCGTGACGGTGCCACCGGTCGGGCTGCTGCTGTTGCTGCGGCGCAGTACGGTGGGTTTGCCGAACACATCGCGGGTGATGTGGGTGTAGGCGGTTTGCGGGTGTGAAATATAGATCGGAAAATCAAAGTTCGGTTCATCCCAGGCGCGGAATTGCGTGGTGGTCTGGTAACCGCGCGGGTTGGTTACCCGGGTCTGGAAGCCGCTGAGGTAATCCGTCAGGGTTACCTGCAGGCTGGGGCTCAGTTCGGTGTCCTGCGATTCCGAGGTGGTGCGCCCCCAGGGCATCGTAAGCCAGCCAGGTGCCGGTCAAGGCGCTGGAGGTGGCTGCCGGGTAGGACGAAAACGTGGTCTTGCCATCATGGTCGTAGGTAAACCTTTGGAAGCGCTCAGTGCCGGCCTGGTTGGCGGTGTCGTACTCACGCGTAACCAGCGGGCGCCACAGGGCATCAAAATAGGCGATCTTGCGGGCATTACCGGTGCTGACGGTCTGGCGCCAGTGGCCTGCGGCAATTCCATATTCGGCTGTAGTAATCTGTTGGAAAACCTGTGTGGTGGTGTTCCATGTCGTGGTATCGCCGGTTGGGTAAACAATGCTGGCCAGGCGGCCCATGGTGTCGTAGGTGTAACTGGTCAGGAAGCCGTTTTCGTCCGTTACCGAGGTCAGCCAGCCGCTGTCGTTCACCACGGCGGTCTGCAACGGGCCGGCGGGGATTTCCGGGGTGCCGGGGTGCTTGATGGATTGTGGCGTGCCGCGTTTCCAGTTCGTCAGGGTGGTGACGTTGTTGTTGCCATTGGCAACCGTCTTGATGGTGCCACGCTGGCCGCCGCTCAGCGCCGCGGTGGTTTCCCAGGTCAGGGTCTGATCAACCCGGTTGAAACGTTCGGTTACCAGCGGCAGCGCATAGGTTGAATCGTAGGTGCGCTCAAACATTTCCGTACCGGTGGTGCCACAACCGGCCGGCAGCGCCGTGGTGGGCGCGGTACAGGTCACCTTGCTCACCTGCCCCAGAACCCATTTCGCCAGGTTGTCGTGATAGGCAGTCAGCTCGGTGCGGGATGGGCTACCCGAAACCGTGCTGGATTTGGTGACATAGGTCGGGCGCGCCATGGTGTCAAAGCAAAGAACGCCGGAACAGGTGCTGGCCACCTGCCAGACGAAATTGACGCCATCCTGGTTGGTGGTTTTGTTGGTGACTGGCCGCACCCGCGTGCTGGCCGGGTCGGCAATGCCACCGAGGTTGGTGCCGTATTCGCCATAGAAAGTCTGCGTGCCCGCCTGAGCTTCGGTCATGTAGGTGCTGGCTTCGCTGCGGATCACCGTGTCGTTACTGCGCAGCGTTTCCACCAGCAGTTGCCGCCCATCGTTGTCGTAGTAGCGGATACCGAAGGTGTACCGGGATTTGGTGTTGTCCGGGTTGGTCAGCGTGACTGTCTTTTGGGCGGTGCAGGTGGTGCAGGGATAAACAGCGGGGACGGTGGGTGTTCCCCACAGGGTTTGTACATGCGGAGCATAGGTGTAGCTCCAGGTCATGGAAGACAACCCCGGTCCGGTAATGACCTTACTGTCGATGCTCATCACATCAAAGTAGTAAGGTTGCAGCAGGTCGTAATCGGGATAGGCCGGATTGCCGGTTTTGATGCACTCACTGGCATGCACTCCGCTGCGGTAATGCCTTCGATTATTGAAATTGAAGGTGCCGGTGGCTCCTGAGGGATGCGTGGCAGTAAAGGTAAGGGACTCAACGTCCATTACTCCAGGCTGGGTACACCATGGGAGTGGCGGAAGCCCATTCGGATCGACTGGGGGCATCAAGTCATTGGTGTAGGAATAGGTCCATTTGCTGCTATCGGGTTGAGTAACCTGCGACAAACGGGCATACAGGCCGGTGGTTGTGTTGGTGTAGGCGTAAGTCCAGGTGCGGCCGTGACTGGTGGCTGAGGTCAGGCGCCCGGCCGTGTAGGTCAGGTTGATCTCGCGGCCGTCATTCGACCAGATCCGGGTGGGATGGCCATTGCTGTTGTACTGGAATTCGACGGTATTTCCCAACCGGTCTTCAATCTTGCTGGCCAGCAGGTACAGGCGGTTGCGGTCCATGATGACCGCCAATGGCATGCCGGTGCTGTCGTTCACAAACTTGACCAGCCTGGCCGCGGTTCGGGTGGTTGCCACGTCAAAGTAGTAGCGGTCTCCGGATGCCGTGGTCATGCGGAAGCCTTCGCCCGTAAAGCCGGCTTTCATGGGGATGCAGTCGAACACATCCCGCTCGTTGGTGGTGAGCTTGTAGGTTGCGCCGCCGGTTGGCTTTGGGGTTTGTGTCGCCACGCCCATGGCCGAGGAACTGCCTTTGCCCGGCACGTTGATCGAAATCCCCTGCCAGATTTCGCCCCGCCGAAAGATGCCGCCGGTGGGAATGTAGGCACCATTGCAGCGCAGGGCATTGCCCGCGGCCAGATCGTAAGTGCCCGCCATCCAGGGAACGTCCACATCCCAGTTGCCCACACCTCGCAACAGGGAATCGTATGAAGAGCTCAAACTCTGGGGCTGCAAGTCAATTGCATAGCGCCTGGACAACCGCACCGGCAGGGTGCCATTACCGGGAATTTCGATGTCGGTAACGCTGAATGAGGTGTTGCCGTTGTACAGGCTCACCTGCTCGCCAAACAGCCCGCTCTTCAGCGGTGAGACGTTTTGTGAAGACTCAATGCGCTTACGGTATTCGACATACGGCTCTATGCCATCCTGGGAGGACAAGCTTGACACCTGAAAAAGGTCTTTCGGATCTTCATCGTCAGGCGGGGGAGGATCTTGAGCCAGAGCAGAAAACGAGATCGCCAACAAAATCAGTGAAACGCACGAACGCCTTGGAACAGACATGCCGCACCCCTCAAAATGGTCACGGCCCATTGCGAGCCGCTATGCCCGACCGTAGAAACCGGGCGCCTGTCCTACCCCAAAACTGTAAAAATTACGTTAAAACGGGGTCGAATTCGCGCCTTTATACGCTCAATTTTTTGATTTGCATAGGGGGTGAAGAAAAAATAGTTGGAATCAGAACTTCGGTACTTTGGTTCTCCGTGAAATCACCGAACCCGGGGATCAGGCGTGCTTGTGCAGATGCCGCGTCAAAGCGGTTTCCTCAAATGCCAGGAAACCGGAATTCCGAGGCGAACTGCCTGCGTGCTTGTGTACGGAACCCCAATGAGACGCCATTTCATCATTTCAGGACGTGAATGGGCACGCAAAAAACTCTGAAATCGCCACGCAACCCTGGCGTTGCGGGGTGATCAACGTAAAGCTCAATAATCAGCGTAATGCTCAGGGGTTCTTCATCGTTGTCCGGCTGTCAACCACGAAGCCATCCTTGCTGAAACCGAAGCGCATGTCGCTGCGGTCCACCAGCTTCTGGTATTCCTCACTGATCAGCTCGCCAAGATCGTCCTGCGGGGGTGTGTCGCCCTGGTCCAGGCTGTTCATCCCCATGTTTTCGGTCAGGCCCATGTATGCCGCGGCATCGTAATTCACCGACAGGAAGGTGCCATCCGACTTGCCTTCACGGTTGATGAAATCCACCAGGCCGGCCTGCTGCCCTTCACCCACCGATAAACCCAAAGAGGTCTTGGCTTGCGCAGCGTAGATCACCATGCCGGGAATCGGCAGCATGTCCGCCGGAACCTGCACCGGGGCGGCGCCGGGTGAAAGGTCCAATTCGGCCAGGCCGGGCACCAGCATCTGCGCCATGCCTACCAGCATCTCCGGCTGCGTGACATGCAGCGACAGCAGGCCCTGCGCCGACTGCGGCGCGTCCATGCCACCCATGCTGCTGATGGCTGCACGCAGGCCGAACAGGTTATTCACCATCGGCGGGACCGGCTGGTTCAGCTGGTCGGCAGCATCCCTGGCATGGCTGTTGAGGTCAGCCAGCGCTTCGCACTGGTAGGGCGCATCGACAATGGCTGTCGCCTTGTTGCGCAGGAAATCGCGCACCGGGCCCACTTTCAGGCCCAGCGCCAGTTCCGCCAGGAAAGTGGAGGCGGCGTTGGCCACTGGCACATCGGCCACCAGTCCGGCCAGTTCGCCGGCCAGGCCGGTTTCGGTTTCCAGCACGATGCGGCTGGCGATGGTGCTGTCAGAAATTTCACGAAAACCGCTGTAAGCCCGTGGCGTGCGCGCGATCATGCTGCCCACTTCCTGGCGGCACACATCGGTGCGCAGTGCGGCCATGTCATGACCGTGCGATGCCACAAGCTGTCCGGCCAGCGAATCCGGGTTGATGATTTCGTCAAAAACCTTCTGGAAGTCGACGACGCCGGAACCGTAGGCGGCAAAATCAAAGCGCTGGTTGATCTCACGCAGCCTGCTTTCGGCGTTCGAGCTGGCCGGAATATCCTGTGCCAGGAATTGCGGTAAAACGTCTGCCTCGGCCGCTACCGGAAGCATGCCGATGGCCAGGTGATCGGGCAGGATGGCGATATACAAACCCACGCTTTCCGCGGCGTCGTTAGCAGCTTCGCCCGTGGTATCCACATCAACATCGACGTCCGGGATGATGCGCCAGTATGACTGGCCGCCCAGTTCCTGGACCGGCGCTTCCACGCCGGATTTATCAAGCACGCGTTGCACCGTGGCGCGCAGGGCGTCCGCACTGGACAGGCTGATGCGCGTGACCGGGAAGGCGCTGATGCCGTAGATCACCTGATCCGGAGTGAGGTCAAACCCGAGGCTTTCCAGGCCTGCGCGGTTCAGCTTGCCATCAAGTTCCTGCAGCAGGGCCAGGCCAACCCGCGCTCCGGTGTCGCTCGCCAGTTGTTCCGTATCGCCCTCAAGTTCCCGCCGGGCCTCGGCCAGATTTTGCTGCATCGCCGCGAGTATAGGCTCTGCCCGTTGCAGGTAGGTGTCGACGACCTCATCCGGTATCGGCGCAATGTTGCCGGCCAGGTAAGGCGTTTCTTCGGGCACCAGCGCGAGCAGGCTGTTGCCGCCGGTGCTTCCCGCGGCGCCGGACTGGGCGGATTCGTCAGCGGAATCATCCTTGCTGCAGGCGGCCATGGCCAGGGCAAGCAACAGGAAAACGGATAGCAAACGTGCGAACTTCATGGCAATCATCCTCAGGAGAGAAACTGTGTTAAGGTGTTATACATCACTAACACACTAAATTCAAGCCGCGCTGGCTTTGAGCTGTTCGGCGTGGTTTTTGAAATTCCGCTTGGTGAGAGGTGGATACATTAGTTGCAAGGCGTTCTTAGCCCTGCGGAACGCCGCCCCCGGGTTTCCTTCTCGGACACGCTCAAGACATCCATGTGCGCTCCTCGGATGTTCCCGACATCCGAGGGTCCTCGAATAAAACCCGGGGACTGCGCTCCTTGGGATGTAGCTCTCGGTCACGCTCAGGAGCAGGCGTGCGTGCTTCTGCCAAAGGCATGGTTCGCCACTCCCGCTGACGTTTCGGAATCTGATGCCTTTGATGCTGGAATTCTCACCGACTGAGTTCGTGTGAAAGCAGCAGAGGACGATGGTGCCTGAAGAGCCAATTCACGCGTTAGGTTGCCCCAGGTTGTTTGGCTCAAGCCCCAAGGAATGTCGGCCCGGTATTTTCTTGGAGGGCACTCGGCTGTCGGGAACAGCCGAGTAGCGCACATGGATGTCTTGAGCGTGCCCGAGAAGGAAATACCGGGGCGGCGTTCCGCAGGGCTAAGCAGCCCTGGGAACAAGTCACAGGTTGCTTACGCGGAAATCCGAAGTGAGCGAGCTGAAAGTCAGGGCTGCTAAAGGTGCCTCAGACGGCCTTCACGCCCGCAATCAGCTTCTGCGCCACATCCTGCGCATCACCGTAGCACATGCGCGTGTTCTCCTCGAAGAACAGCAGGTTTTCGATGCCCGAGAAGCCCGTGCCCTGGCCGCGCTTGATGATCACCACGTTGCGCGCCTTGTCCGCATCCAGGATGGGCATGCCGTAAATCGGGCTGGACTTGTCGCGCCGCGCCGCCGGATTGACCACGTCGTTGGCACCGATCACCAGCGCCACGTCGGTGGTGGGGAACTGGCTGTTGATGTCCTCGAGGTCGTAGATCAGGTCGTAGGGCACGCCCGCTTCCGCCAGCAGCACGTTCATGTGGCCCGGCATGCGGCCCGCCACCGGATGGATGGCGAAGCGCACGTCCTTGCCCCTGGCGCGCAGCTTGCGGGTCATCTCCGACACCGCGCCCTGCGCCTGCGCCACCGCCATGCCGTAGCCCGGCACGATTACGACCGACCCGGCATCGTTGAGCGCGGCCGCCACGCCGTCGGCGTCGATGGCGATCTGCTCGCCTTCGATCGCAGCCGCCGGCCCGCCGGTCGTCCCGAAGCCGCCCAGGATCACAGAGATGAAGGA
>CAYYCX010000138.1:0-9040 GCA_964470455.1 uncultured Wenzhouxiangellaceae bacterium
AGTGGCATACTCCCGCAAGTGTTCCGAAACATCGGCGAACAGGATCTGGTAAACGATGATGGCGCCCACCACCAGGCCCATGATGGCGCCGAACGCAAAAATATAGCCAATCGGCGTGGCGGAATTCCAGTAGTCGGTTTCGCGCTGTACAAAATCGGCCCGGGTCATCACCAGCACATCCTTTGGCAGGTATTCACGCAGCTGGTCGCGAATGGTTTCGGCTGCCGACGGGTCCTCCAGGCGCACCAGTCCCAGCTGGATTTCATCGCGCGAGCGCTCCGGAAACAGCCGCAGCCAGTTGTCGTCGCTGGTGATGACGGTGCCGTCGATGCCGAAGGAAGTGCCCATCCGGAACAACCCCACCACTTCCATTTCGCGATCATTGATCTCGGTTACAAACGGGCCGCTTGCAGCAAAATGCCCGGCTACGTCACCAAACTCCGGCCGCGCCGCCCGGTCGAACAGCACCACGTCCTGCTGTTGCAGCAGGTGGCGGGACTCTTCAAACCCCGGCGCATCCAGCAACCGGTGGTCGGGATCAAATCCCAGCGTATTGATGCTGCGGCGGTCATTGTTCCAGGGATTTTTCCAGGTCGAGGGAAAGATGTACACCGGGGTGATTTCCTTCACCCCCTCCACGCCAAGCACCTGGTACAGGCGGCGTATGGAAAAACCCTGGGGACGGACGATGAACACGCTGTCCGGGCTGAACAGCGTAATATCGTATTCAAGCCGCTCATGGAAGCGCACGGCGCTTTCAAACAGCGCCGAACGGAAGCCGAGCTGCATCAGGATCAGCAACACGGCAAAACCGATGCCGCCCACCGCTACCGCGAGCCGCATGGGACGGTGCCTGAGTTGCAACCAGCCGAGCAACATCAGTCGGTACTGATCACGATGTCAACTTGAAGGTAGGTCAGGCTGGCTGCCGCAGCCGAATCATCCAGGCGGATTTCCACTTCGATGATGCGCGCATCCTTGCGTGCCGCCGGGTCGGTGCCGATGGTGTCCATCTTGGCCACTTTCTGGCGAATGGCCTCAACCGTTCCGGTTAGCACCGAATCCAGTGCCTCGCTGCTGACCGTGGCCCGCTGGCCCACACGCACCCGGCCGATGTCGGTTTCGTACACTTCCGCTATGGCATACATCTGGCCTACCTGCCCCAGTTCGAGCAAGCCATTTTCAGCCGCTATTTCGCCTTCCCGGGCATGAACCTCCAGCACCCGCCCGGCAAATGGCGCCCGCACTTCCGAACGTGCCATGATGGCTTTGCGCAGATCAACCTGGACCTGGGCCAGCTCCGCATCAGCCTGCGCCACTTCAGCCTCCGCCTTGGCCGTGATGCACGCTGCGGCGGTCGTTTCCGCACGGCCTTCAGCCAGGTCAGCCTCTTCCTCGCCGGCCATGCCCTTCTCCAGCAATACCTTGCGACGCTCCGCTTCGCGTTCCGCCACACTCGCGCCCACACAGGCCTCGTCGGCCGCGCTGCGGGCCGCCACCAGCTGCTTCATGGCACGCTTCAGCCGCGCTTCCGCTTCTTCGTAATAGCCCCGTGCGATACTCATGGTTTCCATGATCGCCAGGACTTCTCCCTTGGGAACGTCCTGCCCGGGCTTGACCAGCAGTTTCTCAACCACCGCGCCGTAAGCCGACTCGGGCGTGAGCGGCGCCGATATCAGGCGTACGCCGTCCCTGGGCTCCAGCCGGCCCAGCGCGGATACGCCGTCGGCGGCAAACGCCGGACCTGAGGCAAGAATCCAGCAAGCAACCACCCGGGACATAAGCGACAGGAACTTCGCGTTCGCATTTGAACAATTACCGAACCACAGGTTGTTGCAGATTGGATGATGTTTTTCGCGCGGCTGTGTACGCTGCATGTGACCGTCCGTGCTCTTTATTTTCTAGCGCCGTACTCTACAACAAATGGTAAGGTACGGCAGCACGCAGCCGCTTTCGAGATTCACCCGACGAAGGACAAGAACCCAAATGCCGCCCGCAAGCACCTCATCAACACCCAACGCCGATCCACAACAATCACTCCCGGAACAGGAACGGGCACGCGCCTACTGGCGGGCCAATATCCGGCTGGTGGGAGTCTGCCTCGCCGTCTGGTTCCTGGCCTCGTACGGCTGCGGCATCCTGTTTGCCGAGTACCTGAACCAGTTCCGGCTGTTCGGCTTCAAGCTCGGTTTCTGGTTTGCCCAACAGGGTTCAATTTACGTGTTCCTGATGATCATTCTCTACTATGTCTGGCGCATCAACGCGCTGGACCGGCGCTTTGATGTTCATGAGGAAGATGCCGATCATTCCGGTGGGGGCGCGCACTGATGGACCTGAAAACCCTGACCTACCTGGTGGTGGGGCTCAGCTTCCTGCTGTACATCATCATTGCGGTTGCCTCCAAGGCCAGGTCCACCGGCGATTTCTATGTGGCAGGCAATCACGTGCACCCCATCGCCAACGGCATGGCCACCGGCGCCGACTGGATGTCGGCGGCTTCGTTCATTTCCATGGCCGGGCTGATCGCGTTCCAGGGCTACGGCGGCTCCGTCTACCTGATGGGATGGACCGGCGGTTATGTGTTGCTGGCCCTGTTGCTGGCGCCCTACCTGCGCAAATACGGACGCTTCACCGTGCCGGAATTCATCGGCGACCGCTATTACTCCAACACCGCCCGCGCCGTGGCGGTGATCTGTCTGATCTTCATTTCCTTCACCTATGTGGCCGGCCAGATGCGCGGCGTGGGCATCGTGTTTTCCCGCTTTCTCGAAGTGCCGGTCAGCGTCGGCCTGCTGATCGGCATGGCCATCGTCTTCGTGTACGCGGTGCTCGGCGGCATGAAAGGCATCACCTACACCCAGGTGGCGCAATACTGCGTTCTGATTTTTGCCTACACGGTGCCGGCGATATTCATTGCGCTGAACATGACCGGCAACCCCGTGCCGCAACTCGGGCTGGGGAGCAAGCTGGCGGGCGAAAACGTCTACCTGCTGCAGAAACTGGATGCCGTGGTTGCCGACCTTGGTTTCAAGGCCTACACCGAGGGGACCCGCAGCACCATCGACATGTTCATGATCACCCTGGCGCTGATGGTGGGAACCGCCGGTCTGCCGCATGTCATCGTGCGCTTCTTCACCGTGCGCAAGGTTTCCGATGCACGCAAATCAGCCGGTTATGCCCTCCTGTTCATCGCCATTCTGTACACCACGGCTCCGGCGGTGGGCGCCATGGCGCGGCTCAATCTGCTGGATACGATTCAGCCCGGCGAAGTGGGAGCGGAAGATGGCAACATGGTGTATGCCGAACGGCCGCAATGGTTCCGCACCTGGGAGGATACCGGTCTGCTGGTGTTTGAAGACCACAACGGTGACGGCCGGGTGCAGTACTACAACGACGCCAACCCGACATTTGCCGAACAGGCTGCCGGCCATGGCTGGAAGGGCAATGAACTGACGGTCGATCCGGACATCATGGTGTTGGCCAACCCGGAAATTGCCCGCCTGCCCAACTGGGTGATTGCGCTGGTGGCTGCCGGTGGCATTGCCGCGGCCCTTTCCACGGCGGCCGGATTGCTGCTGGTGATTTCCTCATCGATTTCACATGACCTGCTCAAGGGCATCGTGATGCCCGGCATCAGTGACAAGGATGAACTGCGCGCCGGCCGGGTGGCTGCAGCCGTGGCCATCCTGATTGCCGGCTACCTGGGGTTCAATCCACCGGGATTTGTGGCGCAGGTGGTGGCTTTTGCCTTTGGACTGGCCGCGGCTTCGCTGTTCCCGGCCATCCTGATGGGCATTTTTTCCAACCGCATCAACAAGACGGGCGCCATTGCCGGCATGCTCACCGGCCTGGTGTTCACCTTTGCCTATATCATCGTGTTCAAGGGTGTGTTTTTCGCGCCGCTGCGGGAAAACATCCCCGCCAACTGGCTGCTGGGCATTTCACCCGAGGGCATTGGCGTGGTTGGCATGCTGCTGAATTTCGCCGTGGCCTTCGTGGTCAGCCGCCTGGGCGAGCCGCCGCCGCAGGAGGTTCAGCAACTGGTAGAGGACATCCGCGTGCCCTGGGCCGTGACCCGGGTGGTCAGTCGTCCTTCACCCTGATGAGCTCCAGCTTGTTGCGCGTGTAAGCCGCTTCCGAATCCTTGCCCTGCTTTTCCAGCGCAGTGGCAAGGCCATCCAGGCTGCGGGCCCGCAAGCGGGCGCGCTGGAGTTGCAGGCGGAACGCGGCTTCGGCATCCGGGTATTTGCGCGCATCCAGCAGCATTTCGCCTTCCAGCTCGGCACTGGGCCAGTCGACGAAGGTCGGGCCGAAGGAGTACGGCATTTCGCCTTCCAGGCGGCTGGCTTCGGCGGCGAAGCGCGCGGCCTGTTGGGATTCGCCGCGGGCGAACTCGGTACCCGCCAGCAGTTCCTGTTCCATCACTTTCAGCCGTTGCAGGTATTGCTGGTTGCTGGGAGCAGGCTCTGCCTGCTGCCCCAGCAGCCGGGACAGCTCTGACTGCATGGCGCGAAACTGGCCGAGGTACTGGGTGGCTGCGGATGGCTGGCCGGCATGGGCCGCGCGCATGCCCTGCACGAAGCTGTAGTTGAGATTCGGGTCAAAGGCGTCGCCGAGCTTGAAGTTCCAGTCGGCCACGGCGCCGGACCAGTCGCGGGTTTCCACCAGGTAGCGGGTCCACATCTGCACCACCGATCCGGTGATGTCCTGGTCGGAGTCGAGGTTCATCCGCTCGTCTGGCGCTTTATTCACCGCCTGCAGTTCCTGGTAGGCGGCCGTGAGCAGTTCCAGCGCCGCGTCCTTGCGCCCCTGTTGCAGCAGTGCGTACAGCAGCCAGAAATTGTAGTGGCCCCAGTGCCGCGGCGGCTCACCCTGTTCCTGGCGCATGCTGTTCTGCACCCGCACGGCATTCTCGTTCGCGCTCACCACGTCCTGCCACATGCCCAGCGCCAGGAAGATGTGCGAAGTCATGTGCAGCGAATGCCCGGCATCCGGCGCCATTTTCGCCAGCGCCCGCGCGGCGCTGAGGCCCAGCACCGCATGGTCGGGATCATCCACGCCGTGGATCAGGTAATGCGCCGCGCCCGGATGCCGCGGGTTGGCGCTGAACACGTTCTGCGCCAGGGCAGTGCTGAGCATGTAACTCGGAATATCGCGAACGCCGGCATTCACGCCGAACAGGGCCAGGGCGTAAAACAGCTGCACCTCATGATCTTCGGGGTACTGCAGCGCCATTCGTTCCATGTAGCGCGCGTATGCCTGGTCGCGCTGCGATTTCGTGCCTTCGCCATAAAGCACTTCCAGCGCGGCCAGCCAGGCCTTTTCTTTTTCGTCCTCGGTGACCATCAGCCGTTGTTCGGGCGTGGCGCTGAGCCTGGTCAGCACCGCCCGCGCGGCATCGAGGTCCTGCCGGTCCCAGATCGGATGGTTATGGGTCATGGCCTCGCCCCAATAGGCCATGGCGAAATCGGGCTCGATCTCCTGCGCGGTGATGAACTCTCGGCGCGCGAACGGGTATTCAAACAGGTGCAACAACAGCATGCCGCGAATGAAGGCGGCCTGCGCTTCGGGGTTGACAGCGGTGGTGGGAAAGTCGATTTCGCCCAATACCCGGCCTGCGTGTTGCGGCTGTTCTTCGTCCTCGTGTGCCTGCAACGAACCGCAGGCACACAGCAGCAGGCAAAGCAGGATTCTGTGTAACATGTGCACCCCGGCAGCATTCAGGAAGTCCGGGGCATATTGCCGCCTGGTGCCGGGCTTGTAAACCGGCAGCCCGGCCACGATCCGCGACGCGAACAGGTATGAACCGAAGAAAATTCATCGCCATCGCCGGCAATATCGGCGCCGGCAAATCCTCATTGCTGGAATTCCTCAGCACCACCTACCACGTGGCGCCGTTCTACGAGCCGAACGAGGATAACCCCTACCTGGCGGATTTTTACCGCGACATGAAGCGCTGGGCCTTCCAGTCACAGCTGTTTTTCCTCAGCAACAAATTCCGCATTCACCAGGAAGCCGACAGGCTGCAAGGCGTGGTGGTGCAGGACCGCACCATTTACGAAGACGCGGAGATCTTCGCCACCGCCCTGTACCGGATGCGCAAGATCGACCAGCGCGACTGGCAGACCTACTGGGCGTTTTACCAGAACATCATTTCGTCCATCCAGCCGCCGGACCTGATGATCTACCTGCGCTGCCCGGTGCGGGTGCTGCGGCAGCGCATCCGCGCCCGTGGGCGCTCCATGGAACAGGACATTCCGCTGGCCTACCTGAAGCGCCTGGACCGGCTGTACGAGGAATGGCTGGCGCGTTACACGCTGAGTGAAGTGCTGGTGGTGGAATCGGGCCAGCTGGATTATGTCTCCGACCTCATCGACCGGCAGGACCTGCGCGAACGCATCGAAGCCCTGCTGCCGGCAACGCTTACCCGCCAGGGGCGTTGAAGCCCCTCGCACACAGATAGCCTGGCCCGGCACGGGTGTTTATAATGCGCGGCCTGCCAGCCGCCGTGGAACTTTTGCCACGGGCACCCGTCAGTCTGGCAGTCCTGATGGCTAAGGAATTGGATTGAGATGAAGATAATATTCTGCTTTGCGGCCCTGATGATGCTGGCCACCTCCCTGTTCGCCCAGGATGCGCCGGTGGTGGATGACGCTCCCAAACCTCAGGCGGCAACCCGGGCCGCCCCTGCACCGGTGGAAGTGAAGCGCATGCCGCGCCTGACGGTGAATGTCACCGGCCTGGCGCCGGAGGCCGGCACGGTGGAAGTCAGCCTGTTTGATTCGGCTGAAAACTTCATGAAGAAGCCTTTCTACCAGGAATCCGGCACGCCGGACGCGGATGGCAAGGTGCAGGTGCGTTTCCTGAACGTGATGGAAGGTACCTACGGCCTGGTGGTGGTGCACGACGAGAACGGCAACGGTGTGTATGACTCCGGCTTTCTCGGATTTGGCGCCGAGCCCGTGGGCTACTCCAACGATGCCGCCCCTTGGCTGGGACGGCCTTCGTTCGAGGCGGTGAGCTTCGAGGTGAACGAGGACCTCGAAGTCACCATCAACATGGATTGATACCTATTCCTTTTCGACGTTGATCCGGACGTTTTTCACGTCAATGGAAACCAGCTCCAGGCCAAAGTTCTTGGTTTTGCCCTTTTTCTTCACCAGCACGTCCTCGCCATCGTCGCGCTCCACGTGAAAGGCCTTCTTGTCGAGGTTGGCCTTGAGCACCTTGACGATGGTTTTGGCCACACCGTTCTCGCTGGTGCCTTTGGTGACAGGTATCTCGATGGTGATGGGATCCGCGTTTTGCTGGCTCAGCTTCACCACCACGGTGCCGTCTGACTCGGCATTACCGCTGCATTCCATGCGCCATTTGTTGGACACGGATAACTTTTTGGCCGGTTCAGGGGCTGCCTCAGGGGCTGCCTCAGGGGCTGCTTCGGCTGCTTCGGCTGCTTCTTCGTTCTGCGCCGCGAAGGTGCTACCGGCACCCAGCAGCAGAAGCAGGGAAAAGCACAGGGCCAAAAGATGATGGGTGGATTTCGCTGGGGGCTTCACTTGGGTTTCCTCGATGGTTTTGTCGGCAACTGCAAAAAATTCACAGCGGTCGTGAAATAGTACAACAATCAATGGCTGTTGCGCTTCAGTCCGGAAAGGCTTTAGTCCGGAAAGATTGCCCTTATATTCAGATTCAAACGATCCATAAGCGAGATAATAATGTTGGTCACTCGTTTCCCCCTTCGGCTCCTGCGCGATTCACTGCTGGTTCTCGTTCCGGGGCTTTTTGCGGCAGCCATCCAGGCGCAGCCAGCCGAGGCCATTCCGGTCAGCATCCAGCCGCTGGACGAAGTGCTGGTGGACCTGCAACGCTCCGCCTCGGCCGAGGTGGTCAGCCTGAACCAGGCCACCCTGGCAGCCGAAGTGGCCGGCGTCATCCGCGCAGTGCACGCCGATGTCGGCCACTCCGTGCAAGCCGGTGAATTGCTGCTGGAGATCGACCCGACCGACTACCGCCTCGCCCTGCAGCAGGCTGAAGCCGGCCTGGCCACCAGCAGAGCGCAGAAAGCCCAGGCCGATGTGCGGCTGCAGCGCGCACGGCAACTGATCGAGGGCAAGTACCTGTCGGATGACGACCTGCTGGCGCGCGAAACCGAAGCCCAGGTGGCCGCGGCGCAAATCCGCCAGCAGGAAGCTGCCGTGGCCATCGCCCGGCGCAACCTGGAGAAATGCCGCATCGAGGCGCCTTTCAACGGCGTGGTCGGCCAGCGCATGGCGCAGGTAGGCAGCTATGTCGGGCCGGGCACGGCGCTGATGGTATTCGCCGAAACCGACCGCATCGAACTGGACGCCGAAATTCCGGATGAACTGGCGGACACGCTGGAATTCGCCCAAAGCATCGAGTTCCGGTCCCGCAACGAAAGCTGGCCGCTGCAGTTGCTGCGGCTGTCGCCCGTCATCGACACCGAACGGCGCAGCCGCCGGGCCCGGTTTGACTTTACCGGCGCGGCGCCGCACGTGGGCCGCAGCGGCGAAGTGGTGTGGCAGGTCAGCCGTGGCCTGCTGCCCGCCAGCCTGGTGTTGCAACGCGACGGCCGGCTGGGGGTGTTTGTGGCCGAAAGCGGCGTGGCCCGCTTCACGGTGCTGTCCAACGCCCAGGAGGGGCGTCCGGTGCCGGTTGACCTGCCGGCTTCAACCCAGGTGGTGGTCACCGGCCGTGAACGCCTGCAGGATGGCGATGCCATCAAGCCCCTTTGAAGCCGACCCTTTGAATCCGACCAGTACACCTGACCCAGCATGCTGAAAAACCTGCTCACCAACCATCCGCTGGTCAACATCCTGTTCACCGTGGTAGTGACCCTGGGCGCGATGTCCTATTTCACCATGCCGCGCGAACAGGACCCGGAAATCAATTTCAACTGGGTGAACATCAACACCGTTTTGCCGGGCGCTTCGGCCGAGGATGTGGAACAGCTGGTCACCGGGCCGCTGGAAGACGCGGTGCGCAACGTGCAGGACATCCGCTGGATCATCAGCACCACGCG
>CAYYCX010000139.1:0-8854 GCA_964470455.1 uncultured Wenzhouxiangellaceae bacterium
GCTTACGCTCACCGGCATGTACAACGTGCTGGAAAAACTGCGCAGCGGTGAGGCGCTGACCGCCAAGGAAAAAACCATTCACCAGCAGGGCCTAGTGTCGGTGCTGAAAGAACTGCACGACGAACTCGACCGCGCCGTGTTCGATGCCTACGGCTGGAGCGACCTCGGTGACAAACTGGTGGGCAAACCCGGCGCCACCACGCCGCTGCCCGACAAACCGGCCGAGCAGGCCGAAGCCGAAGAAGAATTGCTGATCCGCCTGGTGGCCCTCAACGCCGAACGCGCCGCCGAAGAAGCGAAGGGCCATGTGCGCTGGCTGCGGCCCGACTACCAGGCGCCCGATGCGCAGCAGGGCAGCAGCAAGCTCGATCTCGGCGACGAGGATGAAGAAGCCGCGCCGGTAGCCGCCACCAGCCAGACCTGGCCCAAGTCCATGCCCGAACAGGTGGCCGTGATCCGCGACCTGCTGGCCACTTCCCCGCGCAGCCTCGAAGCCCTGGCCGCGCAGTTCAAGCGCAAGCCCGTCAAATCCATCGAACCCGTACTCGCCGCCATGCAGGTACTCGGCCATGCCAGGCTCACCGACGGCCAGTGGCGCCTGGTTTGAGCTTCAGGCCACATCATTACAGCCATCACAGCAAATTCCCCTTCCGCGTTTCAGCGGAAGCGCACGAACCGTGCCAATTTCCTGCGCGCATTCGCCACGAATTCCCCTTTCGTGTTTCAGCTGAAACGTCCCCCTATGAGTTCTTCCAGCCCAGCGAGGCGTTTCAAGTTTTCAAATTAAGCTGCCTGCCTGGAATCACTGGAATTTCCGCTGCGACGTTTCCGCGGAAACGCACGAACTGTGCCAATTTCCGGCACTGAATCACCACCTTCTTACCAGCATGCTGATCCCGGCAATCCAGGGGGAAATCCCTACCCGAAATGGCGTGAATTTCCCCTTTGAAGTTCTCGCGGGAACATCCAATCTGCATGAATGCACCATCTTCAGACTTTGGCGAGGCAGGTGAACAGCGGCTCAGGGATGCCCGTAAGCTTCTTGGGGTTGAAAAGCCCTTGAGCCCAACCATTCTGCGCAAAGACGGCTACCGCTTCTTTTTCTTTTCCAGGGAAGAAACCAGAATGCACGTTCATGTGGTGCCGGGAAATGGCGAAGCCAAGTATTGGCTGGAACCCTCGATTACCCTTGCCAGGAGCTATAATTACTCGCAACGACAGTTATGGGCCATCAAGTCACTCGTAGAGGAATACCAGCATGAGTTCATCGCCGAATGGAAGCGACACTTCAACGGTTGAGGTGACGCATGTGTCCGCCAACGGTGTTTGGCTGCTGGCGCACGACAAGGAAATGTTCATGTCGTATGAGGACTTTCCCTGGTTCGCGGACCAACCCATCAAAGCCATTCTGCGCGTGGAAGAACCCACGCCCGGCCACTATTACTGGCCCGATCTTGATGTGGACCTGAGCGACGAAATCATCGAACACCCGGAGCGGTTTCCGCTTCGCGCTGGCAGCGCTTCGTAACCTGCCATGCAGTAGAATTCGCTTGCCAGCCCCGGCCTCATTGCGGAGAAATCCATGCGTCTTGCAGTTTGTGCGGCTCTCGGTGCCAGCCTGGCCCTGGGCTGGGCCCAGTCCGCTTCAGCCAACGACTTCGAACAGGTCTGGGCCTGTTCCATCCTGCCCGGCCACAGTCTGGACGAGGTCCGTTCCGCCGGTAGCGAGTGGCTGAAGGCCGCGCGCAGCATGCCGGGCGGCGAGGAATTGCAACTGGTCATCCGCTGGCCGATCGCGGTTCCGGACAGCTCCGAGCAATTTGAATTCGTGATCCGCGCGCCCTCGCTGCAGGCCTGGGGCAGGTTCTATGATGGCTACGATCCGGATTCAGCGGTGGGCAAGGCCGACGAACTGTTTGCCAGCCTGGCCAGTTGTTCTGGCAGTACGCTGTGGGAATCCATTCCGCTGGAGCATTGACCGGTGACGGAAAACCGGATGCTTTAATCCCGTTTCATGGCACTGATGGAACGGGCCGTCACCCCGAGTTGGAGAACAACATGAATCGAATCATCAAACTGGCAGCTGTTGGTATGGTGCTTGGCACCGCATTTTCCGTGAGCGCTGACCAGGCCGGCGACAGTGAAAGGGAGGCGATTCTCGCGGTCGTTGAAAAAGCCTTTGCCGCGGTTCACTCGCAAAATGCGGATGACTGGCGCGCCATCCAGTTGCCCGAGGGTTCGGCGCTGACCTTCCGGCCGGATCCTGAAGGTGAGCCGGGCAACCTGCAGTTGCGCATGGTTGGCAACGAGGAGTTCGTTGCCGGCATGCAAAAGACCGAGCAGGACTACGCGGAGTACTGGACCAGCGAGCCCACGGTATTGATCCGCGGGCCCATCGCCGTCGTCTGGGGCGCGTTTGAATTCACCGTTGACGGCAACTTCTCGCATTGCGGCATCAATGCATTCGACATGGTGAAGCTCGACGATGAGTGGAAAATCGCCAACGTCATGTGGACCACCGAAAAGGATAACTGCCCTTAGGCTACAGCCGGTTGCGGACGAACTCGCCGCCTTTCATGATCACGGCAAAGTTCTCATCCGGCCGGGTCATGAGGTGGATGTCCTCCAGCGGATTGCCGTCAATCACCAGCAGGTCGGCATAGGCGCCCGGTTTCAGGCAACCCACCAGCCCGTCTTTCTTCATGATCTCGGCATTGATGCTGGTGGCGGAGCGCAGCAGGTCGATCGGCTTGACGATGTCGGAGCGGAACTCGAACTCGCGGTTCTGCATGTCGTGGTATTTTTCGCCGAACAGGTCGGTGCCCATGCCCAGCCGCGCGCCGTTGCGGTAGAGGTATTCCAGCGAGGCATAGGCCATGCCGTGCACTTCGCGCATCTTGGCGATGCTCTCATCCGACATGCCCAGTTCCTTGCCATGCACCAAGCCCTGTTCCATCACCGCCAGGGTGGGGACGGCGTAGGCCTTGCCTTCGGCCTGCTTGATCAGCTTCGCGGTTTCCTCGGTGATCATGGTGCAGTGGTCGATGGAGCGCACGCCGGTTTTCAGGCAGCGCCGCGCGCCGTCGTCGGAATGGCAATGCGCCACCACGTATTTGCGGCGGGTCCAGGCTTCATAAACCGCGGCCTCGATTTCCTCATCGGTGTACTGCGGCATCCACACCGGGTCTGTGGGTGAGGCCACCCCGCCGGAAATGAACACCTTGATGTGGTCGGCGCCCTTGCGCAGTTCATTGCGGCAAAACGCCCGCACCGCATCCACGCCATCGACGATTTCGGCAAAGGTGAAGTTCGAGGCGCAGCCGCAGGGCTCGTCGGCCTGGTGGGCGGGGCGCATGTCGCCATGCCCGCCGGTTTGCGACAACGCCTTGCCGCCATGAAAGTAACGCGGGCCTTCCATCAGGCCCTGGTTGATGGCCAGCTGCAGGCCGACTTCGCCGCCGGCCGGATCGCGCACCGTGGTGTAGCCGCGATGGAGGGTACCCTTCAGCAGGCGCGCCGCATGCGCCACCTTGGTGGGCATGGGCATGGTATCGAGCACATGCATGTTGAAGGTGATGGAGTAGGCATGGAAGTGGATGTCCAGCAGGCCCGGCATCACGAAACGGCCGCCGGCATCGATCACGCTGGCGCCATCTGCGCGGGCTTCGCCGGTGGTTACTTCGCGAATGCGGTCATTCTCGATGACGATGCTGCCGCCTTCGATCAGCTCTGCGCTGTCACCGTCAAAAATCACCGCATTTTTCACAATCTGAATCGACATCGTTTCATGGCTCCATAAACGGTTTTACTTTAAAAATGTTGGCATTCATTCCAGGCCATCGGCGATGGCGGTCAGGGTCCGGCTGAGATTCTTCAGGCGGCTCACCCCCAGCGCATCGCTGGCATTGCCGGCGAGCTCGTTCGCCAGGCTTTTCAGCTGGACTGACAGCTCGGGTTTCCGGTTGCCGGACTGCACCTGTTTCAAAGACGCAACAATCCGCTCGGCCATCAATTCCGGCAATACATCATCACGTTGCAGCTGGTCGAGGTAGGCCAGCGCCACGGCGGGATGGGCCGGCCATTTCACCCGGAACTGCTGCTGCGGGTTGAACAGTGCGCCCTGGTCGGCCAGTTCGGCGGCGGCTATTTCGTTGGCACTGAGGAACTCGCTGGGCAGCAACTTGAACACATCCAGCCCGCGGTAGATTTCGGTGCCATAGACTCGGCCCTGGTACCAGTAAACCGACCAGTAACCACCCATGGTCAGGTTTTCCGCATCGATAGGCCCCCGATCGAAATAAGCGATCTCCACCGGCTTTGAAGAGTCGGTAAAGTCGATGACGGAAATGCCACCCTGGTACCAGGCCTGGACAAAAATATCCCGGCCCGGCACGGGAACGATGGAGCCGTTATGCGCCACGCAATTTTCCTGCTCCACCTGCGGCGCCGGAATCTTGAAGTGGCTGCGGAATTCCAGCTTGCCATCGACGATGTCGTAGATGGCGTCGGCACCCCAGTTGACGGGATCGTAGGCCCGACAGCGCGGCCGGCTGCCGCCGCCCCATTCATCGGTAAACAGTACCTTGGTGCCGTCATTGTTGAAGGTGGCGGAGTGCCAGTAGGCAAACCCCTCGTCAACCACCACGTCCATGCGCTGCGGATTCAGCGGGTCGGAAATATCAAACAGGATGCCGTTGCCGGAGCAGGCGCCCGCCGCAATCTTCAGTTCAGGAAACACCGTGATGTCGTGGCACTGGTCCGTCTGCTCGGTTTCCTGGGTGCCCTCGCCGTGGTCGCCGCCGCGCCACAGTCCGGCCAGGGTGCCCTGCTCAGGATCAGCGAACACCGCGGGGCTGGAGACGATCCGCGCCTTTTCGGGGGCGTCAACCGGGATTTCGATGACGTCGATGCGGAACAGTGCGGTGCGCGTGTCGCCGGGAGTTTCATTGAAGCAACTCTCCATCTCCTCCTGGTCGCGAACCACGGAAATTCCCGATACATAGACGATGATCTTGCCATCCTCGCCAGGCCCTGAGACTACTGAATGGGTGTGCGAGCCACGGCAGGTCTGCACCGCGCCCACCTGCCTGGGGTGCTGCAGGTCCGAAATGTCAAAAATGCGAATGCCGCGGAACCGTTCCGGGCTCACGTCCTCGGGCACGCCTTCAAGCCCGCAATCCAGCCGGCCGCGGATCTGCTCCACCGACATGATCAGCAGGTCGCCAACGATGGAAACATCGCCCTGTCCACCGGGGCAAACCACCGAGCTGAGCAGGGCCGGCATGCCTGCCTCACCCAGGCGATAGATGTTGAAGCCATGGTAACTGCCGGCAACCAGCACATCCTTGGCAAAGGCCATGTCGGTATTGGCAAAACTGAACATGGCGTAGCGCTCGCTCTCTTCGGAAACGCCCGCTGCAGCCTGGTCTTCCTGCTTTTTGTCATCAGCCGCCGGCTTTGCCGGAGGCAGCTCGGAAAGATTCTTCGGATCAAAGAAACCGGGTGGGCGCGGCAGTGAAGCCAGCTTCTGCATGTTCCAGATCGCTTCGCCGGCATCATCAAAACCTGCCGACAGGCCTGCGCGCGGATCGCTGGACAGGCCGACCAGCAGTGCGTTCATCTTGTCGATTTCGGCCGTCTGGTCGTTGGTGATGTCGTTGGTGAATTCGAACAGCACCGGATCAAAGGCGGAACCCGGCTGTTCGTGCAGGTTAGTCACCATCTTCACCGCACCCTCGTGGTGCTTGATCATCAACTGCAGGAACAGGCGGTCGAAGTCGGTGCCTTTTGAAGCGGCCAGTTCGGCCATCTGTTCGAGCGTCGCCATGCCGGACATTTTCTGGTGTTCGTGGTGCATGCCGTCATGGGCTGAAGGATCAGGGACCTGCTGGCCGCGCTCGCGCAACCACTGTTGCATGAATTTGATTTCGTCCTGTTGCGAAACTTCGATGCGCCGCGCGGCCTCGAGAATGCTGGTGGTGTTGGTCCGGTCAGGAGCCAGCTCTGACATTTCCAGGGCCTGGTGGTGATGCGGGATCATGTCCTGCATGAACCGCACATCGTCGGGTGAATAACTGGTTACCGCAATCCGGGTGGCTTCCTCAGCGCTCAATTCGCGTCCCGGTTTGCCGGGCGCGCCGGGCTGGACGATGGGGCTGTCCGGCTGGTCGGCGACTGCTCCAACGGGAAGCAGCAAAGCCAGGCAGGCGGCGGCGGAAAACAGGCAGGTGGCGTGGAAAGATCGTTTCACGGCGGGATGTCCTCATCGTATTGGCCGCAGCAGTTTAACCCAGCCAGGGAAGCCGGGCGCAACCCGACGGGCAAAAGCCCTTCTGCGGCGCCGCGTACAATGCCGTATCATCAAAACGGCGTAGGCTTGGGGGTGGCTGCGAGGCGGCAAGAGGATGAGCGGTGATCAGTTGGCAGGCACGACTACTTAACTGGTTTTTGCGACGGCGGGTGAAGCGTCCTCCGGGTAGCCGTACGGTCGAGGATTTCCGCCGATTCGTCACCCGCATCGACCGGCGATTTGAACGCATCCCCAAAGCGGTGGAGTGGCGTGAATCGTCTCTGGCGGGGATTCCCGCTCGCTATATCCGGCCGCGCCAGGGCCCGGTGAACGGTACCGTATTACTGCTTCATGGCGGTGCTTTCTGCCTCGAGACCCCAAATGCCCACAGTTCCCTGGCGGCGCGCCTGGGCCTGGAGCTGCAAATGGACGCCTGGGTGCCGTCATACCGGTTGGCGCCGGAACACCCGTTTCCGGCCGCTGCGGACGATTGCCTTGCGGCCTGGAAAGGCCTGCTTGCATCTGGTGTTGATCCGGCGCGAGTGGTGCTGGCGGGCGATTCGGCCGGTGGAGCGCTGAGCCTGGGCCTGCTGGGCCGGTTGCGTGACAGCGGCCTGCCCATGCCCGCCTGTGCGCTGTTGATTTCACCCGCCACGGACCTGACCAGCATGGGCCGTTCCGTGTTTGAAAATGAGGCCGCCGACAGCATGTTCCGGCTCTCCACCGTGATGCTGTTCCGGCACTGGTACCTCGGCCTGCATAATCCCACCGACCCGCTGGCCAGCCCCTTCTGGGGTGATTTCTCCGGCTTTCCGCCGCTGATGTTCCAGGTCAGCGGAGCCGAACTTTTGCTGGATGCCAGCCTGCTCGTGGAGGAAAAAGCCCGCAGCCAGGGCGTGCACACCCGGATCAGCATCTGGCCCGGCATGCCGCACGATTTCACCCTGTTCGACTTTTTGCCGGAATCGCGCAAGGCATTGATTGAGTTGGCAGAATTTGCGAGGGGCAGGGTTGGTGCTGGGAATCCGTTCGAACACTGATAAACTGAAAGGTGATGAAATCCCTTCCTGACCATACTGCCCGACTTGGCGCGAAGCCTGGTGAGGTTCGCAGGCGCCGTAACGGCTGGTTATGGATTGAGCGAGTCACCCTGGTCTCGGGTTTGGTCCTGCTGCTGACTTTTGGCGGCATCCGCCTGGAGCAGGATGAAGCCGGCAATGCCGGGCTGGAAGCGTTTTACCAGCAGGTGCATGCAGCCGGGCCCGAAGTTCCGCTTCCGGCAACCGACAGGCAGGCCAGCACCGAACCTGCAAGTCCCGGCGCCGGGATTTCCGCAGCCACGGAACTGACCAGCCGTCCTCCGGGTTTCGAACTGTGGTCGGACAAGCGCATTCAGGAATACCGGCAAAGCCTGCTGCAGGAAATCGGCCCTCCCCTGGGTGTATTGCGCATCGAGCGGCTGGAAATTGAAGTACCGGTGTACAACGGCACCGATGAATTCGTTCTCAATCGTGGCGTAGGCAGGATCAAGGGGACTGCCCGGATTGACGGTGCCGGCAACCTCGGTATCGCCGGCCACCGCGACGGTTTTTTTCGCGGCCTGAAAGACATCCAGGCCGGCGACATGCTGGAGTTACAAACGATCCATGGAGCAGTGCAGTACCGGGTAGGCTCCACGGTGATCGTTAATCCAAGTGATGTGTCCGTGCTGGCGCCTACTCGGGAAAGGGCGCTGACACTGGTCACCTGCTACCCGTTCTACTTCGTTGGCCATGCGCCCAAACGATTCATCGTGCAAGCGATCGCCGTATCCCCAATTGCAATGAACTGAGTGAGGAAACCATGAAAACTTCGATTCGAGTATCAATGCTGGCCCTGGCAGCCAGCGCAGGATTTTCCGTCAATGCCTCAGCCCAAACTCCCACCTGCGCCGACGTGGTGTGGAGCGCAGCCTTGCTGGAAGCCACCCCGAACATTGCCAACCACTGCCTGGAAATGGTTGAGCGGGGAGGTGAATGGTACGCCAAGGTCCAGACCAAGATCGTCCGCCATGGCGCCAACTCCACGGTGGTGCGTTACCGCGAACCGGATGGCAGCTGGAGCACGGCCGAACGCGCTTACCCGCCGCGGGGATTCACTGCCGAAATCGGCGGCCAGGAAGTGCTGATTTCGCAGACGGTGCCAGGGCAGGAACTGAATGTCTATGCCAGCAGCCAGGGTGGCGAAAACTTCACCATTCCCATGCTGGCCGCGACTGCACCTGAGTCAGCTGCGGCCCCCGAACCTGCGGCAGCACCGGAGCCCACCGCGGCACCGGAACCCGCTGAAGAGGCTTATGAGGAACCGGCGCCGGCCATGCTGCCCACCACGGCCGGGCAGGCGGGTTGGCTGGCTATCCTGGGCGCCATGCTCCTGTTGGTGGCGAGTGTGGCCCATGTGGTCAGGAACCGCAGCTGAACCGCTTTGCGGGCATCTTCCTTTACCGGGAAAAAGGGCGCCAAATGGCGCCCCAGATTGATGACAAACCCCGGTATTTTCACCGGGGTTTTGTTTTTTTGGGCCGGT
>CAYYCX010000140.1:0-8841 GCA_964470455.1 uncultured Wenzhouxiangellaceae bacterium
ATGGCGACGACGAGCAACGCAGCATCGGAGTGCGAGGCGCGCCCTGGCACTATCGATTTGGCTGTTACAGGTCACTAGTAGCCGATTGAAGCCAGTCAGTTTGGGGAGTGATTCCGTTTCACGAGCCATCATGGGGCCCCTGGAAAGGGGTTTGAGGAGGAAAAATGAAATTTCTGATTGCTTGCGTTTTGCTTGTCGGGGCCGTGTTGTCGGGCTGTGCGCCAGTGGCCACGGAGCCGGACCCGAGGAACAATGGGATAGATCATTACACCGTGGTTCTCGCACCCAACCTTGCAACCAATACGCTGGATATTCTTAGCGGGCCTCAGGGCTGGGAGAGTGCCGGAAAGCAGAATGGCTGGGTGGGTTTCTATCCCGATACCTATGGTTCCATCCTGTTCATGATGGACGAGAAACCCAGTAAAAGTGCCTGTACCGACGACCCCGAAACCAGTGCCGGCTGGGTTATCACCAAACTCTACCTGACCAAGAACGGCAAACCGCAGACACAGAAAGGCAACAATTTCGGCACCAACCAAACCGGTTGGATTGCTAGGGCCTTCCCGCAGATGAATTCGACCAATGGCGAAGTGCTGAATGTCGACAAGAGCAAAGGCCAGATTTCGTTTGTGCTGACAGACGAGAACAATGATCGAAGCGCGAGAACAGCCTACTACCAGATTTCGGCGACACGCTGTTCTGACGGTTACACGCTTACGTCCGACCCCGGCATCGGCAACGGCGGCCGGAGATAATCGCGCTTCAGTAACAGAGCCTGCAGTATGATGTGGCGTCATGACGGCGCCACGTTACAAGGCTTTCATCAGTTACAGCCACCGGGACGAGGCCTGGGCCCGGTGGCTGCAAAACGCGCTTGAAAGTTACCGTGTTCCCAAACGGCTGGTTGGAAAACCAGGCACCCATGGCCCGATTCCGGCCAGGCTCAACCCGGTATTCCGTGACCGCGAAGATCTCTCTTCAGCATCCGACCTGAGCACGCAGATCAAGGGCGAGCTGGATCGGTCCGAAAGCCTGGTGGTGATCTGCTCGCCCGCGGCGGCCGCCTCAAACTGGGTAGCCGAGGAAATCCGCTATTTCCGCAGCCGGGGCAGGTCCGATCGCATCCTGGCCCTGGTGGTGGATGGCGACCCGCAGGCCGCCAATCCGGCTGAAAACTGCTTTCCCAAGGCCATGCTTGAATCCGCCGATAGCAGCCGCACAGAACCGCTTGCCGCGGATGTGCGCAAATACGCGGATGGAAAGAAACTGGCGCTGCTGAAGATCGTCGCCGGCATCCTCGGCATTCGCCTGGATGAGCTGCGCCGCCGTGATGCCCAGCGCACGCTGCGCAACCGGCTGGTGTATGCGCTGGCAACACTCGCCGTGGTATCGATGCTGGGCTGGCTGGCCTGGTCTGAGGCTACAACGCGCGCTACCGCCCTGGAACAAAGGGCCAATACCGAGGAATTGCTGGGCTACATGCTGGGCGACCTGAAGCGCCTTGCGCCCATCGAGGGCCTGGAAACCATCCCCGCCGATGACCCGGTGCAGCAGCATTTTCGCGAGGCGTTCGGCCTTGCGGAGATGGACGACAAGGCCCTGATGGATGCCGGTTTGAGATGGCGCGAAGAGGGTCATGAATCCAAAAAGCAGATCGACCTGAAGGTCACGATGGAGTTGTTCCAGCGCTCCCGGGCTGCCTTCATCGAGCTGAACCAGCGGAGCAGCAGCAATACTGACGCCCTGTTTGAATTGGGCCAGGCCGAGTTTTACGTGGGCGAAACCCTGTGGTCGATGGGCGAGCTGGAACTCGCCGAGCAGGCCTGGGCGCGCTATGGCGCGGTGACTCGCCGCCTGGTGAATGCCGAGCCGAACAACGCCCGTTACGTCATGGAGCTGTCCTATACCCTTACCAACCTCGGCGCGCTGGAGCTGATTCGCATCCGGCCCAACACCACCCGCCTGCTGCAGCTGATCCAGGTAGGCGTGCAGTACAACCAGATGGCCCTGGTGTTGGACCCGGGTAATGCCGAATACCGCGATGCCCTGCCCAACAACCTGGCCTGGCAGGCTGATGCCTGGCTGGAAAAGTGCGAACTGGCCGAGGCACATGAAATCCGCCTGCAGGCGGTTAAGCTGAGACGCGAGCTGCTTGATGAGAATCCGCGGTCGCGACGGAACCAGACCGAACTGGCAATGAAACTGACCGGGCTGGCCAGCACCCAGGAGTTGCTGGGGCAGGACCAGGCTGCCAACGCTACCTTTGAGGAGATAGATCGCATCCTTGCCGGCGCGCATGAGGCTGAACCGGACGACCCGGAGCTGGAATGGGAAATGTATTACCGTCGCGCGCGGCATGCGCGACACCTGCTGCTCACCGGCGAAGTGGAGCAGGCCGGCCGCATTCTGGAGCAGATTGCCCGCCGCTACGATGAGTTGAGCGACCCGCAACTCACCGGCGATTACCAGCGAGGCATTGAAGCGGCCCGCGCCCGGCTGGACCGGGCCCTGGTAATGCTGGCGCAAGGCCAGTCCGGCCCGGGGCGCGACTTGCTGGCGCAGGTACTGCTCGAGCTGGAAGCCATGGTGGCGGCCAAGCCTGAGGCGCGAAATGGCCTGGAAGCGCTGGCCATGGCTGAGTTTGAAAACTGGCATCATTCCGGCATCGACGCCTCAGTGGCCATTCATCCCGCCCTCGATGGCTACCTCAACCCGGCTGTGCCGATCGAAAATTGCTCGGACGCTGATATAGCCGCGCGCCTGGCGATTGTGAACGGCGCTCCCGACTTGGCCAGGAGCTATACTGGCTATGTACTGGAAAGAGGCTATCGAGAAGCCGGTTTTCTTGCTTTCTGCAAGGAATTCAATTTGTGTGAACAGTTGTAAAGCGTTTGCGTGTACCTGTGTCGTTCAGTGATTTTCAGGGCCAGTGTCACAATCACAATTCCATGGAGTATTCCAGCATGATTCGATCCACCCGATTCCCTGTGTTGCTCGGCGTTATCCTGTGTTGCACCAGTCCCGTGTCGTTGGCGAAGGAAAAGCTGGTTGAGCTGACGGTCGTGGGTTCCGGCAGCGACTTCAAACTGCAGTTCCTCAACTCACAATGTTCCGACAAGAATGCCGAAAACGGTTGCATCGAAGCGGCCGAGGGCGATACGTCCATGCTCAACTGGGAGCTGGATTCGATTGGAGAAACCTACTGGATGCTGACCCGCCTGCAGTTCAGTGCCGATGGCGAGAACTGGGGTGACAGCAACTTTCCGCTAAAGGACTGCACCGTCAATGATTTTCAGCTGGAGGCGCGCGACCGAATGACCGGTAACGCAGCCAGCGCCATGATCACCGGCAATGGCCGCATGATCAGGATCCCCAACGACAACGCTGAACCCTGCCAGACTTTCTACCGGATCTACGCCATGCCCAAAGCCGGAGGCATGGAGATCCATTCCGACGCCAGGCCTATGATCACCAATCAGGGCGGAGGCACGCCCTGAGCACGGCTTCGACACAGCGGATACTCCAGGGCGGCCAGGCCCGGACACTTGCATGAGCCAGGAAGGCGCGGTTCTGCTCAGCACGCAAATGCGCCTGACCGTCGGCGTCACCGGGCACCGCGACCTGCTGGCCAGCGAGGTTCCCGGGATTGAGCAGCGCGTTGCCGGTTTCCTGGATGGCCTGCAACGGCGGTTTCCCGACCTGCGGCTGCAATTGCTGACGCCGCTGGCCGAGGGCGGAGACCAACTGGCTGCGCGCGTGGCTGCGCGAATGGGCGTGGAGGTGGTGGCCGTCCTGCCGTTTGACCGGCAGGAGTATGAGAAGGATTTTGCCACGCCAGTGGAACTGGAGCGTTTTCGCGCCCTGTTGCAGCAGGCCGGCCGCGTGATTGAATTGCCGCTGGTTCATGGCGAATGGGATGATGGCGTGTTCAGCAATGCGGAGCGCGACCGGCAGTACGCGCAGGTGGGCGTGTTCATTTCCAACCACTGCCAGGTCCTGCTGGCGCTATGGGATGGCCATTCAGCAGCCGCGGTGGGTGGAACGGCAGATGTGGTCAATTACCATCTCACCACCGTCATGCAGGGTTTCGAGGACCAGCAGACATCCGCGCAACTGCTGGCCGACAACGAGAACGACCTGGCCTATCACATCGTCTGCTCACGCGACCGGCCTGGTGGCAAGCCCGCTGCCGGCCTTCAGCCCCTGCAGTGCGCCTGGGTTACTTCGAACAACCAGCGCCATCCGCCGGAAAACCTGCCGCCCAGCTACGCCAGCATGCTGGAAAGCCTGCAACAATTTGAACGCGACCGGCGGCGCTACGTGGGCGACCACCAGCGGCCCGGCACCATGCTGGATGAAGGCCTGCCCGGCCGTCCGCCTTCGGCCAGCGCGCGCTTCGTGGAGTACCTGTTCGATGTGGCGGATCACCTGGCCGTCCATTACCAGAAGCAGGTGAACCGCAACCTGTACGGCATTTACGGCCTGGCAGCGTTGATGGGCCTGGTGTTCATCCTCTATTCCGAGTACTCGGAACCGCATTGGCTGATCTGGATGTTCCTCGGCCTGTTCGCAGCCGGCGTGGCCCTGCATGTGACTGCCAACCGGCGCCAGTGGCATCGCAAATACCTCGACTATCGCGCCCTGGCCGAGGCGCTTCGCGTGCAGTTTTACTGGCATTTGGCCGGCGTGGTGGAATCCCGCTCGGTGGCGTTTGCCTACGAGAATTTCCTGCAGAAGCAGGATGTGGAACTGGGTTGGATCCGGCATGTGATGCGCGCCGCCAGCCTGCACCGCTCGCGCAGTGTCGAGCCGGACCCGGCCTGGGTGCCCTGGGTGATCGATCGCTGGGTGGGCAAGGCCGCCGACGGGCAGGGCCAGTTGCACTACTACACGCGCAAGGCCGAACACAACAATCGAAATTACCGGCGCACGGAATTGCTTGGCAGCATCTGCCTGTGGTCGGGTATCGCGGTTGCCGTGGCCTTGGGCCTGCTGCAGGCCGGACTCACTCAGGGGCAGCAGCAGGCCTTGATGGTATTGATCGGCATCCTGCCGCTGGTTGCGGGCATCCGTGACACCATTTCACACAAGCGCGCCGAAAAGGAACTGATCAAGCAGTACCGTTTCATGGCGCGGATTTTTGCCAACGCCCGCGAACTGCTGGATCGCGCACCCGACCTGGCTTTCCAGCGTCGCGTGCTGAAGGCGCTGGGCGAAGCCGCGCTGGAGGAAGGCGCCGAGTGGATCCTGATGCACCGCGCCCGGCCACTGGAGCATGGCGGATTGGGTTGATTCATTCCCCCGTAGGAGCGGGCCATGCCCGCGACCCGTCTCAGTCGGCGCTATTGCGCCTCCTACATCTGTCCCGTAGGAGCGGCGTGAGCCGCGACCCACGCACCTACATTATTCCGGAATCACCAACTCTTGCCCGGGATAGATGTGATCGGGGTCTTTCAGCAGGCCCTTGTTGGCCTCAAAGATTTTCAGGTAGGCATTGCCATCGCCGTAAAACTGTTTGGCGATTTTCCACAGTGTGTCGCCGGGCTGCACGGTGTAAGTGTTGGCAGCCGCGGCCGCGCCCGAGCCGGGTTCTTCCGCGGTTTCCACTGGGCCGGGAGTCGGGGACGGCTCCACCGCGATGGCCTCGGCCGGCTTTACCACTTCAGGAGCGGCCACGGTCAACTCCTGCACCACTTTCCGGATGCCCGGCATACCCAGCAGCAGCTCCCTGATCCGGGGTTTGTCGGCTTCATTGGCCACCTGGCCACTGACGGTGACCGTGCCGTCCGAGCCAAAGGCAAACTTCAGCTTGCTGGGGTCCACCCCGTTTTCCTTCAGCACCTGGCTGGGCGCCTTGGTTTCACTGGCAATGGATTTGTCTTTCTTGCCACCGAGCGCATTTTTCAGATTGTCCAGAATTCCCATGTCATTGCCTCTTGTTGCTTGCAGTCCCTTACGGGCGATTCAAACGATTATCCACCAGTTGCTGCACCACATCGGGGTCGGCCAGGGTTGAGGTGTCGCCCAGGTTGTGATGCTCATTGGCGGCAATTTTGCGCAGTATGCGGCGCATGATCTTGCCGGAACGGGTTTTCGGCAAACCCGGCGCCCATTGCACCATGTCCGGCGTGGCGATCGGGCCGATTTCCTTGCGCACCCAGTGCTTCAGTTCCAGCAGCAAGGCGTCGCTGGGTTCGGTGCCCACCACCGGCGTTACGTAAGCGTATATCCCTTCACCCTTGATGTCATGCGGATAGCCAACCACCGCGGCTTCGGCCACCGCCGGGTGCGCCACTAGGGCGCTTTCCACCTCGGCCGTGCCAAGGCGGTGGCCGGAAACGTTCAGTACATCATCGACGCGGCCTGTGATCCAGTAGTAACCATCCTCGTCGCGGCGGGCGCCGTCACCAGTGAAGTAACAGCCCGGAATGGTGGTGAAGTAGGTGTCGATGAAGCGCTGGTGGTCACCGTACACCGTGCGCATCTGCCCCGGCCAGCTGGCGGTGAGCACCAGCAGGCCTTCGCTGGCGCCTTCGAGTACTTTGCCTTTCTGCGTGACCAGCGCGGGTTGCACGCCCGGCAAAGGCCGAGTCGCAGAACCGGGCTTGAGATCGGTGGCGCCGGGCAGGGGGCTGATGAGGATGCCGCCGGTTTCGGTTTGCCACCAGGTATCGACGATGGGACAGCGGCTGTCGCCCACCACGCGGTAATACCATTCCCAGGCTTCGGGGTTGATGGGCTCGCCCACCGAACCCAGCAACCGCAGGGATTGGCGCGAGGTGCGTTTCACCGGTTCCTCGCCTTCGCGCATCAGCGCGCGAATGGCCGTGGGAGCGGTGTAGCAGATGTTGACCTGGTGTTTGTCCACCACTTCCCAGAAGCGGCTGGCGCTGGGGTAGTTGGGCACGCCCTCGAACATCAGCGTGATGGCGCCGTTGGCCAACGGGCCGTAAACGATATAGCTGTGGCCGGTAACCCAGCCCACGTCGGCGGTACACCAGTAAATATCGCCCGGGTGGTAATCAAACACGATCTTGTGCGTATAAGCGGCATACAGCAGGTAGCCGCCGGTGGTGTGCAGCACGCCCTTGGGTTTGCCCGTGCTGCCCGAGGTATACAGCACGAACAGCGGGTCTTCCGCGTTCATGGGTTCCGGCTCGCAGACATCGCTCACCTGCTGTTCAGCTTCGTGCAGCCAGTGGTCGCGGCCTTCCTTCATCGCAACTTCATTGCCGGTGTTGCGAACCACCAGCACCTTGCTGACGCACTCATGCACATCCGGCCTGGCGCAGGCGGCATCCACATTGTTCTTCAGCGGTACTCTCTTGCCCCCGCGCACGCCTTCATCGGCGGTGATGATGCAATTGGATTCGCAGTCGACGATGCGGCCGGCCAGGGCGTCGGGGGAAAATCCGCCGAACACCACGGAATGCACCGCGCCGATGCGCGCGCAGGCCAGCATGGCCACGGCGGCTTCGGGAATCATCGGCAGGTAGATGGTAACCCGGTCGCCCCGGGCCACGCCGAGCTCCTTGAGCACATTCGCCATGCGGCAGACGCGCTGGTGCAGGTCGCGGTAGGTGATTTTCAGGTCGCGTGAAGGGTCATCGCCCTCCCAGATGATAGCCGTCTGGTCGCCGTGCTTTTCCAGGTGGCGGTCGATGCAGTTGTAGCTGACATTGAGCACGCCGTCCTCGAACCAGCGGATGTGCAGGTCGGACTTGTCAAAAGAGACCTCGCTGGTTTTCTTCGGAAAGCGTACCCAGTCCAGACGTTCAGCCTGCTGGTGCCAGAACGCATCCGGATTCTCCACCGATTGCCGGTACAGCCTTTCATACTCCTCGGCATTGACCAGGGCCTTCGCCGCAAACGATTCGAGTACCGGGTGATTCATGGACATGGTGGAACTAACCTGGTTTGAAAGTAGCCCCATTGTAGCGGCTCAAGCGCAGAGTTCCATTCCCGGCTGAACGGCAACCCCGGGGCGGTCGGTTGCTTCGCTCGAGTGGATATAATTCTTCGCAGGGAATATTCCGGAGAGCACCATGCAGGTTCGGGTTCACGCCTTGGTTCGAAAATCGTTTCTGTTGCTGCTGTTACTGGCAGCCTGGCCGGTGGTGGCAAATGAGCCGAAACCACAGATTGGCCTGGTGCTGAGTGGCGGCGGCGCCAGGGGCATTGCCCACATCGGCGTGCTTAAAGCGCTGGAGGAAATGCAGGTGCCCATTTCCTGCATTGCCGGCACCAGCATGGGCGCCATCGTCGGAGGTCTGTATGCGTCCGGTTATTCTCCCGACGAGATTGAAGAGCTGGTGCGCTCCACCGACTGGAATGAGGCCCTGACCGACCGGCCGCCGCGCCAATACCAGACCATGCGGCAAAAGCAGCTGGATTCGAGTTTCCTCATCCCGCATCGCGTGGGCATGAACAGTGGAGAGATCCAACTGCCGCTGGGCGCGGTGGAAGGCCAGCACCTCGACCAGATCCTGCACCGCGCCATGCTGGTGGCCAAGGATGTGGATGATTTCGATGCCCTGCCCATACCTTTCCGGGCCGTGGCTACCGACCTGGTAACCGGCCAGGAAGTGGTGCTGTCGAAAGGCTCCTTGCCCGACGCGCTGCGCGCCAGCATGTCGATCCCGGGGGTGTTTGCGCCGGTGGAACTCAATGGCCGGTTGCTGGTTGACGGCGGCATGGCCAACAACCTGCCCATCAGCGTGGCCCGCGAGATGTGTGCCGATGTGGTAGTCGCGGTTGACATTTCATCGCCCCTGCTGGGCAAGGAAGACCTGACTTCGGTACTCTCGGTAACCGAGCAGATGACCAACTTCCTCACCCGCA
>CAYYCX010000141.1:0-8570 GCA_964470455.1 uncultured Wenzhouxiangellaceae bacterium
CGCTGGTGCGGGCGCGCATGACCCACATCAACGACGCCGATGTGACGCAGATGACCTTTGAGGACCCCGAAGGCGACCGCTGGGCCAATCGCGATTCCAACCTCACCTGGCGCGCCACGCTGCAGGAAGACAACCGCCTGGTATCGGGCGAACTCTGGGACGAGAATCCTGAAGGCAACGAAGTCTCGGTCGAGCAGGAATTCGGCACCGAACTCGGGCTGAAATTGGGCGATGAACTGCGTTTCGATATTGCCGGCGAAACCGTCAGCGCCACCGTCACCAGTTTCCGCACGGTGGAGTGGGACAGTTTCCGGCCCAACTTCTTCATGCTGTTTTCTCCGGGAGCGCTGGATGGCTACCCCGCCACCTGGATCAGCAGCCTGAACGTGCCCGCCGACAAGCAGGACGTGATCCTGGAAATGATGCGCACCTTCCCCAGCGTAACCGCCATCGACCTCGAAGCCATGCTGTCGCAGGTGCGCGATGTGATGGACAAGGCCGCGCTGGCGGTGCAGGCCGTGTTCCTGTTCACCCTGCTGGCCGGCCTGACGGTGCTGTGGGCCGCGGTGCAATCCACCCGCGATGAACGGCGCTTTGAGAGCGCCCTGCTGCGCACCTTTGGCGCGTCACGTCAGCGCGTGCTGGGCGGCGTGGCCACCGAGTTCGTGGCCATCGGCCTGCTGTCCGGTGTGCTGGCCGCCAGCGGCGCCAGCCTGGCCGGTTACCTGCTGGCCACGCAGTTATTTGAACTCCAGTACCAGTTCAGCTGGGTGCTGTGGCTGGCCGGCCCCATCGCCGGCATGCTGCTGGTGGGCCTCAGCGGCATGGCCGCCACCTGGCGGGTGATCACCCACGCGCCGGTGAACGTGTTGCGCACGGCTTAGGCTAAACTAGTCCCAACAACCAGCAAGGGGCCAGCCATGAGCGCCAGCCTGCACAACACCTTCCAGCGCGACGGCTACGCCGTCATCGAAGGCGCGTTCAGCCTCGAATCCATCGCCTCCATCCGCAACGCCGCCGCGCGCATCGTGAATGAATTCGACATCGAATCGCACCGCAGCGTGTTCAGCACCCTGCACCGCGATGCCGACCGCGACAAATACTTCATGGACAGTTCAGAAGCCGTGCACTGCTTCCTGGAAGAAGAAGCCCTGGACGCCGCGGGCAACCTCACGCAGCCGCGCGAACGGGCCATCAACAAGATCGGCCATGCCCTGCACGACCTCGTGCCCGAATTCACCGAATTCTGCCGCCAACCCATCATCGGCCGGCTGCTGCGCGACCTCGGCTACACCGAACCCGTGCTGTGGCAAACCATGTACATTTTCAAGCAGCCGCGCATCGGCGGCGAGGTGCGCTGGCACCAGGACGCCAGCTACCTGATCACCGAACCTTCAAGCGTGGTTGGCTTCTGGGTAGCGCTGGAGGACGCCCACAAGGACAACGGCTGCCTGTGGGTAGAACCCGGCGGCCACCACCGCCCGCTGAGCGAAATCTACGAAGTCGACCCCAAGTCCCGGCAAGGCGTGCTGCGCAGGCTGCGCGAACCCGACTGGCCCCAACCCGACGAAGCCGTCCCAGTCGAAGTTCCTGCCGGCAGCCTGGTGATCTTCAGCGACCATATGCCTCACTACTCCTCCCCCAACCGCTCCGAACACTCACGACAGGCGTTTACCATGCACTTCGTGGAAATGGCCTCATACTGGTCAGAATTGAATTGGTTACAGAGACCGAACTTGGGCGTGTTTGGCGTGTAGTAGGCGAAAGAGGGCCAGTTCATGGCAAATTGACTGATAATTCAGCACCTGGCACGCTGCCCCGGACCACCAGTAGCCCTCCCAACGCCCTGTCGCAAATTCCTGTTTTAAATCAACTTGTTTGTATCCCCTCGGCTATAATAACTGTATATCCATATAGCTCTATTACCAGAGACTACCACCATGCACACGCACACCACTACCAACCCCGCAAACGATTTCGTGGCCCAGCATCTTGCCGCTGCCCAGCTCCGGCAACAGCGCGCCCAGCAACTGGAAGACGAACTCTGCTAACTGGCGGCGCATATCGATGCCGCCCTGTTCCGCTGGCTGGAACTGCTGCGGGAATTTGATGAATGTGGCGGCTGGAAGGGCGAAGGCATCAAATCCTGCGCGCACTGGCTGAACTGGAAATGCGGGCTGGGCCTGAATGCTGCGCGTGAACGCTTGCGAGTGGCGCAAGCCCTGCCCGCATTGCCCCAAACCACCGCAGCGTTTAGTGAAGGCCGGTTGAGTTATTCCAAGGTGCGGGCCATCACCCGTGTGGCCACCACCAGAAACGAGTCGGTTTTGCTGAACATCGCTTTTAACGGCACCACCTGGCATGTTGAACAGGCGGTGGGCGCCTGGCGCCGCGAACAGCGACTGGCCGCGCTGCAGCGCGACAATGAACGCCACGACCAGCGCGAACTCCGCTGCTACTACGATCATGACGGATTCCTGGTGCTGAAGGGCCGTTTCACGCCCGACCAGGGCGCCATTGTCCAGCAGGCCCTGGATGCGGTGATGGGACAGCTGCACGAGGAGCGCAAAAAAGTTTCAGCTGAAACGTCGGCTTTTGAAGTGCCCGATCCGCTAAAGTCACACCCGCAACCGATGGCCTCCCGCCGGGCCGATGCCATGATCCGTATGGCGGAGATGGCGCTTTCGGGCAATCGTACCAGCAGCAACGCCGAGCATTTCACCATCAACATCCACACCGACATGAAAACGCTGCAAGCCGATGGCGCCGGCACGGAATCCCGGCTGGAAAATGGCCCCAACGTTTCAGCTGAAACGTCCCGGCGGCTTTGCTGTGATGCCGGCGTGGTGCATTGGCTGGAGAAACGGAACGGTGAAAATGGCGCAATCGAGCCTTTGAGCGTGGGCCGCAGAACCCGCACGGTGCCGCCCTCCATCCGCAGGGCCCTGCAGCGCCGCGACCAGGGTTGCCGCTTTCCGGGTTGCAGCTGCAACCGCTTTGTGGACGCCCATCACATCCACCACTGGGCCGATGGCGGCGAAACCTCCCTGCAGAACCTGGTTTTGCTATGCCGCCATCACCACCGCCTGGTGCATGAAGGCGGGTTTGGCATTCACGCGCTGCCGGGAGGCGGGTTTGACTTCACCAATCCGGAAGGCAAACGAATTCCGGCAGCGCCGGGAATACGATTCAGCGGCAACCCTTTTGAATTGAAGTCGGGGAATTGCCAGAACGACATTGTCATCACGCCCAAATCAGCGGTTCCCAACTGGGGTGGTGAGAGCATGGATGTGGACGTTGTGGTGGCTGCCCTGGAGCGGCTGGAATAGTCATGGGAGCGCCTGCCTTTTGTCGTGATGTAGAATCCAACCACTCTTGACGAGAGAAATTACATTGAGCGCACACAATCTCTCCACGCACCCCATTCACCTGGGCAAAAGCGCGACAGCCGAAGTCGAGCCTGAATTCAATGGCGATCTGCAATGGTATGTGGATTATGAGGCCCGCCACAGCGCCGATGGCGCCGAAGGCAGGCTGGTCGGTATCCACACGTTCACTGAATCCTGGGGCATGTGGGAAATGCATCCGGCCGGAAGCGAAGTGGTGCTTTGCATCGCCGGGGAAATGACGCTGCACCAGGAATTTCCGGACGGACAAACGCGAACAACCCTGCTAAACCCGGGCCATTACGCCATCAACGCACCGGGTGTCTGGCACACCGCGGATATCGCGGGCGAGGCCACTGCCGTGTTCATCACAGCCGGAATGGGTACGGAACACCGCCCCCGCTGAAGTATTCAGCGATTAGTTCATCGACGAAAACAGCGATTGAAAATTTCCCAGCCGCAATACCCGCGATGAAATGCCCGGGTCTCAGGAGGGTGCTACTGCGCTCTCAGCTCCCAGTTCACGGTGATCTTTATGGGAATTGGCACATTCACCGAGAATGAAACGACCTGGGTGAGGTGTTTGGTCGTATTGATCACCTGCGAACCTTGCGCGATCACACTACTACCCGGCGCACTGCCTTCCAGCAGCAAGCCCGGTTTCAGCTCACCTATCGGAATCATGGCCGTGCTGGCCGAACGGTTCACGGTTTCGGCATTGCCGCCGATGGTCAGCGTGCATTTGTCGTCGCCTGAACCGACACTGACTGCGCCCATCTGCAGCGTGCTGGACCCTGTTTCCCCATCCACTTCCACCACGAAGCTTCTGGCTGAATTTTCCCGCGTATCCTGGTTGATCTTTTCCCAGGTGGCTTTGGCGTTGGGATCCGCACGGGTTAACTCCGGCGAAACCATCGGCGCCGTCATGACGCAATCGGTAATTTCCGGGCCGGACACGTAAAACAGCGAGTAGAGTTTGTCCACCTGGCTGCCTTTGACACTCACCACGGCATTGTCACGTGCTGCGCGCCATACCTGGTAGCGCTTCGGAACATTTTTGGCCTTCTCGAGCTCGGGGCTGTTCACCAGCGACATGGCCATGCGCATCAGGCAGGCCTGGTCTTCACCGCAGGCTTCGGCCTGCTTGGCCAGGTCGGCGTACGCCTCCGGCATGGCATTGGGATCGTTGCTGGCCATGGCACCCAGGCTCACCTGCTCCGGCTTCTGCGCGACCATCAGCACGCTGGCCTCGAATTCTCCTTTGGTTGACCACCGCACCACTTCATCCTTGCGCCCCTGCGGCGCATTCACGCTGCCCTCGACGCTCACCTCAATCGTCAACAATGCGGTCGCGTCGGGTTCGGCGAGATCGGCTGCATGTGAGGGTCGTGAACAGGGAATCAAAAAAAGAGTAAGAGCACACAAGAGCGGAACACTGCTTAACCCAGGCCGATGGCCTGCGATGCGGACACACATAAAATGAACTCCTTTTCAGTCTGGCAGACGTATCCGGCGGGAACCGGATTGAGCACTGAGTGTGCGCCGGATTCTGGAAACAGGCAATGGGGTGTATCGACCCATGGGTGAGATTTCGGTCGTTCACACTGGAATCACCCGCCAAATTGGGTCATTATTCCCCTGTGCTTAACAAGGAGTACCTGTCAGGAGCGCATTCGTCAATGCGATGTGTTCCTGCGGACTATTCTGCTGATGGAGCCAGATCAACAGACCTCACGACGCGTGAACCGCAAGGGCTTGCTTGCACGGTTGGCGTGGATGGCGATCCTGTTCTGCTTCACATCACAAGTATCTGCATCATCTGATCCACCCAGTATCCCAACGGTAAAAACCTGGTGTTGTTCCGGTTCGGAGTTCGGCGTGTTCGACCTCACCGGCAACTGGCAGGGAATCAATCCGCACAATCCGACTCCCAGCGCTTTTCCTGGCCAGAACTTTTTCTATGAGGATACTGGCTCCAGCGGCCGCAGCCTGCTGAACATCTTTCTTGTAAGCCAGGAAGTTATGCCTCCGTCTGTGGGTGGCGGCCAACAGGTAATCCAGTCCTACCAGGGCACCATGATCCAGACCTGGTATGAGAACCCCAACCGTTCGGGTTCTTGCCTGGGCTCGCCCCAGGCTAACCGCAACATGTGTGAGTACGTGCGCCGGGTGGCCAATTACGACATCGAATTCACCATCCGCTGGTGCAAGGCGCTGGATGGCTTTTACCTGCACGGCCTGGTTTCCACCGATATTGATCTCACCTTTAGCGACTCGGGGCTGTCAATTCCAGAACGTATGGCCATCTACCCCGTGGCGGGTGATTTTTGCCCCACTGTTCCGGTCACGAACAGCCCGGTAACCTATGACCGCGAAGGCAACCTGCTGGTCGGTCTGACTCCAGGTGGCCAGGTGTACCTGGGCGAAGGCACGCCCAATCCCTATGATGAACTGCTGTTTACCTTCGGCCTGCGCGATGACTGCTGGTGTGAAGCCGGCGGCACCAATGTACCCACGTTCACGCTGATGAAGCGCATCGGTTCGGCCGACTTCGCGGACCTGCGGGGCAGCATCGATTTCACGGTGAGCTCGGATTTACCGCTCGACCTGGTGGAGGCTCCCTTCAGGCCCAGTGGCCAGTTCAACCTGATGCACCAGCAGGATATCGTCCGTTCCCGCATGGAAGCCGAAAGCGATGAAGACTGGAACAGTTACCTGGACACCGTCCGGGACAAGCTGTACTACGCCTCTTCCGCGCCGGAGTTCGATACCGGAGTATTCAAGTTCGACAACCTGCCCCAATTTGACGTATTGAAAATCGGTGACCGTGAAGCACTGCGCCCGACTCGCTACGGGCTGCAGCTTCGTGGCCTCAATGTCGAGGAGTATGTCACCGGCTCCAATCCGCTGGTAACGCAGTACACCCTGTTCAGCGGCGGCGATGAATTCAACGTTCAAACCGGTGAGACGGTTCCATTCACGGTCACGCCACTGGATGGCATTCCGATCAAGAAAAACCTCATCAGTGAACTCAGCCTGATGTCGCCCGGCAATTATTTCGGACCGGAAAACCTCGCGTTGGCACATGTCACCAGCCTCGAGTCCGGCTCGCCCAGCGACGCGCAACTGGAGGGCCTTAAGCGTGCCATCCTGGCTGAGCGCGTATTACGCGACGGCGGTCGCTTCGCCAACCAGCAAATCAGGGCCATGCTCGATGGCCTCAACATCATCCTGGCTGGCATCGTAGATAAGGTGTTCGCCAAGAAGGGCACCGGGAGAAAGCTCAAGGAAAAGAAAAAGGTACTGGACAAGCTGAACGCCGAACTGACGCCCGCCAACCTCACCAGCGACGGCTGGGGCTCGGTACCCGTGGACAAGCAGGCGATTAATTCGTCCATAGAACACCTGATGAACCAGAACTTCAACCTGAAGCTGTCGGTAGCCGCGAAACAGGCCAAGAGCTGGGTGTCGGTGGGGCTTTCAAGGTTAAAAAGAGCTCTGGTTGCCGCCGGGCTGAGTGAATCCGACGCCGCCGCCCTTTCCAAGGCCATTTCCATCGTGGTGAATACTGTTCTTGATGTGATGATAGAGCAGGGAATCGGCGCCAGCAAAGTGGTGGCGAAAGAGGCGCTGAAAGCCGCGGTGCTGTCGGCGCAGGATGACCTGTTTGAATCCCTGCCCATTTCCTACACCAGCCGGACCCTGAGGGCCGCTGAATTCTCCCAGCAGCAGCTGGCCAGCTGGGCAGTCGACAACGACACCCTGCTCCGTGCCGATCGCCAGCAGGCAGAGCTGGAACTCGTGCAACTGGGTGTTGACGCGTATGGAATACTGGGTTGGGCCAGCGCGCTGAATATCACGTCGTCCGGATTTTCCGATGTAGAGTCACAGGTCGGGCCGGTGTCCAAGCTGCCGGTTTTCAGCAAGGTGAAGTCGCTGGCGACGCTGGGCAAGTACCTGACGGGCGCGGCATCCTTCGCGGTGCCGCTCAAGGGCGCATTCTGGGACGTGCCCCAGCGGGTGGAGTCGGGCGTGGCGCGCGCATACGGCCAGCAACCCGATGTGGCCTTTCCAGCTGCCCTTTTCATTCCTGAGCCGCCCGCCGGCACACCGCTTCCGAATGGCCTCGGTAATGCAGTGGTGAACCCGGTGAAAGCCACACTCAACCAGATTCGCACCCTGGCCAGTAATCTGGAGACCGCCTGGAACAGCAACGCGGTGGGCACCCTTCTAGACCTGGCCGCGGGGGAGAACCCCGGTGACCTTTCAGGGCTGATAGCCAAACTCGAAAGTGAAACAGCGGACCTTATCGCGATGGGCAGCGCATTCCGCGGCGACAGCATCACGGCCATGCAAATGCAGGAATCGTTCGTGGCCGCCAGCATCGAGTTTGAGCAGCAAATGGCTGAACTCAGCGGCCGTCACCTGTTGCTGTTGCTGCGGGTATTGCAACGCGAATTCAGCGGGCCGACCGACCCCGCGTACTTGGCGCGCAAAGTCGAAATCCTGGATGCACTGGATGCGGTCGACAGCTCCGCCAGCGCGCTGCGGTTCATCGCTGATGAATACCGCTCACTGATGCAGACGCAGCCCTTTGGCAGCGCCGTGGTAGTCAATGACATCGCTCTGGTTTCAAATTCCACCAGCGCCGATTCGGTCAGCCTGCCAAATGAGGTGTTTACGCTTTCAGTCCGGATCCGCAACCTGGGCGCGTCAGTGGTCAGCGGGGTTGAGGCGGAATTGCTGTTGCCCGGCGGCGCCACAGCCAACATCCAGGATGCGGCAATCAAGACGGTTGGTTCAGGCTCCCTGGGTGCCAATGACAACGTGACCGGATCCGGCCCGGATGAGGCCGTGCTCAGCTGGCAGGTTCAGTACACTGGCAACCTGGATGAGGAAGTGAAGATTCCGTTGCGCGTCACCAGCCGCTCAACTGTGATGGATGACCCCGGCGAATACGGCGAAAGCCTGGTTGTGATGTTCGTCGATCCGGAGGTTTCTGATGCCGACGGCGATGGAATACCCAGTGGCTGGGAGGTACTCAACTCATTGAATCCGGCTGCGAATGACGGTGCTCTCGACGCCGATTCGGACGGCCTGAGCAACGCAGAAGAGTACGACTGCGGAACGCTGGCGCAGGTCATGGATTCAGATGCCGATAGCCTGGACGATGGTGCCGAAGTG
>CAYYCX010000142.1:0-8475 GCA_964470455.1 uncultured Wenzhouxiangellaceae bacterium
GTGCAGGAAGTGGTTTCCGAGTTCTTTGGCCGCGAGCCACGCAAGGACGTCAACCCGGATGAGGCGGTAGCCATTGGTGCCGCGATCCAGGGCGGCGTACTGTCGGGCGAGGTGAAAGACGTTCTCCTGCTGGACGTTACTCCGCTGTCACTGGGTATTGAAACCCTTGGCGGTGTAATGACCAAACTGATCGAGAAGAACACCACCATACCGACCAAGGCCACGCAGGTGTTTTCTACTGCTGAGGACAACCAGACGGCGGTAACCGTGCACGTGCTGCAGGGTGAGCGCGAGAAGGCGGCTGCCAACAAGTCGCTGGCGCGCTTTGACCTGGCCGGAATTTCCGCGGCGCCACGCGGCATGCCGCAGATCGAGGTGACCTTTGACATCGACGCCAACGGCATCATGCATGTGAGCGCCAAGGACAAAGCCACCGGCAAGGAGCAGAAGATCGAGATCAAGGCGGGTTCCGGCCTGTCCGACGACGAGATCCAGCGCATGGTGCAGGATGCCGAGGCGCACGCCGAGGAAGACCGCAAGTTCCATGAACTGGTCACCGCGCGCAACAGCGCCGATGCCCTGGTTCACGCCACCCGTTCCAGCCTGAAAGAGGTCGCCGACCAGCTCAGCGATGACGACAAGGCCAAGGTCGAAGCCGCCATTGAAGAGGTTGAGAAGGCCATCAAGGGCGACGACAAGGACGCCATCGAAGCTGCCGTAACCAAACTCGGCGAGGCCGGGCAGGTGATCCACCAGCAGGCAGCGGCCAAGGCCCAGGCAGCCGGTGAAGCTGCTAGCAGCGAAGGCTCAGCCGACAAGGGCGGTTCTGACGACGTGGTCGACGCCGAGTTCGAGGAAGTGGACGACAACAAGAAGTAGACAACAAGAAGTAATGGGGAAGTCGTGACGACACAAAATGTCGTCACTCCGGCCCCCAACCTGCTGGGACGCCATCCCGGAAGCGGCGAAGCCGTTGTCCGGGATCCAATACCCGCAAGACAAACCCCGGCCCAGGCCGGGGTTTTTGTTTATGCGCTAACCCATGTAGGAGCGAGCCATGCTCGCGACTGCAATGGGTGAAAAAATTCATTAAACTGCAGAAACACCAATCGTACGCTGTTCAGGCTGAGTTCATTTGCCTGTGCCACCGTGATCTGCAACCAGCCGGGAGACAGCCACAATGAGTCGCACGAAGTCGCACATCGCACATCGCACATCGCACATCGCACATTGTAATGTGAACCGGTTATCGCTACCCGTCGCATTACTGCTTTTCTGCGCGTTTTTCTTCGCAGGCCCGCTCCGGGCCGAAACCTGGAAGCCACTGTGCCCGGTGGGAAGTAACTGCAATGGAAAGAATCTAAGTGGTGTTGCTGAATATAGCGATCAGTACCCATTTCTGTTCACAGGAACCGTTTTAATCTACACCAGCCCCTTGGTCACCGGTCAAGGCATTTTGCTGAGACACGAGCCCGTGGTGAACCACTGGACATGTCCGTATTGTTCGCTCTTCCGCAGCTATGTTCGATGGTCACCACAAGGCATGGATAATGTTTCCGGATTGACCTCTACCAATGCCTCAGATTTTTTTGCGGTACAACTTGAGAATGGCAACATTCTTTCGTTCAGTACCTGGGGGAAACGAACCTGGATCGAGAGCGAAGAACGCTCAACCTCTTCGCCCTTCAGAGGAGAAGAATGGTTTTCAATCAGGGACAAGTCTCCCAAGCTGACCCTGCCTCCAATTGTTTTGGGTAAGCGGGCCTATGTCGGCATTTCCCACGATGGCGGAACCTTGATTTATTCCAGTACCGATAACGGCGAAACTTGGACTTTCAAGCCATCCGATGTCCGGATGGGCGGGGACCGCTACAACCTGCTGACCAATCCCGAGCGCGATGGACTCTGGGCGATATCATCCGAATTCAGAACCCGGCCCGGTAGTCTGTGGGAATCGTATGACCACGGCGCCAACTGGTCACGAGTGGATGACGGCAGTTTTCCCGCCAACACCCTGCGGGTTGTCCACGACCCGCGCCGGGCCTGGACTTCCTATGCTTTGACCGATCATGGCCTGTACATCAGCCGTCATCGAGGTGCTTATTGGCAGTCAACCGCATTAACTCAACCGGTGTACAGCCTGATTTTCGTGGACATGCCGGAGTCCAACACTCGAGCCTTTGTGGCGGGAACCTCTTCCGGGGTGGTGATCAGCCATGACAATGGTGAAACGTGGACGGATCTGGCCAATGGCCTGCTTGCCGGGCCCTATACCGTGGTGTATTCGCAAGGACAGTTGCTTGCATCAGGTGAGAGTGGCTATTTCACCTGTGATGGGCTGGATTGCACTGGCCCGGCGCAGGTATTCCCGCCTGAGGATGGTGAAGACCAGATCGAAGTGGTGGAGTACTACAACACGGTACTGGATCATTACTTCATTACCGGCTCCAACAGCGAAAAGGCGATGCTTGATGAGACCCATGCCACTTCCGGGTGGCAGCGCACCGGCGAATCTTTCCTGGCATGGGAGCCGGGACACAGCTATGGCTCCAGCGATGTTTGCCGCTTCTACGGATCAGTTTTCCCGGGCCCCAACAGCCACTTTTACTCCAATGCCGCCGCGGAATGCCGCATGTTGCAAGTCTTGCAGGAAGACATTCCTGTGGGTGGAGCAGGCTGGAAGTTTGAGGGGTGGGCAATGTCCGTTTACCCGAGGTACCCTGAAGACGATGATCCGTGTCCAGTCGATGCGATTGCTGTCTACCGCGCGTACAACAACGGCTTTGCCCTGGGCAAAGACTCCAATCACCGATACGTCACCAAACCCGAACTGATGGATGAAATGACCGCGCAGGGTTGGATCGACGAGGGCATTGCCTTTTGTTCGCCCATTGAGTGGCCGGAGTAGACCAAGTCAAGGAGAAAACAATGAATCATTTTGACCCGCACACTCAAACGCAGGCTGGCTTAAGGCTGGCTGTCCTGGTTATCGGGATCAGTCTTCTGCTTTTTGGCAGCCCTGTCCTGGCGGCTGATAACTGGAAGCCCTTGTGCCCGGTGGGCAGTGACTGCGGGAGTAGCCACACGACAACTCCCCTGGTGATTGAATCGGGCGTTCTGCTTCCTCACAGGCCCATCATCGATCCATTTTCCTGTGATAACGATTGTTATCTTTTCTCCAGCAGGGTGTTCAGGTGGTCTGAGGCTGGACTGGAATTGCTCCCATATGTTACCGGGCTGAGTTCCTCTGATTCCAGCGCGATACAGCTGGACGACGGGACGGTGCTGCGTTTTGGCCGCCAGAACATGTATATCTGGAAAGAGTCGGAAAACAGCCTGGTTGAAAGTACCTGGACGGGAGATGAAATATCCGCCTTCCAGGGGGGTTCAGCGTAACCGGCCCGCCAGTTAGCCTGCATGACAAGATTCTCATAGGCATTACGCATGATGGCGGTACCCTGATGTATAGCAGCCTCGACCGGGGTCAAACCTGGTCTTACCAAACTGCAGACATCCGGATTGGTGACAATCCATACAGCCTGCTGCCCAATCCCGAGCAAAATGGGCTATGGGCAATTTCCACAGGGTTTAACAACGAACCTGACACCTTGTGGGAGTCCATGGATGACGGTGTGAATTGGTCCAGAGTCGACGATGGCACGTTCCCGGATAACACCTTTCGAGTCGTGCCGCATCCAAGTCGTGCCTGGACGTCATATGCACTGACCGAACACGGCCTGTTTGTCAGCCGCCACCGGGGCACGCATTGGCAACCCGAGAGCCTGACAGGCCCGGTCTACAGCCTGTTATTCATGGATCTGCCCGATTCCAATACCCGAGCCATGGTGGCGGGAACTGCAACCGGAATCATGCTCAGCCTTGATAACGGTACGACCTGGTCTGAATTGTCCAATGGACTGCTTGAAGCGCCTTACTCCGTCGTGTATTCCAACGGGCAATTGGTGGCAAGGGGTGCAACCGGCATCTTTACGTGCGACGGAATTGACTGTGCTGGCGCAGCCCAGGTCTTTCCTCCCGAGGATGGCGAGGGCTTGATTGAGGTGGTCGAGTATTACAACACCATCCTGGATCACTATTTCATCACCGGCTCGGAGAGTGAAAAGGCCATGCTGGACCAGGCTGATGCGTCTGCAGGTTGGGAGCGTACCGGCGAATCGTTCCTGGCGCAGCCACCCGGCAACGGAACGGATGTCTGTCGCTTCTATGGTTCGGTTTTCCCAGGTCCCAACAGTCATTTCTATTCAAGCACGCCACTTGAATGCAGGTTGTTGCAGGAACTCCAGCAGGATATACCCGAAGGCGGCGCCGGCTGGAAGTTTGAGGGTTGGGCGTTTTCCGTTCTTCCTGTCGCAGAGGGCCTGAATCCCTGCAGGTATTGGTCCGGTCCTCGGGCGATCCCTGTTTACCGTGCCTACAACAACGGCTTTGCCTTGGGCAAAGACTCCAATCACCGCTACGTCACCGATATGTCGCTCATGGATGAAATGACTGCTCGAGGATGGATCGACGAGGGCGTTGCCTTCTGTTCACCACTTGAGTAGCGGGCCTCAGCGACAACACAGCTTTTTCCTACATGCTTTTGCAGGGCCCGAGGTTATGCTTCGGGAATGCCGAGACCACCACCCAATAGTATTGAATTGCTGTGGTTCATTGAACTACACTATGATCCATTGGCCACCAGCCCATGTTGACACTGGCTCCGATAGGGACCTTCTAGGAGCGGGCGCGGAAGTTACTTGGGAACGCAGGATTCGATGACTTGCTGACGTTTCTTGCTCAACGGCCAAACTCGGGAAAGCTCATCCAGGGAACAGGAGGCCTGCGCAAGCTTCGTTTTGGCCAGTCCGGCAGGGGCAAAAGGGGTGGCGTTCGCGTGATTTACTACTATCACAACGATACCAAACCAATTTTGCTGCTCCTGGTCTACGCAAAGGCCAACCAGGAAAGCCTCACTGATAAACAAAAGGAGCAGTTGAAAAAGCTGGTAGATGCGATCATCACCGGTTTCTCCTAGGAGACCATTAATGGACAAGAGGTTGTTCAAGGAACTGGAAAGCAATCTTAAGGAAGCAGCAAGAGTTGCCAGCGGCGACACGCAGCCTCGCACCGCTTATGTCGTTTTGCGGCCGGCCGACATCAAAGCCATTCGTGCCGGCACAGGGATGTCCCAGGCCCAGTTTGCCCACGCCTTCCGGTTGAGCATTGAAACCATAAAGGGCTGGGAGCAGGGCAAGCGGCGGCCCGATGCGGCCTCAACCAATTACCTGCGTATCATTGAAGCTGACCCTGGTTTCGTACAGCAAACACTGGCTGCTTGAGGCACCGGCAGAATGTGGTTTTTCTCGCCACCACCACTGAGCCACTCAATGATCGCAATACCCCGGCCCACGCCGGGGTTTTTGTTTATCCATTGCCGGGACTTGATTTTCCGCGCCGAAAGCCACACCTCTGCTGCAACCAAAAGGATTACCCGGCATGGCAAAACGCGATTACTACGAAGTCCTCGGCGTCAAGAAGGACGTCAGCGAAGCGGAGCTGAAAAAGACGTTCCGCCGCCTGGCCATGAAATACCATCCGGACCGCAACCCGGATGAAGACGCCCAGGAAAAGTTCAAGGAAGCCAAGGAAGCCTATGAAGTCCTGAGCGATGCAGACAAGCGGGCGGCCTACGATCGCTTCGGTCATGCCGGCGTGCAGAACGGCCCGGGTGGCCCCGGCGGTTTCCATGGCGATGTCGGCGATATTTTCGGCGACATTTTCGGCGATATCTTCGGCGGCGGTCGCCGCGGCCAGCAGCAACGGGCCCGTGGCGCCGACCTGCGATTCACCATGGACCTGGAACTGGAGGAGGCGGTGCGCGGCATTTCCCGCGACATCCGTGTGCCCACCCTCGGGGAATGCAAAACCTGCCACGGCTCCGGCGCCAAAGACGGCAAGAAGGAAACCTGCGGCACCTGCGGCGGCATCGGCCAGGTGCGCATGCAGCAGGGTATTTTCTCGGTGCAGCAAACCTGTCCCACCTGCCATGGCGCAGGTGAGCGCATCAGCAATCCGTGCAATACCTGCAACGGCCAGGGCCGGGTGCGGGAAACACGCACGCTGGCAGTGAAAATTCCCGCCGGGGTAGATACCGGCGACCGCATTCGTCTTTCTGGCGAAGGCGAAGCCGGGCGCAACGGCGCAGGGCATGGTGATCTCTATGTGGAAATCCGCGTGGCGCCGCATCGCATTTTTGAGCGCGACGGTGATGGGCTGTATTGCGAAGTGCCCATTCCGTTCACTACCGCTGCCCTCGGCGGGGAGCTGGAAATCCCCACGCTGGATGGCCAGGTGAAGCTGAAAATTCCCGCGGAAACGCAAACCGGGCGCGTGTTCCGGCTCAAGGGCAAGGGCGTGAAATCGGTGCGCAGCCGCTCGCAGGGCGACCTGATGTGCCGGGTTACCGTGGAAACGCCGGTCAAGCTCAACCGCAAGCAGAAAGAACTGCTGCAGGAGTTTGCCGCCAGCGGTGGCGACGGCGACGACCAGAACAACCCGCGCACCGAATCATGGCTCAGCAACGTGAAAGAATTCTTCGAGCGCATGACCTCGTGATGCCGACCCCAAACCCATCGCTGAATTCGCCGCCGAATCCGCTGCTGAGGCCACCGCCGGGGACAAACTTGAGCCTGGCCCTGTGATCGAGGTCGCGCTGTTTGGCGCCGGCCGCATGGCCCAGGCGTTTGCGGAACAGCTACAGCAGTCAGCGGATGCGACCCTGGCCGTGGTAGTTTCCCGCAATGCCCCCAACTGGATCGGCCAGTCCGCTTTTTGCACGCAGTTGCACGAGCTGCCGGACCGGCCGGACCTGCTGGTGGATTTCACTTTGCCCAATGGTACCGCGGAGGCCGCGGCCTGGTGTGCCCAAAACAAGGTCGCGTTGCTCAGTGGCGTGACCGGTTTGCAGGACGAGCAGTTTAAAGCGCTGGAGCGGGCTGCAAGAAACGTGGCGGTGTTGTGGTCGCCCAACCTCAGCCTGGGCATCAACCTGCTGGCGAAGCTGGCGCGCCAGGCCAGTGCCGCGCTGCCGGCCGATACGCGCGTACACATCGACGATATCCATCACCGGCACAAGAAGGACGCTCCCTCCGGCACCGCTCTGTTCCTGGGTGAGGCTGTGAGAGCAGGGCGGCCTGGGCGCGACCCCGGTTATTCCTCGCAGCGGGTCGGGGAAGTCATCGGCGAACACAGCATCACCTTCAGCTGGGAAGGTGAGGAAATCACGCTGGCGCATGCCGCAAAAGATCGTTCGGTATTTGCCCGTGGCGCCCTGTCAGCCGCTGTGTGGCTGGCCCGGCAGCCTGCCGGCAATTACCGCGCGAAGGACTGGCTGGGCGGATGAGCCTGCTGGATTACCGGTACCAGAGCGCACCATGGCCCGGCTAAATCCATGAAAAACTGAAAAAACCGCCAATGCGGTTAGACAGGGCGAAGCTGCTCCGTTAAAATCTGGGCGCTTAGAGTCCATGTCATCGAATTTCGTCCGCAAGGCGACGGTGACGACCGAAAAAACTGAATTTTCTAAGCGGGAACAGCCCAGGTCATCATCCCTCCTGGCTTTCCCGTTTTTTATGTCCGGAGGTTTGAAGGTGATACAGTTGGCAGTACTTGCACTTCAGGACGGCACCGTGTTTCGCGGCCGTTCCATCGGTGCAATAGGGCAGTCCGTTGGCGAAGTGGTTTTCAACACCGCCATGACGGGCTACCAGGAAATCCTCACCGATCCTTCCTATTCACGCCAGCTGGTTACGCTCACCTATCCCCACATCGGCAATACCGGCTGCAATGACCAGGATGAAGAGTCACAGGCCATCCAGGCGGCTGGCCTGATCATCCGTGAATACCCCCTGCTGTCCAGCAGTTGGAGGCGGCAGCAAACACTGGCGGAATACCTGCGGCGGCAGAACACAGTGGCCATTGCTGATATCGACACGCGCAAGCTCACACGCATCCTCCGCGAGCGGGGCGCGCAGGGCGGGGCGATCATCGCAGGGGCGGATGCAAGTCCCGAAGCGGCGCTGGAACTGGCGCGCAGCTTTCCCGGAATGGTGGGGTTGGACCTCGCCAGGGAAGTGACGTGCGCCGAACCCTACACCTGGGAGCAAGGTACCTGGGACCTGGATGCGCAGTCCTTTGGCGAAAGCTCCGGCCGCTTTCACGTTGTCGCTTACGATTTTGGCATCAAGCGCAACATCCTGCGCATGCTGGCCGATCGCGGCTGCCGTGTGACGGTGGTGCCGGCCACCACTCCGGCGAAGGAAGCGCTGGCCCTGGCTCCCGATGGCGTGTTCCTGTCCAATGGCCCGGGTGACCCGGAACCCTGCGACTACGCCATCGCAGCCATTCGCGAGCTGCTCAAAACCGGCCTGCCACTGTTCGGCATCTGCCTGGGCCACCAGTTGCTGTCCCTGGCCC
>CAYYCX010000143.1:0-8461 GCA_964470455.1 uncultured Wenzhouxiangellaceae bacterium
GCTGAATCGTGTTGCGGGGTGGTACTTGTCTCAACCCCTCAACACATGATCCACGATCACCTCAGCCGCCGCTTCCGCGCTGAGGGCCGTCGTGTCGATGTGAATCTCCGGGTTTTCCGGCGGTTCGTAGGGCGAGTCGATGCCGGTGAAGTTTTTCAGCTGCCCGGCGCGGGCTTTCCTGTACAGGCCTTTGACGTCGCGTTGTTCGGCGACGGACAAAGGTGTGTCGATATGCACTTCGACGAACTCGCCCGGCGGCAGCATCTTCCTGGCCATTTCCCGTTCGCTGCGGAATGGTGAAATGAAAGCTGTCAGTACGATCAGCCCGGCATCGGCCATCAGTTTCGCCACCTCGCCCACGCGGCGGATGTTCTCCACCCGGTCGGCGTCGGTGAAGCCGAGATCGCGGTTCAGGCCGTGGCGGATGTTGTCGCCGTCCAGCAGGAAGGTGTGCTTGCCCAGCGCGTGCAGTTTCTTTTCCACCAGGTTGGCGATGGTGGACTTGCCCGAACCGGACAGGCCGGTGAACCACAGCACTTTCTGCACCTGGGCTTTCTGAGCCGCGTGCGCTTCGCGCGAGATGTCCACCAACTGCCAGTGAATGTTCTGTGAGCGCCGCAGCGCGAAATGAATCATGCCGGCGGCCACGGTGCGGTTGGTCATGCGGTCGATCAGGATGAATCCGCCGAGGTCGGGGTTGTCCTCGTAACTCTCGAACGGCACGGCGCGGTCCAGCGAAATATTGCAGATGCCAATGGCATTGAGCGCCAGCGTATCAACCGCTTCATGCGCCAGGGTATTGATGTCGATTTCATATTTTGGCTTGGTGATGGTGGCCGAAACGGTGCTGGAACCGGTCTTCAGCCAGTACGGCCGGCCCGGCAGCATTTCAGTCTCGTCCATCCATACCAGCGTGGCTTCGAACTGGTCGGCCACTTCCACCGGCGCATCGGCGGTGGTGATGACGTCGCCGCGCGAGCAGTCCACTTCGCTGCTGAGCCGCAGGGTGATGGACTGGCCCGCCAAGGATTCATCCAGGGAACCGTCGAACGTGACGATTTCCCGGACGGTGGAGGTTTTTCCCGAGGGTTGAATGCGAACCGGATCACCTGGCCTGACGCGGCCGGAGCTGATGAGGCCGGCAAAGCCGCGGAAATCGAGGTTGGGCCGGTTCACCCATTGCACCGCCATGCGGAAGCCGCGCGCGGCCATGCGGTCGGCATCCACTTCCACGGTTTCGAGGTGCGCGAGCAGGCTGGGCCCGGCGTACCAGGGTGTGTTGTCACTGCGAGCGGTGATGTTGTCGCCGCGCAGGCCGGAGATGGGAATGGCCAGGAAATCCGCTATGCCGATGCTGTCGGCAAACGCGCGGTAATCCGCGACGATTTCATCAAACCGTTGTTCGCTGTAGTCCACCAGGTCCATCTTGTTGATGGCCAGCACCACGTTGCGGATGCCGATCAGCTTGACCAGGTAGCTGTGGCGGCGGGTTTGCGTCAGCACGCCCTGGCGCGCGTCGATCAGGATCACGGCCAGGTCGGCGGTAGATGCGCCGGTGACCATGTTGCGGGTGTACTGTTCATGCCCCGGTGTGTCGGCGACGATGAACTTGCGCCGTTCGGTGGAAAAAAACCGGTAGGCCACATCGATAGTGATGCCCTGTTCGCGCTCCGCCGCCAGGCCGTCCACCAGTAGCGCAAAGTCGATTTCCTGGCCCTGCGTGCCCACGCGCCTGCTGTCGGCTTCCAGCGCCGCCAGCTGGTCCTCGAATATCATCTTGCTGTCGTACAGCAGGCGGCCGATCAGGGTGGACTTGCCGTCGTCCACCGAGCCGCAGGTGATGAAGCGCAACAGGCTCTTGTGCTGGTGGGTTTCCAGGTAGGCGTCGATGTCCTGCGCGATCAGCGCATCCGCCTGGTAAGCCGGCCTGCGGGTATTCGCATTCGAGGCCATCAGAAATAGCCCTCCTGCTTTTTCTTTTCCATCGATGCGTTCTGGTCGTGGTCGATGGCGCGGCCCTGGCGCTCCGAGGTGGTGGTGAGCAGCATTTCCTGTATTACTCGCGGCAGGGTGGTGGCCTCGCTCTCCACGGCGCCGGTCAGCGGGTAGCAGCCCAGGGTGCGGAAGCGGATGGACCGCTGCACCGGCTTCTCGCCTTCACGCAATGGGAAGCGATCATCATCGACCATCAGGATCAGCCCGTCGCGTTCCACCGTGGGCCGCGGCGCGGCCAGGTAAAGGGGCACAATGGGAATGCCTTCCAGGTGGATGTATTGCCAGATGTCGAGTTCGGTCCAGTTGCTGATGGGAAAAACACGGATCGATTCGCCCCTGGCCTTGCGCGCGTTGTAGAGGCGCCAGAGTTCCGGTCGCTGGTTTTTGGCATCCCAGCGGTGATTGGTGGAGCGGAAACTGAACACGCGCTCCTTGGCGCGGCTTTTTTCCTCATCGCGACGGGCGCCGCCGAACGCCGCATCGAAACCGTACTTGTCCAGAGCCTGCTTCAGGCCCTCGGTTTTCCACAGTTCAGTATGCAGCGGGCCGTGGTCGAAGGGGTTGATGCCCTGCGCCAGGGCTTCCGGGTTCTGGTACACCAGCAGGTCCATGCCGGCATCGCGCGCCGCCTGGTCGCGCAATTCATACATGGCGCGGAATTTCCAGGTGGTGTCCACATGCAGCAGCGGAAACGGCGGCGGTGAAGGGTAGAACGCCTTGCGCGCCAGGTGCAGCATGACAGCCGAATCCTTGCCCACCGAATACAGCATGACGGGCTTGTCGGTTTCCGCCACCACTTCACGCAGGATGTGGATGCTCTCGGCCTCAAGCCGCTGCAAATGGGTGAGTTGGGTCCTTGGGCGAAGTGCGGTGCTCATCGCGACATGCTCTGACAAAAACCGCCATCTTACAACTTCCTGGATGGCATATGCTTATAAGCTTGGGGCCAGAGTGGAGGCCCCGGAACTACTGCTTCTGCGCCTGCTGTTGTCGAATCCAGCCGTCCATCAGTTCCTCGAGGATGGACAGCGGTAGTGAACCGTTGCCCAACAGGGCGCTGTGGAACTGGCGCAGGTCGAAATTCTCGCCCAGCGCCTGTTCCGCACGCTGGCGCAGTTCGAGGATTTTCAGCTCGCCGTGCTTGTACGCCAGCGCCTGGCCGGGGTAGGTGATGTAGCGGTCCACCTCGGCGGTGACGTTCTGCAGCGTCAGGCCGGTGAATTCCATCATGTAGTCGATGGCCTGCTGGCGGGTCCAGCCCTTCATGTGCATGCCGGTATCCACCACCAGCCGGCAGGCGCGCCACATTTCGTAGATCAGCCGGCCGAAGTGCTCGTAAGGCGTGCGGTACATGCCCATCTCGATGCCCAGCTTCTCGGTATACAGCCCCCAGCCCTCGCCAAAAGCGTGGAAGTAATACAGGCGGCGGAAATCGGGCAGGTCCGGTAGTTCCTGCTGGACGGAAAACTGGTGATGGTGGCCGGGCACCGCTTCGTGCAGCGACAGCGCCGGCAGTTCATAAAGCGGCCGGCTGGAAAGGTTATACGTATTTACAAAGTAAACGCCGGCACGGGTGCCATCGGCGGCGCCGGGCTGGTAATAGGCCGTCGTGGCCTTGGGCGCGATGGGTTCCGGCACCGGCAGCAGGCCGTAGGAGTTGCGCGGCAGCACGGCAAAGAATTCCGGCATTCTGCGGTCGGCTTCCTTGGTGATGCGGGCCACGTACTGCATGTAGTTTTCGGCATTGTCGAGGTAGAACTGCGGGTCTGTTTGCAGGAACTTGCGGAACTCCGCCAGGTTGCCGCTGAAGCCGGCCTGTTCTTTTACCGCCAGCATCTCGTTCTGGATGCGCTCAACTTCGGACAGTCCCAGGGCATGCACCTTCTCCGGGTTGGTGTCGAGGCTGGTGTAGAACTTCACGAAATGGTCGTACAGTTCCTTGCCGCGCGGCACTTCCGACAATCCGATGGATTTGCGGCAATTGGGCTGGTAGTTCTCCTGAAAGAACTGGTAGTAGCGTTCGAACGCCGGGTTGACTGAATCGCCGATCACTTTTTTCGCCTGCTGCTGCAGTTCATTGCGCTCGGCCCAGTCCATCTTCTCCGGCACATTGTTGAAAGTCTGGTAGAACACGCTGTCTTCCGGCTTTTCGGTGGCCCAGCCGACGATGGAATCATCAAAGCCGCCCAGCACTTCGCAGGGTTGCGTGTAACCGGCTTCGATGGCTTTGGTGTCGCGGTCGATCAACTGGTCGACCATGCCGCTGAAGGCCTCCAGCCGTTGCAGTTTCTGGCGGTAATCGCTGGCGGTCTTGTCGGGAGTGGCAAGCACCACCTGGGCGAACATGCTGTGCATGCCACCCATCGAATTCAGGGTCACGAGATACCAGTCAAATTCCAGCGTGCGGCGCTCATTGCGCAGCATCCATTCGAACACCCGGTAGTTGACCGGGTTGGTGCCGGTGAGGCTGGCCGGGTCGATGGCGCCCAGCTCCGCGATGGCCGCATCCAGCCTTTCGCGCCGCGCCTGAACCTCGGCTTCGCTGAGGTCATCCACCTTGTTGCGGTTTTCGTTCGACCCAAAGGTGCTGGCCATCAGCGGCGACGCGGCCATTTCCGCCTGCCATACGCGGTCCATCAATTCTTCAAGTTTTTGATCCGCCGGGTTGGCCAGTGCGGTTCCACACAGCAGGGCCAGGGCCGGCGACAGCACGAATCGGAACAATAGGGTGGCGTTCAGTACAACAGGCATTAGGTGGTTCTCCGGGCGCAAATTTTCAGTGTTCGGATTCTCAGGGTTCGGATTCTCAGGGTTCGGATTCTCAGGGTTCGGATTCTCAGGGTTCGGATTCTAAGGGATTGCCTATGTGACGTTCGGCGTTGGCAAAGCCTCAGGGAAAATGAAGGCCTGCTGGTAGAACAGATGCCAAAATCGCCCGGAAATGGGGTGTTTAACGGTCCAAAAACGCGCTCGGATTGATGTCAGGTACCAGCTTTATCAGTAACTTGCCCAGGTCCGACACCATCAATCATCAGACTGCGGCCGCCGCACTGGCTGGCCGGCGTTTACGCCCTCCAGCAGCGTGCCGTCGCGGATTACCGGAATGCCGTTCACCAGCAGGTGGGCGATGCCGGCGGAGGGCAGGGCAGGCTCTTCGAAGGTGGCCCGGTCGGACACGGTGGCGGGATCGAAGATCACGATATCGGCATCGGCGCCTTCACTGATGCGGCCTTTGCGGGCCATCTGCGGCACCATGGGTTCCAGCCGACGCGCCGGCAGGTAACTCATTTTTGCCAGTGCATCCATCAGGCTGACTACCTGTAATTCACGCGCATAACGTCCCAGCACCCGGCTGAATGTGCCGGCGCCGCGCGGATGGGCGCGGCCGTTCAGGTAGAACATGCCATCGCTGGCGATCATGACGCCGGGATGGGCAATGGCCGCGCTGACATTCCTTTCATCCATGGCATGGCCCACGATGACGGTACCCGGGGCTTCATTGCGGATGCGGTAAAACTGTTCCTCGCTCAGGCGTTCGCCGGTGGAGGGCAGTTCGATGTCCTGGTACGCCATGCCCAGCCGCGAGGTGAAATCACCGTCAAAGATCGCCGCGCCGATGAAGGTGGACCAGGCGGTGTAGGGATAAACTTCGGTGCTGACGTCAATGCCATTGGCCCTGGCATCGTCGATCATTTCCAGCAGCAGCGGCACGCGCTGGCCGCCACTGCTGCCGATGTGCACGATATGCAGGCCGGCGCCGGTGATGGCGGCATCGGCGATCAGTTCCTGGATGGCATCCACGCTGCCGCCGGAATCCAGTTCCGACATGTAACGCGAGTGCACGAAGTTGATCACGCCGTTCGCCTGGGCGACCTTGAACATCGCAAGGATTTCTTCACGCACCGCACCCGGTGTGTAATTGATGCCATAGCCGATGCCCAATGCGCCCTGCTGCAAGCCCTGTTGCAGGCGTTGCTTGATCTGTTCCAGTTCTTCCGGAGTGGCATTGCCTTCCACCCAGTTGCGTTGCTTGGCAATCAGGTCAAAGGCCGGTGAGGCAATTCCTTCCAGCAGGTCGTTGTCGCTCAGGCCCAGTGCCGCCAGGTTGATCATCACCGACTGGCGCGCCCGCAGATGGCTGACGGTTGCGCCGTAGTTGATCGGGCTGGTGCCGGCGCGCCGGGCGTACCATTCATCCACCGGGTAAACCCCGACTTCCATTTCCAGCTGGGTGGTAACGCCATCCTGTGCCTGCAGCCGGGACTCGAACTCACGTTGGCCATGGGCGTGCAGGTCGATGAAACCGGGAGCAACCACCAGGCCTGTGGCATCGATTTCTGTTTCCCCCTGGAGCGGTTCACGGGATATCTCCGCAATCTGCCCGTCGCGAATGCCGACATTCATCACCGCGTTGAGGCCGTTCTCGGGGTTCATCACGCGGCCGTTGCTGATGACCACATCGTATTCGGCCGCCGCCAGCCAGCCGGGAATTGTCGTGGCCCCCATCCATGTAAATGCAATGATCAGGATTTTTGTAGAGTTGAAGGGCTTCATGGCCGGGGTCCTTTCGAAAATGGGCTCGCGGCTGATGATAGCTGCTTTTGCCACCGAGTTGGCCCCCAAACCTGCGACCGTCGGCAATGCGTAAACGGCCCCCTGGCGGAAGGTACTGGTCCAGAATTGCTGGGGCTCGCCCAGGCCGAAGATTTTTCTTGCCGGTTTTAACAAGTTGAGCTAAATTTGCCGAAAATTTGCAGGCATTTCTGTGCGTAATTACACAGCAAGCGCAGCAACTTGATTGTTTGCTTTAGGGGTTAGAAATGCCTGTACCGTCGTTTAATCGGCTTGTCCGCTCTGTGGTCCCGGCCCTGCTGGTGGTTTTTTTCGCGGCGTTCGCCCCCTCTACACTTCTTGCAGCCGGCGCCACGATAGGCCCGGGCAGCACGGTCAGCCTCGGGTCCGGCACCATGGACCTGGGCTGCGGCGACCTGGTGATCAACGGCACGCTGAACCTGAACACCGGAACGTACAACAATGTTGCCAACGTCATCATCAACAATGGCGGCACGCTCAACGGCGATTCCGGCGCCATCAATCTTTCCGGTGACTGGACCAACAACGGCGGCACCACCAACCCCGGCAGCAGCCAGGTCACGTTCGACACCGCTTGCGGTGACAACACCATCAACGTGTCGGGCGATTCCAGCTTCTGGAACCTGACGGTACAGACCACCACCGGCCGCCAGATTACCTTTGAAGCCGGCTCCACCACCACGGTGCAGGGCCACCTGGTGATGAACGGCACGGGTGACGAGAACAATCCGGCCAACCTGCTCAAGATCCGCAGCAGCAGCCCGGGCAATCCGGCCTTCCTGCTGGTGGATGGAACCTATGCCATCACCCAGGTGGACGTGCAGGACAACCACGCCATCCTGCCCGGCGAGTGGATCGATTTCGGCCATCCGGAAGACTTTGATTCCATCGACGGGCCGGGCAACTTCCGCTGGTTCCGCAGCGGCGCCGATCCCGGCCAGCTGACCTTCCGCGTCACCAAGGAATTCAACGACGGCAACCCGGGCAGCGTGACGGTGCACCTGAGCTGTAACACCGGCCTGATCCTGGATCAGTCCAAGGTGATCACCAGCAACCGGCCGGTGATCTTCGTGCTGGCCTCGATCGATGCCACCGAAGTGGGCCCGAACTGCCGCATCTGGGAAGAGCCCAACAGCGGTTACACGCCGACTTACTCATTGCCCTACTGCAACGAGTTCACCGCCAACTGTGAAGCCGTGAACAGCGGCGACGCGGATGAGCTGGGCTGCTTCTATGAAGATGCCCATCCGCGCGAAGGCTCAGAGCAGAACGAGTGCAACATCACCAATACCCTGCAGCCGGTGGCCATGACCATCAGCAAGGAATGGCTGTACGAGGGCCAGGTGAACCTGGATGTGGAGCCGGAGGCGAACATCAGCCTCGATTGCGGCGCCACGGCGCTGGATACGCCGAGCAACTGGTCATTCAACCTGTATGGCAATGACTCGGTGACGCAGGCGATCTATCCGCGCTGGCAGGGCGACACGGTGTGCACCGTGACGGAAAACCTGTACCTGAGCGGCATCGAGTCCAGTGGCTGTGACGAGGCCTACGCCTTCACGCCGGGCTCGGCAGACCAGGAATGCACGATCACCAACACGGTGTACTACGAAGGTATTCCCACCCTGGGCGACTGGGGCATGGCACTGATGGTGCTGCTGATGCTGGGTGTGGGCGCCATCAGCTACCGTCGACTGACCTGACCTGGGCAACTGAAAACGACAACCGGAATTTTGAACATTGAATCGGCCTGACAGGCTCGAGGACCGACACGAGGAAAGAATATGAATCGCAGAACCCGACAATTGGCACTCGCAGTCTCCATCGCGCTGGGTACCGCTCCGGCCGGCCTGCAGGCCGATATCGAACTGGA
>CAYYCX010000144.1:0-8382 GCA_964470455.1 uncultured Wenzhouxiangellaceae bacterium
AAACCCGCGGCATGACCTACGATGGCCTGGACCGCCTGACCCAGACCACCTCACCGGCTGCGGTATTCAACACCGCCAGCTACAGCTACGACCAACTGGATAACCTGCTCACCGTGAATGTGACCGGTGGCAACTACACCCGCAACCATACCTACGTGTACGACACCACCACCAAGCGCCTGAGCCAGGTGAAAAACACCGTGGGCGGAGCCGGAAATATTTGGGGTCACCCAAACCTGGGGCTCATTTTTGCAGCACGCGGTCGCTTGTGTCAGCAGCGTAGAGGCGCTCCACGTCGGCGGCGCGGCGGCGCAGGGAAATGGACTGGTTGATCGAGCCCTTGTCCGACATCTCCCCGGCATCGACGACCGGCGGCTCCAGCAGGATGCCGAAGCGTCCTATCCTTACCGCCGCGCCTCCGGGCCTGGCGTTCAGTTTCGCCAGGCGGGCACTGATCCAGTCAAGCACGCGCTCATCAGCGGCCAGCGCGGCGACATCGCCCTTGATGCCCAGTTCCCGTGCGCAGCCTTCCGGGCTGATCCAGAACAGCAGCCCCGCTTCATCACGTCCTTCGCCACACACCAGCACCTCCATCGCCACCGGCTGGGTGGCTGCCAGTGCTTCGTTGTGCAGGCGGCCACCCGGTACGAAGGTACCGTTGCTGAGCTTGAACTCTTCCGCCAGCCGGCCGGCAAACGCCAGTCCTTCCTCGGGCCGATCAGGATCGATGAAAGTGAGCGAATCGCCGCTGCGGTAAAAGCCTTCTTCATCAAAGGCCTTGGCAGTCGCCTCGGGATTGTTGAAATACCCCGGCATCACCGCTTCCCCGCGAAAGCGCACCTCATACCGCTCGCCATCAATCGGGATCAGCTTGGCCTCGATGCCCGGCAGCGGCAGCCCGACACCCACGCGGGTGGTGGGCCAGGTGATCGACATGACACCCGCGGTAGTTTCGGTTGAACCGTAACCGGTGGTAAACATGATGCGGCAGCCAATGGTTTCCTCAGCCATGGCCTGGAACCGGTCATATACCGGCTGCGACAATCCGGCGCCGCCGTAAAGGCAGAGCTGCAGCTTGTCAAAGAAGGCCCGGCGCAATTCCGGATCGCCTTCGAGCGCATCGCACAGCATGCCAAAGGCCAGCGGCACGTTGGCGAAAAACCGCGGCTGCACCTCTGCCAGGTTTTTCAGCGTGGCGCCAAACAGCGGGCCCACCGGCCGCCCGCCATCGAGGTAAAAAGTGCCGCCGTTGGCCAGGGTGCCCAGTACCACGCTGGCGCCAGCCACGTGCGACCACGGCATCCAGTCCAGCGTGCACTCGTTCCAGCCGGAGACCCGGCCCATCACCTCCGTAGCCGACGCAACCAGCGACATCCACATGCGGTTGGTTTGCACCACAACCTTGGGCAGGCCGGTGGAACCCGAAGTGAGCATGAAGCGGAATGGCGCATCGGGGTCGATTCGCTCAATGGCCGCCTCCAGCCCGGCTGCCGCTGGAGTGGAACGCACCTCTTCCCAGGCTATCGAACCCGAAAGGTTTTCCGGGCAGTTATCCGGGTCGCGGCAGATCACACGCGCATCCGTTCCGGCCAGTTCAGCCAGGGCTGCCCGCACCGGAGCGGCATATTCGGCAAACACCAGCGTGGGCCGGAGCAATGCCAGCACATGCCGCAGGCGGCCAAACTCGCCGGTGGGTGAAAGCGCATACTGGGCACTCACCGGGCACACCGGTACGCCCGCGGAACCGGCGCCGAACACCAGTTCCGCATGGGCGGTGGAATTGCCGCTGATGACGAGGATGCGGTCCTCAATACCGGCCCGGGCCCGGGCCAGCAGCCAGCTGGCAACCGCGTCGGTGCTGGCCTTGAACGCCGCATAGGATTGGTGTCGCCATTCGCCGGACGAATCGCGCTCGGCGATAAACGACTTGCCGCCAAGTTCGCCGGCACGCTGCGCCAGCAGGGCTGCCACGGTAGGCGGCATGGTGTCCGGGGTTGGGCCGCTTGACAACAACAGGCTGCCGTCAGCGCGGCGTTCGAGTTGCAGGGATCGCGGGGGAAACAATTCAGTGGCACGGAACGCCGGTTCTCGGTCAACGGTCATGCAGGGATTCCAGGTAATGGGCGGTGGGTCAGGAAGACCGAATCAGTAACGGAAATGCTTGATTTTCTCGCCCTTCTGGCCCAGCTCCGTCATCGCCTCGATGCCGATCTTGAGGTGCAGACCCACCCAGTCCTGCGTCACTTTCTTGTCCGACTCCTCGGTTTTCACGCCATCCGGAGTCACCGGCACGTCCGACACCAGCAACAGGGCGCCGCGTGAAATCTCGTTCGCATGGCCCACGATGAACAGCGTCGCCGTTTCCATGTCGATGCCGATGCAGGTCATCTCGTGCAACATGGTGTGGAATTCCTCATCGTGCTCCCACACCCGCCGGTTGGTGGTGTAGATCACGCCGGAACGGTAATCCACGCCGTGTTCCAAAATCTTGTTGGAGACGAACTTGTGCAACTTGAACGAAGGCAGCGCAGGCACCTGCGGGTCGAAATAGTCATCACTCGTACCTTCGCCGCGGATGGCGGCAATCGGCAGGATGAAGTGGCCGATCTCGGTGGATTTCTTCAGGCCGCCGCACTTGCCCAGGAACAGCACGCCCTTGGGCGCTACGGCGGTGAGCAGGTCCATGATGGTGGCGGCCTGGCTGGAGCCCATGCCGAAGTTGATGATGGTCAGGCCATCGTTGTTGGTGCAGGCCTGCATGGCCCGGTCCTGGCCATAAATTTCGCAATCGAACTGTTCGGCAAACTGCCTTACGTAATTGCCGAAGTTGGTCAGGAGTATGTATTCGCCAAACTTGTCCAGCGGCATGCCGGTGTAACGGGGCAACCAGTTGCGGGTGATTTCGAGCTTGCTGAGCATGCATGCCTCCTGCCCGTGACCTCACGGGAATCCTGTTATTGTCGTTTGTTTCGCGCCGCCGATTATACCGACGCTGAATACCGGCAAGCTATCCCGGCATGTGCAACAACTTCGATTCGCGCCTAAGCGTTCTGAAACACGCTCGGAAAGCCCTGACCGCGATCGGGCATCAGTCTGAACCGGAATCATTCAAACGGGATTGCAGAACCTCCCTGGCAAGAGGCACGGTGATTTTGCGTTTGCCGGCCAGCGCCGCCACGCGCACGGCTTCCAGGTGCTCCAGCAATATCGGCAGGCTGCGGGCGCCGCGGCTGAGCAAATAGCTGCGCACTTCATCCGGCAGATGGATGGCGTGCGCTTGCGCCCAGCGCTGCATCACTTCGCTCTTGCCCTGCTCGTCCAGTGGTTGCAGCTGCAGGCGCAATCCCCAGGCCAGCCTTGATGCCAGGTCCGGCAGGCTGAATTCCAGTGCTGACAAGCGCGTGCTGCTGCTGGCCACCAGGCTGCCGCCTTGATCACGCAGCCGGTTGAAACAATGGAACAGGGCCTCCTCCCAGGGGCGTTGGCCGGCACAGAGGTCGATGTCATCCACGCACACCAGGTCCACTCCATCCAGGCCCGCAAGTCCTGCAGCGGCTTCAGCCGGCAAGCGTCCGGGCGCTATGTAAAACGCCTGCTGGCCGACGGCGGTAGCCAGGTTGCAGGCAGCATTGAGCAGGTGCGTCTTGCCGCTGCCGGACGGCCCACTGAGGAACAGGCACTGCCCGCCGGTTTCAACCAGCTCCCGCAGGGCCTCGAGCACAGCGGCATTGTCACCTTCGACAAAATCTTCGATCCGGTCCGGGCGGCGGGCTTCGAGAGGCAACAGAATCTGCTTGGCTTCAGCCATTCAGTGTTTGTCCCCGGTTGCGCCATCACCATCGGGTCCGGCGCCGGGCGCATCGGGATCAGCACAAGGCTCGTTTGCCTGCGGAAGGTGGAACCAGTGGCTGCTGCGGTATTGCGCATCGGCGAAGCGCAACAGCACATTCAGCGCCGAAGCCACCGGCAAGGCCAGCAGGATGCCCAGGAAACCAAACAACTGGCCACCAGCCAGCACCGCGAATATCACCGCCACTGGATGCAAGCCCACCTTGTCACCGACCAGTTTGGGTGTGAGCACCATGCCCTCCAGCGTCTGGCCCACGCCGAAAACGGCCAGTGCCAGCAAGGGGTGAATCAGGTCCTGGAACTGGAACCCGGCCGCAATCACCGCCGCAACCACGCCCACCAGCGTACCCAGGTAGGGCACGATGCTCAGCAGGCCGGCCAGCATGCCAATCACAAAAGCCAGGTTGAGGCCGATGGCCCAAAGCCCCAGGGTGTAGACGATGCCCAGGGCCAGCATCACCATCAGCTGGCCGCGAATGAATGCGCCCATCACCTCGTCAATTTCGCCGGCCAGGTCGCTGACGGTGGGCTCCACTTTGGTGGGCAGCAGTTTGCGCACTCCGGCAACCAGGTGGTCCCAGTCACGCAGCAGGTAAAAAGTGACCACCGGCACCAGCACAAAATTCATCAGCCAGTTGACCAGCGCCTGCCCACCCGCGGAAACCGATCCCAGCACATCCATGCTGGCGCCAGCCAGTTCCTTCCAGTAGGTTTTGGCCGTGGCGGTGAGGCTGGCGGCGTCCAGTTCCGGAAAACTCAACCCGGACTTGCTTTCCAGCCAGGGAATGGCGGTTTCCACCACCCAGGCGACCGTGGCCGGCGTCCGTTCGATCAAATGCCTCACCTGCTCCAGTGTCATGGGAATGACAATCAGCAATAACCCCAGCAACAGCAGGCTCATGAACAGGAAAACGATGGTAACCGCCAGCGTGCGGCCGCAGGTCCAGCCGCGGATTTTCCATTGTTGCAGGCGGTCAACCAGCGGATCACCAAGATATGCCAGGGCCGCGGCCATGGCGAACGGCGTGATCACCGGCGCCAGGTGGTACAGCAACCACAGCAGTACCGCCAGCAGGATCACCAGCCACAGGATGCGTATGTCATTTTTCACAGGTCATTTTCCCTTGGGTATTTCCGGTTGAATCCAGCGTAGCCTTGCCGCGGCGCAGGTCGCTCGCCCGTTTGCTCCATACAAGTACATACTGCGCGCCCGAGAGGAAAGTGGTGACCGCCACGATGCTGATCAGGCCGCTGGTCCAGTAACCGTCGATTACACCAAACGCCAGCGACCCCATCACCACAACCACCAGCAGGATCTGGAACAGCGTGTTCCACTTGCTCAGCAGGCTCGGGCTGGCCGCGGTGATGGGCGCCACGTAGTAGTGGAAATACCAGGCTCCGCCGACGATCAGCAGGTCGCGGAGCACCATCAGTACCACCAGCCAGGCAGGCAGGTAACCCAGCCATGCCAGGGTGATGCTCACGGTCACCAGCATCAGCTTGTCGGCCAATGGGTCCAGAATGCCACCAAAATGCGTCATCCAGCCAAAACGCCGCGCCAGGTAGCCATCCAGCAGGTCGCTGATGCCGGCGCAGAAAACCACCACGAACGCCGCGCGGTAGTGCCCGGTAAGAAGCAGGTAAACGACCGGGCCCACCGACAACATGCGAAACAGCGTCAGCGTATTGGGCAGCAGGCGGAGGCTCATGGCAGGAGCTGGTATTCCCCCTCGACGGCGGAGGGCGCCAAGGTCTTGCCGGCAACCAGGAACTGCTGCAGGTAATCCGGCGCCGCATTCAGGGTCAGGCTGAACTGCGCCTTGCCGGCGGTCACGCGGCCCACGCCCACGGCTTCAACCACGCTCAGGCCCTGCAAATAAGCCAGGCAACGCAGGTAATCATCGCCGTTGCGGAGGTGGGTCACGGTGATGTCCACCTGCCACACGCCGACATCCGCCGCGGCGATGGAACTGGTGGCCACCACCTGGTCAATGGCCTGGTTCAGGCCCTGCTGCAACACGGTTTCGAGGTCGATGCCCCGAAATCGCTCGGACCACCGAATCCCTTCGTACTCCAGGTTCATGCGCACATTCCACTCCGGGCCATCGTGCAGCGCGGCAATTACCAGGGTTTCGGTGGTCGTGCTGGTGGTCGTGCCCGTGGTTGTGGCCACGGCTGATGCGGGGTCCGGCGGTTCTTCGGCCAGTGTATCGGTATAGCCACCCCAGAGCAGCTGGACATCCGCGGCATACTCACCATTTTCATCCGGCTCCGGCCAGCGCAGCGGCATGCCGCGGTCGATGGCCAGGTCGGCCAGCCCCTGCCAGGCATATTCCAGCTCAATCGGCATGATGCGGCGCTCCAGCCCGTCATCGACGATGGGCCAGATCGTCAGCGCTTGTCGTTCCGGCTTCCAGCGGGGCAACTGCAGGTCATTGCGCAGCTGGTCCACCGCCCGGGGGGCGAAATTGGCTACCAGCAACAGGTCTTCCGTTTTACTGCCGTCGGGCAGCATTCGAGGGCGGTTTTCATAGTAAAAAGCCAGCACGATACGGCGCGCGGAGGGCAATGCCTCGGCAACCCCGGGGTAAGCTTCGAACTGGCTCAGCCCGGACAGCTTGCCCAGCACCTGTTGCAGCGCTGCCTGCATTCCCCTGTCCTGCTCGGCGGAGGACTGGTCCGCCACCGCCGTCCTGCCCTGGTACAGATCTTCCGCCGCATGGGCAGAAAACGCCGCGAGCAGCAACAACAAGCCCACAAATAGCCGGCCGCGGATCATCGCCAGTGGTTTGGAATGCGGGTATTGCGGGCTTGGGCCGAGCAACTTCATGCAGCGCAACCGCCGGAATGCTGATAGGGCATGTTCGTCTCCAGCCGCCTTTACCGGGCGACAGCGTTGATGGAGAATCCGCATTCCGCGGCCACTCCATGCAGGGTCGAATACGATAACATAGTGCGCTGTTTCAGCTTAAGCGCATCCAGGCAGGATTCATTTTTGAACAAGACATTACCATCTGCGGCCGGCGAACCAACCGGCCTGTCCTATCGCGACGCCGGCGTGGACATCGACGCCGGCAACGAACTCGTGGAACGCATAAAGCCAGCCGTGAGGCGCAGTATGCGACCCGAGGTCCTGAATGGCCTGGGCGGATTTGGCGCCCTGTTCCAGCTGGACCTGGAACGCTGGAAGCAACCTTTGCTCGTTTCCGGCACCGATGGCGTCGGCACCAAGCTGTTGCTGGCCCGGCAGCTCGGTCGCCACGACAGCATAGGCATCGACCTGGTGGCCATGTGCGTCAATGACATCCTCACCAGCGGCGCCGAGCCGCTGTTTTTCCTGGATTACTTCGCCACCGGCAAGCTGGAGCTGGATGTGGCGGAAACCGTGATCAACGGCATCGCCGAAGGCTGCCGCCTGTCGGGTTGTTCGCTGATCGGCGGAGAAACCGCTGAGATGCCCGGCATGTACAGCGCCGGCGACTACGACCTGGCCGGTTTCGCGGTAGGCGTGGTGGAGCGCTCGCGACTGCTGGATGGCAGCCGTATCCGGCCAGGACATCGCCTGCTGGGCATGGCCTCCAGCGGGCCCCACTCCAATGGCTACTCGCTGGTCCGCAAGGTGCTCGAGCGCAGCGGCTCCAGCCTGGATGAAGTTCTCACCCATCCCGACGGCTCCACCGTCAAGCTGGGTGACGCGCTGCTCGCGCCCACCACGCTGTACGTCAAACCCGTGCTTGCCATGCTGGCGCAGGATGAACGCGACGGCGGCATTGACGGCCTGGCGCATATCACCGGTGGTGGCCTGACGGAAAACATCGTGCGCGTGATACCGGATGACTGCGGCCTGCAGATCGACCCAGCGGCCTGGCCCCGGCCAGCCGTGTTTGGCTGGCTGCAACACCACGGCGGCATCAGCGATGCCGAGATGCTGCGCACGTTCAACTGCGGTATCGGCATGGTCATGATCGCCGCCGAGAGCGCCGCACCCGACCTCATCCGGGCATCACAGGATGCCGGAATCCCCTGCTGCGATATCGGCAGCGTGGTTGCACGCAAGGAAGCGCGGGTAGAGTATTCCAGCCGGTGAGCGCCTGCCGGATTGCGGTATTGATCTCGGGCTCGGGCAGCAACCTGCAGGCCCTGATCGATGCTCAAGCCCGCGGTGATCTGGATGCCGACCTGGTGCAGGTGATCAGCAACCGCGCCGATGCGTTCGGCCTGCAAAGGGCGCACAAAGCAGGCATCGCCAGCGCGGTTTTGCCCCACGCGGATTTTGCCAGCCGCGATGAATTCGACAGGGCGCTGGCGCTGCTGGTGGCCGGCGGCAAGCCCGACCTGGTGATCCTGGCCGGTTTCATGCGCATCCTCGGCCCGGCCGCCATCGAACCGTTCGCCGGCCGCATGATCAACCTGCACCCCTCCCTGCTGCCGCTGTACCCCGGCATACATACCTACCAGCGCGCCATCGAGGCCGGTGACCGGCAGCATGGCGCCAGCATGCATTTCGTCACCGGGGAACTCGACGGCGGTCCG
>CAYYCX010000145.1:0-8069 GCA_964470455.1 uncultured Wenzhouxiangellaceae bacterium
AACAAGCCGGCGATGGCGCCAGCGGCGGCACCGATCATGGCGCCCTGCTTGGTTTTCGCATAGGGGTCATTCGGATCACTGGCGGTGGTGGCGCAGCCGGCCAGAAAGGCGGAAAACCCGGCTACTGCCAAAACCATGGTTAACTGTTTGCGAAACATTGCTTTCCTGATTGTCATTTCCTTACCCTCCGGGAAACATGAGTTTTGGCATTGCCGTTGTTGGTGTTGCGGTTGATTATGCAGCACCCTTCTGAACTCTTGCTGAATTTCTTTTCATGGCGCGGTACTGCCTGGACTGACGTGGTGTGGCCTGGCATGGCATGGGGTGGCCGATCATTCAATTGGCCATGAGACCGCGCCATTGCCGCAGGGGTGAAAGCTTCAGCCGCAACTGTTCCTCGTTGAGCCGCAGGTTGCGGTCCAGTATTTCAATGGTGTCGCCCTGCAGGCGTGCAACGGGAATCCCGCGTTGCAGCAGGATGCGGTGCGTGTTGATTGCCGGCGTCTTGACTCCCGGTGTGATGATGCCGCCCAGATTCAACGGATCAGTGGCGGCAATAACGGTCATCCTGTCCCCCGGATCCTGCTGTTCCGTGTTACGCAGCAGGCCGATCGCCTCGGCAAGGGCAAACTGCTCACCCGAGAAACCATCGACAAAACGGCCGCCCTGAACCTCGCCACGGTCTTCCATCCGCCTCAGGTAGCCGAGCAGGATTCGCCACGGTGGCAGCAGGGTTTCCCGCTCCAGCACAGCACGGAATACCACGCCATAGCGGGCCAGCAGGGCTTTGCAGATGATGGCGAGGTTTTCCTGGTCTGTGGATGGGCCGGCTTTTGCGGGCCTGAACCGGCTCCAGCGGCCCAACATTCCGCCCATTGCAGCCTGGGCCTGAACCGGACGCCGCATGCTGCGCAGCTGCCGGCGCTTCTCATGTTCCGGCCGGGCCAGCCAGCGTAACGGCGAAAACGCATCGGCCGTAACCAGGCCACGCGCCACCAGCAGGCCCAGGGTCTGTTCCAGTTGGCTGGGCAACACACCGGTAGCCGCCAGCAGGTCATTGGTGAACATCGCGCCGCTGTCCTGCAGCAATTGCAGCACCATGGCTGCGGCCTGGGGTAACTCCTCGGCCTGCTGGAACGGGACGGTTTGCCAGGCAGGCAGCGACTGGCGCGGCACCATGGTGATCGGAGTGGCGGCAATCAATTGCTGCCGGTCCATGGCACTCTGGGCCGGACGGAACCAGGCCAACTGGCCGGTGAGAAACAGCTGGTCGAGGTTCTGCGCGGAATAGTCGCGGCAGCGACTTTGCAGCAGTTCAGTTTCCCAAGCAGCCAGCGGCGCCGCCCAGCCTTCCAGCTGCGCCAGTACGCTGCCGAGATCGGCAGCCGGGTTATCCAGGCCATGCCAGCTCACCAAAAAGCGCATGAAGCTGGCCGGTGAAACCGGCCTGGCGTGGTGGCGCCGCTGTTCCCGGCTGTAGCGGTGGATACGCGCCAGCAGGCGGCGTTCGCACCAGGCCCTGCCCTTGTGGCCGGTTTCGTCGACTGCCGCATCCATGGACATGACGTAGCCCTCGGTTTGAAGCCGAAGCAGCGCCTGTTCGATGTTCGCCTGCGGCAGGTCAAAATCCGTCGCCAGCTGGTCCGCACGGGTCGGCCCCAGCCCGGAAAGGCGGCTGCGCAGCAGTTCCACCAGTGCGAGCTCCGCATCGGATCTGTTTCGCCCGGACCACTGTGGACCCGGATCAGGCCGGTACCGGCGGCTATCATCCAAAGCCAGGAACTCGGCCAGGCGTTCGCTTGCCACCCACCACTGGCGGCCGTTGGCGGCGCTCACGCAGCTCACCCGCAAGTCATCGGCCAGCGCCTGGAACCAGCGGCCCCAAAGCCGGGTTTCGGCGCCGCCGCCAGCGGCGTCATTACCGCGGGTAAATTCGTCTTTCGTGAGGAACCCAAGCTGCAGCAGCCCGTCATGCAATTCATCCGGATTGCGCGGAGAAATCCAGCATTCAGCCCGCACCTGCTCGATGGCCGGGCGGCTGATGATACTGAGCATGGCTGGGTCCACCAGGTCATGCCGCTGTTGGGAAATGGCCCGGGTACGACGGTTCTCCGCGTCACCATCGTCCAGGAATGCGTACGGCCTGGCATTGATGATTTCGGCGGCCAATGGCGATGGCGCCACCAGGTCGACGCTGTGAATCGCAACCTCTCCCTGCTCCCTTTGAACCAGGACACGCTCGAGACCGTTGATGTCCATCGTGTCATGCAGGCAATCCGCGATGGTTTGCGCCACCAGGGGGTGATCCGGAACTTCGCGCTCGCCGCGAATGTTCTCCAGGCAGGCCAGCTGGTCGGGAAACACAACCGCCACCAGGTCTTCAGCCTGGTTACGCTGCCATTGCGGCGGCAGCTTTTTGCCATTGCGCATGCGCTGCACCGCCAGTGCAATGGTCGCATTCCAGCGCCACCGCACGGCGAACATGGGCGCATCCAGCAGCGCCTGCACCAGCACCTCACGTACGCTGGCGGAATGGAGAAACGCCGGCACATCATCACGATCAAAACTGTGGGTTTCGCCCAACGACAGGATCAGGCACTCCTCCAGCGCCGCAGCCTGCAGTTCGAAATTGAAGTGCCGGCAGAATCGCTTGCGCAGGGCCAGCCCCCAGGCGCGCATGATGCGGGAACCCAGCGGTGCATGGATCACCAGGTGCATGTCGCCCGTGTCATCAAAAAACCGCTCCAGCACCATGTGCTGCTGCGTGGGAATGCAACCCAGTGCGGCCAGGACAGCCGCCATGTACTCCACCGCCTGCTCCGCCGCGGCGTGGTTATCCAGGGAGGTGTTCAACCAGCCGGTTACTTCCGCCGGGGAAAACTCCCGCAAGCGGTCCTGCAGCTCCTGGCGCAAGGAAGAAACGGCAGCCGAGAGCTCATCGCTGCGGCCCGGCGCATCACCCACCCAGAAAGGAATGGTCGGCGGCTGGCCGTGAGCGTCCTCGACCAGCACCCGGCTCTGCTCCACTTTGATGATGCGGTAACTGGTGTTTCCCAGCTGGAAGATGTCCCCGGGCAGGCTTTCAAACGCAAAGTCCTCATTGAGAGTACCTACCCGGTAGCCTTGCGGCTGCATGATCACTTCGTAGTCGAACTGGTCAGGAATCGCGCCACCATTCTGCAAGGCGGTCAGCCGCGCCACCGGCCGGGCGCGCAAACGCCCGTTGATGGCATCGTGATGCACAAAGGCGCTGCGCCTGCCGCGCCGGGTGGCATAGCCTTCCGACAACATGCCCAGCAGCTGCCCGAATTGTTCATCCGGCAGTTGCCGGTAAGGCCAGGCCGACCTGGCCATGGCCAGGAGTCCGGCCGTGTCCCAGTCCCGCGCGCTGAGCTCGGCCACCAGTTGCTGCGACAGTACATCCAGCGGCGCTTCGGGTATGCACACCTGGTCGAGTTGCCCCTGCTCCACCGCCCGCAGCAATGCGATGCATTCAACCAGGTCATCGCGACTCAGAGGAAACAACCGGCCCTTGGGCGTTTCGCCCACGCCATGGCCGGCCCGGCCCACGCGCTGGATAAAGGACGAAATGCTGCCGGGCGAACCCAGCTGGCATACCAGGTCCACGTGGCCGATATCGATTCCCAGTTCCAGCGACGCGGTGGCCACCAGGGCCCGCAGGCGGCCTGATTTCAGCGCCTGTTCGGCCTCCAGCCGGTGGTCACGCGACAGGCTGCCGTGATGGGCCGTTACTGCGGCCTCGCCCAGGCGCTCGGCCAGGTGCCGTGCCAACCGCTCGGCCAGGCGACGGGTATTGACGAAGATCAGGGTGGTGCGATGACCCTCGACCAGTTCCTGCAACCGGTTGTAGATCTCCTCCCAGACTTCATTGGCCATTACCGGCGACAGCGGCGAGCGTGGCACTTCCAGCTGCAGGTCGCGGCGACGCTGGTGCCCGGTGTCAACAATGCGGCAATCCTGGCCACCGGTGAGGAAATTCGCGATTTCCTGAATCGGCTTCTGGGTTGCTGACAAGCCGATGCGCCGGGCCGGCTTTGGCAACAGTGCGTCCAGGCGCGCCAGCGACAGTGCCAGGTGGGAACCGCGTTTGCTGCCGGCCACCGCATGTATCTCGTCCACGATCACTTCCTGCACCGTTGACAGCATGTTGCGGCCTGAAGCGGAAGTGAGCAGCAGGTACAGGGATTCGGGCGTGGTCACCAGGATCTGTGGCGGGCGCCGGCGCATCTGTTCGCGTTCACCGGGGCTGGTGTCACCCGTGCGAACCATGGCGCGCAAGCCAGCCGGGCGCTGCAGGTTTTCAGCCAGCCAGGCTTCTATGCCCTGCAGGGGAAACTGCAGGTTCTTCTCGATGTCGTTTGACAGGGCCTTGAGCGGCGATACGTACAAGACCTGCACGGACTCCGCCAATGCCTGCTGGCGACTCTCGGTAACCAGCCGGTTGATGGCGCACAGGAACGCGGCAAAGGTTTTGCCGCTGCCGGTGGGCGCGGCAATCAGTACATGGTGGCCCTGTTCGATTTCCTGCCAGGCAGCCAGCTGCACCGGCGTGGCAGCCGGAAAACTGCAGTCGAACCAGGCTTGAACAGCGGGATGGAACATGGCACCAGTTTACGCTGAAAATTCTCAAAAGCTGCGAATCCGCCGCCTGCTGTAAACTTGCGGGATCAATTTCCCATGACTCGAACCGGCTGCCATTGGGCGGATTGCAGCAGCCAGTCGCCATTCTCGTAACGCCACAGGCTGCTGATTTCATACAGCTGGCCGTTCTCCGGCAGCAAGCCTTCATTGCCGCCGGTCAGCAGTAAGCTGAAGTTCGCTTCCGCCTCATCCAGTCCCGCCTCCCGGACTGTCACCGGCAACAACTGCGCATGCACCCGCTGGTAGCGGCGCAGCTGGTAGAGCAGCATCGCGTTCAGTTGGTCATGGTTGAGTTCGCCGCCCTGCCCGCGAAAATCGGCGGCTACATAAGCCATGAAATCGCGCCGCTCGCCCTGCTCGATATGGGCTTCCATGTTGCGCAAGGTGGCGATGATCTGCTGCTCCAGCGTGAGTTCCCGGGCGCACGCAACCATCAAAACCGCCACCAGGACCAGGCCCACCAGGAGCCTCGGGCGGGGTAGAACGCATCCACGTGATTCGTGCATGGCCAGTCCTCAGGCGGACTCGCGCGGAAGTTTCTCCCCGGCGAGGTAGGATTCCAGCAGGTGTGAAGACACCACGATGAGGTCGTGTTCGGTTACCAGCCCCACCAGCTTGCCGTCCTGGACCACGGGCAGGCAGGCCAGTTGCTTTTCACGCATCAGCCGTATCGCCTCCACCGTGCTGGTTTCGGGGCTGACCGTGACCGGATCCGGATTCATCAATTCGCCGACGGTGACCTTGGCCGCATCCCCCAGCTTGCCGTTGGCCACGAGCCGCAACAGCGCGCGATGTGACACCAGCCCGATGAGCTTGCCGGTATTGTCTTCAACCGGAATGTGACGCACGTGCCGCCAGTCCATCAGCGTGGCGGCAAAATCCACGATGTCATCCGGGCGAACGGTGAACAGGTCAGTGGTCATGAACTGGCCGACATGGCGATAGCTTTCACGCCAATCCTGCTTTTCGCAAAAATGCGCCAGTTGCCACTCGGCGATCGGATGGCCGGATGCCTGCTGGTGCACCAGGCTGCTGACCAGGCAGCGCATACGCTGGTTCTGGGTGCCCTCCTCGCCCATGCTTTCCAGCGATTCCAGCAACCAGCGGGCGCCGGTGCGCCGCTTGTTGACGCGATCTTCAAGTATGCCCAGGTAGCGCTCGATATCGCCGCGGTCTATGGCCATCTGTTCCAGGCCCTCACGGGCCAGGGGTATGAGCTGCTGGGTGATAAGCTCCTTGGCCGGCATGTAGCTGTCGCCGAACCAGTTCATCTGCGCCCTGATGCCTTCCCGTGCCGCCGCCAGGAAATTGGTTTTCACATCCTCGAAGCGGATGTGTGAACGCACATTCGGATGCAGTTCCGCCATGCCGGCCATCATGCCGAAGAAAAAAGCCGCATTGGCGATTTCATCCACGATGGTGGGCCCGGACGGGATCACGCGGTTTTCGATGCGCAGGTGGGCCACGCCATTGCTGACGCCATAGCAGGGACGGTTCCAGCGATAGATCGTGCCGTTGTGCAAACGCAGCGCATTCAGCCTGGGCGCCTCGCCGCGCTGCACCATGGCCAGCGGGTCCTCTTCCGTTTCCGTGGTCAGCAGGATCCGGTTGCGGGCGATGTCATCCTTGAAAATTTCGGTAACCGATTCATCGATCCATCGATCCCCGAAATGGACCCGCGGATGTTGCCCACGGGCCTTGTGGGTAGTGGAACGTGAATCCACCGAATATTCAAACACCGCGATGCGCGTTTCGTGCCACAGGCGCCGGCCCAGCAACATCGGCGAATTGACGCTGGCCGCCAGCAGCGGCGCGGTCACCACCTGGGCGATGTTGTACAGGCGGGCGAACTCTTCCGCCGCCACCTGGAAATGAATCTGGAAACTGGTGTTGCAGGCTTCCAGCATCACATTGTCATGGCTGATTGCCAGCTGGTCGATGCCATTGATGATGAAGCGGAACTCCTCGCCCCGCAGCGACCTGAGGGCATCATTCAGGGCCAGGTAACGGGGCTCGGGCATCATGGAGTCCAGCCCCAGGTGTTCCAGCGACAGGGTCGGTAGTATTCCCACCAGGGCGATATCACACTCGAGGCCGGCCGCTTTCTCCCGCGCGATGGCGTACAACTCCTGTGCTTCCTGCTCCATCCGGTGCAGGCAATCACTGCTCATCCGCTGGGGCGACAGGTTGGCCTCGAGGTTGAACCGCCCGAGTTCATTGGTGAATCGCGGATCGGTGATGGTGGGCAGCAGCTCGGTGGCGACCGGCGCGGGACCAAATGCGCTGTCGACGATGAACATTTCCTGTTCCGCGCCGATCCGCCGGATGCCGGATTCGATCATGCCCCGCTCTATCATCAGGTCCAGCGCACGGACCTCCTCCAGCAGGGAGCGCATGAATGCCTGGCGCGCCGCGTCCGAGTTGTCCTGCCCGATATTGTGCTCACCCATGCTGACGCGCCCTGTTCAAAGTCTGCTGCGCCGATCATAAACAGTCCGGCTCATTGCAGGCAAACAGTCAGTGTTGGAATGAGCCCGCGGCCGGACACCGGGCCGTAAGCTGAAGAACCTTCTTGAATGAAGGCGGGCTTTGTTGCCGGTGCCCATGGGTTGTGATGCAATGTCCGCATGACGCTTTGTTGCATGTCAATTGGCCAGCAGTCCAACCCAGTTGCGGAGGTGATTTGTGAATAAACCCTGGTTGCTCCACTACCCCAAAGGTGTACCGGCGGAAATCGACCTGGGCGAGTTCTCTTCCATCCTCGAGATATTCGACAGCAGCTGCCGCAATTACGCCGGCCGCGTTGCATTCAGCAATTTCAAAACCACCCTGACCTACGCCGAACTGGACCGGCAAACCCGGGACTTCGCAGCATTCCTGCAACACCGTGGGCTCAGGAAAGGCGACCGTATTGCGCTGATGATGCCCAATATCCTGCAGTATCCGGTTGCCCTGTTTGGCGCCTTGCGTGCCGGACTGGTGGTGGTGAACACCAACCCCATGTATACCGCGCGGGAACTGAAGCACCAGTTGCTGGATTCCGGGGCCCGCGCCATCGTGATCGTGGAAAATTTCGCGCACGTGCTGCAGGAAATCCGCGACCAGGTGCCACTGGATTGCATCCTCACCACGCGCGTGGGTGACCTGCTGAAATTTCCCAAGGGGTTACTGGTCAATTTCGCGCTGAAGTACCTGAAAAAGGCCATTCCCCACTGGTCCCTGCCCGGCTCACTCAGCTTCAGCAAAGCCCTCGACCAGGGCCGCAAGCTGCCTCTGGAGCCGGTCAGGCTTGGCTTTGAGGACATCGCCTTCCTGCAATACACCGGCGGCACCACCGGCGTTGCCAAGGGCGCGATGCTGACGCATCGCAACATGGTGGCCAACATGCTGCAGTCCAAAGCCTGGCT
>CAYYCX010000146.1:0-7899 GCA_964470455.1 uncultured Wenzhouxiangellaceae bacterium
TCCCTTACCAGGAGAACTTTGCCTCTTTAACCTGATTAGAAGACATGGTATCTACAATCAATCCAGCAGATCTCGGGAAGATCCTCCCTGTTCGCTCGCCCGCCGGTCACCGCATCGGCTCGGCGGCTACCAGGGGCCAGAAAGGGAGTCACCCACCTGGGGCCTTGCGAACTAGAACGCCCAGGAGCTCGATGGCGGAATGGGCTTCCGGTTCTGTCGGACGCAGCCGAGCGACGACCGAGCCACAAGACAACGCGACAGGGATGTCGCGTTAGGCCCGACCGAACAGGGACGTGAGTCGGGCCGCGTCGCCGGTGCGACCGAGGACCGAGGGCAGCCCAGCGCAGCAGGGCCAAGGACCAGAATCGGAAGCCCGTTCCGCCATCGGGCTGCTAGTCAGACTATGGACCCCGGCTCAAGGCCGAGATGACGGCACCAAATGTCGGCACTAGAGAGCAGCGCTGCCAGCGATTTCAGGCGCAGGAGTCGCTTCCCGCGAAAGCCGTGTGATCACGAGAGAGCTTCCGTCACGTCAAAAAGACACCGCTCGACCCGCCATTTGACCGTCCATCACCCCATTTCCCCGCCAGGCCACAATCGCAGTAGTATCAGATTCAACGTCCAGCAACCTTCAAACTGCTATCGAGATGAGAGAAGCGCTCCAACCGTATTACTGGCGATTCCAGCTCGTCGGCTGGGGCTTGTTCTGCCTGCTCAACCAGGTGTGGGGTTATCTGCTGCTGGAGGGAGTTCTCGGTTATTTCCTGGTGGACTTCGTGTTGAGCTGGTTGAGCCTGCTGATGGGCAGCCACGTGATCGTCACCTGGTCTGATGGGAACGGTTGGCTGGCAATGAGCGCCGGGAAGCTGTGGGCTCGGGTGCTGGGCGCGTGCCTGGTGATGGGGCATTTGAGCGTGCTGCCGAACATCCTGTTTTATCAAAGCTCGATCGTGACCATGCCCGACCAGATGCAGCAGCTGCTGGCGATATTGGAGTACCAGCAGGTATCCATGACCTACCTGGTGGTGTCCGGAGGCGTGATGGCCGGCATCAAGCTGACACTCTGGTTCCTGATTGTCTGGGTCATTTACCAGCAGAAGCAGGGCGTGAAGTTGAGGGGGCGGCAACGCGTGCTGGAGCTTGAACTGCAGAACGCCCAGATGGACCAGTTGCGCCAGCAACTGAATCCACACTTCCTGTTCAATTGCCTGAACAGCATCCGCGCCATGATCCATATCGACAAGGACGCATCAAGCCGCATGGTGGATGAGCTCACCCAGATCCTGCGCTATACCCTGCAGAAATCCGATGAACGCGTGGCCCTGTCCGAGGAGCTGAAAGTGGTGGACAGCTATCTCAGCCTGGAAAAAGCCCGCCTGGGCGATCGCCTGGAGGTCCAGCGGAATATCGCACTGGCGGCGCTGGATTTCCGGATGCCGCCGTTCCTGCTGCAAAACCTGGTCGAGAATGCCATCAAGCATGGTATCAGCCAGCGCATCCGCGGCGGCCGCGTTGACCTCGAAGGCTCAGTAAGTGAGCGAGGGCTGACCCTGGTCATTCGCAATGACGGTGAACTGAACCACGAAGCGGCGGGCCTGGGCATCGGACTGAACAACAGCCGCGAACGCCTGCGGCTGTTGTACGGGCGCGACGACCTGCTCAGCATCCGCCAGGATGGCAGCCTGGTGGTGTCCACGCTGCGCATTCCGGCGGATGAAGCAGTTGAAACGCCGGCCGAGGCCCCGGCTGAAGGGCCGGCAGCGATCCGGCATGGGTAAGATCCGGGCCGTCATCATCGATGACGAGAAGCTGGCTCGGGCCGAGTTGTCGCGCCTGTTAGGGCTGTTCGAGGGCGTGGAAATCGTGGCGGAAGCCAGCAACGCCGCCGAAGGCCTGAAAAAGCTGCGCAGCCTGGATGATGTGGATGTGGTGTTCCTGGACATCGAAATGCCGGAGATGAATGGGCTGAGCCTGGCGGCGCTGCTCGAGGATTCGGGTTGCCAGTTGGTCTTCTGCACCGCGCATGACGAACACGCGCTGAGGGCCTTCGACCTCAACGCCAAGGATTACCTTACCAAGCCCGTGAGCGCTGAACGCCTGGCGCGCTGCCTGGAGCGCCTGGGCTTGCATTCGTCGCCACGGAATGAGCCCGCGGCATCCCGCGACATGGATTCACCCCTGATGGTGAACAGCGGCCAGCAGGCCAAAATGATCACCCCATCGCAGATCGAGAAACTGTTCAGTGTCGGCAACTACGTGAAAGTTTCCGGCGAGGGGCTGGACATGTTGATCCAGGGCACCCTGGCGGCACTCGAGGAACGCCTGGACCCGCGCTACTTCTTCCGCGCCAACCGCTCCTATATCGTCAATCTCAAGAAAGTCAAAAATGTCGAATTCGGCATGAATGGCGGCTACGTACTGATACTGCAAAGCGGTGCGGAAATCGAAGTTTCACGGCGCCAGAGCCAGGCGCTGAAGAACTATTTCAGCCTTTGAAAGTACGGCGCAAGCAGACTTGGGCGTCATTCACAGGCCCTCAATTGCCCTCATTCCGGACTTGATCCGGGATCCAAATAACATGGGGCGCTGGACCCGGCCTGTGCCGGGGTGACGGCAGAGTTCAACTGATTCGGCATCCTCGACCCCGACAGATACACCGTTGAACTCCGCCTGAACCGTTCAATAAAGTCCTCGACCGTTCATCATTTATTTTCCCCGGCCGCGATCGCGCGCCGGAAGATTGAGCCTGACAACCACCGTTTCGCGCGTGAGGACGGCATGCTCAATATCCAGAATCTCAGCAAGACTTATCCCAACGGAGTACATGCGCTCAAGGACATCACTCTTGAAGTGAGCGCGGGCATGTTCGGCCTGCTGGGCCCCAACGGCGCTGGCAAGTCGTCACTGATGCGCACCATCGCAACCCTGCAACTGCCGGACAGCGGCAGCATCCATTTCGATGGGCTGGACGTGCTGGCCGAACCCGCGGCCCTGCGGGCCAGCCTGGGCTATTTGCCGCAGGATTTCGGCGTTTACCCGGGGGTTTCCGGCTGGGATTTGCTGATGCACTTCGCCACGCTCAAGGGCATTCCCGCCGCCAGCCGGCGCGGCACGGTATCGGACATGCTGCACCTGGTGCACCTGTTCGACAAACGCGACAAGGCGGTCAGCACCTACTCCGGCGGCATGCTGCGCCGCTTCGGCATTGCCCAGGCCCTGCTGGGCGATCCCTGCCTGATCATCGTCGATGAGCCAACAGCAGGCCTCGACCCCAAGGAACGTCACCGATTCAACAACCTGCTGGCCAGGATAGGCGAGGATGTGGTGGTCATCCTGTCCACCCACATCGTCGAAGATGTGTGGGACCTCTGCCCACGCATGGCGGTGATGAACGGCGGTGAGATCGTATCGCAGGGTTCACCGCACCAACTCACCAGCGAACTCACCGGCAAGGTCTGGCGCAAGGAAATTGCCGACAGCGAGCTCAGCCAGGTCAAGTTGCAGCACAACCTGATCCTGTCGCGGTACGTCGCGGGCGCGCTGGTAGTGGATGTGCTGGCCGACAGCGCCCCTGCCGGGTTCAGTGCGGTGACACCGGAACTGGAGCACCTCTATTTCTCCATCATCGGGGCGGAGGACGCCTGAGGTGGTCAATAACGTCATGGGCGCCATCGCCCGCTACGAGTTCGGCCAGCAGGTCCATTCGCGGCAGTTCTGGTTCGTGGGCGCGGTGTTTGCCGCCATGGCCTTCATCATCATGCTGTACGCCGGTGACATTGCCGGTGGCGGCAACATCAACACCAACGCGCCAAACAACATCATCCTGTTCGTCAATGTGCTCAGCTTTTTCGCGCTGTTCCTGGTTGCATCGATGGTTGCGAATTCCGTCACCCGCGATTTTGAACTGGACAGCTGGCAGGTGGTGTTCTCGTATCCGGTGCCCTGGCGGAGTTACCTGCTGGGCCGGTTCAGCGGCAGCCTGCTGGCGGCGGTGTTGTGCTATGCCTTCGTGATTCCAGGACTGATCCTTGGGGTGCACGGGCCGTGGGCGACGGGGGAGGCCGGTCCCTTCAAACTGACGCACTACCTGTACGCGCTGTTTGTGCTGGCGCTGCCGAACCTGTTTGTCATGTCGGCCATCCTGTTCACCCTGTCGACCCTGTTGCGCAGAAGCCTCTATGCCTACGCCGGCGCGGTGCTGCTGTTCGTGCTGTACAACGTGGGCTACGCCGCCATGAACCAGGAAAGCGCGGAACCCTATGTGTTCCTGGTTGACCTGTTTGGCCTCAACACCCTCAACCTGGTCACGCGTTACTGGACGCCTGCGGAACTGAATACCCAACTGGTGCCGGTGACCGGCATGTTCCTGTGGAACCGGCTGCTGTGGATTGCGGTGGGTGTGGTGCTGATGGCCTGGACGCTGGCCCGGTTCAACCCCTATCCCACCAGCAGCAAGCTCAAGGCGGTCGTCGAGAAAGAGACGACGCGCGCGGTGGAGGCGAGGCCGATTGCGCCCCAGGTCCAGGATGGCATCACCCGGTGGCAACAGTTCGCGGCGCGCATCCGGCTGGAAGTTTGGGCCGTGGTGCGTTCCATACCCTTCCTCATCCTGGTGATCCTCGGGTTCACCAATTCGTGGCTGTACGCAACCCTGGTCGACCCCGTGTTCGGTTCACCACCGATGGCATTGACCCGCGTGGTGGTTGGCGCGCTGGACATCGGCCTGACCTTGCCGCTGCTTATCGTCGCAGCCTATTACGCCGGCGAACTGGTCTGGCGGGAACGGCAGGCGCACCTGGACCAGATCGTCGATGCCATGCCGGTGCGCAACGCCGTGCTGCTGCTCTCCAAGCTGCTCTCGCTGTGGCTGATCATCGGGGTCCTGCTGGCGGTCACCGCTTTGGGCATGGTGTTCGTACAGCTGATCAAGGGCACGCCCATCGACGCCGGCATGTACTTCCGGGAACTCGGCTACGCCGGGTTACCCTTCATCTGGATCAGCGTGCTCGCACTTGCGGTGCAGGTGGTCTCACCCAACAAGTACGTGGGCGTGCTGCTGATGGTGATTTACATCGCCCTAACGCTGGCGGCGCCCGCCATGTTCGACACGGTCAACCTGGTGGTCTTCGGCACGCACCCCGACACAGAGATCTCCGGGCTGGCGAACAGCACGTACTACCGCATTGAAGGGCTGAAGTATGACCTCTACTGGGGCCTGCTGTCGGCCGCCATGGTGCTGCTGGCGGCAATACTGTGGCGGCGCGGCACCGATGAAGGCTTGCGCAGCCAATGGAAATCCGCGCGGCGCCACGTCGGACCATTGCGGGTGGCGGCCCTGATGGCAAGCCTGGTGGCCTTCGGTCTGGTGGGGCGCTGGTTGTATGTCGAGGACTTCATCGATAATCCCCTGCCGCCCGGCGACAAGGCTGAAGTTGATCGCCAGCTGCGATATGAGGCGCTGATGCGTCCGCTGGAAAACAAGCCGGTGCCGGTACTCAAGGCAGTCAGGCTCGACTTCGATACCGATATCCCCAGCCGAACCGCCTCGGCGCGTGGCGAACTTCGGGTCAGCAACGACAGCAAGGCGCCGTTCGATACCTTCCATGTCGGCATCAGTCCTGTGGCCAGCGTCACGCAATTGACCGTGGAAGGCGCGGTAGTGGACCAGCGGTTTCCCGCCGAGGGCTATGTCCGCTATCGCTTCGAGCCGGCGATGCTGCCGGGCGAGGCGCGCACGGTGCATTTCGACCTGGACCTCGACTTCAGCCACTTTCCGGGCGCCGGGCCGCGGCTTGAAACCAGCGGTACCTCGCTGTACCTGAGCGATGTCATACCCGATGTAATGGGCTACAGCCCGTTCGGCGCGATGAGCGATCCCCGCAAGCGCAAGGAACATGGCCTGCCGCCTGATGCCGCGCACATTGCCGCGCTGGATGAATCGCAGGTTGAGCTGCAGTTTGAACCTTGGGGTCGCGACTACAACGTCCTCTTCGGGCAAAGCGACCAGGTCGACTTCGAGGGCACCTACAGCGTCAATAAAGGCCAGGTCGCGTTCATGGGTGGTGAACTGGTAAACAGCTGGGAGGAGGGTGACCGAAGCTATTTCCAATACAGGTCAGAAACGCCGGTTTCGCTGGCCCTGACCCTGCAGCAGGGCGATTACGATGTGCTTCGGGATTCCGCGGCAGGCGTAAACCTCGCCATTTACTACAACCCCGCGGACGACTTTCACGTCACCGAATTCATGGATCATTTCAAAATCGCGGTGGACTACTTCACCCGCGAATTCGGCGCGTTTCCCTATCCGGAGTTCCGCATCATCCAGAAAGCCCATGGCCGCGGCGCCAATTCCAACTCGGGCCAGCTGACCTTTGGCGAGTTCGCCGGATTCGTCAGCGACCTCGGGAAAGACACCTCGGTGGACTGGGGCACGCATGTGATCGGCCATGAGGCCGGCCACAACTGGTGGGGCATCATGGTGCCCTCGGCCAAGGCCGAAGGTTCGCACGTGTTGCAGGAAACCCTGGCGCAGTACTCGGGCCTCATGACGCTGGAACGAAGCTACGACCCCGGCATGGTGGCGCGCTTCCTGCGCTACTCCATCAAGCAGTACCACGGCGACCGCAATACCTCGCAGTTCGCTGAAGTACCGTTGTTCCGTTCCCGCCAGGAAACCGACTACGTCCATTACTGGAAGGGCGCTCCGGTCATTTACGGTGTTAAGGAACTGATCGGTGAAGCAGCGTTGAATCGTGCGTTACGCAACTACTTCGCCAGGTGGAAGTTCGCCTCAGGACCGTATCCCACCACCCTCGACCTGCTTGAGGAACTGCGCGCGGAGACGCCAGCAGAGTACCAGGGCACCCTGACCGATTACTTCCAGCGCATCCTGATGCACGACATCAGCGTCACGGACAGCAAGGTCGAAGCGCTTGACGATGGGCGTTACAGAGTCACCGCCACGGTCCGGACCCGCAAGTTCGAACGCACGCCCGAAGGCGCGGAGACCGCCGTGGACATCCATGAGCCCGTGCAGGTTGTCGTGGTTGATGACGAGATCAATCGCAGCGACCGCTACAACGCCCGCTGGCTGGCGGCGAGCCGCCAGTGGATCACCGAGGAGGAAACGACCGTGGAATTCATCGTGAGTGAAAAGCCGGCGGCCGTTATCGCCGACCCGTACCACAACTTCATCGAACGCAACCTGGACGACAACGTCCGGGTGCTCGATTGAGCCATGCACTGCACAGCAACTTCATACTCCCACCCGAGGATACCGAAATGAGGAAATCTGCAACACTGCGATACAGCGATGCCAGTTGCCTGCTGGCTCTGTTTGCCTGCCTGGCCATGCCCGCCATGGTCTCCGCGCAGGAGGAGGAGCGGGTGCTGGAGGAGATCGTGGTCACCGCCCAGAAGCGCGGCGAAGAGCGGGTAATTGATGTACCCATCAGCATCACCGTGCTGGGTGAGGAGAGCATGCAGGTACTGGGCATCCAGAACCTCGGTGACCTTTCCTATGTCGTGCCCGGGCTTTCATCTTTCGAAAGCGCCGGAACGCCGGGACAACAGAAGATCACAATGCGCGGCATTGGCGCCGACTCGGGGCTCAACTCCACGGTGGGTTACTACTGGGACGAAATACCCGCCGCTTCCATCGGCATTTCACCCGAGGGCACTACGCTGGACCTGGACCGCATCGAAGTGTTGCGCGGCCCACAGGGTACGCTGTTTGGCGAAGGCTCGATGGGCGGCACGCTGCGCTTCCTCAGCAACGCGCCCGACCTGACCGCCTTCGGCGGCGAATTCATCGGCGGCTGGTCGACGGTTGAACACGGCGATGACGGCTGGAACGGTACGGCGGTGCTCAACGCTCCGGTGGTGAAAGACGTATTCGGA
>CAYYCX010000147.1:0-7820 GCA_964470455.1 uncultured Wenzhouxiangellaceae bacterium
TGCAGGATGCACGTGAGCGATCCAGACCGAGTTCCGGCGAAACGAGCGGCAGGGATGCCGCGAGAGGCCCGCCCGAGCAGGAGCGTTTCGGGCCGGTCGCCGGAACGACCGAGGACCGAGGGCAGCCCGAAGGGCCAAGTCCAGGACCGGAAGGCCTTGCCGCCATCGGGCTCGCTAATAGGGATCCCGGATCAAGTCCGGGATGAGGTTCAGGCTACCCCGCCAGCCACACCGCCAGGCCGATGCCGACGAAGTTGGCGACGGCGTAACCGAAAACACCCAGCAACACCGCAGGCGCCACCAGGTCGCGGCGGCCCTTGCCCGCCGCCAGGGCCGCTGCGCTGGCCGGGCCGGCGGCGCAGGCGTTCGATGCGATGACCACTTCCATCAGTTCGAGTTTGAACCAGCGGCTGCCGGCGAAAATCAGCGTCGCGTGGCAAATGATGATAATTACCGTATAAACCGCCAGGATGAGTGCCGAACTGATCATCGCGCCTATGTCGGCGCTGATGCCAATGGCGGCGAAAAATACGTACATGAAGAAAATGCCGATTTCGTAATCGCCCTTCAGTTGCGCCAACTGCCGCGGGAACAGATTTGCCAGGATCAGGGCCAGTGCGGTGATGAACAGGATGCTGTAGGAGCCCACCCCAAGCCGTTCCGCCAGCACCGTGCTGATGGCGCAGATCAGGAAAGACAATCCCAGGGCAAAACCGGCATGGGCCAGGTTCAGCTCACTGGCATTGTTCTCGGCGGCAATCTGCTCGTTGGTCTGTTGCAGCGAAGCATCCGCCTGGCGGGAATTACGGTACCACCAGCGGAACAAAGCCAGCGTGGGCACCATCGCCAGGAAGGCCAGGTACATCACACCGACCACGTTGTCGGCCGCCACGCTGGCCGTCATAACCGACGGGTCAACCTCCAGCGCCTGGCCAACCGCCGCCATGTTCATGGAGCCGCCGATGTAGGTAGCACTGAAAATGCCCGCCAGGTCGGAGCCATGCTCGCCCAGCGGCAGTACCCAGTAACCCAGCAAGGCGCCGATGGTGGTGCCAATGGCGCCCAGGATAAATGCCGCCATCATGCTGCCCGTTTCCGCCAGCACACTGCGCAGGTTGGCCTTGAACAACAACAGAGGGATCGCCAGCGGCACCAGGTAAATCCATACCACATTGTAGGCATCGGAACTCTTGGGCAATACGCCCAGGTTGGACGATGCCATGGCCACGGCCAGGATGATGGCTACGCCGGAAACATTGCGTCCAATTCGCGTGCGGTCACTCCAGAACCCCAGGGCCGCCAGGAACATCAGCGCGGCCCACAGCGCCAGGGTCCATTCGGCCTGGATCAGGGGCAGGCTCATGAGGGCATCGCCTGTACGCAGGGCAAAGGACAATCCGCCAGCGATGTGCGCCGCAGGTCAGTCAACCCGCTTCAGGTCCAGGTCGTGGAAATCAAATGAGAAATCCGTGTTGGGTGATACTGCTTTCATGCGAATGCCTTCCACCTTGCCTTCGGGGCTCATGGTAAAGGATACATAGGAATCAGCCATCAGCAAGCGATCGACCCAGCGGGCGATGAAGGTGTCGTGCTGGAAATGCTCCAGCGGCCCGCGCAATGATGCGGCGCGGCCGGAACGGAACGTCAGCTGGCCGTTGTCGTCCTGTTCAATGAAGATGTCACCGTACCAGTTGTCGCGGTAAGTTCCTACATAGGCTTCCAGCGGCAGCGACGGAGTGCTGTCGGCAGCACGGGCAGCGGCAGCTTCCTCCACCACCTTGTTGCCGGCTTCCTTGCGGCTTTTGCTGGCTTCGGCAACGATGGCAATCCAGTCGGCGGTATCTTCCTCGCGCGTCAACAGGAACTGGTCAACGATTTCATTGCCCACCGCCCGCGGTGCTGATGACATCAGGTTGTTACTGACGAACACGCCCAGATCCTGTTCTGGCAACAGCATGATGAAGCTGGTCATGCCCCACAAGCCGCCACCGTGCGACAGCAAGGGCTGGCCGTAATAGGTGGAAACACCCCAGCCCAGTGCATAGGCGCTCAGGGAAGCACCGGTGTGCTCAGCGACATAGCCGCCGGTTGACGTGATGGTCACCGGGCTGAACAGCTGGCGCATCTGCGCGGAGCTGATCAACTGCGTGCCATCGTCGGTCTTGCCGTCATTCAGCATCAGCTTCATCCACTGCGCCATGCCATCAGCGCTGCAGTTGATGCCACCGGCTGCCGCCGACACATCGGTGATCTTTGATGTGGTGATGGCCAGCTCACCGGTGAAATCCACATGCGGCGTGGCTTTGTCGGCGCGTGGGCCGACGCGGCTGAGGTTGCCATGGCAGTCATCCATCCCCGCAGGCGCGAACAGGCGCTGTTCGAGGAAATCTTCAAACGACATTCCGGACACTTCTGCTACAACTTCCCCCGCCACGATGTACAGCAGGTTATCGTAGTCGTACTTCGAGCGGAAACTGCTCGCAGGCTTGAGGTAGCGGAACGCGCGAATGATATCTTCGCGGGTGGATTCCGCCTCCGGGAACAGCAGCAGGTCTCCCGCACCCAGTGGCAGGCCGCTGCGGTGGGTGAGCAGGTCGCGAATGGTGAATTCGCGTGTAACCCAGGCATCGTACATGCGGAACTCGGGCAGGTAATCGATCACCGGATCGTCCCAGCCCAGCTTGCCTTCATCCACCAGGATGGCCAGGGAGGCGGCGGTGAACGCTTTTGACACCGAGGCAATCTGGAACAGGGTGTCTTCACCCACCCGGTCTCTTTTCTCCATCTCCAGGATGCCGTGCCCTTTGGAGTATAAAACCTGGCCGGCATGCACCACTGAGACCGTCATGCCCGGTATGCCGAATTCCTCCATGCTGCGCTGGACGATCTGGTCGATTGCCTCTTCGGAAGGCGGAGCAGGCTCATCGGCGTGAATGCTGAACGGAGCCAGTGCCAGCCAACCACAGGCCAGCACCAGGGAATGATTGAAACGCGCTGTAAAGTTGAGCATGGAAACTCCGGGTGAGGTAGCCATCACCTCATGGTAATCAGTTCGCCGGAACCGGCCTAGGCGAACCCGACATTTTACTGTGCCGTTTCGGCCAGCGATCGGAAGCGAGGCTTACTGCGAGCTGCGTGACTGTCGCCACTGGCGCGGGCTGGTTCCGGTGAGCCGGCGAAAGGCTCGCGTAAACGCCGAATGATCCTGGTAACCGACGATATCGGAGATTTCCGAAATCGACTGCTTGTTCTCGTTCAGCAGCAGCTTGGCGGCGTCGATGCGCTTGTTGATGCAGTACTGCATCACCGTGGTGCCGCTGAGCGATTTGAAACTGCTCTTCAGCTGCGTTTCCGAGATGCCCAGCTGGTGCGCCAGGTCGGGCAGGCTGGGCGGATGCGCGTAGGCCTGGTTGAGGATGACCATGGCGCGGCGCATTTTCTCATCCTGCGGCAGCACCTTCTCGGCCGGCCGGATGTTCACCAGGTTGGGGTCGTTCTTGAGGATTTGCAGGCCAATGCTCAGCAATTCGTTGAATTTGGCTTCCAGCCAGTGTTTCAGCAGGCCACCGGAAACCGGCAGGTGGAAACAGGACCAGATCAGGTCGCGATGAACGTCTTCGAGGAACAGCACGCGCTGCCGTGGCGTTTCGCATTCGCCGTTCAGGATTTCCTGCAGCCACACCGGGTAATCCTTTTTTGATTCGTTCATGCGCTGCAACAGCGTGGACAGGGTCGAGTGCAGCACGACATGCCGGATCGGCTGCTGGGTTTTGGGCACGCGGTAGGTGACTTCGTGCTTGGGAATGGCAGTGACAATGATGGCCGGGCCAAGCTCGTGCAGGTTCCGGGTTTCGCCGAGGAATTCCGAGCGCTTGACGGTGGAAACGAACTGGAAGCTGATCAGGTCCGCGACCTCGTTGCGGATCACCGTGGGTCGCCGCAGCAATGAGTCGTTGATTTCCAGCAGGCTGTCATCGTCGATCTTGTAACACAGGAAGCCGGTCAGGCTGGTTCCGCTGAGGTCGTGGGCAAAGCCGCGGTTCCGCGTGGAATGGAAGCGGGTGATTTTGCTCGCCTTGCGGAACAACGAGCCCAACTCTTCCGTTGATGCCTGGTCCGGATCAAACCCCGGGTCGATTTCAACCAAGTACTCGTCACCGAACAACATGTCGTGGCTGGCCTCTGGAATGCACTGGTTGCCGCCGGTTGGGGCATTGCGGGCATTCTAGCGCATTGGCCCGTTCTGCACACAATCCGGTCGAATGTGCCTAACCATTAACGTGCATTAAGGCTAATATCAGAGTGTACAACTCCGCCCCAACTTCAAGACTCACTCAGGAATGCAGAACATGAAAAAGATTGCACAGTGGATTTTTACCGCTTTGTGTTTCACGGCGGCATCCCTCAACGCCACAGCACAGCCCGGCCTGGACGTTCCGGAGGCAGTGGAAATTTTCATTGATGGCGTGGTACAGCCGGCGATGAAAGCCAATAACAGCCCGGCCGGAACCGTTGCCATCATGCACAACGGCGAGCTGATTTTCGCCAAGGGTTACGGTTTCCAGGACGTCGAAAAGCAGATCCCGGTTGACCCGTACACTACCCTCTTCCGCCCAGGCTCGGTTTCCAAGCTGTTCACCTGGGTAGCCGTGATGCAGCAGGTTGAACAGGGCAAGCTGGACCTCGATACCGACGTGAATGAGTATCTGGAAAATTTCCAGATCAAGGACACATTCGACCAGCCCGTCACCCTGCGCCACATCATGACGCACACCGCCGGCTTTGAGGATGGCGCCGTGGGTTACCTGATCATCGATGACCCGGACCGCATCATGCCGCTGGCGGAATCCATGGAGAAGTACCAGCCGGAGCGGGTGAATCCTCCGGGCGCCCAGACGGCGTATTCCAATTACGCCACTGCCATCGCCGGACTGATCGTGGCCAATGTTTCCGGCCTGAAATTCGAGGATTACATCGAGCAGGAAATCTTCCAGCCACTGGGCATGGATCATTCCACCTTCAATGAGCCGTTGCCGGAAAACCTGGCCGCTACCATGGCCAAGAGCTACGGCATCGAAGCCGGCAAGTTCACCGAAAAGCCATTTGAGATCATTTCCAACTTCGGTCCCGCCGGGGCGCAGTCCGCTACCGCCACGGACATGGTGAAATTTGCCCAGGCCATCCTCAACGGGGGTGAACTGAACGGCCAGCGCATTCTGGAAGAAGCCACCGTCAGGGAAATGCTGACCCGCAACTTCTCGCACGATGACCGTCTGCTGGGCATGGCGCTGGGGTTTTACGAGGGCGATTACGAAGGTACCCGGGTGGTAGGGCATGGTGGTGATACCTCGTATTTCCATTCTTTCCTGGGGGTTGACGAAGAGCACCAGCTGGCATTCTTCACTTCCTTTGCCGGCGCTGGCGGCAGCGCAGTGCGGTCCATGCTGTTCCCGGCTTTTTATGAGGAGTTTTTCCCGCGGAAAGAAGAACCACCGGTGCCGCCCAGTGATTTCAGCGAGCGTGCCGGAAAGTACGCTGGCACTTACGGTTTCTGGCGCAGCAATTTTTCGACCATAGAAAAGGCACTGGGGCTTTCAGGTGGGGTACAGGTAGCGCCCACTGCCAACAATACCCTGATGGTGGCCTTTGCCGGCAAGACCAAGGAATACGCTGAAGTTGAAAAGAACCTGTTCCGCGAAACCAGCCCGCTGGTGGGCCTGGCGCCCGGCATCAGCCCGCGCCTGATAGCCTTCCAGGAAAACGACCAGGGCGCCATCACCGGTTTCATCATGGATGGCCTGCCATTCATGTCATTGCGCAAACTGCCTGCTCATGCAACCGGCAACTTCAATTTCACCCTGCTGGGCCTGGCCATGCTGGTTTTCCTGGGCGTGTTGCTGCGCCGCTTCTTCCAGCGTCGCGAACTGAAAGCCCTTCCGGCCGCTGATCGTTCAGCGATCGGTGCGGCCACCCTGGCCTCAGCCGCCAATGTGCTGGTGCTGGTCGTGGGTGTTATTGTAATTTCCGCGGTTTCCGACCAGCTGTTCGGTGGCATCCCGTTCCTGTTCAAGCTGTGGCTGGTGTTCCCCATCATTGCATTCCTGGCGGGCCTGTACCTGCTGTACCGCTGCATCGGCGTATGGCGGCAAGGCCTGCTGGCCGGAAAGTGGGCGCGGGTGCGCTACACCATCGTGGCGCTGAGCGCCGTCTTCATGTGCTGGTTCTACTGGTTCTGGAACATCCTGGGCTTCCAGTACAAGTAATCCACATTTTTCAGGGGACTTTTCAGGGAGACACCCATGAACAAGCAACATTCAAGAATCAGCCGGCGCAAATTCGTCGGCATGGCGGCAGGGGCTGCAATCGCCGCCCCTTTCCTCAATTTCGGCAAATACCAGGTATTTGCAGCCAGCGCGACACAGTACAGTGATCGCGCCATCACCCTGGTCAATGAGTCACTGGTGATGGACCTCCTGTCGCTGCTGGACATGACCCGCATGTTTGAAGCGGGCGCCACCGGTGATGACTGGCTGAACTTCACCCGCGACGAACTGCTCGAGATCAGGAAATCCGGCATCGACGTGTTCCACCCTGCGGTTGGCATGGGCGGGCCGGACGTGAAGCTCGACGTGATGGGCTTCATGTCCATGTACAACGGCTTCATCACGCAACACCCGGACCTGCTGATGCGCATCGACTCCGCCGCCGACCTGGAGGAAGTGAAAAAGAATGGCAAGATCGGCATCATCCTGGGTGTGCAGAATTCCGACCACTTCGCCAGGTCGGAAGATGTGAAGCAGTATTACCTCGCAGGCCAGCGGATTTCGCAGCTGACCTACAATTCGCAGAACCGCATCGCTTCGGGCTCAACCGACCGGGCCGATGGCGGCATCAGCGACTTCGGCGAGCGCATTGTTGCCGCCATGAACGAGGTGGGCATGGCGGTGGACGTATCCCACTGCGGCGACCAGACCACGCTGGATGCTTTCGAGCTGTCGTCAAGGCCGGTGCTGATTACCCATTCGAACGCCCGCGCTCTCGCTGCCGGCCATCCACGCTGCAAGACGGACGAAGCCATCAAGGCGATGGCGGCCAAGGGCGGGGTGATGGGCATCACGGCGGTGCGCAACTTCGTCACGGCTGCTGAACCCACCACGATCGACAGCTATGTGGACCACATTGACCACGTGGCGAAGCTGGTGGGAATCGAACACGTGGGCGTGGGCACGGACTCTGACCTCAAGGGCTACGACGCGCTGCCGGAGGAGATCTACAAGAGCCTGAAGGCTTCCTACAAGGACAGCTACGGCTTCCGCGACCGCATCGACATCGAGGGCCTGGACCACCCGCAAAAGATGTACGACCTGACGGAGGCGCTGGTCCGCCGCGGCTACAGTGACGACAACATCCGGCTGGTCCTGGGCGAGAACTTCAAGCGTGTGTTGTCCGAAATCTGGACCGTTTAACTCGTTCGGCTGATCCTGGCCTTTTTCCGGGTTGCCTCAATCCGGAATTGGCCAGCATTTGTTTTCGACCCCAAGCGAGTGATGCCCTTCCTGGCCCCGTTAGCAAGCCCGATGGCGGCAAGGCCTTCCGGTCCTGGACTTGGCCCAGAATCCCTTACCGCCATCGGGCTGCCAAACATTGTTAGTTCGGAAAGCTCCAGGTCATCGGGCTTCCAGACACTCTTGGTTACGCAGGCCCCGGGTGGGTGATGCCCTTCCTGGCCCCTGGTAGCCGCCGAGTCGATGCAGTGACCGGCGGGCGAGCGAACAGGGATGTTCGCGAGAGGCCAGACCGACCATGGACGGGAGTATGGC
>CAYYCX010000148.1:0-7814 GCA_964470455.1 uncultured Wenzhouxiangellaceae bacterium
GCCTCATTTGCCATCTGCATCACGCAGGCCGGATTCAGCTCAGGCACATTCCGCGCCGCAGCCTGCGCCGCAGATTGCGCACCGGCACCAGCCACCAGCAGCACCGCCCATGTGACCCATGTGATTTTCTTCAACATTGCCCGTCTTTTCCCCGTAAAAAGAAACCCGCCATCCGGCGGGTTCTCACCTTGGTTGTTTCAGTGTCTGACCCGCAACTCAGTTCTGGCTGTCCGGTGGATCTTCCGCTTCCTCGTCCTTGCCGAAAATGCTGTCCAGCGATTCACTCACCTTGCTGCCGAGGTCGCCGGCTTTTTTGCGCGCCTGGGCTTCCAGCATCGCCATGCCGGCTTCCGAACTGAGCTCTCTCAGCACCTCGCGGCCGATCTGGTTGGCCAGTTCCGTGGGCGTGCCCTTGAGGTCGTTCATCTCGATGGCATCCACTTTGAGGTCGGTGTAACGGTCCAGCGATTGCGACTCAAAACCCGCGCGTGCTCCGTCGATGCGAAAGTGCCGGATGGTGATTTCCGGTTCGGGCGCCGACGATTCCGCCGCGGGAACCGGTGATTCGCCGGCTTCCATGGCATCCAGCATCTGCTGGAAGTTGGTGGTGCCACCAAGCTCCTCGATCAGGAACTCCGGCCGGTCGATCACCACCCGGCGGATTTCCAGCGTGTCATAGTCGACCGCCGCCTCCACGCCGGTGAAGCGCATGGCATAAGGGTTCTTGTAGCCGGGCGGATTGGCCACGGATATTTCCCGCACATTCAGCGTGCCTTTGCGCAGGTCGGTTTCAACGCCACCCACCTCCACATGGTTCCCCAGCGAGGTGGTGGCGGCACGTTCCAGCCGGCTTTCGATCATGCTGTCCAGGCGCACGTTGACGAAATACCAGGCCAGCCCGGCGCCCACCAGAATGATCAGCCCAAGCGTCATGAATAATTTACGCATCAACCATTCCCTCCTGCGAATGTGTTTGCATTAATCTTTGGCCGAGGCGCGAAAACCCGTGCCTGCGCTTCAGCCATCATCCTTCTTTGACTGATCCCTGGACCTGGCCTCCGGTTCCGTGTTCCCGTCTGATTCAGCATCTTCCGGTTGCTCATCAGGCTTTGCAGCGGCATCGGCATCGGCGTCGGTCTCGCCGGAGCTGAGCGCAATGACCGTCCAGCCCGGTTGAGGTTCAAGTTGGCTGTCGCTGGAAAAAATCCGCAGCCGCCCTTTTTCATTGAGGGCAAACAGGGGAACGAAGCCGTTTTTCTGGGCAATCCGGTAAGCCTCGAAATCGTATTCCTCGGTCAGCTGGGTGGAGCGGATACGTGCGCCCTGCCCCAGCAGGCTGGCCAGTTTGGGCCAGGTGGCATCCTTGGCGAACAGGATATTGGTGCGCAGCGGCTGGGCCAGTTCCTTGCGTTGGTTGTCTTCCTCCGAACTGGCCGGCTGCACGCTGTATACATGCCTTGATCCAAAGTCGTGGCGGAAATGCGAACACACCATGGCATTGGCTTCGGGGTTTCTCGACAGCGCCAGCAGGTCAGTGTAGCCCCCAAGGTCCATGAATCGATCGGCATGCTCCGACAACGGATTCCCAAAATAGGTGTTCAGCCCCATCATGCGGGCTTCCTGCAAACCGGCACGGCTGGTATCGGCCACCAATACCTTGATGCCGTTCTTGTGCAGCGCTTCGCCTATCGCCAACGCGACTTTGTTGGTGGTGCTGATCATCACCCCCTGTTCGCCGGCGCTGGATAGTCCGAGCCGGCGGGCCAGCCATGGGGCTGTCAGTCCCTGGATCAGCACCGTTCCAATGATCACCACAAACGTCAACGGCACCAGCAACTCGGCATTTTCAACTTTCCCCTCCAGCTTCAGCGCAAACAACGAGGACACCGCCGCAGCCACGATTCCGCGCGGTGCAATCCACGCCAGCAGCGCCCCTTCCCTGAAATTGATACTGGTGCCCAGGCTCGACAGCAATACCGACAGCGGCCTGGCAAGGAACAGCGCAACCGCCAGGATCAGCAGGGAAGAGACGCTCAGCATGGCCAGCTGCTCCAGCTTCAGGCGGGCCGCCAGGATGATGAACAGCATGGAGATCAACACCACGGTCAGGTGCTCCTTGAAGCTGAGCAGCTCGCTCACGTTCAGCCCCCTGCTGTTGGCCAGCACAATGCCCATGACCGTCACAGCAATCAGGCCGGATTCCTGGCCCAGCGAATTCGACGCGGAAAACACCACCAATACCATAGCCAGGGCGGCATAGTTTTCCAGGTAATCGGGAAGCAAGTGGCGTTTGAACATGGCGCCCAACACCACGCCGCCGGAAACACCCCACACTGAGCCCATCACGATGACTTTGCCGAATTCCATCCATGACTCGGAACTCTGCCCGGTCATGATCAGTTCAAACAACAACACCGCCAGCACCGCGCCGATGGGATCCACCAGGATGCCTTCCCAGCGCAAAATATTGGCTATCCGCGAAGTAGGTTTGATGCTGCGCAGCATCGGCATGATGACGGTCGGCCCGGTAACCGAAACCAGTGCGCCGAACAACAACGAAAGCTGCCAGTCCAGCCCCACGAGGTAGTGCGCCGCGGCGCCCATCACCGCCGCGGTAACCAGCACACCGATGCTGGTCAGGTTGCGGATGATGGACGTGACATTGCGAATGTCCGACAGGCGCAGGGTGAGACTGCCCTCAAACAGGATGATGGCAACCCCCAGCGAAACCACCGGGAACAACAGGTCGCCCAGAAATGCGTCAGGGTCGAGCACACCCATGCCCGGGCCCAGCAACAGCCCGGCCAGCAATAGAGGCAGGATGGCCGCGATGCGCATCCGCCAGGCCAGCCATTGGCAAAATGCGCCCAAGCCCAGTATCAGGGCAATCTGCAGGGCGAGGTCAGCATCGTGTTCCATCCGGGCCTGTTGATCTCCCTGGTAAGGCACGAACTTCTGGATCAATCAACAAGTTCGCTGTGGGTTCAGGCTGGGCAGTCTGTATACCAGCCACGTTCGGGATTCTAACACCCGCTGCCCGGATAAAGGCCACGCCTGGAACCGCGGGCAAATTGCCCGAAAGCCGGCCGGGGCAGGTACAATGAATACCGCGATTCCAGACAGGGCTCTGCCTCACCGACAGGAACAATATGAGCGATACGCCGCCAGAAACCACCCATTTCGGTTACCGGGAAGTGCCTGTCACTGCCAAGACCGGCCTGGTGGGCCAGGTTTTCACGTCCGTCGCGGGCAAGTACGACCTGATGAACGACTTCATGTCACTGGGCGTGCACCGTTTGTGGAAGCGTGATTTTGTCGCCAACAGCGGCGTGCGGCGTGGTGATCGCGTGCTGGACCTGGCCGGCGGCACCGGCGATATCAGCCGCCTGCTGCACCGGCGGGTGGGCAGCACCGGCGCGGTGGTACTCACCGACATCAATGCCGACATGCTGCGCATCGGCCGCAGCCGCATGGAGGACAGCGGCCTGGCCGGCAATATTCATTACGGCCTGGTGAACGCCGAACAATTGCCGTTTGCCGACCGCAGTTTTGATGCGGTCACGATTGCCTTTGGCCTGCGCAATGTGACTGGCCAGGATGCTGCATTGCGGGAAATGTACCGGGTGCTCAGGCCGGGGGGCCGGGCGCTGATCCTCGAATTTTCCCATGTGCGTGAAGAGCACCTGGCGAAGCTTTACGAGCGTTATTCCTTCAGCGTGCTGCCGCTGCTGGGGCGGCTGGTGGCCCATGACGAGGACAGCTACCGCTACCTGGCGGAGAGCATCCGCAAACACCCGCCACAGGAAAAGCTGGCGGAAATGATGACAGCGGCGGGGTTCGAGCAGGTGCGGTTTCGTGACCTGACCGGTGGCATCGTCGCCATTCACAGCGGATTGCATGCCTGATATGGCGGAACAGCAGTCACGCGCATACCGAACCCCGCTGCCCGGCCTGCTGGCAACTTCGCTTGAAGTCGCCATCAACCGCCTGCTGGCGGCGGACCAGCAGAGCGGTGAACGCCTGGCGCGCCTGGATGGACGCTGCGCGCGACTGCAGCTCGAGGACCTGGGCATCACGCTGGATTTTCGTTTTGATGCGTACCGCGTGGCCGTCACCCTGACGAAAGACGACGAAGCCGACACGGTGATCAGTGGCAGCCTGCCGGCGCTCATCGCCATGGCCGTTCCGGACGACACCGGCCGTTGGGGCGGGCCCGGCTCGCGCGTGAAAATTTCCGGCGATGCCACCCTGGCTCGCGACCTGGAGCGACTGTTTTCGCAACTCGACCCGGACTGGGAGGCCGGCATCGCGCGGTTTACCGGAGATGTGCTGGGTTACCAGATCGCGAGCGGGTTGAAGGGTTTCGGTCAGGCTTTGAAGAGCACCGGTGAGAACCTGCAACAGCTCACCGGTGAGTATTTGTGCAGCCCGCAAAGCCCCATCGCCCAGGAAAGTGAGCTGCGGCAATTCGCCGACGAGGTAGACCGCCTGCGCGACGCCACCGAACGGCTGGAAGCGCGTGTCCGGCTGCTCGATGAGCGGCAACAAGGCGAAGACGCGGAGAACAAGGCATGATCCGCGCCCTGCAGCAATTCGGCCGCCTGCTGCGCATCAGTTCCATCCTGGCGCGCTACCGGCTGGATGACCTGCTGGCCGCCACCCACCTTTACCGGCCGATGAAATTCCTGCGCGTTCTGGCCCCCTGGGCCAACCAGGCCGGCATGGCCGAAAAACCTCGTGGCGAGCGCCTGCGGCTGGCGCTGCAGGACATGGGCCCGGTGTATGTGAAGTTCGGCCAGATCGTTTCCACACGCCGCGACCTGGTGCCGGCCGATATCGCCGATGAACTGGCACTGCTGCAGGACCGGGTGCCGCCGTTTCCCGGCGACCAGGCCGTGGCCATCATTGAAAAGGCGCTGGAGAAGCCGCTGGCGGAGCTGTTCCTCAAATTCGATCCCGCGCCGCTGGCCTCGGCGTCAATCGCCCAGGTGCATGCGGCAACCCTGCCCGATGGCCGCGAGATGGTGGTGAAGGTGGTGCGGCCGGGCATACGCCGCCAGTTGCGCCGCGATGTGGACCTGCTGATGAGCATTGCCCGGCTGGCCGAGAAATACATGGACGGCGGCGCGCGCGTACGGCCTCCGGAATTCGTGCGCGAGTTCGAAACCTTCGTGTTTGATGAACTGGACATGACCCGCGAGGCTTCCAATGCCTCGGTGCTGCGCCACAATTTCAAGGATTCAAAAGACCTGTACGTTCCGGAAATTTACTGGCCCTACTGTCGCGAGCAGGTGCTGGTGCTGGAGCGCATTCACGGTGTGCCGGTTGGCGATATCGAGCAGCTCAGGGCGTTGGGTGTTGATCTCGAAAAACTCGCCAAGCGCGGCATCCGCGTGTTTTACACGCAGGTATTCCGCGACAACCTGTTCCACGCCGACATGCACCCCGGCAATATTTTCGTCGATGTCCGGAATCCGGCGGATGCCAGCTTCATCGCGCTGGATTTCGGCATCGTCGCCAGCCTGACACCCAAGGACCTCTACTACATTTCCGAAAATTTCCTGGCCCTGTTCAACCGCAACTATTTTCGCGTGGCCCAGTTGCACATCGATGCCGGCTGGGTACCGCCGGAAACCCGCGTGGATGAACTGGAGGCTGCCGTGCGCGCGGTGGGCGAACCCAACCTGGCGCGGCCTCTGAACGAGATTTCCTTTGGCCGGCTGATGCTGAAACTGTTCCAGGTTGCCTACCGCTTCAAGCTGAACATCCAGCCGCAGCTGATCATGCTGCAGAAAACCCTGCTGAATGTGGAGGGCCTGGGCCGGGACCTCTATCCCGCGCTGGACGTGATTGAAGTGGCCAAACCTGAGCTGGAAGCCATCCTGCGCGAAAAGCACGGCCTGGATCACACCGCCCGCGAACTGCGGGAACGCCTGCCCGGCTGGCTGGCGCAGGCGCCGGAAATGCCGGGCCTGCTGCATGACTACCTGCAACAGGCCACCAGCGGCCGCCTGACCACGAAACTCGAATCCAACGATCTCGCCAGCCTGCGCAAGGAAATCGAGGCATCGCACCGCAGTACCCTGCGGGTGATGGCCGGCGCCGCGCTGGCCGTGACCGGCGCCCTGTTGAGCGGTTTCGAGGAAATGCCCTCACGCTGGCTGGACCACTACTACCTCGGCATCGCCGCGCTGGCGGCTGGCGTGTGGATCCTGTTGCGCGGCCTGCGCAGCAAATGAACCCCCGGCGCACGCGCAAGCGGTGCGTTGCATGAGCCAGGCGCCCGCCATTGCAGAAGTGCTGGCCGACCCCGGCTGGCATCTGTACCAGCTGGATTTCGCGCACGACACGTGTGATTGGCTGCCGGTTACCGAAAGCCAGTTCCGTGAGGCCAGTTTCCTCGACCAGCGCATCCACGACGCTGCCGCGTCACCGGTTTCATTCGCCCGGGCGGATGTTTTCAATGCACTGGCAGGCCAGGCTCCGGCAAGCACGGATTTCATATTCCACATCGGCCATTGTGGATCAACCCTGCTGTCCCGTGCCCTGGCAGCCACTCCCGCGGTACTGCCGATCCGCGAACCGCTGACCCTGCGCCAGCTCAGCAGCCATGCATCCCCAACCCTGCCGCAGCAGTGGCAGGAATGGCTGCAACTCGCACTGTCAGCGCACAACCGTCCATTCCATCCCGGCCAACGCTGCATGATCAAGGCCACCAGCACCTGCAATGCGCTGATCCGGCCGGTGGCCGAAAAGATGCCGGATGCGCGAATGCTGCTGGTGTTCGTGCGGCTGGAGCCCTTTCTGGCCGGCATGCTGGGCAAGGAGTCACCGGCCCGGGACCTGGCCGGCCATGCGCCCCACCGGTTGCAGGAGTGGCAAGCACTCACCGGCGAAGTGTTCATTCCACCCGCCACGGGCATGGGGGAAGTCCAGCTGGCGGTTCTGACCTGGCTGACCTCGGTGGCGCGCATGATGGCGGCCGTCATCGATCACGCCGACCAGTGCCTGATGCTGGATTTCGATGCATTCCTGGAGGCCCCGGAACGCCAGTTCGAAATCCTGTTCGAGCACTTCGGCCTGCAGGATTCCCGCTCTCATATTCTGCAAGCGTGGCCGGAAATCTCCCTGGGTTATTCCAAGCAACCCGACCAGCCCTACTCCGCTTTCAACCGCAACCGCACCTTGTCGCGAGGCCGGATGCTGCGCGGCGCCGAGATCCAGCAGGGGCTGGATTGGGCCAGGCACCTGGTGCAGCAGCACCGGGTTTTCCATGAGTGCAGCCTGCTGATCTGAACGCTGAGCTTACTGCAGGAGGGGATTCATCCCCGACCGAAGATGACCCGAGCCGGGAAAGCCCGATCCCGCAAGGTCGCGGCTGAAGCCGCTCCTACAAGGTAGGAGGGGGTTTACCCCCGACCTTTGACCGGTCGCGGCTGAAGCCGCTCCTACGGTTTGGGGTGTAGGAGGGGGTTTACCCCCGACCGAGGATGACCCGAGCCGGGAAAGCCCGATCCCGAAATTTTTGAAGCCGGGGGTTGACAGATTCTTTTCGAGGACTATACTTACCTGCAAGTAAGTCAGGAGATGAATGTGAACGCAGCAACCAACACTCGTGAGCAGATCATGGATCGCGCCTATGAGCTGATGCTGCAGCGTGGCCTGAATGGTTTCAGCTACCGAGATATATCGGAGCCATTGGGAATCAAGAACGCGGCCATTCATTACCATTTCCCGAACAAGATGGACCTGGTGAAAGCGCTGGTGGATGAAACCATCCAGAAAGCTCGCCGCGGCACCGCCGAATTCATGGC
>CAYYCX010000149.1:0-7762 GCA_964470455.1 uncultured Wenzhouxiangellaceae bacterium
TGATGCCAATCTTGCATTCGCCCGGCGTGATGATGCCGGGGCAGTTGGGGCCGATCAGCACGGTGCCGGGCTTGTTTTTCAACACGGCCTTTACCGTCATCATGTCTTTCACCGGAATACCCTCGGTGATCGCCACAATCACCCTGATGCCGGCATCGGCAGCTTCCAGGATGGCATCGGCAGCAAACGGTGGCGGCACGTAAATGACGCTGGCGTCAGCGCCGGTTTCCTTCACGGCATCCCGCACTGTGTCGAATACCGGCAGGCCCAGATGCTGGGTGCCGCCTTTGCCCGGGGTAACGCCACCCACCAGTTGGGTGCCGTAGGCCAGGGCCTGCTGTGAGTGGAAAGTTCCCTGGTTACCGGTAAAGCCCTGGCAAATCACACGGGTGTTCTTGTCGACCAAAACGCTCATTCGGAAAAATCTCCCATAATCAAATTTTGCTGTAGGAGGGGCGCAAGCCCCGACCCTGGTTGCCGGTCGCGGCTATCGCCGCTCCTACATTTGTTTCAGCGTAGGAGGGGCGTAAGCCCCGACCCTGGTTACCGGTCGCGGCTTTCGCCGCTCCTACATCAGCCCTTGGCCGCCGCAACGACCTTGGTCGCCGCGTCATTCAGATCACTGGCTGGTATGATGGCCAGGCCGCTCTGGCCCAGCATTTCGCGGCCTTTCTCCACATTGGTGCCTTCCAGCCGAACCACTACCGGGACTTCCACGCCGACTTCCTTCACGGCTTCGATAATGCCCTCGGCAATCTCGTCGCAGCGAACGATACCGCCGAAGATATTCACCAGGATGGCCTCCACCTTGTCACTGGAGAGGATCAGCTTGAACGCCTCCTTGACCCGCTCGGCATTGGAACCGCCGCCCACATCGAGGAAGTTGGCCGGCTCGCCGCCGTTCAACTTGATCACGTCCATGGTGGCCATGGCCAGTCCGGCGCCATTCACCATGCAGGCGATGTTGCCGTCGAGCGTCACATAATTGAGGTCGTGGCGGCTGGCCGCCACTTCGGTGGGATCTTCCTGCGCTTCGTCGCGCATGGCGGCGAGGTCGTGATGCCGGAACAGGGCGTTGTCGTCGATGTTGATCTTGGCGTCCAGGGCCAGCAGGTCACCCTTTTTGTCGATGATCAACGGATTGACTTCGATCAGGCTCAGGTCCTTCTCCTTGAACAGCCGGTACAGGCCATCCATGATCTTGGTCAGCTGCCGCACCTGCTTGGCGTTCAGGCCCATGCCAAAACCCATCTGGCGCGCCTGGTATGGCTGCAACCCGGCGGTGTTGTCGACGTGCACGGTTACCAGCTTGTCCGGGTCGGTGGCCGCCACCTGTTCGATGTCCATGCCACCGGCCGCCGAACCCATGAACGTGACGCACCGGTTCACGCGGTCGGTAAGCGCGGACAGATACAACTCCGTATCGATATCGGAGGCTTCGGCTATCAGAACTTTATCAACCGGCAAGGCCAGCCCGCCCGTCTGGTAGGTGGAGATTTTCATGTTGAGCATGCGCTCGGCCTCGCTGCGCACTTCTTCCAGCGACTTGGCCAGCTTCACGCCTCCGGCCTTGCCGCGCCCGCCGGCATGAACCTGGGCTTTTACCACCCAGACATCGCCACCCATGGACTTGGCGGCTGCAACCGCGGCTTCGGGCGTGTCGGCAACCCGACCGGCCGGCACCGGAATGCCGTAAGCGGCGAACAATTCCTTCGCCTGGTATTCATGAAAATTCATTGCATCTCCTGCTGTGGGGCACCGGTTGCGGCAGGTTAATCCGTGCCCCGGCAAAGTCGGCTATTTTGGCCCGAAAGCGCACGCAAATCAAAGGCGCCGTGGTTTGGAGCCCTATTTATATTAAGGAAGCTCTGAATAATTCATCCCTGAATTATCAGAGCACGCAAAACAAAAAGTGCGATTTTTGTTTTGCTTCACTTTCAACGATTTGCAATCATTGAAAATGGCGGCACATCCTTATGCCGCGGAAACTCTGAATAAATCAGAGTTTCCTTGAATGATGCAAAAGTTCTGAATGCTATACTCTGCTGGCGTCCGCCAGGCCGGGCAGCCTTGTAGCCAGGGAAGTTACACATGCAACCGGTGGATGCCGACAAATCCAAATTCACACGCAGCAGCCACTACCCACTGCCCGAGGCTCTGACCCGGCGGATCATCGGCTACCTGGGCATGTATCGCCTGGTGATTGCCATACTGCTGCTGGCGGGGCAATTCAGCCTGTTCAACAGCCAGGCGCTGACGAGCGTGCAGGCCGCCGTCGCCCCGGCCACCTTGCTGGCATACCTGCTGTTTGCCGCCTTCCAGCTGTTCATGTCGCAAAGCCGCACCAGCAATGCCCATTTGATGGCGCGCAACGTGCTGCTGGCCGATGTCATTTTCCAGGGCAGCCTGCACTTTCTCCTCACCAGTTTCGACAGCGGCATTCCGATATTGCTGGTGTTCACCAGCGCCATGGCCGGCATGCTGTTGCCCTTGCGCCTGGCGCTGTTCATCGCCGCGGTGGCCACCCTGTCTCTCATCACCCAGGCCCTGGTCGGCGGGCTGCAAGGCCAGGACTGGGCCGACCGCGCCGTGGTGTCGGCCATGTATGGCGCAACCGCCATGGTGGTATGCCTGTTGTCGCACCACCTGGCGTACTGGGCGCGCGATTACCGCCTGATTGCTGAACGGCAGGAAGCGCAGATTTCCGACCTGCAGGAAATCAACGAAACCATCATCCGCAACATGTCCACCGGCATCATCGCCGTTGATGCTCAACGTCGCGTGCGCATCATGAACGAATATGCCTGGTTCCTGCTGGGCAGCCCGCGCGTGCGTGAACTTTTGCTGCGTGACCTTTCACCCCGCCTGGACCGGGTGGTGGAAAAGTGGATGAGCGCTCCCGACACCGAAATGGGCCCGGTGCTGCTGGAAACCAGCCAGGCCAATATCCTGCCGGCGCTGGCGTTTTTGCCGGACAGTGACAAGCCCGGGGCGCTGGTGGTGCTGAACGACGAGTCGGTGATCTCGCGGCGGGCACTGGAGCTTTCGGCCAATTCACTGGCGAAGCTGTCGGGCAGCATCGCGCATGAAATCCGCAACCCGCTGGCGGCGCTGACACATGCCGCGCAGCTGCTGGAGGAATCGCCTTCCATCACGCTCAATGACATGCGCCTCACCAATATCATCCTCGACCAGTCCAAGCGCATGAACGGGATCGTGGAGAACATCCTGCAGCTCAGCCGCCAGGAACAATCACGGCCGGAGCCGGTGGAACTGAACAGCTTCCTCAAGGCGCTGGCCGAGGAATTCCGTTCTTCGCAAGGCGCCAGCGCCATTGGTTTCGACCTGCTGATCGAAGTGGGCAAGACGCTGGTTGTGTTCGACAAGAGCCAGCTGCACCAGTGCCTGTGGAAGCTGCTGGACAACACCATCCATCACGCCAGCGTGAAGCGCCAGCCCCACACCATCCTGAAAATGCGCAAGGATGAAAGCGCCGGCTATTGCGTGATCACAGTGGAGGACAATGGCCCGGGCATTCCGGCCTCGCGCATTGCCGACATCTTCGAGCCCTTCTACACCACCCGCAAGGAAGGCTCCGGCCTGGGCCTGTACGTGGCCCGCCAATTGTGTGAAGCAAACCAGGCCGAACTTACGGTAGACTCTCAGCCGGGCGTGGGCACCGCTTTTCACATTCGCATGGGCCTGGCGCCACAACAGAGCCGCGCGGCGATGAAATCTTCCGCGGCTTGACGCAGAACAATACGGACGGGAATTGAATGACGCCAGGTTTGCAACGTGTTTTGGTCATCGATGACGAGCCCGATATCCGCGAGTTGCTTGACCTCACATTGAGCCGCATGGGCCTGAAGGTCACCACTGCCAAGGATCTGGGCGAAGCTCGCGTGCAGCTGGCTTCCAATCCGTTCAGCTTCTGCCTCACCGACATGCGCCTGCCCGACGGCAATGGCCTCGACCTGGTGAAGGAAATCTCCGATCACTACCCCGACCTGCCCTGCGCCGTGATCACGGCACACGGCAAGGTGGAAGATGCCGTGAACGCGCTGAAGATGGGCGCATTCGATTTTGTATCCAAGCCCGTCGACCTGGCCGTGTTGCGCAAGCTGGTGAACACCGCGCTGAGACTGCGTGGCACGGAAGCGGCTGAACCCCAGGCCAGGGGCACCAGCGCGCAAACGCCCAGCCGGCCCACGCAACTGGACCGCATGATCGGCAAGTCCGCCGCCATACGCCAGTGCCAGGCCATGATCGCCAAACTGGCCCGCAGCCAGGCGCCCGTTCTCATCAGTGGCGACTCCGGCTCCGGCAAGGAACTGGCCGCGCGGCTGATCCATGAGCTCGGCCCGCGCGGCGACGGCCCGTTCATTCCGGTGAACTGCGGCGCCATTCCCTCGGAGTTGATGGAAAGCGAATTTTTCGGCCACAAGAAAGGCAGCTTCACCGGCGCCAGCGGCGACAAGGACGGATTGTTCAAGGCGGCCGATGGCGGCACGCTGATGCTGGATGAAGTGGCCGACCTGCCCCTGCACATGCAGGTAAAACTGCTGCGCGTGATTCAGGAAAAAGCCGTGATGCCGATCGGCGGCCGTGAAGAGGTGAAGGTGGACGTGCGCATCATCAGCGCGTCGCACCAGGTCCTCAAGCCGCTGGTGGAAAGCGGCAAGTTCCGCAGCGACTTGTACTTCCGCCTGAACGTGATCGAGCTGCACATGCCCAGCCTGCAGGAGCGCCGCGAGGATATCCCGTTGCTGGCCAAGCACTTTTTGCAGGACATCACCGAGCAGTGGCACGAAGAGGAAGCGCTGGAGATTTCACCGGCCGCCATGGAAGCCCTGCAGAATCATCATTACACCGGCAACGTGCGCGAGCTAATCAACATCCTGCAGCGCGCCGTCACCATGGCCGAGGGCAGCGTGATACAGCCGGATGACCTGATGCTGGAGCACGTGGGCGGGCCGGCGGAACCCAGCATCGTGCCGGTGGAGCACATCGACGCCGGCGACGGCAGCCTCGACACCGTCATCGAGGACATCGAAAAGCAGATGCTGGAAGACGCGCTGAGAAAAGCCCGTTACAACAAAACCAAGGCCGCGGAAATTTTGGGCATCAGCTTCAGGTCATTCCGCTACAAGCTGAAGAAATACGGTATCGATTGAAGGTCCTGTGGCTACTGGTAAGGGCGGCGTGAAACTCATCACCCTCACCGTGTGAACAACCATGCTAATCAGACCTGAGCTATAAGCGCCTTAGCCGTTTCCGCAATGCCGGGAAACAGCTTGAGCAGTTTCTTGTCGCTGGTTACAAGTTTGCAGTCCAAGCTTCTTGCCAGCGTAACAAACTCAGCATCGTACGCAGAACAACCGCTTTCATTCACCGTCGCCAGCACGGACAGGGAATCAATTTCGTATTCGTTGCCAGTCATCAACTGCTCAGCCTGCCGTTGCATTTGACACGCCGTTTCAAACGTCAGAATTTCCTTGCGCAGGTACAAGGCCAAAATATTTCTGAACTCACTGCGCCACAGCCTCGGAGCACACCATTCGCTGTCGAGTTCCAGGAGTTTCTCAACTGCAGCGGTTTCCGCTGTAGGCAAAAACAAATACGCAATGGTATTTGTATCAACAATGATCACCTGCGGCCCTCATCCTTCGCTGCCGCAATGTCCCTCGTACTCAGGCGCTTTACCTTTACCTGTGCACGCAATGCGCGGGCCGCGGCAAGCGTGTGTGCCGGACTTGGCCGATTCGGGATCAACGCCACTTCAAGGCAGTGGATCACCTCACTGTTGATGCTTCGGCGGTGAATCTGGGCAGAAGTTTTCAATTGCTCGAACAGTTCATCGGGGATGTTTTTTACGGTCAAGGCGGGCATTGCTTGCAATCCTTCAAAGAGCTCAACTAGTTTCATTATGGTTGCAAAATGAAACCCCTGCAAGATCGAGCCTGAAGCTGCACGCCGCCACCAACCACACGCCGTCATTCCGGACGTAGCGCAACCCTTGTCAAGTGCGTCATTCCGGACGAAGCACAGCGGAGATCCGGAATCCACTCATGGCAGATGCAATGCACACGACGTCATTCACGGACAGTACGAAGTGCGTCGCCTGCCCAGGACTTGATCCAGGGATCCGGGATTTACAGTCCCACTACTCCCTGAACAGCAACCCCTCCACCGCCAGCTGGTCATCCATTTTTTCTCCCATCCAGGCGCTTTGAGAGGATTTCGGGGTGATGCGGATGCCACTGCTTTGATTCATCCCGAGCAGCGCATCGACGTTCCCGCGGGAATTTTCGTGGCCTGAATTCGGCACTACCTTTCCCTGCGGGTTGGTGAAACGGAACGCACCATCCACCTTCTCCAGGGTAAACCCGCCTTCATGCACCGAGTGATGATGCCGGCTGCACAGCAGCACCAGGTTGTTCATGCTGGTTTCGCCGCCATCGGCCCAGTGGTGAATGTGGTGCGCATCCACAAAGCGCGTGGCCGTGCAGCCTGGAAAGCGGCAACCGCCATCGCGTTTCTGCAATGCACGCCGGATGGCGGAAGGAATGGTACGGCTTTTCCTCCCCACGCTGAGCGGCTGGATTGGCGGAAGATGCTGGGCCTGTAGATGGCGGTTGGAATCGGACAGAGCATGGGCTTCGTCATCGCAGGCATGGCCATCCGCATCCAGCCACTGCACCGTTGCGGAGTCACAGCAAATGCGGCGGGTCGTTTCAGCAGAAATCCTGCCACCCGGATCCAGTTCAGACTCGGCTCCTGTGCCATTCGCTTTCAGCGTTTCCAGGTCCGTGTGGATATGCACCAGGAATTTCTCGGAGTTCCCGGAAACGTTGCGGGAAGATTTGCCGCTGCGATAACCCTTGGCCAGTCGCACCAGCGCATCCGCCCGCCGCCAGGCGATGGGCTCCGGCCTGGGCCGGGTTTCATCCATCGCCTGTTCGCAGATTCCCGCGGGAACGTCCCGCACTTCATCAAACTGTTCGTCCATCGCCTGCTGCAAGACTTGCGTAACCAGTGCCCCCGTATCCGGAGGCAGTCGGCCGCGGATCACCCAGTAGCCATCATCATCCACATGCCAGCTCAGTTCGCGGTGCGTGTGCTGGTCCTGCGCCTTTGCCAGGGCCTCGTTGCGCTTCACCGAACGGTAATTGCGCACCAGGCGTTCCACGTGGTGGGCCGTGCCAAAGTGGGAGATCATCAGCAAATACTTTTCATTCTTGCGAGTGGCCACCCGGGTAATGGCCCGTACTTTGGAATAGCTGATCTTGCCCTTGCGAAACGTCTGGCTGATCTTTGGCAGGTCTTTCAGCGCATGCGCAATGCGTACCCGCTCCCGCGCCGCACCCAGGGCCATGCCGCATTTCCAGTTCAGCCAGTGCGCGCAGGAAAGCACCCCTTCGCCCGCCCAGCCCTCGCAGGCATCAAACTCGCGGATCAGTTCCAGCAGCCGAAAAGTAGCCGCATGGATATGCGCCGCCAGTTCGGTGATCTGGTCGGCGAGGGATTCCTTGTGCAGTTGGCGGGTGGCGAGTTGGCCGGCGATTTCTGCCGGAACCGAGCCGGGTTTGAACTGGGACAGGGTGTGGCTTGATGATTGCGACATGTGAATTTCCTTGCTTCAGCAAGTAATATTTTATACTGTACAAATATATACTATTATCTCGCAGAACTCCAAATAATATTTCTTTAATACATATATTTACGAACTCAATAATGCCCGTACTTTCGGACTGCCGCAGGC
>CAYYCX010000150.1:0-7488 GCA_964470455.1 uncultured Wenzhouxiangellaceae bacterium
ACAGCCCCGGCACGCCAAAGGTATCACCCTCGTTGGAGAGGTGAATGTCGGTCCACTCCGCCGGATCGGGCGTACGTTTTGAAAAGCGGTCGAATTCAGTGCGTGGGCCGTCGACGGCGATGTTCAGGTCGGTGACCGGCAGGTGGGCGAAGTAACTCTCGTAGTCAAAGCCTTCGCGCGGCTCGCCCCAGCCATAGTCCGGGGCCAGCTTGAAATACTTCGACAGGCGTACCCGGTCTTCCTGGCTGAGGTCGGCCGGGAAGGTGGGCCGCGGGTCGCCATGGGCGCCATAAAAGATGAAATCGTGGTACCAGGCGGCGAACAGCAGTTGCAATGCGCCGCCGCGAAAGGTGTTGCCCTGCTCGAAGTAGGGGCCGATCTGGCCAATGCCGGCGCCCGGCCCCTGCGCGATCGCCGCCTTGTGCGCGGGGTGCGCGGCCGTCATCAGCCGCAACTGGTTTTCCGCGGTGGACGAGCAACCCAGAGTGCCAACACTGCCGTTCGACCACTCCTGTTTCGCGATCCAGTCCACCGTGTCGTAGCCATCCTCTTCGGCACGGGCCAGGTATTCGTGCTCGCCTTCAGACCAGTAGCGGCCGCGCTCGTACTGGTAGACGATGGCATAACCGGCTTCGAACAGCGCCTCGTGCAGCAGGTTGGGTCGCAGCAGCTTGTCGGACGGGTAGGGCGAACGCATCAGCACCACCGGGTAGGGGCCATCGCTGGTAGCCGGCAGATAGATCTCGGCATCCAGCCGCACGCCATCCCGCATCGGGATCCATTCCCTGAGGATGGTCTTGCTGACCAGCTCGGCCTGCAGGTCCTCCCAGGTGGCGAAACGGGACTGGTCCGCGGCCAGTGCCGGGAGCAGGGGTAACGCTGCAAACACGAGCGCCAGGAATTGAAAGCGAAATCTGTGACACCGCACCATGGGTAAAGCCTCCCTGTTCATATCCGGCAATTTTGCCGCCTGGAGTATATTGGACGAATCGCGCTCAAAACTCCTTGATGACTGAAATGCCGAAAGTCCGCGGCCGGATGATGTTCAGCAGGTAAAGCCCGGTCGCCCCGCTGGCCACTTCATTGCTGGCGCCGATGATGCCCCGCTCGTCTGTCAGGTTTTTGCCGTAGAGGCTGAAGGTCCAGTCCTGCCAATTGACGCCAAATCGCAGGTCGACTGTGGAGTAGGAAGGCACATGGATACGGGGCACTTCGGCGCTGGGGCTGAATGAGCCATAGCGGTCGTCGAGGTAGGCAAACGTACCTCCCACAAATCCCTCAAGACTGTCGCCGAGCGGGAAATTCTGTTCCGCGGAAAGGGTGCCACTCCATTTGGCCGAGAACGGCAAAGGATCGCCCGGCAGTCCGTAGATTCCGCCGTTGGTGGCTTCAGTCAACTCGGCATCGCTGTAGGCCAGCGTCGCGCCCAGGACCATGCCATCCCAGGGCGTTGCCTGCAGCAAAAAGTCCGCGCCTTTGCTGCGGGCCTTGCCGGCGTTGGTGTAGTACAGGAACTCGGTGACCGGATCACGCTGCTGCAGTTGCACGTCCTTCCAGTCGATGTAATAGATCGAGGCATCCACCGTCATGCGGCGATCCGCCAGGTCCGCCTTCCAGCCCAGCTCATAGCTCACCGTGGTATCGGCGTCGTACTGCGGTGGGGTTCCAAACCCTGCTCCGGCATTCGGGCCGCCCGGGCGATAGCCGGTGGCCAGGCGGGCATAAAGTTGTGAGTTGTCGCCCATGGCGAACTGCGGCGAGATCACGTAGGTAAACGAATCATCCTTGGACTCGGCGTGAACGGTGTAAGGCGGATCGTACAGCGGGCCGGCGATGTACTCGTCGAACACCTGTCGGTTTTCGCTGTAGCGTGCGCCCACCTGCAGGTCAAAGCGGTCGGTGAAGTGGTAGGTGGTGTTGCCGAAAACCGCCCACTCCTTGAAGCTGGAGGGGAACGAATCCGGGAAAATTTCCTGCAGTATCTCGCCAGTGACTGGGTCGGAGGCAAAGATGTTGTAGGCCGCGTCCGAGTCCTCATCGGTGTAGAACGCCCCCACCTGCCATTCCAGGGTTTCCCCACCGGGCGAAGTCAGGCGGATTTCCTGTGAGAACTTTTCGGTGTGGGTGGGCAGGAAGGTGGTACTGCCCAGGTCATCACGCCCGGTAACGATTTCGGTCAGGAAACCGAGGAAATTGGTGACATCGAACACCTGCTGGAAGTCGTTTTCGCCGTAGGCGGTGATGGAAGTCAGGTTGGCCCAGCCCAGGTCGATGTCGAGGTTGGCATCCAGCAGGGAGATTTCGCGGTCGTAGTCGCCCGTGCCGGCGATGTACATCTGCGTCGGGTCATCCGGCGCATGGTCGGGGCGGTCGGAAAATACATTGGACGAGCCGTCGCCATCGGTATCCTGATACATGGCGGAAAGCCGCAGCGAAACCGTGTCACTGGCCTGCCACAGGGCCGAGATGCGCCCACCTTTCACATCGGCGCTATCCACGTCCTCGAGCCCCCGTGAGGGGTCATCTATCACGCCCGGATCCTCCCGGTAGAACAGGCTGATGGTCGCTGCCAGCCGGTCTTCGACCAACGGTACGTTGGCATACACACGCGCCCCGAAACCACTGGACCCCTGGTTCACATCGTAGGCATCGAGTTGCATCCGCCCGGTGAACTCATTCATCACTGGCCGCCTGGTAACGTAGCGGATCAGGCCACCCAGGCTGGAAGCTCCGTACAACGTACCCTGCGGGCCGCGCAAGGCTTCAACGCGTTCCAGCGTAGCCGGGTCGATGTCGGCGGCGAACAATCCCGCATAGGTATAGGACGATGAGGAACCGATGGGCACATCATCGATGGTCAGGGCGATGGTCGGGTTGGTTGAACCGCCGGTGGAAATGCCACGCATGGCCAATTGAAGGCTGCCGCTGCTCGAAGCATTCAGCTGCAGGCCGGGAACCTGGGCAAAGTAATCCTGCAGGCGGAATGAGTTCTGGCTTTCCAAAGCCGATGCGTCAAGGACCGATATGGAAACCGGCACATCGATCAGGCGTTCTTCACGCTTGGTGGCGGTCACCACCACTTCTTCCAGCATGGCGTTGCTGTTGTTGTCACCAGATGAGTCCTGTGCAAGCGCCAGCCCGGGAATGCCAATCGCCAGTGCCGCCAGCATGCAACGGTACAGTTTCGTCATTTTCACGGAGCCAGGTTTTGAGGAGAATTCAGACATGGTCAGCAGTTTCCTTTGCAGATGATTGGCGGATTTCTGCCCGTCAATGGACGTATAGACTGACGCAAACCGTTGCTGCTACCTCAACGGCCACGTTGTGCCCGGGTTGTGGTGGACCAGGAATGCTGCGTCTAAAGATGCAATTCCCCAGCAACCGGAATGCCGATATGCCGCGAACCACCCCTGCCAAATTCCAAGCGCGCTTTGCACCGCGCGCCGTTGCAACCACTCTGGTGGTGTTGGCTGGCTGTGCCACCCACCCATCCCATGCATCCACCGCCACGGCGACCGCCCAATCCACTGGACCCACGGCGGCCGATTACCAACGCGCCTTCTCGCTGGATGACAGCAAGCTGCGCACCCTGCCACGCAATGCCACCACCGTGCCGCACTGGCTGGGCGAGGGCGAGGCCTTCTGGTTTGCCCATGAAACTCCATCAGGACCTGAATACTTCCGGGTGGAATCCGCCACCGGCCAGCGGCAACCCCTGTTTGATCACGCGGCGCTGGCAGCGGCAGTCAATGCCGCCCTGGCGGCATCGGCCGGGGACGGCGAATCCGCAGCGGACAGAACAGGCCTCAGCCTGCGCCTCAGCACCTATGACCCCGAACAACAGGAACTGACCGGCACGGTTGCCGGCAAAACCCTCTCCTGTACGTTGCGGGCACCGGCTTGTGAAATTGTCGAAGCACCCAAGGCCGAGCCCGGGCTGCTGCTGTCGCCGGACGGCAAACTGGCGGCCTTCACCCGCGACCACAACCTCTGGCTGCGCGACATGGCCACCGGCCAGGAACGCGCCCTGACCACCGATGGCGAAGCCCATTATTCCTGGGGCAAAGTGCCCGACACCAGCCTGGCCGCGATTCCACAGCAGCGCGATCAACTGGTAAAACCACCCTACGCCACGTTCTGGTCGCCGGATGGCAGCAAGCTGGTGGCCACGCGCATCGATGAGCGCGATGTGGGTATCTATCCCTTTGTCGAATGGGCGCCGCTGGATGGCTCGGTGCGGCCCAAGCTCTACCAGTTGCGGGTTCCGCTGCTGGGTGATGAGTTGCCCACACTGGAAAGCCATGTGTTTGATGTGGCCACCGGTTCGCATGTGCAGATCGACGCCGGCGACGGTTTCTCGGTGGCGCCAGCCAGCGTGGTTGGCTGGAGCGCCGACAGCCAGCGGCTGTACATGCTGGCCGCCAATTACGGCAGCAGTGCCCTGCGGTTGCTGGAGTTCAGCCACGGCAAGACGCGCGTGGCCTTTGAAGAAAAATCCGACACTTTGGCACGGCTCGGGCCGGCCGCCTACAACGAACCCAACGTGCGCCTGCTGAAGGACGGCGCGGAAGCGCTGTGGTTTTCCGAGCGCAGCGGCTGGGGGCACCTGTACCGCATCGACCTGGACAGCGGTGCAGTGCTGAAGGCCCTCACCGCCGGAGACTGGACGGTGCAGGATGTGCTGCGTGTGGATGAAGCGGATGGGCGTGTCTACTTTACAGCCGGTGGCCGCGAAGCCGGCGACCCATACCAGCGGCGCCTCTACCGCGTGAACCTGGATGGGTCGGATTTCACCTTGCTGACCCCCGAGGCAGCCGACCACGCGCTTCCCGGTGTACCGTCGTTCCTGATCCGAACGGTATTTGGTTTCCCCGTTCCGCCTGACCGGATCTCCCCGGATGGCCGCTATTTTGTCGCTGAATACTCGACGCTGGAGGAGCCCCCAGTCAGCGTGCTGCGCAGTACGGATGATGGGCGGATCATTGCCGAGCTGCAGAAAGCCGATGTGTCCAAGCTGGCCGAGCGGGGCTACCGGCCGCCGGAGCGCTTTTCCGCAACCGCGGCCGATGGCCAGACCACGATCTGGGGAGCAATCTACCTTCCACCCGATTTCGATCCAGCCAAGAGCTATCCGGTGATCAACGCGCTCTATGCCGGCCCGCAGGTCAGCATCGCGCCGTTCAACTATCTTTCGGGGTTCAGCGGGCTGGGGCAGTACAATCGGGCTGCCCTGGCCAGCCTGGGCTTCATCGTGGTGACCGTGGACGGCCGCGGCACGCCTTACCGCTCGCTGGAATTCCAGAATGCCAGCCGGGGCCTCGGTCACGGCACCGAGGCTCTGAAGGATCATCGCGCCGCCATCGAAGAACTGGCGGCGAAGCGGCCCTACATGGATCTCACTCGAGTAGGTGTGTACGGACATTCCTGGGGCGGCTATCACACGGCGTTGGCGATCCTGCAGCACAATGACTTCTACGACGCCGCCGTTGCGTCGGCTGGTTTGTATGGCTACCAGTGGAGCTATCCCGGGTTTGAAAGCTTCATCGGCCTGCCCGATTACGGCAATGGCTCAACCATCCGGCCCGAACCTGGCACTGTAGCAGAAAACTTCCAGGCCATCAGTGTCCCGCCACTGGCAAATCAATTGAATCAGGGCCATTTGATGATTGCCTACGGCGATGTGGATGAAAACGTCCAGCCCTCGCAGGCTGTACAGCTGATCGACGCCCTGATCAAGGCCGACCGCGACTTCGACCTGCTGTATCTGCCCAACCGCACGCACTACTATGTTCCCGAGCCCTATTACCAGCGCCGCCAGTGGGACTACATGGTGGAGCATGTGATGGGCGCAGAGCCGCCGGAATATTCCGTTTTGGGCAGCGCGGCTAATCCCTGAGCCTGCCGCACCACCCCTCGGGCCAACCACCGATTGAACTCATGAACAGGAAAGGACTGATGAAAACCACTGTTAACCGCAAACCCCTCGCCCTGGTACTGATCGCACTGCTGGCGGCCCCCTTTACCACCGCTGCGCAGGACGCTGTGTATGACATCCACTGCGGCAAGCTGCTGGATGTCGAGAAGCGGCAGGTGGTGAACAACCAGCACATCCTGGTGCGCAACGGCGTTATTGCCGAGATCAACAGCTCGGTGAATGCACCAGCCGACGCCATTCGTATCGATCGTTCTGGGCAGGTGTGTGCGCCTGGCTTGTTTGATACCCACGTTCACCTGACCATTGATTCCACCAAGTCAACGGTGGATGTGGGCCGCATGCAGCAGAGCAGCGCCTACAATGCGCTGCTTGCAGTGCGCAACGCCCAGAAACTGCTCTACTCCGGGTTCACCACCCTGCGGCTGCCGGGCGACTTCGATCCCTATTTCGCGTCCGTCGAGGTGAGGAACGCGTTCGCCCGGGGCGATTTCATCGGCCCGCGCATGCTGGTTGCCCCACATGCGATCTCCCCTACCGGCGGCCATGGCGATGCCAATTCGCTGGTACCTGACCAGGATATCCCGGTGTTCAGCAATATCGCCGACGGGGTTGAGGGCGCACGCTTGATGGTACGCAAGGAACTCAAGCATGGCGCAGACTGGATCAAGATCATGGGTACCGGCGGCGTGATGTCGCAACACGACGATCCTGAGGTGGCCGCCTACACCCAGGAAGAGCTGAACGCCTTCGCGGATGAAACGCATCGCCACAAGAAGAAGATCACCGCGCACGTCCACGGCGACACCGGCGGCCGCATGGTGGTGGAAGCCGGTTTCGATTCCATTGAACACGGCACCATGCTCTCGCAGGAAACCATCGAAATGATGGCCGAGCGTGGCACCTGGCTGGTGCCCACCCGTTATGTGCTGGACTGGATCCTGGAACGCGGCCAGAGCGGCGGCATCACCGCCAACAACCTGGCCAAGGCCCAACTGGTTGCAAGAACCCATGCCACGGCCATGAAAGCGGCCTATGAAGCGGGCGTACGCATGGCCCTGGGCTCCGACCCGATTTTCCCGATGGAGGAATCCATTCGCGAGTTCGCCGCCATGGCGCGGATTCTTGAGGACAACTGGTTCGTGTTGCGGGCCGGCACGATTTCCGCGGCCGAGATGCTGGATCTCGACCAGCTCATCGGCAGCCTGAAAGTGGGCAAGCAGGCCGACATCGTGGCCATGCCGCTGAACCCAATCGACGACATGAGAAACATCGAAGAGGTGAACTTCGTGATGATCGGCGGGCGCGTGGTGCGTAATGACTGAAATTGGGACTGAAAAGGGGTCTGCGAGAAGGGGTCTGAGCCCTTTTTCACGACGTCATCCCCGCGAAAGCGGGGATCCGAAAATGGGGTCGGATCCCTTTTTCTTTTTCCTCTCATTTATGTGAGGCGCAGAGAAGGCCCTGAAAAAGGGATCCGACCCCATTTTCGACCCCATTTTCCGAGTACCCGTCCTGACAGGAGACCGGCTTCCATGATCCACCGCATCGTTGCA
>CAYYCX010000151.1:0-7378 GCA_964470455.1 uncultured Wenzhouxiangellaceae bacterium
ACTACCGCCGGCAGTATTATTATTCGCCCTGAATTTTGTTGCCGGTTCCGGGCATGCGAACAACCTGGCGTAGGAGCGGCTTCAGCCGCGACCCATCGGGGCCGGAGCAGGAAATTTGCAGGAGCGGCTTCAGCCGCGACCCGTTGAGTGGAAATGTCGGGGGTAAACCCCCGCCTGCAACCGGCGCAGGGCGTCGGCCAGCTCCGTGACGTGCGGATCGGGCTTGCCGAGTTCCAGCAGGGCCCGCTCCAGGTGCAGCACGTAGTCGATGTTCGGGCCACTGGGCCCGCTGGCGGTGAAAACCTGTTGGGCAATCGCGGCTACCGTGGCCTCGCCGAGGTACTCATGGTTCGCCGCGGTGGCGTGGTAGGTGATGCCCGTGACGGATTCGTCATTCGAAAAATGCAGCGCCAGTTCCAGCCGCTCGTAACCGCCCTGTTCGCGGTGATCCAGCTGCGCCATCACGGCGTCCTGGACTTGCGCTTCCAGGCGGTAGGCGCGCCCCCAGCAGGTGGCGCCAGGGTCCTCAACCAGGGTGACCACGCGGCCCGGCGAACCGGGCACGCCGCGATGGTCGGTGGAGCCCTGCCAGAAGCGCCGTGACCAGCCGCGAATGAACGCCGGCCGGCTGTCGGTGAACGGAAACCCGGTTCGCCAGATCAGCGAGCCGTAACCGAACACCCACAGGCCACCGGCATCGGGTTTGCCACCCGTGCCGAACCCTGCCCCCAGGGTAGGAGCGAGCCATGCTCGCGATTGAATATTCCTTGTCGTCAGCTTCCCTGATTCCTACACTTGGGCCAATTCCTGCGGCTTCGCCGTTATATGACTGACCAGTACCGTCAGCAACAGCCCGACGATGAAGCCGGGAACGATTTCCAGCAGTTCGTAGTACTGTGACTTGAACCACAATACCCAGGCCACGGTGGTGAGGAAACCGCCCAGCATGCCGGCTACCGCGCCCCACAGATTGGTCTTTTTGTACCACAGGGCGCACAGCAGCACCGGCCCGAATGCCGCGCCGAGACCCGACCAGGCAAACAACACGAACCAGAAAATCAGCGGGCTCTGGTTCAGCGCAAAGATTACGCCACCCACGCCGATCACCAGCGTCAGCCACTTGCCCGTTCTGGCCAGGGCCTCATCGCTCTTGGCCGAGCGCAGGATCTTGTGCAACAGGTCATTCACCGCCGCCGAGGAGGCGAGGATCAGCAGACTGTCGACGGTGGACATGATGGCGGCCAGCACCACCACCATCATCACGCCGGCCAGTACCGGGTGCAGCAGTTCGGTGGAGAGCAAAGGAAGAATGGTCTCCGGATCGCCCAGGTCGGGAAACAGGGCGCGGCCGGCCATGCCGGTAAGCACCGCGCCGATATCGAAACACAGGATCACGATCACCGAGATGGTCATGGCCGGCACCAGGCTTTTCTCGCTGCGGGCCGACATGAAGCGCACCATCAGTTGAGGCACGCCGACGAAAGGCAGGCCGATCGCCAGGAAGCTGACAATCCCTACGATCGCCAGCGTGCTTTTGCCATCCGGACCCCAGGGGCTCATCAGGCCCGGGTCCTCGGCCACCAGCGTGCTGGTTACCGCATCCCAGCCGCCGGCCGCGTTGATGGCCACGATGGGCAGCAGGATCAGGCCGAACAGCATCAAGAGGCCCTGGACCAGGTCGGTCCAGGCCACGGCCTTGTAACCTCCGACCAGCGTATAGGCGATGATCACCCCGGAGCCCAGCAGCACGCCCTGCACATAGTTGAGGCCGGTGAAGCCGTCGAATGCCTTGCCGGTAGCCACCATCTGGGCCGCCACGTAGGCGCCCACCATTACCAGGATGATGAGCACGCTGATGCTGCGCAGGATATGGGCGGTATCGTTGAAGCGGGCTGCCAGCACATCGGGAACCGTGATGGAGTCGGTTTCGTCCGACAGCCGCTTCAGGCGACGGGACAGCAGCAACCAGGCCAGCGCAATGCCGATCACTTCGCCGGCTACCACCCACAGCGCCTGCGCCCCAACCGCATAACCCATGCCGGTAAGCCCCAGCAGCAACCAGCCGCTTTCACCGGTGGCGTTGGTGCTGAAGGCCACCACCCATGGCGGCAGGTTCTTGCCGGCGATGAAATAGCCCTTCATGGTGGTGGACTCTTTCCTGCTCCAGATGGCCAGTGCGGCCAGGACCAGCAGGTAACAGAGAAAAACCGTGGTGATGACTGACATGCGCTGCGCTCCCCGATGAAACCTGCGCAACAGTGCCCTATTTTTAGCGGCGGCGCAAAACCTTCGGATCGGGGCTGAAGCCCCTCCTGCGCTTGAGTATGCTTTTGCAGGAGCGGCTTTAGCCGCGACAATTTAACGGTCGGGGCTGAAGCCCCTCCTGCGCTTGGGTATGCTTTTGTAGGAGCGGCTTTAGCCGCGACAATTTACCGGTCGGGGCTGAAGCCCCTCCTGCGGGAAGCGGCGTCAGCCGCGAAACTTACTTTGGCGTGAGCTTCAGCAGGCGTCCGTCTTCGCCATCCTCGATCACCCACAGCGCGCCGTCCGGGCCCTGTTCCACTTCACGGATGCGTTTGCCCATGGCGTAACGCTCGGCTTCGCGGGCGGATTCGCCATCAAACTCGACGCGAATGATGGAGGCGGCAGCCAGCCCTGCTATGAGCGCCGAGCCTTTCATGGCCGGGAACAGGTCGCCGGAGTAGAACATCAGGCTTCCCGGCGCGATGGTGGGAATCCACGCGACTTTGGGAGCCTGGAATTCCGGGTGCGTATCGTGGTCGGGTATCTTCTCGCCGCTGTAGTGGTCACCTTCAGAAACGATGGGGTAGCCGTAGTTTTCACCGCGGATCACCAGGTTCAGCTCATCGCCGTGCAATGGGCCCATTTCGGTATTCCACAGCCGGCCGTTGGCGTCAAAAGCGATACCCAGCGGGTTGCGGTGGCCCAGCGACCAGATTTCGGCGGTCACATCGCCGCGCTCATAAAACGGGTTGTCTTCGGGAATGGAACCGTCATCACGCACACGCACGATCTTGCCGAGATTGCCGGTCATCTGCTGGGCCGGGTCGAATTTCTGCCGCTCGCCGGAGCTGATGAACAGATAGCCATCGGCATCAAAAACCATGCGATGGCCGTAGTGCCCGTCATCAGTGACTTTAGGGTTTTGCCGCCAGATCACCTGTACATCCTGCAGGGCCGTGCCGTGCTCACCCTCAACCAGTTTCGCGCGAGCCACGGCGGCGCCGCGCACATTGCCCACGCCCGATTCGGCATAGCTGAGATAGATCAGGCCGTTGCTGGCAAAATCCGGATGAAGGATCACATCGCCCAACCCACCTTGTCCCCGGTAGGCCACATCCGGCACTTCCCCGACTGGGCGGGATTTCTGGCCATCCTGGGTGACAATGTACAAAAGGCCACGCATTTCAGTCACCAGCAGCCGGCCATCGGGCATGAAGGCCATGGCCCAGGGTTCATTGAACGTCGCGATTTCCTCTTTCTTGAAGGGCAGTGCTGCTTCCTCGGCGCTGGCGCCTGAGCTGGAGCAGGCCATGGCAAACACACTCAAACCTATGGTCAGGATGGTGGTGGAAAATCGGAACATGGAAAGATCCTCGGGCTACGGTTTCATGGGCCACAGTCTAGCGGCTGTGGTGCAAGCTGCCCAACATCTTATGAAAGCCCGGCCTGCGCCGCGAGCACCCTTGCGACACATGCCCGCCGTGCAGCGATGGAATAACGGACCGGTTCATCGAGGGAGTCAGGCGTTTGAACGCAGCTCGCAATCCCGGCCAACTTTTGGCACTGTTGCGCTGAGGGGGGCGTGGCTAGCGTCGGTTGCAACCCAGCCTTGAATCGACAGGTCGCCAGCAGATTATCCAATCCATAGCCGTACAGGAGAGAGCAATGGCCAAGCACAGCAAGCCCCAGCTACCCATCGATGACCGTCCACTGGACACCCGGTTGCCCATCAAGCTGGACAGTACCTCCAATGGCGAGTTCATGCCGATTGCCCTGAGCCGGCGGGAACAGCAGGCCAACCGCCATGCGCTGGAACAGGCCGATGCGGCAGCGCGCCGGACCGGCCAAAGCCGTCGTGCTTTCCTGGCCTCGAGTTGTGGGGCTGCTGCCACGTTGTTGGCTTTCAATCACGCGCATGCGTTCAGCAGCGGCGCCAAACCCGCATTCGACCTGCCGGCTGACGCAGCCTTTGATCCCGAGATCGCCGCCAGCAAGCTGGAAGGCCGGGAATTCATTTTTGACGTGCAGGGTCATTACCTGCCGCCCAACCTGGCGCGCACATTGAAGCCGCAGTGCAAGGCCGAGCACGACATGCTCAGCCCGGACTACATGGCCTGCATGGGCGCGGATGATTTCATCAAGGATGTGTTCCTTGACAGCGACACCGACCTGATGGCCCTGTCGTTCATTCCCTCATCGCTGGCCGATGAGCCGATCAGCATCGAGGAAGCCGCAAAGACCCGCGAGATGGTGGACCAGCTGGGCAACGGCCAGCGCCTGCTGTTGCACGGCCGCTGCAACCCCAACCAGCCGGGCGACCTGGAACTGATGGATGAGCTGGCCGAGAAGTGGCAAGTGGCGGCCTTCAAGTGCTACACCCAGTATGGCCCGGGCGGCAAGGGCTTTTTCCTCAGCGATGAAGACAGTGGCATTCCCTACATCGAAAAAGCCCGCAAGCTGGGCGTGCGCAACATCTGTGTGCACAAGGGATTTCCCTTCGGCGAGGAATCCTACGAGCACTCGCTGTGCGACGACATCGGCAAGGTGGCGAAGCTCTACCCCGACATGAATTTCCTGATTTACCACTCCGGTTATGTGCCCGGCCAGGCCGAGGGTGCCTATGATCCTGACCGGAACGATGGCATCGACTCGCTGGTGCGCACCGTGCTGGAAAACGATGTGGTGCCCAACAGCAACGTGTATGCGGAGCTGGGCAGCACCTGGCGATTTGCGTCCATGCGCGATCCGCAAAGCGCGGCGCATGTGCTGGGCAAGTTGTTCAAGTACATCGGCGAGGACAATGTGCTGTGGGGCACGGATTCAGTGTGGTACGGCTCTCCGCAGGACCAGATCCAGGCCTTTCGCGCATTCCAGATTCCGGCTGAATTGCGTGAAGCGCACGGTTACCCGGAAATCACGCCGGAACTGCGCGCCAAGGTGTTCGGCCTGAATGCCATCGTTCCTTACCAGATCAGCATCGAGGAAGTGCTGCGCAGTTCCACCCGCGATGCCGTGGCGATGCGGCGTGAGGAGTACCGCAACCAGGCACAGCCGCACTTCGCCACCTACGGGCCCAAAACGCGTCGTGAGTTCCTGCGGTTGATGGACATCACCGGCATCCGGATGTGATTGTGCGGCGGCTGGTCCATCACCCGGGGTTGGTTGCGGAATGCAGCCCATGAGCTGATCGCGTAACGCACACCCGACAGCACTTCCTGCGCCTCGTGCATGTAGCGGTGGTCGGAAGGGAAGAAAATCAGGTCGCCGGCCTTGGGCTGGTGGGCGTAATTGAAGTGGATGAAGCGCAGTGCGCCGCCGGTAAAATCCGAATTGAGGTAAAGCAGCACACTCACATCGCGGTCCATGCATTTGAACCACTGGTCGTGGTCGGCATCGTAATAATCGCTGTCGGCGTGCATCTGGTATTGCCCGCCTTTTTCGTAACGCAGCACCATGGGCATCTCAAACCAGGCGATCCGCTGCTTGCAGGCTTTGCGCACCACCGTGCCGAACAGGTGCCGGAACAACGTCACGATGTGCGGCTGCAGCCGGTTGCTTTCCACTTCCTGGGTGATGCGGCGATCATCGGGTATTTTCACCAGATGGTCCGGCGTGGAATTCTTCGTATCCACCACCATCAGGCGATGGCGCGGTTGCTTTTCCAGGTAACTGACCCAGCGCTGGCAGGTTGGCGGGTCGAGGTGATTTTTGATGAGGTGAATTCCAAAAGGAGGCTTGCGATCTTCATCGAAACTGCCGCAACAATCACGAAACAACTCCCCACTGCCGCAAAAACACGGCTGACCACGAACCGGATTGAAACTCGGTTGCACGGAGTGAGTCGTTTCGTCCTCCTTCCTGGTTGGCCAGGCCAAGCCACTTCAGTATGCGCTCCCGGCCTGCAATTGCAACATGACCACGAGGAAGCCCGTGCAGGAGCGGGCCTGGCCCGCGACCATTAGCCCGCGACAAATGACTTATTGATCCAGCAGGTGATTCGATTTGGGTGTATACGCTTTTGCCTCTTCCCGGGTGAGCTGTATCACCTTCAGCGTCCACTCCAGCAGGGTGGAGTCGACGCGGAAGTAGTAACGGCCCGACTGGTCGAACATGCGCACCCCATTGCCCGGTGTCTTCTGGCGCAATACCACGCCCTCATGCACCCCGGTGGCGGCATTGAACAGCGACACATCCACTGCCGTTACTTCGCTGGGGTCACCGGTGACGCGCCAGTCCATGATCCACGGCGCCTGCACCTCGAATTCCAGCGTGGTCGTGCTGCGGCTGCCTTTGAACTCCTTGACCAGCTCTTCAGCCCAAAGGCCCTGTGGCAGCAGGAGCATGCCGGCCAGGAGGAGGAATGCAAAAAGGTTTCTCATCTCATAAACTCCACTGAATATTGCACTTGGCGGTACTGCGGCCGATTCCGTTACACTAGGCCGCTTACGCCCATCATTCCTGTCGATTTATCAAGAGTATAGCTGTGTCCAAAAACTCAAATTCCAACCAGAGATTTACCGGCACCGATCGCTACGTGGCCACTGAAGACCTGGCCATCGCCGTCAATGCCGCGGTCACCCTGGGCCGCCCCCTGCTGATCAAGGGCGAACCCGGCACCGGCAAAACCCAGCTGGCCGAGGAAATTGCCCGCAGCCTCGGCAAGCCATTGCTGCAGTGGCACATCAAATCCACCACCAAGGCCCAGCAGGGCCTGTACGAGTACGATGCGGTGGCCCGTTTGCGTGATTCGCAGCTGGGTGACGAGCGCGTCCACGATATCGCCAACTACATCGTCCGCGGCCCCCTGTGGGAGGCTTTCGAGCAGGACCAGCAGCCGGTGCTGTTGATTGATGAGATCGACAAAGCCGACATCGAGTTCCCCAATGATTTGCTGCGGGAACTCGATCGCATGGAATTTTACGTTTACGAAACCCACCAGACCATCGTGGCGCAGCACCGTCCCATCATCGTAATCACCTCCAACAACGAGAAGGAACTGCCGGATGCCTTCCTGCGCCGTTGCTTTTTTCACTACATCCGGTTTCCCGACCATGAGACGATGGAAAAAATCGTCCACGTGCATTTTCCCGGCATCAAGAAGGCGCTGCTGCGGGAGGCGCTCGAAGCGTTTTTC
>CAYYCX010000152.1:0-7263 GCA_964470455.1 uncultured Wenzhouxiangellaceae bacterium
CAGAACTTCTGCCGGCCGGTCAGCAGGTCCTTCCACATCACCCAGTCACCCATCAGGCTGTAGAAAGGATATTTGAACGTCGCCGGTTTGTTCTTCTCAAAAAAGAAGTGCCCTACCCAGGCAAAACCATATCCGATCACCGGTACCAGCAGCAGCCAGCGATAATCGCCCTTCCAGATGCTGAATGCGATCACCCCCAACACCAGCCAGCTGCCAACGAAATGCAGGATGCGGCAGGTGGTATTGCTATGCTCCTCCAGGTAGTACGGATAGAACTCGCTGAAAGAATTGAACCGGCTGCCCATGGGCGTCTTCCTCGAAAGCAGTGCTTGATGAATGGCATCATCCACCATCAAACCGGTAAGGACAAGCCGCATTTTCTGTGCATAAACGGCGAATTCCCGCGCATTCAAAATTAATTCATTGCCGATCCGGCAAATCCGTCACTTTTCAGTTAAAGCGCTGCAAGACCTGCCCTATACTTTTTTCATGCAAGTCGCTTGCTGAATTCAACCGCGTTGCAAACACCCCCTGGAGGCTACTGATGTTTCGACTTTCCGCACCTGCATTTATCGCTCTTGCCGGCGGACTGCTGCTGGCGCCACTGGCTGCGCAAGCAGAGTTCAACCTCAAATACACTGAAAAAGTAATGACCCAGCTGATCGAGCGGTCGATGGAGGAACGTGGCGTCGCTTCCACCTCGGTAGCACTGGTCAAGGACGACAAGATTGTCTGGAAAGCTGCCTTCGGTTACAGCAACCTGCGCACCAAAACCCTGGCCACGCCCGACACGATCTACAGCACCGGCTCCACCTTCAAGTCGGTCACCGCCACGGCCCTGATGCAATTGCAGGAACAGGGCAAGTTGTCGCTGGACGATCCCATCAATCGTTACCTGGGTGAAAACCGCGTGCAGGACAAGCTGCAGGCCGAAGTAGCGGTGAATTTCCATCACCTGCTGTCCGGCTGGTCCGGCCTGCTGCCGGGCGCCTCGGTGAAGCCCATCTGGGGCCGTGAACTGCCGCCCACGCTCGAGGAATTCACCTCCAGGCTGTACAGCATTCGCGCACCCGAAACCAAGTGGGAGTACAACAACTACGCCTACGGCACCGCCGGCCTGCTGGTGCAGGAGATTTCCGGGCAGGAATACGAGGAGTACATGGTGGAACACATCCTCAAGCCGCTGGGCGTAACCACGCCGCACCCGGCCTATCCGTCGCCGGACATGGTGGAAATGATGGCATTGCCCTACTCGGCCGGCGGCTCGCGCGGCACGCCCACACCGGTTGGCCAGGTGCATTTTGATGTGTATCCCGCAGGCGACCTGTGGCTGACAGCCGAAGACATGGCGCGCTACCTCGGCGCCCACCTCAACGGTGGCGTGTTCAATGGCCAGCGCATCCTGTCCGAGGAATCCGTCAAGGACATGCACACCAACCGGTTCGGCGGCGACTACGCGCTTGGCTTCTGGGTTGAGACTGATGAGAACAATGGCCACACCATCATCCAGCACGGCGGCGCCATCGCCGGCATGCGCTCCATGCTGCGCGGCGACGTGGATGCCAAAGTGGGCATCTATTACATGACCAATTCCGATGTGGAGTTGCCCATCGACCATGCCGCCCTGGCGCTGCTGCGCGGCGATGACTACAAGCTGCCGCCGAAACGGGTAGGCAAAAAGGTTGACGGCAAAATCCTTGACCAGTACGCCGGCACCTACAAATCACCCGAAGGCATCGCGGTCACCTTCACCCGCGACGGCGACGACCTGGTTTCGAAACGCGGCAATGCGGTGACTGAACTGCTGGCCGAGAGCGACGAGAGTTTCTACTACGCGCCGTTCAACAGCGTGATCACCTTTGTGAGGGATGAATCCGGCGCGGTGGAGGGGCTGGAACTGTCACTGAACGGACGCGCCTACACGGCCAAGAAACAGTAACCGCATGTTCAACGCTGACCCGGCTTCACGATCCACTCGTGGGCCGGGTCGTTGTTGATCAGCCAGGTGCGTTTCGGCCCGGCCATCACATTGAGGTAGTACAGGTCGTAGCCGTGGGCGGCGCCCACCGGGTGGTAACCCCGCGGCACCAGCACGCAATCACCATCGTGCACCGCCATCGATTCATCCAGGCTGCGGTCATCGGTGTACACCCGCTGGAAGGCAAAGCCCTGCGGCGGATTGAGCCGGTGGTAGTAAGTTTCTTCCAGCGCCGATTCTTCCGGCAGGTTGTCGGCATCGTGCTTGTGCGGCGGATAGGATGACCAGTTACCCGCCGGCGTAATCACCTCGGCAATCAGCAGGCTGTCGGCCGGTTCGGTTTCGGGCAGCACGTTGCGCACGATGCGGCGGTTGCTGCCGCTGCCACGCTCTTCCACGCTCATGTCTTCGCCACGGATCAACCGGGCCTGCTGCTGGCCCGCCGAGGGAGCCGTGCACAGCGCGATTTCCGCATCACTCTGCGCGGTAATCTCCATGTTTTGCCCGGCCGGTACGTAGACGGCATCGGGCGCCGCGTCATCAAACACACTCCTGCGGCTGCCCACTTCGCTGAACTGCTGATCGCCCACCGTCACGGCCACCGTGCCACTCAGCACCACGATGCAGGTTTCCCGGTCCGGAAGTGTTTTGGCCAGGGACTGACCTTGTGCCAGCGTGTGCACGGCAAAACCCACATAGCGCCAGCCGGCGGATTCGGGGGTGACTTCCAGCACGCAGGCCTGCGCGTCGGGTTGTCCGGAACGGACCAGTAAGTGCGACATCGTGACATTTACTCCTGCGTGTGCATCCTGCCGGCTGAGCCAGCCGCCATTGTCCTGTACTGGACCGGCGGGTCCAACCGGCGCGGGGGATATGCACCAAATATTTCAGTTTATGTATTTTCGGAATAAATATTCTAACACGGGCCGGACAGACATCTCACTCAGCCAGCCAGCTGGGCCGACAACTGGCGTTTCAGCACCTTGCCGGTAGGGTTGCGCGGCAACGCCGGTAGGATTTCCAGCCGCTCCGGCAACATGAACTTGGCCAATCCTTCCGCCAGCAGTGCAGCTTTCAGCTCCTCGAGGCTGAGACTGGTACCGGGCCTTAACGCCACCACCGCGCAGATGATCTCGCCGAGGCGCTCATCGGGGTAACCGATGGCGGTGGCCTCGGCAATCTGCGGCAGTTCCTGGATGGCCGCCTCCAGTTCACCCACCGGGATTTTCACGCCGCCACGGTTGATCACATCCTTGAGGCGGTCGATGTAGTGGTAATAGTCCGATTCTTCACCCTCGCCGGCAATCTCGAAGATTTCACCGGGGCGGAAAAAGCCATCGGCATCGAAGTCGCCCTGGTCGAGGCTGCTATCGGCATTCCAGTAACCCGGGAAAAACGCCGGGCTGCGGCAGGCAAATTCAGCCGGAACGCCTGGCTTCTCCACCACCGCGCCGGATTCCAGGTCGAGCAGCTTGCACTCGATGGAGGCGGCAATGCGCACACCCCAGGGCACGCCGGTCACCGACCGGTTGGCGCTGCCGTTGAAGCGCGGGAAATAGCGGGCGCGCCGCTGCGGGTCGGTGGTGATGCTGGGGCTGGACAACATGGTCAGGCCTTCGGTGGAGCCGAAGGCGTTGATGATCTCGATGCCGTAGCGCTGTTTGAAATCGGCGATCATCCAGGCATCCAGCGGCGCCGAGCCGCACAGGATGCTGCGGATGTGGGACACATCGTACTGGTCCAGCACATTTTCCCGCAGCAGGGCATTGAGCATGGCGGGCGCGGTGACCGTGTGGTTGATGCGCAGGTCCTGGATCTGCTGCAGGAACACCCGCATGTCAAACGGCTGGTGCAGCACCAGCGTGCCCTGCAGTTCCAGCCACGGCAGGATCATGCCGCTGTAGCCGGCGGTGTGCACCATCTGCATGGGCGCCAGGATGCTGTCGCCGTGTTGCAGTCCACCCGCATCCACGCAGCAATTGCCGGTGGCGTGCCAGTTGTTGTGGCTGCGCGGCACACATTTCGGATCACCTGTCGTTCCGGAAGTCCAGTGCAGCGTGGTGATCTCGTTGGCATCGATTACCAGGTTGTGAAGGTAATCCCGCAATGACTCCGGAACCAACTCGTCAGCCTGCGCAAATAAATCAAACTCACCCGGCGCATTGCCCTCGCCCAGGCTGGACACACTGCAGGGGAAACTGGTATCCCGCGCCACGATATCCCGCAGCAACTGCCCGGGTGATCCGTCCTTGAAGCGCTCCAGCCCGAGGATGAAACGCGGTTGCAGGTGGGACACGATGCGGCTGAGGTCGCGCTCGCCATAGGCCATCATCACCGGCGAGACGATGGCGCCCAGCCTGGCGCAGGCCATGAAGGCCACCACGATCTCAGTGATGTTGGGCAGCTGCACCAGCACGATCGAATCCTTGCGCACGCCGGCCTGGAACAGCCGCGCGGCCAGGCGCATCACCGCAGCTTCGGTTTGTTCGAAGCTGAGGCTTTGCGGCCGGCCAAAGGCAAAATCTGCGCGGTTGGGCGCATCCAGCAAGGCAGGCTGGCCGGGGCAATCACTGACGCAGGCACGAAACAGGTCGTCCAGCGTGGTTTGCCCCCACCAGCCCTCGCGGGTGTACCGCTCGATCAGTGCTGCATCGTGCAGGATCACGCTTTAACGTCGTCCGGCGTCTCGTGCATGGTGTCGGCCACGGCCAATAGCCAGGGGTTGCTCTTGCCCTGGGTCATGTCCAGGTAGCCGGGCATGTCGAAGTAATCGCGGGCGCGCCAGATCTTGCCATCCTTGATCTGGTAGATGCCCATGTAGGGCATGCGCACCGTGGTGCCGTCCGGCTGGTCGTACTCATCGATGCCTTCAAACAGGATCTTGTTGTCGTCCTCGAGGTAGTTGACGATGCGCCAGCGGCTGGCCACCTGGTGCGGCCACAGCATGTTCAGACGCTTCTTCATGTACTCCTTGCCATCGAATGGCCGGGTGCCGACGTGCAGGTAATAAGTGCAGTCGTCGGCGAAGGCGGCCAGCGAGGCTTCGAGGTCCTTGGCCTTCATGGCGTCGATGTAGCGTTGTACGGCGTCGTAAGCTTGTCCCATGGGGTTCTCCGTCAGTGGTCAATGCAAAGAAAGTGGTTGCGGTAATCAGAGTGCCAGAATCTGTTCCACCGCCAGCCGTGCGCTCTTGGCCGCAGCGGGCGTGGCGATGAAGCCGGTGGGAGCGCAGGCATCGCCCACGTTGAACAGGTTGGGCAGCGGCGTGCTGACCGGCATGTTGTAGCCGGGCCAGCTGCGGGCCACCACGTCCGGGTCGTCGATGTCGCGCAACTGCACGTCCAGGAAGCGGCCGCCCTTGGCCTCGAAATCGGGAAACAGGTCGAGCACGTCCTGCATGTTGGAATTGCGCTCGTCATCCTTGTCCATCGGCTCCAGGCAGGACTTCGGCGTGCCATAGAAAGCCATCAGGTGCTTGCCGTCATGGCTCCATTCCGGGCAGATATTGGTCAGCGGCACGCCGGTGACGATGCGCCTCAGGCCGGCCGCCAGCAGAGCCGAGCGCGGCTCGAACAGGGGTTCATCGGAAACCACGTAGGTGGCGACGATGGGCGTCGGCCGCACGCGTGATTCCAGCTGCTCCAGGTAATCGCGGCTGAACGCCTCGTCGCCGGCCAGCAGGCGGGTGCCGCTGGGGCCGGTGTTGCTGATCACCACGTCGGCTTCCAGCACGTGTTCCTGGCCATCCTGCCGGACGGTGATGCCGGTGGCCTTGCCGTTGGCGTGGTTGATCGACAGGGTGGGTGTCTCCAGCAGAATCCGCCCGCCGTGCGATTCGATCACCTTGCCCAGCGCGCGGCTCACCGCCACGAATCCTCCCGGCACCATGGCGTACTGGTCCATCCGGGCCTCACTCGCAGCCGTGTGGGCGAACCAGTGCCGGGCGGGATATTCGTAGTCATTCACCGCCGACACCGCCGAGGTGACGGTGTGGAACAGGTGGATCAGGTCGGGGTTGTCGGTATAGCGCGTCAGCCATTCGCGAAAGGTGGGGCCGTCTTCGCCGGTGACGATGGCGTTGGGGTCCTTGAAGGCCGCGCCGATCTTGGCAATCGACAGCTGCAGGCCCATGTGCGCCATGGCTTTCTTGTCGCCGCCGCCGTGCACCTTGAGGAACATTTCGATGATCTTGCCGATGCTGCCGCGGGCCGGCAGGGGCGCGAATTCATTGCCGCCCTTGATCCAGAACCACATTTCGCTCACCGGGCGGACTTCAAATTCAGCCCCCACTTCCTTGCAGAGATCGGGCAGCACGCCCTTGAGCTGGAACGATACCGCGCCACGCGGCAGTGAATAGCCGTCGATGACCTGGGTGCGGGTGCGGCCGCCCACGGTGTCGCGTTGCTCCACCACGGTGACGTCATATCCTTTGGTAGCCAGCAGCGCGCCGGTACACATGCCGCCGACGCCGGCGCCTACGATGATTGCCTTTTTCTGTCCCATGCTGTTCGTCCTGTGTTCGCGTAAATGTTCATGGTTCCTCTCCGGACTTCAGCTGCTGCATTCCGGCAGCGCAACCCCGAATCGGTCTGAATCAAAATCGGTGATGTTTCGCCTCAGGCCTCTTCCAGCTGCAAGCCGGTGCTGATGAAACTCCAGATCTGCCGCACCAGATCAGCCTCCCTGGGGCGCCGCCTTTGCTGCAGGGCCAGGCCGGCCGCATGGCGCACGCCACCGCAGATCAGGGCCGCGAGTACGTCGGCGTCAAACCCGGACGGTAACTGGCCGCGTTTCTGGCCTTTTTGAATATTGCTGGCAGTAATCGTAATCAACCTGCTCCAGCGCTGGCTCTCCACGCCCGCCACCTCCGGCTCCCGTGACAACATGGAAATGATCACGACAGCCAGCGGCGTGCGGTACAGGAAGGCTACCAGCCGTGACAGGCGAATCTGTTCACGCTGAGCCCAGTCCTGTTCGCGCACATCGCTGAGGTTTATGACCTGCTCGATTTCATCGTAGAACTGCTCCACCACTGCGGCGATCAGGCCGGCTTTGGAACCGAAGCGATGGTAGGGCAGGCCCACGGAAACGCCGGCCCGTTTAGCCACATCCTGCAATTCGAAATTTCCCTGACCGGCCACCAATGCCTCGCTGGCAGCCTGGATCAGGCTGTTACGGCTGTGTTCGGTGCGTTGCAGCTGGCGGTTCACGATGCTTTGCGGGTTCCTGCTAAAATGATATTGAATTCAATTCAATAATATCTACGAACCGGGCAGCTGTCCAGC
>CAYYCX010000153.1:0-7224 GCA_964470455.1 uncultured Wenzhouxiangellaceae bacterium
CCTTGTTACCATGACGCCCGGCCATCTTGTCGCCCGGCTGGATGCGGCGTTTGACCGCCATGTAAACTTTCACCATTTTCAGTACGCCAGGCGCGAGATCATCGCCTTGGGTGATCTTGCCTTTCTTCTCGTCGAAACGGGCGTCAAATGCCTTGCGCTGGGCTTTTAGCTGATCAGCCATCTGCTCCAGCAAATCGTTGGCTTCATCATTGCGCATGGTGAGCTTGAACCATTCGTCATGGCTCAGGCTGTCCAGATAATCAGCCGTGACCTTGGTGCCCTTTTTCAGGCCTTTGGGGCCCTTGTCGGCAATTTTTCCGGTCAGCATGTTGTGCAGGCGCTGGTAAATTGCACCCTCCACGATACGCAACTGGTCATCCAGGTCCTTACGCACCTGGCGCAACTGTTCCTTTTCGATGGAAACCGCACGGGCGTCCTTTTCAACACCATCACGGGTAAACACCTGGACATCAATGACAGTTCCATCCATGCCCGAAGGAACGCGCAGGGAAGTATCCTTAACGTCAGAGGCTTTCTCGCCAAAAATGGCACGCAGCAGTTTCTCTTCCGGCGTCAATTGGGTTTCGCCCTTGGGCGTAACCTTTCCAACCAGGATGTCACCTGCCGAAACTTCAGCGCCGATGTAGACAATACCTGACTGGTCCAGCTTGTTCAGGTTGTGCTCGCCGACGTTGGGAATATCCGCGGTGATTTCCTCTGAACCCAGCTTGGTGTCGCGCGCGACGCAGGTCAGTTCCTCAATGTGGATGGTGGTATACCGGTCTTCCTGCACCACACGCTCGGAGATCAGTATCGAATCTTCGAAGTTGTAACCGTTCCAAGGCATGAAGGCGACCAGCATGTTCTGGCCGAGTGCCAGTTCACCCAGGTCGGTGGATGGGCCGTCAGCAAGCACATCACCGGCAGCAACCACATCCCCCACGTAAACCAGCGGCCGCTGATTGATGCAGGTGTTCTGGTTGGAGCGCTGGTACTTGGTGAGGTTGTATATATCCACACCCGGGTCACCGGCCTTCACTTCAGATTCATTGGCACGAACCACGATGCGTCCGGCATCCACCTGGTCGACGATGCCGCCGCGTTTGGCAACTGCTGTAACACCGGAGTCGGTCGCCACGGAACGTTCCATGCCGGTACCCACCAACGGCTTTTCAGCGCGCAAGGTTGGTACAGCCTGGCGCTGCATGTTGGAACCCATCAGGGCGCGGTTGGCATCGTCATGCTCGAGGAACGGCACAAGGGACGCAGCCACGGACACAATCTGCTTTGGAGATACGTCCATGAAGCTGATATCCGAAGGCTCTTTCAGCGTGAATTCACCCTGGTAACGACAGGGAATGAATTCGTCCACGAACTTGCCGTTCCTGTCGAGCTCTGCATTGGCCTGCGCGATAACGTAATCACCTTCTTCAATGGCTGACAGGTACTCGACTTCATTCTGTACCTTGCTGTTGGCAACCTTGCGGTAAGGGGTTTCCAGGAAACCATAATCGTTGGTGCGGGCATAAACCGACAACGAATTGATCAGGCCAATGTTCGGGCCTTCAGGCGTTTCAATCGGGCACACACGTCCGTAATGGGTCGGATGCACGTCACGCACTTCAAAACCGGCGCGCTCACGCGTCAGGCCACCAGGCCCAAGCGCGGAAACACGGCGCTTGTGAGTGACTTCCGACAGCGGGTTGTTCTGGTCCATGAACTGGCTGAGCTGTGAAGAACCGAAGAATTCCTTTACGGCGGCGGCCACCGGCTTGGCGTTGATCAGTTCCTGCGGTGACAGCCCTTCGCTTTCGGCCACGGACAAACGCTCGCGCACAGCTCGCTCCACACGAACAAGGCCTACACGGAATACGTTTTCGGCCATTTCGCCGACACTGCGCACACGGCGGTTACCGAGGTGGTCGATATCATCCACACCGCCCTTGCCGTTGCGGATGTCGATCAGGACGCGCAGCACCTCAAGGATGTCTTCGCGGTCCAGTACGCCGGAGCCTTCCACTTCCTTGCGGCCAACGCGCCGGTTGAATTTCATGCGGCCGACGGCAGACAGGTCGTAACGGTCTTCCGAGAAGAACAGGTTCTTGAACAGGTTCTGCGCCGCATCCTTGGTGGGCGGCTCGCCCGGCCGCATCATGCGGTAGATTTCCACCAGCGCTTCCAGCTCATTGCTGGTTGGGTCGATACCCAGCGTGCTGGAAATGTATGGGCCCTGGTCGAGGTCGTTGATGTACAGGACCTCGATTGACTTGACCTCGGCCTGGCGCAGCTCCTCCAGCAGCTCCTCGGTGATCTCCTGGTTGGCCTTGGCCAGCAGCTCACCGGACTCTTTCTCGACGATGTCGTTGGCAATGACCTTGCCAATCATGTACTCGTCAGGAACGTCCAGGGTTTTGATGCCGGCTTCTTCAATCAGCTTGACATGGCGGGCAGTGATGCGTTTGCCAGCAGGAACAATGACTTCCTTTTTCTTGCCGATGATATCGGACAACGCGGTATCACCACGCAGGCGGCTGGGCACCAGGTCCAGCTTCGCGCCTTCCTTCTTGAGCGTCAGTGAGCTCTTGTCGAAAAAGCGATCAAGGATCTCTTCATCGCCCATACCCAATGCACGCAGCAGGATGGTCACCGGCAGTTTGCGGCGACGGTCGATACGGGTGAAGATGCAATCCTTGGGATCGAATTCAAAATCCAGCCAGGAGCCGCGATACGGAATGACCCGCGCCGAAAACAGCAGCTTGCCGCTGGAATGGGTTTTGCCTTTGTCGTGGTCGAAAAACACACCGGGCGAACGGTGCAACTGGGACACGATGACGCGCTCTGTGCCGTTCACGATGAAAGTTCCGGTCTCGGTCATGAGCGGCAAATCGCCCATATAGACTTCCTGCTCCTTCACAAACTTGACAGGCTTGACCTTGGCGGAGCTGTCTTTGTCATAAATGACCAGGCGGACTTTCACCCTTAAGGGGGCACCATACGACATGCCACGGAGTTTGCACTCCTTGACATCAAATGCGGGCTCACCGAGCTTGTAGCTGACGTACTCGAGTGCGGCGTTGCCGGAATAAGAGACGATCGGAAATACCGACTTCAATGCACCGTGCAAGCCGCGATCCCTGCGATCGTCTTCCGGGACATCTTCCTGCAGGAATTCCTGATAGGAACGAATTTGTGTCTCAAGCAGGAAAGGCACGTCCAGTACGGACTTCCGCTTTCCGAAATCCTTGCGAATGCGCTTTTTTTCCGTGAAAGAATAACTCATGTTTGATCCCGCCTCGTTTGCGATCATTGGTCACACTGGTTCAGAAACCAGCGCCGCCGGGGCATCGAATAGCCCAGGCGAAAGGGTGCTGTTCAATCGGCGGCCATTCTGGATTGAACCCTGAATGGCCCAGCACCGGGTGTTTACGTTTCAACGCAAACAGGAAGAGGCCGGAGACTTTCGTCCCCAGCCCGATCCCATTTCAACCCTGGTCAACAGGGAGAATGTTACTTGATCTCGACAGACGCGCCTGCTTCCTCGAGTTTTGCCTTGATAGAATCGGCTTCAGCTTTGGCAACTGCTTCCTTGACTACGGAAGGAGCGCCTTCAACCAGATCCTTCGCTTCTTTCAGGCCCAGGCCAGTCAGTTCACGAACTACCTTGATGACTGATACCTTGTTGGCGCCGAAAGATGCCAGCACTACGTTGAATTCGGTCTGCTCTTCAGCGGCCTCAGCCACTGCTGCAGGTCCGGCAGCTACAGCGACTGCTGCGGCGGCTGATACACCGAATTTTTCTTCCATCGCGCTGATGAGGTCTACAACCTCCATCACGCTCATATTAGAGATGGTTTCCAGAATGTCTTCTTTTGAAACGGCCATTGTCGTCTCCCAGTTAATTGTCGGGGGTCGTTAAACCCAGTAAATAGTTGATGAATCAGGCAGCCTGCTTGGCATCCCGCACTGCAGCCACGGTACGTACGAGTTTGGCGTGAGGTTCCGCCAGGGTCCTGACGAACTTCTCGATGGGTGCTTTCATTACACTCATCAACATAGCCAGTGCCTGTTCGCGGGTAGGCAGCTTGGACAGACGATCCAGTTCGGATGCGTCGAACAGCTGGCCACCAACTGCCACCAGGCGGGCTATCAGTTTGTCGTGATCCTTGGCATAGTCCTTGACCAGCCTGGCCGCAGCGCCCGGGTCTTCCATGCTGAATGCAAACAGGAGTGGTCCTGTCAGCGCATCCGTCATGCATTCGAACTCGGTGCCCTCAACGGCCTTACGTACCAGAGTGTTCTTGGCGACTTTCAGAAACACACCGTCCTGGCGTGCTTTCACACGCAGGTCAGTCATTTCCGCTACAGTCAGGCCACGATACTCTGCGGCAACAGCAGCGAGCGCGGAACTGGCCACCTGGGACACTTCTGCAACTACTGCTTTCTTTTGCTCAAGATTGAGCGCCATTGGTTACCTCCTGGAGTCGTTTAACCGGAACATCCGGCTGTGTTGACTCAATCAGTGGTGACCCCGCCACTAAAACGGGCTTGGTCGCAACCAAGCCTTGATGCGACTCTGCCTGCCCGGCAATTCGCCGGCAAACCCGCTTTAGTGGCGGGGGCTCCACCATCTACGCAGGCGGCGTCCGGTCACCCGGTTCGCTATTAAACAAAACAGCTTTGCAGCTGCTTCATACCTGCGGTCTCTGACGGCCTCGCCTCTTTCGAGGCCGGCCCGCCCATTTACACCGGGAACCTTCAAGGTTCGCGGTATAAAAACTCAAATCAATAATTGACGCTGGACTGATCCACCAGGATGCCAGGGCCCATGGTGGTAGATACAGAAATCTTCTGCAGGTACGCACCCTTGGCAGCAGCCGGCTTCAGTTTCACCAGGTCTTTCAGCAAAGCAGCCAGATTGCCTTTCAATGCATCCACTTCGAAATTGGCTTTGCCGATCGTTGAATGAACAATGCCTGCCTTATCGGTGCGGTAACGCACCTGGCCTGCCTTGGCATTCTTGACCGCTGTCACAACGTCTGTCGTTACCGTTCCCACCTTGGGATTCGGCATCAACCCTCTCGGACCCAAAACCTGGCCGAGCTTGCCGACAACCCTCATCGCATCAGGAGTGGCGATTACCACGTCGTAGTTGAGGTCGCCTTCTTTCATCTTGTCGTGCAGGTCATCCATACCGACGACATCTGCTCCGGCAGCCAAAGCCTTTTCCGCGTTTTCACTCTGCGCGAATACGGCAACGCGAACCTGCTTTCCTGTGCCATTGGGCAACACGGTCGAACCGCGGACATTCTGGTCGGACTTGCGCGGATCAATACCCAGGCGCACAGCTACGTCCACCGATTCAACGAACTTGATCTTGCTGGACTGTTTCAGGATTTCCAGAGCCTCGTCGAGGGTATAGGCCTTACCAGGTTCAACCCGTGCACGAATGGCTTTCATTCTTTTGCTGATCCTGGCCATCATTCGACTCCCGTTACATTCAGGCCCATGCTGCGGGCCGAGCCGGCGATGGTCCTTACCGCAGCATCCATACTGGCTGCCGTGATATCTGGCTGTTTGATCCTGGCAATTTCTTCCAACTGTTCGCGGGTTACCGTTCCAACCTTCTTGGTGTTGGGCTCACCACTGCCCTTGGGAATTCCCAGGGCCTTCATCAGCAGCACTGCAGCCGGAGGAGTCTTGGTGATAAAGGTGAAACTGCGATCGGAATAGACGGTGATCACCACAGGTGTTGGCAACCCCGGCTCAATGCCCTGCGTCTTGGCATTGAATGCCTTGCAGAATTCCATGATGTTGACGCCATGCTGACCCAGTGCGGGGCCAACCGGCGGGCTCGGATTGGCTTGACCAGCCTTTACCTGCAGCTTGATGTACGCTGCGACCTTCTTGGCCATTTTTTCATCTCCTCGGGTTCACGCGCTGCTCAAGTGCTGATGCAGCTCCCCGTCGTTGTATGCGTCTTGGACGCGGTTACAATCCCTGCCATTCCTGGCAGGGATTCAATGCCTTTTCAGGACTTTTCAACCTGGTGAAATTCGAGATCCACCGGTGTCGAGCGCCCGAAAATCAGAACTGCGACTTTCAGGCGACTCTTGTCGTAATCAACGCCTTCAACCACGCCGTTGAAATCATTGAACGGACCATCGACCACCCGCACCATTTCACCCGGTTCGAACAGTACCTTGGGACGAGGCTTGTCTACACCCTCTTTCACCCGGTTGAGAATGATCTCAGCTTCTTTTTTGGTGATTGGCGCGGGACGATCTGCTGTACCTCCGATGAAACCCATCACCTTGGGTACATCTTTCACCAGATGCCACGACTCGTCCGTCATTTCCATTTCCACCAGCACATAGCCAGGGAAAAACTTCCGGTCAGAACGGCGTTTCTGGCCACCTTTCATTTCCACCACTTCTTCGGTGGGTACCAGAATTTCGCCAAATTGCTCTTCCATCCCGGCACGCTTGATGCGGTCTTCCAGCGAGCGCTTGACCTGCTTCTCAAAACCTGAATATGCATGTACGACGTACCAACGTTTCGCCATGACTCAGGCTCCTCCAACGAGGCTGCGCACCAGCGCACCCAGCGCCCAGTCAACCGCCGCCAGGAACAGCGATATCAGGATGGTCACAATTATGACCATCAATGACGTCTGCAATGTCTCCTGGTGCGTTGGCCAGACCACTTTCCTGCGCTCAATATCCGACTCCTTGATGAACCGGAAAAATGCAGCGCCGGAAGCGGACTTTCCAGCGATAAGGGCGGCGAGAACGGCAATTACAATCAGGCCTACTACTCGAACTGGGGTTATGAACTCATCCTGAAAATAATAATAGGCTGCCACACCCCCAACGAGCATGATCGCGGAGGCAGCCAACAACAACGTATTGGCTGCTTGTGACGACTTTTCAGTTTCTGCTTTCGTGCTCATGTTTAACCGACTGCGTGCCTTTTTTGACCGGCTCAGTGGCAGGCCAGGAGGGACTCGAACCCCCAACCTGCGGTTTTGGAGACCGCTGCTCTGCCAATTGAGCTACTGGCCTGTCGTTACTAACCTTTGTCGTTACCGACTGTAAAAGCATTGCCCCTAGAGCTTGCCCATTACTCGAAGATCTTGGCGACGACGCCGGCACCCACGGTGCGGCCACCTTCGCGGATCGCAAATCGCAACCCATCTTCCATCGCGATCGGCGCAATCAATGTCAC
>CAYYCX010000154.1:0-7088 GCA_964470455.1 uncultured Wenzhouxiangellaceae bacterium
GCAGTACCCCCACGTTGTCTCCCGCTTCGCCCTGGTCCAGCAGCTTGCGGAACATCTCCACGCCCGTGCAGGTCGTCTTCGTGGTCGCGTGTATACCCACGATCTCCACTTCATCACCCACGTGGATCACACCACGCTCCACACGTCCCGTCACCACCGTGCCACGGCCTGAAATCGAGAATACGTCCTCGATCGGCAGCAAAAACGGCTTGTCCAGCGCTCGTACCGGTTGCGGTACATACGAATCCAGCGCATCCAGCAGACGGTTGATCGACGGTACGCCAATCTCCGAGGTATCGCCTTCCAGCGCCTTCAGCGCCGAACCCGTCACGATCGGTGTATCGTCGCCCGGGAAATCATACGAAGACAAAAGCTCGCGCACTTCCATCTCCACCAGTTCCAGCAGCTCGGCATCATCCACCATGTCAGCCTTGTTCATGTACACCAGGATGTACGGTACGCCCACCTGGCGGGCCAACAGGATGTGCTCGCGCGTCTGCGGCATCGGGCCATCGGCCGCCGATACCACCAGGATCGCTCCGTCCATCTGCGCCGCACCCGTGATCATGTTCTTCACATAGTCCGCATGTCCCGGGCAGTCCACGTGTGCGTAGTGCCGTGATTCCGTCTCATACTCCACGTGCGCCGTTGCAATCGTGATACCACGCGCACGCTCTTCCGGTGCATTGTCAATCTGGTCGTAAGCCTTGAACTCGCCTCCACGCGCCTCAGCACATACCTTAGTCAACGCCGCCGTCAGCGTCGTCTTGCCGTGGTCTACATGGCCGATCGTTCCCACGTTCACATGGGGCTTGTTACGTTCGAATTTTGCTTTTGACATGAATCAGACCTCGTCAATCATTCTGTTTACTGTTAATCATCCCGCCTGAAATCAGGCAGTCTTCTTGATAATTTCTTCGGAAATGCTGCTGGGGGCTTCCGCGTAATGCCCGAACTCCATGGAATAAGTTGCGCGACCCTGGGTTGCGGAACGCAAATCCGTGGAATAACCGAACATCTCGGAAAGCGGAACATGTGCGTTGACCAACTTGCCGGAAGGACTGTCTTCCATGCCCTGCACGATGCCACGCCGCCGGTTCAGGTCGCCCATCACATCACCCATGTAGTCTTCCGGTGTTACCACCTCAACCTTCATGATGGGCTCCAGCAGGACGGGTGAAGCCTGGTTTGCAGCATTCTTGAACGCCATGGAACCGGCGATCTTGAACGCCATTTCGCTGGAATCCACTTCGTGATAAGAACCGTCAAAAAGCGTTGCCTTGCAGTCCACCATCGGATACCCGGCGATCACGCCATTGCCCATGGCTTCCTGGATGCCTTTGTCAACTGCACCAATGTATTCCTTTGGAACAGCACCGCCCACAATGGCATTGGTGAATGAATATCCTTCGCCTTTCTCGGTGGGCTCAAGACGGATTTTCACGTGACCATACTGGCCTCGGCCACCCGACTGGCGGACAAACTTGCCATCTGCCTCAACCGCCTTGCGTATGGTTTCACGATAAGCCACCTGCGGCTTGCCGACATTGGCTTCAACCTTGAACTCACGCTTCATGCGGTCGACGATGATATCGAGGTGCAATTCACCCATACCGGAAATGATGGTCTGGCCAGATTCTTCATCCGTATGAACCCGGAATGAAGGGTCCTCCTGGGCCAGCTTGGAGAGTGCAATGCCCATCTTTTCCTGGTCGGCCTTCGTCTTCGGCTCAACCGCCACGGAAATCACCGGCTCCGGAAATTCCATCCGTTCCAGGGTGATGATCTTGCTGGTGTCGCAAAGCGTGTCGCCTGTGGTCACATCCTTCAGGCCAACCGCTGCGGCGATGTCGCCGGCCCGGACTTCCTTGATTTCCTCGCGGGAATTGGAGTGCATCTGCAGGATTCGACCGATGCGTTCTTTCTTGCTCTTGACCGGATTGTAAACAGAATCACCAGAACTCAATACACCGGAGTAAACCCGGAAGAATGTAAGGGTGCCGACGAAAGGATCTGTAGCAATCTTGAATGCCAGGGCTGCGAACGGCTCATCATCTGAACTCTTGCGCAAGCCCTCGGTTTCATCCTCATTGATACCCTTGATTGCAGGCACATCCACGGGCGAGGGCATCAACTGGATAACGGCATCCAATAGCGCCTGAACGCCCTTGTTCTTGAAGGCAGTGCCACACAGGACCGGGACCAGCTGATTGGCAACCGTGCCCGCTCGCAGACCTGCGATGATCTGCTCATTGTTGAGCTCACCGGACTCGAGGTAGGCTTCCATCAGTTCATCATTGGCTTCTGCGGCGCTTTCCATCATGAACTCGCGTGCAGCCGCGCATTCCTCCTGCAAATCTGCCGGAATATCACGGGCCTCAAATGTCATTCCCTGGTTTTCAGTGTCCCAATAAATAGCCTTCATCCTGACCAGGTCAACAATTCCTTCGAAACCTTCTTCGGCGCCAATGGGAACCTGGATGGGAACTGCGCGCGCACCCAGGCGCTCGCGAATCTGCTTGACCACCCGCGAGAAATTGGCACCGGTACGATCCATCTTGTTGACGAACGCTACCCGGGGAACCTTGTACCGGGTTGCCTGGCGCCAAACGGTTTCAGACTGCGGCTGTACGCCACCGACAGCACAGAACAGGCACACGGCACCGTCCAGTACACGCAATGAGCGCTCTACCTCGATGGTAAAGTCAACGTGCCCCGGAGTATCAATGATATTGATCCGGTGCTCGGAGAACTGTTTGTCCATGCCAGACCAGAAACAGGTTGTTGCCGCGGACGTAATCGTGATTCCGCGCTCCTGCTCCTGCTCCATCCAGTCCATCGTAGCGTTACCGTCATGAACTTCACCGATCTTGTGTGATACACCGGTGTAGAACAGGACGCGCTCGGTCGTGGTGGTTTTGCCAGCATCAATGTGGGCCATGATGCCGATATTGCGGTAGCGTTCTATGGGCGTCTTTCGTGACACAGTCTTTTCCTCAAAATTCCTGGTAACCAGCGCTGGCGTTTACCAACGATAGTGGGCAAATGCCTTGTTGGCCTCTGCCATACGGTGTACTTCTTCGCGTTTCTTCACAGCCGCGCCACGCTGCTCAACCGCATCAAGCAACTCACCTGCCAGACGGGCTGGCATATTCTTCTCGCCGCGCTTGCGGGCGGCATCGATCACCCAGCGCATTGCCAGCGTCTGGCGGCGTTTTGGACGAACCTCAACCGGAACCTGGTAAGTAGCACCACCCACACGACGGGACTTTACCTCTACCATGGGGCTGACGTTATCCAGGGCTTTTTCAACCAGGTCCACAGCGTCGGCGCTTTTGTTCTTGCTGCTTATCGTATCGATTGCGCCATAGACAATTTTTTCCGCAACAGACTTCTTGCCGCTTTCCATCACCATGTTGATGAAGCGGGCGATCATCTCATTGTGGAACTTAGGATCCGGAAGGATCTCCCTGACGAAATTTGATTGCTTTCTGGACATCGATATTGTTCCGTAATTATCCGGTCAGTTTCATTGATCAGTTCTTGGGACGCTTGGCGCCGTACTTCGAACGGGCCTGGCGACGGTCGCTGACGCCAGCGGTATCCAGGCTTCCGCGCACCGTGTGGTAGCGCACACCGGGCAGGTCCTTGACACGACCACCGCGAATGAGCACCACACTGTGCTCCTGCAGATTGTGGCCTTCGCCACCGATATAACTGGTTACTTCAAAACCATTCGTCAATCGCACACGGGCGACCTTGCGAAGTGCAGAGTTCGGCTTCTTCGGCGTGGTCGTATATACACGGGTACAAACACCGCGTTTTTGTGGGCAGCCTTCCAATGCAGGAACAGTACTCTTGAACATTTTGTCCTTGCGAGGCTTGCGTACGAGCTGGTTGATCGTTGCCATAATTTTCCCTGGTTAAATCCGGCCTTAAATTGCCTGCCGTTCAGAATTCAAATTGTCGAGGTACCTACCCCATTGCGATTCGTGGAAATTGCACACACCCGATCGCAGAAAAATCGAACGCCCAACCCCTTGCAATAAAATCAGGGTTGGGCGCCATTGAGTCCGGCCCACGCGCCGGCGACATCGGCTTAACGTACAGGGTTTTGCGCTGTACGCTCCTCATTATTTGAAGAGGAGATTCTCAAGTTGTTAGCCGGAGGATTATGGCAGGATTGAATATCCTGCGCAAGCCCGGCCAACCGGTTTTTTCAGGAATTGCAAGAAATGCCGGCCTTGGGCCGGCATTTCAATGTTGGAGAGCCCCGAACAGGCGGAACGAAGCGCTATTCCTTGTCCAGCCCTGCGTCCAGATTGGCCAATTCCTCGGCCGCAACTGCCGTCTGCAATGCAACCAGGTCAATTTCCTGGTCTTCCTTGGGCATCCGCTTGCGGGAATTGTGGTATGCCATGCCGGTTCCAGCTGGAATCAGGCGTCCAACGATGACGTTTTCCTTCAATCCACGCAGGTTGTCCACGGTGCCTCGAACTGCTGCTTCGGTAAGCACGCGCGTGGTTTCCTGGAAAGAGGCGGCAGAAATGAATGACTCCGTCGCCAAAGACGCCTTGGTAATACCCAGCAACACCCGCTGGAATTCGGCCGGCCGGCGGTCATCTTTTGCAGCCAGCTGGTTTTCGTCCAGCACCCTGGCAACATCCAGTTGCTCACCACGCAGCAGTCGCGTATCCCCGACGTCCGTGATCTCAGCCTTGCGCAGCATCTGCCGGACGATGACCTCGATGTGTTTATCGTTGATTTTCACACCCTGCAGACGGTAAACGTCCTGGATTTCCTTCACCAGGTAAGCATCCAGCGCTTCAACCCCGAGCAACCTCAGGATGTCATGCGGATTGGGCTCGCCGTCAACAATGGTTTCACCCTTCTCCACATGCTCGCCTTCAAACACGATGACATGGCGCCACTTGGGAATCAGTTCTTCGTGTGTCTCACCATCGCTCTTGGTGATCACGAGGCGCTGTTTGCCCTTGGTATCCTTGCCAAAGCTGACGATGCCGGAAACCTCAGCCAGGATTGCTGGCTCCTTGGGCTTGCGTGCTTCGAACAGGTCGGCCACGCGCGGCAAACCACCGGTGATATCACGGGTTTTTGACGATTCCTGCGGAATACGCGCAACCACGTCACCCACCTGAACATCCTGGCCGTCATTCATCTGCACGATGGATCCGGATTGCAGGAAGTAGTGAGCCGGGATATCGGTGCCCGCCAGGCACAGGTCTTTACCCTTTTTGTCCACCAGGCTGATCATCGGGCGCAAATCCTTGCCCGCGCTGCCACGCTGCTTTGGATCCGTGATTACCAGGCTGGTGAGCCCGGTAATATCATCCACCTGCTCGTTGACAGTCACGCCATCGATGAATTCGTGGAATTTAACCTTACCGGCCACTTCTGTAACAATGGGATGGGTATGCGGGTCCCAGTTGGCCACGATGTCACCGGCTGCCACGGCGTCCTTGTCGCGCTTGGAAATGATCGCGCCATAGGGAACCTTGTACCGCTCGCGTTCGCGGCCATGTTCATCGATAACGGATATTTCACCCGAACGGGAAACCGCAACCAGCTTGCCGCTGGCGTTTTCCACGGTTTTCATGTTGTGGAGACGGATGGCACCAGCCGACTTGGCCTGGATGTGATCCACCGCCGCCGCACGCGATGCCGCACCACCGATGTGGAAAGTACGCATTGTCAACTGGGTTCCGGGCTCACCGATCGACTGCGCGGCAATCACGCCAACCGCCTCACCGATGTTTACCAGGTGCCCGCGGGCCAGGTCACGGCCATAGCATGAAGCACACACACCATGACGCGTTTCGCAAGTAATAGTGGAACGGACATAAATCCGGTCGACACCGGCTTCTTCCATTTGCTCAACCATTTCCTCATCAAGCAGCGTATTGCGTTTGATCAGCACCTGGTCGCTTCCTGGCACCATTATGTCTTCGGCCGTCATGCGTCCCAAGACGCGTTCGCTCAATGGCTCCACTACGTCTCCGCCTTCAACGATAGGCTGCAACGTGACACCCTGGTCAGTCTTGCAATCGACTTCAGTGATCACAAGGTCCTGCGCCACATCTACCAGGCGGCGGGTCAGATAACCGGAGTTGGCGGTTTTCAAAGCCGTATCGGCAAGGCCTTTACGCGCACCGTGAGTGGAAATGAAGTACTGCAGAACGTCCAGACCTTCGCGGAAGTTTGCAGTAATCGGGGTCTCGATGATGGAGCCATCGGGCTTGGCCATCAGGCCACGCATACCCGCCAACTGGCGAATCTGCGCAGCCGAACCACGAGCGCCCGAATCGGCCATGATGAAAACCGAGTTCATGGAATCCTGCTCAACCATCTTGCCGGCCGCATTCTTGACCGTGGTTTTACCCATGCCCTGCATCATGGCGCGAGCAACCTGCTCGTTGGTACGTGACCAGATGTCCACGACCTTGTTATAGCGTTCGCCAGAGGTAACCAAACCCGAAATGTACTGGTTCTGGATTTCCACGACTTCGGCATCTGCGCTCTTCAGAATTGCTTTCTTTTCTTCCGGCACTACCAGATCATCGATACCTATGGAAACACCTGCCTTGGTGGCATAGTGAAAACCGGTGTACATCAGTTTGTCGGCAAACACCACTGTCTTCTTGAGGCCAAGCCGACGATAACAGGAGTTGATCAGGCCGGAAATCTGGCGCTTCTTGAGCGTGCGGTTCAGCAGATGGAAAGGCAAGCCCTCTGGCCTGATTTCCGCCAACAGAGCCCGACCTACGGTTGTTTCAACCAGGTTGGTTTCATGACGCTCTTCGCCGTGCTCCGAAATGATGGTTTCTTCGATGCGCACCTTGATGCGCGCATGCAGGTCGACTGCCTTGTTTTCAAATGCACGATGCACTTCAGCCAGATCACTGAACATCATGCCCTCGCCTTTGGCATCTTCCAGCTGGCGGGTCATGTAGTACAGGCCCAGCACAACGTCCTGCGTGGGCACAATGATGGGTTCACCATTGGCCGGCGACAGGATATTGTTCGAAGACATCATCAATGCACGGGCTTCCAGCTGCGCTTCCACTGAC
>CAYYCX010000155.1:0-6781 GCA_964470455.1 uncultured Wenzhouxiangellaceae bacterium
CCGACATGATGATGATCGTCGGCAAGAAGATCGAGGAACTGATCGCCCGCCTGGCGCAAAAGGCGAGGGCGGCGGGCATTCACCTGTTGCTGGCGACGCAGCGGCCATCAGTGGATGTGATTACCGGCCTGATCAAAGCCAATATTCCCGCCCGCATCGCCTTCCAGGTTTCCTCACGCATCGATTCACGCACCATCCTCGACCAGATGGGCGCCGAGCAGTTGCTGGGCCACGGCGACATGCTGTACCTGCCACCGGGCTCCGCCATTCCCGAGCGCATTCACGGCGCTTTCGTCGATGACCATGAAGTGCATGCGGTGGTGGAATACCTCAGGCAGTTCGGTGAACCGAATTACCTCGATGATGTCCTTGATGATGTGCAGGTCACCAACGATGGCATGGCCATTGGCGCCACCGGGCTGCCGGAAGCCATCGACGGGGACCAGGACGAGTTGTATGACCAGGCCGTGGCCTTTGTCACCCAAAGCCGCCGCGCTTCGATTTCCAGCGTGCAGCGGCAATTGCGTATCGGTTACAACCGCGCTGCGCGGCTGGTGGAGGAGATGGAGGCATCCGGCGTGGTCAGCCCGCCGGAACACAATGGCCAGCGCGAAGTGCTGGCACCGCCGCCGCCCAAAGACTGATTCATCCGGCCTTTCATGAACGGAGTTTGATGAACTTGATCCCTATCCACGCTTTGCGTCCTGTGCTTGCGGTCACCTGCTTGCTGGCCATGGCCGGGCCACTGCTGGTTGCCAGCACCCAGGCCGCCATGGACCAACCGGGCCGCGATGAACTCAACCGGTTCGCTGACGACCTGCAAACCATGCACGCCCGCTTTGAACAGCGCGTGCTGCGCAGCGATGGTGCACTGGAAGACGAGAGCAGCGGCGAAGTGTGGCTGCGAAGCCCGCACTATTTTCGCTGGGAATACGGCGGCGACTTTCCCGAGAAAGTGATCGCTGATGGTGAACGCATCTGGATCCACGATGAGGTGCTGGAGCAGGTGACGGTGAAATCACAGGCCGAGTTCAACAACGATTCGCCGCTGGTCATTCTCACCGACATTCAGCGCCTGGACCAATTATTTGAAGTCCGTGAGGCCGGCGACATGGACGGCATGGTGCTGCTGGAGCTGCGCGCCCATTCAGCGGATGCCGAGTTTGATCGCATGCTGGTCGGGCTGAGCGATGGGCGGATGCAGATGCTGGCCATGGAAGATGCCTTTGGAATGCGCACCGAAATCCGCTTCACCGAGATGCAAAAAAACCTGCCGCTGGACTCCTCGCTGTTCACATTCACGCCGCCCGAGGGTGTCGACGTGATCGGCGCCGAGGACCTGGTCAGGCCCTGAAAACACACTGACTTGAGAACTCACGGAATCGAATCCGGCAATTGAACATTAACCAGGCTCGAGCCCTTGAACTTTGAACTGAGCAAAATTGTCGCAGTCGCCGTCGGTGGAGCCGCCGGTGCCAGCCTGAGATACCTGGCCGCAACCGCAACCCATGGCCTGATGGGGCAAGCCTTTCCGTACGGCACGCTGCTGGTCAATACGCTGGGGTCTTTGCTGATCGGCTACCTGGTGGTTTTCCTGCCCGATCACGGCAGCCAGGCTTCGCTGCTGCGATTGTTGCTGGTGACGGGCCTGCTGGGTGGCTTCACCACCTACAGCGCGTTTTCCATCGAAACGCTCACCCTGTTCCAGGAAGGGCAGTTGCTGAAAGCCGGCCTCAATATCGTGATTACCCTGTCCGCCTGCCTGATTGCGGTTTGGGTGGGCTACCAGCTGGCAAGGGCATTGCACACCCCGGCTTGAAGCCACCGCAGAGCAATCGGCCCCGCTGGTTGCGCCCGCCTGCGAATCCCGCATTATCCGGATAGCGAAATCAGCCCGCGCAAGCGGTACAATGCCGGTTTTTGACACTCGGATTCGAATCATGCTGGACCCCCAGAAACTCCGGAATGACCCGCAAGGGGTTGCCGACGCATTGGCGCATCGTGGCTACGCATTGGACGTCGCAGCCTGGACCGCGCTGGAAGAGCAGCGCAAGGCCCTGCAACTCCAAATGCAGGAACTGCAGAACCAGAAAAACCAGCAGGCCAAACAGATCGGCCAGGCCAAATCACGCGGTGAAGACATCCAGCCCCTGCTGGACCAGGTCAAGGATCTGGGTGATGCCCTGGGCAAGGCGGAAGCCGACTTTGCCGATGTGCACGCGCGCCAGACGGCCTGGGCGCTGGATATGCCCAACCTGGCATTGCCCGATGTTCCCGTGGGTAAAAGCGATGCCGATAACCAGGAGTTGCGCCGCTGGGGCGAGCCAACCCGGCTGGATTTCAAACCCCGTGATCACGTGGAGCTTGGAGAACTGAACGGCCTGATGGATGCGGAATCCGCCGCCAAACTGGCCGGAGCCCGTTTTACCGTGCTGCGGGGTTCGCTGTCGCGCCTGCATCGTGCCCTGGCCCAGTTCATGCTGGACGTGCATACCCAGGAACACGGTTACACCGAGGTGTACCTGCCTTACCTGGTGAACGCAGAAACCATGACCGGCACCGGCCAGTTGCCAAAGTTTGGCGAAGACGCTTTCGCGACCACGGATGAACCGCCCCGTTACCTGGTACCCACCGCGGAAGTACCGATGACCAACCTGGCAGCCGACCAGATCATCGATGCGGCGGAATTGCCTTGGCGGCTCACCTCGCAGACGCCGTGTTTCCGGCGTGAAGCCGGCTCCTACGGCAGGGACACGCGCGGCATGATCCGCCAGCACCAGTTCGAGAAAGTGGAGCTGGTGCAAATCGTGCGCCCGGAAAATTCATCCGCGGCGTTGGATGAGCTGACCGGCCATGCCGAGGTCATTTTGCAACGCCTGGAACTGCCGTATCGCGTGGTGATGCTGTGCACCGGCGACATGGGCTTCAGTGCCGCCAAAACCCACGACCTGGAAGTCTGGCTGCCGGGCCAGGACGCTTATCGCGAGATTTCTTCCTGCAGTGTCTGCACGGATTTCCAGGCACGGCGCATGAAGGCGCGGTTCCGCAATCCGGACAACGGCAAGCCGGAACTCGTGCACACCCTCAATGGTTCCGGGCTGGCGGTGGGGCGAACGCTGATAGCCGTGATGGAGAACTACCAGCAGCAGGACGGATCGATTCGCGTTCCGAATGCTCTCAAGCCCTACCTGGGCGGACTGGAAGTCATCAAACCCGTCTGATCATCGACCCAGGTCGCCCGCATTTTACAGGCGAAAAAAAGGCCCACGATGCGGGCCTTTTTCTTTTCACTGCGGTGTTTGATCAGTCTTCGCCGAAGCCAAACCCGAGCATCGCCAGCAGGTTGTTGAACAGTACAAAAATATCCGCCAACAATCCCGTGGCTGCCAGGATGTAGTTGGTTTCACCGCCGCGCACGATCATCTGCGTCTGCCAGATGATCCAGCCGCAGGCCAGCATGATGATCATGGTTGACAGCGCCAAAGCCAGGGCCGGGATTGCGAGGAAATAATTCAGCACCACCGCGCCCAGTATCGCCAGCGTGCCTACGCCCAGGAACGCAAACCAGCCGCTGAAATCGCGTTTGGTGGTCATGGCATAGGCGGACAGCGCGAAAAAGATCGCGGCGGTCAACCCGAATGCAGCGGCGACCAACTCACCCCCGTTGCCATAGGCGTAAAGCACGCGATCAACATTCGCGCCAGTCCAGATACCCAGGAAACTGGTAAAACCAAATGCCACCAGCAGGCCGAGGGCGCTGTTGCGCGTGGCATGGATGGCGTATGAAAAGGCAAAGATACCGATCAGGAAAGGCCAGAAACCAATGCGCCAGTGCATGGCTTGGGCCACCCACGCCATACCGGCACCGGCAATGAACAGCAAGGCCAGGAGCGCATAGGTATTACGCAAAACACGATTGACTGTCAGTGTCGGGACACTGGCAGTAGTGCCAATTCGGTACGTCGCGTTGTTCATCGATGAAAGGTACTCCTGTGGTCAGTTTTACAACATGATACACGAAAAAATTTACCGCAATACGCATATAGTGACAACCGCCAGCGTTTCAAGTTTCAAAGGCCGGGCCGAAACCGGTTTTCCACCGGGAATTCTGCCGGAAAATTGCGGATAAATTCGCTTCAAGGCTGGAGCATTCAAAAAATTTAGGCTATCCTTGCGCGCCTCGGAATCAACAGGCAGCCCGACTTTCCCGGAGGGGTGGCAGAGCGGTTGAATGCACCGGTCTTGACCCGTCGCCGGGAGCGAAAGGGCGGTGGCCGCAGGCCAGGGCGAAGCCCCGAGGGCAGGAAGCCCGAGCCAAAACCGGCAAGCGCAGACTGAAAGTCTGCTGCGGTTTCAACATGAGTACAGTGACATTGAGTTTCTATGGAGGGGTGGCAGAGCGGTTGAATGCACCGGTCTTGACCCGTCGCCGGGAGCGAAAGGGCGGTGGCCGCAGGCCAGGGCGAAGCCCCGAGGGCAGGAAGCCCGAGCCAAAACCGGCAAGCGCAGACTGAAAGTCTGCTGCGGTTTCAACATGAGTACAGTGACATTGAGTTTCTATGGAGGGGTGGCAGAGCGGTTGAATGCACCGGTCTTGAAAACCGGCAAGGGTTAGCGCCCTTCGTGGGTTCAAATCCCACCCCCTCCGCCATTTCCCAACCGACAGCGCCCATAAGTTGTTGCTTTAATGCTTTGGGCAAACTCTGATTCATTCAGTGTTTCCTTGAATTATTCCCACAGCCTTGCAGTCTTGAGCCTCCAAGGCCAGTATCATTCGCACGATTCAGAAATTTCTGGCGGCAATCTCACTGATGACCGGACGCAATGAGCCTTGCCCATGCGGCAGTGGCAAAAAGTTCAAGAAATGCCATGGCCTGCAGAACGCCGGGCCTGGAAATGATCCTGCCGGTAAGCCGCCTGTTTCCGCCTTGCTGGAACAGTGCCGCCTCCTGTTCGAGCGAAAGCAGTTTGATGCTGCATGGCAGGCCGCGCAACAACTGCCCGAAACCCCGCAGACCTGCCGGGTCTGGGTGGACATCCTGGTGGCCCGGCGGAGTGCCGGCGACCTGGAAAGCGCGATCTCCATCACCGAAAATTGGAAAAGGCTTGCACCTGCCGACCCCGAGCCCTGGTCGCGGACACTGGAACTTGCCATCAACACTGGCAACAAGCCGATGCAGACGTCGGCTCTCCAGAAACTGGAGGTCATGGCGCCGCAAAGCACCAGGACGCTGTATTACCAGGGCCTGATCGATCAGCTCGATGGAAAGCTTGACGCTGCGCTGGAACACCTGGAGGCAGCGGCCAGGAAGCAGTTTCCCGCATACCGCCCTTTGAGCTGGATGGTAATCGCGGCATCCCGTGCCTTTGACATTGCGACAGGCAAATATCCCGGCTCTGGCACCTCAAGCTACTCGCAGCTGTTGGGGCATCCTGAAGTGGTCGGGGCATTGAAATCTGCCTTGCTGGCCTGGAATGGGCAGCACGATCAGGAAGTCGATACGCTGGATACCGAACAGCGGACCGCAATTGCCACTGCCTGGCAGAAGCTCAGCATTGCCGGCATGCAGGGGCTGATCGACCTGCGGGCGGTGCAGGAATACAACAAGGCAGCGCTGCAGCTGAATCCCAACCTGCTTTCCGCCCGCAGCAGCGAGCTGTTCTGCCTGAATTATGACGACTCGCTGAGCGCTGAAGAAATCTACCGGCAGCACTGTGCCGCGGGCGACTGGATGGCTCGCGCCTATCCGCCGCGAAAACGCCGCTTTCTCAATTCAAGAAAGACCAATCGGGTATTGAAAGTTGCTTATCTTTCCAGCGATTTCTACCAGCATCCGGTGGCCTATTTCATCCTTCCGGTACTGCAGAAACACAACAGCCAGCATGTTCGCAGCTACCTTTACTACACCCGCGAGACGCATGATGACTTCACTGCGAAATTCGTGGCCGCCGCGGACCAGTTTCTGTCGGTGTGGGACTACGACGACCAGGCCCTGGCCAGCCAGATGGAACGCGATGGAATTGACATCCTGGTCGACCTCAATGGCGCCAGCAGCGGCCACCGCATGACATTGTTGTCACAGCGGGCAGCGCCGGTACAGATCACCTGGCTGGGATATCCCAATACCTCCGGTCTGCCCAGCATGGATTTTCGCATCGTGGATGGCGTTACCGACCCGGCGCCGGAAGCAGCGGCCCTGAATCGTGAAAAGCTCCTTTACCTGCCACGGTTGTTCTCGGTTTACGACCCTGTCACTCCTTTGCCCGACGTTGCGCCTGCACCGTTTGAGCGGAATGGTTATGTCACGTTCGGCAGCTTCAACAATATCAACAAGCTCACTGGTCAACAGCTGTCGCTTTGGGCCAGCGTGCTTCAGCAGGTTGACGACTCGCGCCTGTTGTTCAAGTACCCCACGCTGGATTTCAATGCCTTGCGGGAGAGCCTGCTCCAACGAATGCTGGCCGCCGGAATCCACTCTGAACGAATACTGTTCCAGGGGCTTGCGCCGGGACGCGAAGATCATTTGCGGGCATTTGGCAACATCGACATTCATCTTGACTCGTTTCCCTATCATGGTACTACCACGAGTTGCGAAAGCCTGGTGATGGGAGTGCCCGTGGTGACATTGGCCGGGCGGGAACATCGTTGCCGTGTCGGCGCCAGCCTGCTGCATTCGCTGGACTGCGACCAATGGGTAGCGCACTCACCTGACGAATACATCCGGATCGCCGCACAGCTGGCGGCTGACAAGTCCGCCCTGGTGAATACCCGAGCGGGATT
>CAYYCX010000156.1:0-6745 GCA_964470455.1 uncultured Wenzhouxiangellaceae bacterium
ATATGCCACCCACACCAGGGTGATCAGGACGTCGATGGGCCATTCCAGCTCGGCGTATTCCTTGCTCTGGGTAATGCCCAGTGGCAGGGTGATGGCAGCAGAGACAATGACGGCCTGCCAGCCCCAGAATACAAATGAGGCCAGGCGCGGGGCGAACAGGGTGACATGGCAGGTTCGCTGCACCACATACAGCGAGGTGCCGATCAACGCTGATCCGCCAAAGGCAAAGATCACTGCATTCGTGTGCAGCGGCCGCAGTCGGGAATAGGTCAACCAGGGGATGTCGAAATTCAGGACCGGTTGCCAGAGTTGTGCGGCGATGAGTACGCCAACCAACATGCCAACAATGCCCCACACTATTGTCATAACGACAAATTGCCGCACTGCCTTGTCGTTATAGGTCATGGTTTTTCCTGTTCTTATGGTTCACAGCTGCTTTTTTCCCGTTCGCGCCATAACGCCATCCGTAATGCGGGATTACGGATGGCCTTAATGGATGTGGATTTTACCCAACGCTTAACGTCAACTAAGGTTCTTCACACCCTTAGTTGACTCAGGTCAAGTCGCCTACGCTTTGGCGACCCAGGCGTTGCACCATCCTGCGCCGGCTACCAGCCGGTTTTGGAAAATGCTGCAGGGCGCGAATTCGGAATCAGCGGCGCCGGCATACAACGCACAGTTGTGGCAAAACTGTTTGGCGCCCTCTTCTCCGGCACGTTTCGGAAATTTGGTGGTATCCACTTTGCTGGCATCTTCCACATAGCCCATGGCCTGGGCCAGTGGTTCACTTTCAGCAACCGTGTCCTGCGCCTGAAGTTGCAGGGAAACGGTGGAAAGGGCCAGGGCTGAGCCGCCCACTTTGATACCGATTTTCAGGAACTCGCGACGGTCAAGCTTTCTGGAATTACTCATGCTGGTCTCCGGATGGAAAGTTAACTATGGAAGCACAAATACGCCCAAGTATTGTGCCTCTGATCCGACACTGGCCGCAACCAAAGTTCCGGAAGAAGTCCCTTCAAATCCAATTATTTACGTAAATGAGAATCGTTTGCACTTGCGTCGGTTTGCTGTGGCGGGAAGCGGCACCACAGCCCGAGATGCCGGTAGTCCGCAGCATCGTTGTTGCCGGCGCTTATCCACACGAAACGCCTTCCTGTGGCACTTTGAAACTGAATGACGTTGTACCGTTGCGTGCGCCAGGAGTCGGGCAACCACACGCCCGGCTCTTCACCCCATAACGCACTGCCATCGGCATGCAGAATCACCCGCTTGCGGGCCTGGGATGAAGTTGTCCTGGCGGGAAGAGACCACCACAATAGGGCGATGCCCGCCAACACCAGCATACCGGCCACGCGTGGCGAGTACACGAGCAAGGTAAGGGCCGCCGCCAGCCACACGAACCAGATGCACATGACAAGGCTCCGGTCCACGCCGGCAAGAAGTTCAATGCGTTGCGGAAAAGCCATGCCGATTACTGTTGCTGATCAGCAGGACCAGGCTGAGTGGTTCATCAGCGGTGCACTTGGCGGGTGTGACCAGAATATCCCATAGCCGGTCATCCTCCAGCGCCAGCAGCGACTCCAGTTCGGGCCACTGGCCAGCCTGCAAAGCTGCGGTATTGCAGGCGACGAAGTGCTCCAGCAACACATCCAGTTCTCTCATGCCCCGCCGGCACAACCACCTGAGTTTGCGCAGGCGCAGTTCTCCATCGGGGGCAGGCAGCGGGTGCATCAGTGGCTGCCCATGGCCTGATTCAGACGCCGGCGCGGGTGATCAGAAGTTTCTTGATTTCGGCAATCGCTTTGGCGGGGTTCAGGCCTTTCGGGCAGGTCTTGGTGCAATTCATGATGGTATGGCAGCGATACAGACGGAAGGGATCGTCCAGTTCATCCAGGCGTTCGCCCGCCGCTTCATCGCGCGAATCGGCCAGCCAGCGATAGGCCTGCAGCAGGATCGCCGGGCCGAGGTAGCGGTCGCCGTTCCACCAGTAACTCGGGCAGGAAGTGGAACAGCAGGCGCAGAGTATGCACTCGTACAAACCGTCCAGTTTTTCCCGGTCTTCCTTGCTTTGCAGGCGCTCCCTGTCGGGTGGAGTGGTGCTTTGCGTGCGTATCCACGGCTTGATGGTGGCGTACTGGGCATAGAAGTGCGTGAGGTCGGGCACGATGTCCTTTACCACCGGCAAATGCGGCAGCGGGTATATCTTGATATCGCCTTTTACCTCTTCGATGGGCTTGGTGCAGGCCAGCGTGTTGGTGCCATCGATGTTCATGGCGCAGGAACCGCAGATGCCTTCGCGGCAGGAGCGGCGGAAAGTCAGTGTCGGGTCGATCTCATTCTTGATCTTGATGATCGCGTCCAGCACCATCGGCCCGCAGTGGTCCAGGTCCACTTCATAGGTATCCATGCGCGGATTGGCATCATCGTCCGGGCTCCAGCGATAGATGCTGAATTTCCTGACGTTACTGGCACCTTGCGCAGCAGCAAATGTGCGGCCTTTGCCGATACGTGAATTCTTGGGCAGGCGAAACTCGGCCATTCAAAACTCTCCAGTACTGCTAATAAACGCGTGCCTTGGGTGGTACCACTTCAACATCGTCGCTGAGCGTGTACATATGTACCGGGCGATAATCGATACGCACGCGGCCATCGGGTTCCATCCAGCTCAGCGTATGCTTCATCCAGTTTTCGTCGTCCCGGTCCGGATAGTCTTCGCGCGCATGCGCGCCGCGACTTTCCTTGCGATTCTCGGCGGAAACCATGGTGGTGACCGCGCATCCCAGCAGGTTGCTCAATTCAAACGTCTCCACCAGGTCCGAGTTCCACACCATGGAACGGTCTGACACTTTTACATCCTTGAACGAGCTGTACACTCTCTCAATCAACGAACAGCCTTCCTGCAGCACTTCACCGGTGCGGAAAACTGCCGCATTGTTCTGCATTACATGCTGCATGTCATCGCGTATCGTGGCGGTAGAGCGCTCGCCATCGGCATGCCGCAACCTGTCAAATATCCCCAGCACCCGGTCAACGGAGCTTTGTGACAGCTCAGGGTGCTTGCTGCCCGGCTTGATCAGGTCGGCGCAGCGGTGCGCCACGGCGCGGCCGAATACGATCAGGTCCAGCAGCGAGTTGGAGCCCAGCCGGTTGGCGCCGTGCACCGAAACACAGGCTGCCTCACCGATGGCGAACAACCCGGGTACTACGGTATCAGGATCGCCGTCTTTCAGCGTTACGACTTCGCCGTGATAGTTTGTAGGAATTCCACCCATGTTGTAGTGCACGGTGGGCAAAACCGGAATGGGTTCACGGGTGACATCGACGTTGGCGAAAATCCGCGCGCTCTCGGATATACCCGGCAGACGCTCGTGCAGTACATCCGCGCCCAGGTGCTGCAGGTTGAGGTGGATATGGTCACCCTTGGGGCCCACGCCCCTGCCCTCGCGGATTTCAATCGTCATGGAGCGGCTGACCACATCGCGTGATGCGAGGTCTTTTGCATTCGGAGCATAGCGCTCCATGAAGCGCTCACCCTGGGAATTGGTGAGAAAGCCGCCCTCGCCACGCACGCCTTCGGTGATCAGGCAGCCGGCGCCGTAAATGCCGGTGGGGTGGAATTGCACGAACTCCATGTCCTGCAACGGCAGGCCGGCGCGCAGCACCATACCGTTGCCATCGCCGGTGCAGGTATGCGCCGAGGTGCAGGAAAAATAGCTGCGGCCATAGCCGCCGGTGGCGAGGATCACTGCATGGCCACGGAACAGGTGCAAAGTACCGTTGGCGAGGTCCCAGGCCAGTACACCGCGGCAGGCCCCCTGCTCGTCCATCAACAGGTCGGTGGCAAAATATTCGATGTAAAAAGTGGCGTCGTGTTTCAGCGCCTGCTGGTACAGCGTGTGCAGTATTGCATGGCCGGTGCGATCGGCCGCGGCGCAGGTGCGTTGCGCCGTGCCTTCGCCGTAATTGGTGGTCATGCCGCCAAACGGCCGCTGGTAGATGCGTCCATCATCTGTGCGTGAAAACGGAACGCCGAAATGCTCCAGCTCAATGACCGAGGGGATGGCCTCGCGACACATGTATTCGATGGCGTCCTGGTCGCCCAGCCAGTCCGAACCCTTGATGGTGTCGTACATGTGCCAGCGCCAGTCATCTTCACCCATGTTGCCGAGCGCTGCGGACATACCGCCCTGCGCGGCCACGGTGTGGCTGCGGGTGGGAAACACCTTGGTGACACAGGCAGTGCTCAGCCCGGTTGCCGCCAGGCCCATGGTAGCCCGCAAACCGGCACCACCTGCGCCAACGACGATGACGTCGTACTTGTGTTCTGTCAATTTATAAGCATTGCTCATCGGTCAGGCCTCGAACACCAGTTTCAAAACATGTAGAACGCCGGCGATCATGCCCGCGGCAGTGAATATCCGCACAGCAAACAGCAACAGCATGTTCAGGCCATGGTGATGGATATAATCTTCGATGACGACCTGCAATCCCAGCATGGCGTGGTACAGCATGCTTAGCAGTGCCAGGATCAGCAGTGTGGCGTTGAGCGGTGTTGACACATAAGCCGCAGCTTCAGCATGGCCACTGCCGGCCAGCTGCAGCATCGACCAGACCAGCCAGGGAATCAGCAGCAACAACACCAGTGCGCTGATGCGTTGGGTCCGCCAGTGAGGCAACCCGGATTTTGAGCTGCCCAGGCCGCGTGCCCGGGCCAGGGGATTGCGCATCTGGCTCATAACAGCACTCCTGCCAGGATTGCGGTAATTGTCACCGCAGCAACCAATACGGTCCAGCCGGCGCGGTAGGCGCTTTCGATTTTCAGCAAATGCCCGGTATCCCAGATGAGATGCCTGATGCCATTGCAGAAGTGGAAGCTCAGGCTGAACAGCAATGCCAGCGACAGCAACTTGCCCGGCAGGCTGCCCAGGCCTGAGTACAGGGAATCCAGCGCTGCCGGCCCCCTGCTGATGGCTATGATCCAGCACAACAGCAAAGGTGCGCCTGCCAGGCTGAGCAGCACCCCCGTGGCACGGTGGGTGATCGACAGCATGGACGTCAGCTGAGGCCGGTAGTAAGGGCCCAGCATGAAGGGTGATATGGGTCTTTGTTTCACGTGGTGAATTCCAGGATATTCAATGAATGGGGGCCGGCCGGTGAAAGTTCAACGGGCTAAAAATCAATGCAGCGGCCATCCTTCTCCCAATCGCCGTAACGCGTGGGGTCGGGCCCGGGCCGTCCCCCGATTTCGCGCCTGATTTCCTGACTGGCGGCCTTGGGTTGCTGGGCCGGCAGAACTTCTGCCGGCGGGAAATCGGAGCGGGATTCAGCCGGGCCCTGCCCGGACTTTATTTCGACCAGATTTTCCGGGCTTGATTGCATTCACGAAGCGTACTGACTCAATGCGTTTTAATCAAGGTCAACCCCCGATTCATCTCAGGCCTGCCCCGGCCCGCTCAATCAGTTAGAATCCCGTCCAGCAACCAAGGAAGCGCCCGGGAATGTGTCCGGGGATATGCAAGGCGCTTTTGCCCCGGTTTTTCATTTCCCGATTGTTCATTTTTTCAACCGCCTGACAATACGCCTGGAACCATGACTCCATTACCTTATCTTGCGCTGCTGAAAATCAGCGGCAATGATGCCGACCGGTTTCTGCAATCGCAGTTGACCGCCCATCTCGCCGGCCTGCAGCTGCCACAAGCCACTTTTTCCGCATACTGTACTGCCAAGGGTCAGGTCATCGCCACCATACTGTTGTCACGCGGCCAGGACGGCTGGTTGCTGGTTGTCGAATCGGGGGTTCTTCAGCTCCTGGTCAACAACCTGCAGAAGTACGTTTTGCGCGATGACGTAAGGATCGAACACATGCAATCGCATTATGTGTTCGCAGTGGATCCGCATGATTTCCTGGTGGACAGCATCACGGTGCTGGAACCGCGTACCATCCCGGTGCAGTACGCCATTTCCGACATGAAACCGATGCCCAGCCCCGAGGCGACGGCGCGCTGGCGCCGGCAGGAACTTCTGTTCGGCATTGCCTGGCTGAATGCGCCAAGTTCCGAAAAATACATTCCGCAGATGCTCGGCCTGGACACGATAGGCGCCGTGAGCTTCAGCAAGGGTTGTTATCCCGGCCAGGAAGTGATCGCCCGTGCCCGTCACCTCGGTGAGGTAAAGCGCCGCCCCCAGGTGCTGGACCTCGATGGGCCCAAGCCTCCTGATTTGCGTGAACCCTGCTTCATCCGCACCAGCGGCGGGCAGGTTGAAGCAACGCTGGTGCACTGCGTTTCAGCTTCACCCGGCAACTACACCGTGTTCGCGGTGGCTGCCCTGCAGCCCGGCGAAGCCATTCGTGCGCTGGAACAGGGTGGCATCATCTGGAACGCCAAACGCGCCTTTCGAGAACATTTCGATTGACTGATAAGCTGCTCTCGCTCCTGCTCCGTCACCGCAGCGTTGGCGCGGATCGGCGTCAGCGCTGCGCGACGATGTAGCACACCCAGCCGGCATCCGCGTCACCCACCAGCTGTGGCGTGTAGATGCCATCGCCTTCCTCACCGCTTTCGTCGGTGCCCTCCCAGTAGATATCCACCTGGCTGAATCCGGCTTCCAGTAAAACCTCCCTGATTTCCGGCAGGGTCCACAAGCGCCAGTGATAGCTGAAGGCCTCATCCATTCGCGAGCCATCTTCGAACTCGAAGTGGATGTGGCAGGTCATGTGCGAGTCGATGGGGTTGAAACTGGCCTG
>CAYYCX010000157.1:0-6500 GCA_964470455.1 uncultured Wenzhouxiangellaceae bacterium
GCCCAAAAAAACAAAACCCCGGTGAAAATACCGGGGTTTGTCATCAATCTGACCCGCCGTCAGGCGGGTTTTTTTTGCGCAGCGGCCGGCTGTCGTTGCCATGGGAAGGGCAGACGGTGCGGATGCAACCCGGCCTGTCGCTTGAAAGCCGGTGCAATAAACCTCATCTCCGGTTCATCACTGGTTACCCGGTTTTGAACCCATGAGCAAAAAATCCGCAAAAGCCGCAAAGACGGCCACACCCGAAACAGCCCAGGTACATGCCTTCCAGGCCGAAACCCGCCAGGTTCTGCGCCTGATGATCCATTCGCTTTACTCCAACAAGGAAATTTTCCTGCGCGAACTGATTTCCAATGCCTCAGACGCTCTCGACCGACTGCGTTTTGCTGCACTTCAGGATAAGGCGCTGCTGCCCGAACAGGGTGAGCTGCAAATAGAACTCTCAGCTGACAAGGAAGCCGGCACTATGTCCGTTCGCGACAACGGCATCGGCATGAGTTACGACGAGGTGATGGAAAATATCGGCACCATCGCCCATTCCGGCACACGCAAGTTTCTCGAACAGCTGGGTGATCAGGAGAAATCCGCATCGCAACTGATCGGCCAGTTCGGCGTGGGCTTCTATTCTGCGTTCATCGTGGCTGATTCGGTTACCTTGCTGACCCGCAAGGCCGGCACGGATCCGGACCAGGGCGTGCGGTGGTCATCCGATGGCGGCGGCGAGTTTACCATCGAGCCGGCAACGCTGGAGCAGCCGGGCACCACCATCATCCTGCACCTGAAGGAGAGCGAGCAGGAGTTCTTGCAGGAATGGACGCTGCGCTCACTGGTGGGGCGCTATTCCGACCACATCGCCTTTCCGATTCGCCTGCAGGTGATCAAGGATAACAAGGATGGCGAAAAGGAAACGGAATGGCAGCAGATCAACAAGGCCACAGCCCTTTGGGCGCGGCCCAAAGCGGACATCAGCGACGAAGAATACCAGGCGTATTACCGCCACGTGGCGCATGACAGTGATGAAGCCCTGAGCTGGTCGCACAACAAGGTGGAAGGCAACCAGAACTACACCACACTGCTGTACATTCCGCGCAAGGCTCCCATGGACCTGATGTTGCAGCGCGACGAACGCCATGGCCTGAAGCTGTACGTCAATCGGGTTTTCATCATGGATGCTGCGCAACAACTGCTGCCGCATTACCTGCGCTTTGTGCGCGGTGTGGTGGATTCGCAGGACCTGCCGCTAAACGTCTCGCGTGAGCTGCTGCAGGAAAACGAGCTGCTGAACAAAATCCGCGCCGCAGTGATTCGCCGCAGTCTCGACATGCTCGACAAGCTGGCCAAGGACAATCCGGAAGACTACCGGGCTTTCTGGAAACAGTTCGGCATGGTCATCAAGGAAGGCGTGGTGGAAGACATGGCCAACCGCGACCGCATCCTCAAGCTGCTGCGGCTGGCCTCCACTCACGATGAAACGCCCGGCGTTCTGACCGACCTGCCGTCCTACCTGGAACGGATGAAGGAAGGCCAGGACGCGATCTACTACATTACGGCTGAACACGACAAGGCCGCGCGCAGCAGCCCGCACCTGGAAGTTTTCCGGCGCAAGGGTGTTGAAGTGCTGCTGCTGTCGGACCGGGTGGATGAGTGGATGATGTCCTACCTGCATGAGTTTGAGGGCAAGCCTTTCAAATCGGTGGCCAAGGGCGCCATCGACCTGGGGGCCATCAAACAGGAGGGTTCGAATGAAGCTGATGCCACCAGGAGCACGAAAGGCCTCGACGGTGATTTGCTGAAACGCATTGCTGAAGCGCTGGGTGAACAGGTCAGCGAAGTTCGCAGCAGTGAGCGGCTCACGGATTCGGCCGCCTGCCTGGTGCTGGACGAACAGGAGCTGGCCATCCACCTGCAGCACATGCTGCGACAGGCCGGCCAGGAAGTGCCGGAATCGAAACCGGCGCTGGAACTGAACCCGGACCACCTGCTGGTGCAGCAACTGGCTGGAGAGTTCGATACCGAACGTTTCGATTCACTGGCCCAGCTGCTGTTTGAGCAGGCCCTTCTGGCCGAAGGTGGAGTACTGCCCGACCCGGCCGGTTTTGTGCGGCGGGTCAACAGCATGTTGCTGGAGCAACACCGGGTCTCCTGACCCGGCACGCGTGGTTGCGGGCCAGGGAATTGAGCGAAGGCAGCCGCATCGACAAATGGCTCTGGGGAGCGCGTTTCTTCAAGACGCGCTCGCTGGCGCGCGATGCGGTGGCCGGTGGCAAGGTGGAACTGAACGGCCATGGCGTCAAACCGGGCCGCACGCTGAAACCGGGCGACCGGTTGATCGTGCAGCGTGGCGAGGAACGCTACTCCATCACGGTGCTGGATACTAGCGACCGGCGGGTTTCGGCTGAACTGGCGGGACAACGCTATGACGAAGACGCTGCCAGCAAGGAGCAGCGTTCGCAGGCTGCTGAGCAACGCAAACGGGAACGGGAGTCAGGAGTAACATCCACCGGCCGGCCGGATAAGCGCCAACGGCGCCAGATCATCAATTTCACCCGCCGGAAACCCTGAACCGCGGCTCTTGCGGCCTTATTCGTTGGCCAGATCCTTGAGGCGATAGAGTGCTTCAAGCGCTTCGCGTGGACTGAGCTGGTCAGGATCCAGTCCTGAAAGTGCGTCACGCAGGGCATCGGGTTCGGGCCATTCATCAACGCTGTCTTCAAAGCCGGCCGGCTGGTCAAACAGGCCCAGCTGCGGAGAGTCGCTCTCCATTGCCCGTTCAAGTTCCACCAGGTAGCGCCGCGCCTGCTCCACCACCGGACGGGGAATGCCTGCCAATGCCGCGACCTGCAGTCCGTAACTCCTGCTGGCCGGGCCTTCCTGCACGGCGTGCATGAACACGATGCGATCCTTGTGCTCCACGGCGTCAAGGTGCACATTGGCCACGCCGTCCTCGTCTTCGGCGAAGCGGGTCAGCTCGAAATAGTGCGTGGCAAACAGCGTCATGGCGCCCACCTTGCGGGCCAGCCATGCCGCGCAGGACCAGGCCAGCGACAGGCCGTCATAAGTGCTGGTGCCACGTCCGACTTCGTCCATCAGCACCAGGCTGTGCTCAGTGGCGTTGTGCAGGATATTGGCGGTTTCCGACATTTCCACCATGAAGGTTGAACGGCCTTTGGCCAGTTCGTCGCCTGCACCGATGCGGGTGAACAGGCGGTCAATCGGGCCAATCCGGGCCGCGGTCGCCGGCACCCAGGCGCCGGCATACGCCAGCAGGACGATCAGCGCGTTCTGCCGCATGTAAGTGGATTTGCCACCCATGTTCGGGCCGGTTATCACCAGCATGCGGCGATCATCTTCAAGCTTCAGGTCGTTGGGCGTGAACGGCTGGTCCTGCAACAGCTCAACCACCAGATGCCTGCCGGCCCGAATGTTGATTCCGCGCTCGGAAGTGAACTCAGGCCGGCAGAGGTTCAGTTCCTGCGCGCGTTCGGCAAAGGCCGCCAGCACATCCAGGGTGGCCAGACTGTCCGCCAGGGCCTGCAGCGGCTGCAGTTCCTCCATCAACTGGTCCAGCACGTCCTCATAGCAGTGTTTTTCCCTCGCCAGCGCACGCTCACGGCTGGACAGCACCTGGTCCTCAAACTGCTTCAGCTCTTCAGTGATGAAGCGTTCGGCATTCTTCAGTGACTGGCGACGGGTGTATTCCTGTGGCGCCAGGTGCTGCTGCGACTGGCTGATTTCGATGTAGTAGCCATGCACCCGGTTGTAACCCACTTTCAGGCTGGCGATGCCGGTGGCTTCTTTCTGCTTCTGTTCGTATGCGGTAAGAAACTCGTTGGCATTTTCCGACAGCCCGCGCAATCGATCGAGCTCTTCATCATAGCCGGTGGCAATCACGCCGCCATCGCGAATCAGCACCGGTGGCTCATCGATGATGGCCCGGGTGAGCAATTGCTCGATGGCCGGACGGCCCCGCAGGCCGGGCAGCTGTTGCCGCAGCGTTGTGTGCCGGTCGTCGTCCAGCAATGCCCGTAGTTCGGGAGCAACCCGCAGCGCATGCCTCAGGCTGGTGAGGTCACGTGGGCGGGCCGAACGCAGCGCGACCCGCGACAGGATGCGCTCCACGTCGCCCACTCCACGCAGCTGTTCGCGCAGGCCGGGGAATGACTCGCTGGCAAGCAATTCCGAGATGCAGTCATGCCGAAGTCCGGCTGCCTGCTGCGAGCGCAAGGGGTTGACCAGCCAGCGGCGCAGCTGGCGTCCGCCCATGGCGGTGACTGAGCTGTCCATGATCCCGAGCAGGGACTCTTCCGCGCGGCCACTGAGGCTGGCATCCACTTCCAGGTTGCGGCGGCTGTTGGCGTCGAGGTGAATGAACTCGTCCGCCAGTTCCAGATGGATGCCGCGCAGATGGGGCAGGGCTGATTTCTGGGTCTGCTGCAGGTAGTCCAGCAGCGCACCGGCGGCACCAATGGCCGCGGGGAGGTCTTCGATGCCGAAACCGCGCAGGTCAGCGGTACCGAACTGCTCATTCAGCAGTTGCGCGGAGTGGCTTGGTTCAAAGCGCCAGGGCGTCTGCCAGCGAACAATATTCTGCACAGTCTGCCCGAGTGTAGTGCCGTCGGCTGCCAGCAACTCAGCTGGCTTCAGGCGCTGCAGCAGGGCGGCAAGGTCAGCCTCGTCGTTGACTCGCCGAACGGTAAAGCGGCCCGAAGCGAGGTCCAGCCAGGCCAGGGCCCGCTGCTTGCCAGCTTGAGCATGGGCCGCCAGCAGGCATTCCTGGCGTGATTCCAGCAGCGCATCTTCGGTCAGAGTGCCCGGAGTGACGATGCGCACCACTTGCCGTTCCACCAGGCCCTTGCCGGGCGTGGGTTCGGAAGTCTGTTCGCAGATCGCGGCCGATTCGCCCAGCCGTACCAGGCGCGAGAGGTAGTTGTCCAGCGCGTGGTAGGGAACGCCTGCCATGGGGATCGGCTGCCCGGCGGACTCGCCCCGGCTGGTCAGCGTGATGTCCAGCAGCCGCGCGGCTTTGCGGGCATCGTCATAAAACAGCTCGTAGAAATCCCCCATGCGGAACAGCAGCAGCACATCGGCATGTTCAGCCTTGATGCTGAGGTATTGCTGCATCAGGGGTGTGTGCTGGGAGATGGATTCGCTGGCGCTGGCAGACATCGGCCGCAGTTTATCCTAAGCTGTGCGGAGCATGAAGCGGGCGAATGATCCCGTGTGGAATTTGCGCGGTTGAAGCGGGCCGGGCGGGAACGCCAGAACACACCAACACCAGAACACACCAACACCAGAACACACCAACACCAGAACACACCAACACCGGCAGGACCATCGTTTGAACAATTCACTGGAAGAAGAAATCGTATCCTGCACGCTCCAGGTGGCGGCTGCATTGCAGGCGCGGGGCTGGCTGCTGGCCTGCGCCGAGTCCTGCACCGGCGGCTGGATCAGCAAGTGCTGCACCGACCTGGCCGGCAGCTCAGCCTGGTTTGACCGCAGCTACGTGGCCTACAGCTATCCCGCCAAGACGGAAATGCTGGGAGTAACCGAACAGCGCCTGCTGCAATTTGGCGCCGTGAGTGCCGAGATTGCCGCGGACCTGGCGGAAGGCGCCCGGAAGCGTTCCGGCGTTCAGGCCGCCCTGGCAGTGACCGGCGTGGCCGGGCCCGGAGGAGGTACTGATTCCAAGCCGGTGGGCACCGTGTGGTTTGCCTGGGCACTGGAAGGATGCGCCACGGCATCCCAGAAGCAGCAGTTTTCCGGTGACCGTGTGGCGGTAAGGCAGCAAACGGTGTTGCACGCTTTGCGGGGATTGCTGCTAAGGCTGGAATAGCCCGGGCCGTTTCAGGTTGTGGTCACCGTTATCGCGAATTGAGAATGGAGGCGCCTAGACTGATTCCCATGCCAGGAATCGTGGTAGACCCGGAATTTTGGCAGGCGGGTACGGGGTTTGAGCAAAAGCACCCGAGGAATGTAGGAATTTTGCTTTTCCTGTATTGGCGCGGCTGAAGCGCGAATGGCCCTATGCCATAATGGCCCAAAAATGCGCTCAGCCCAATAATGCACTCAGCAATGAGCCTGGGAAGCAACTTCAACAACGGAGAGGATACGTGGACGACAACAGAAAACAGGCCCTGACAGCGGCCCTGACACAGATCGAACGGCAGTTTGGCAAAGGCGCCATCATGCGCATGGGCGATGGCACTGCGGCCGATGTGCAGGTGATTTCCACCGGCTCGATCACGCTGGACCAGGCACTCGGAATCGGTGGCTTGCCACGTGGCCGCGTGATTGAGATCTACGGCCCGGAATCCAGCGGCAAAACCACGCTGACCCTGCAGGTGATTGCCGAATGCCAGAAACTTGGCGGCACAGCGGCGTTCGTGGATGCGGAGCATGCACTGGACCCCCAATACGCCGAAAAACTGGGCGTGAACGTTGAAGACCTGCTGGTCTCCCAGCCCGATACCGGCGAGCAGGCGCTGGAGATTACCGAC
>CAYYCX010000158.1:0-6466 GCA_964470455.1 uncultured Wenzhouxiangellaceae bacterium
TATGGCCACGAACTCATCTACCTGTTTTTCGGCGGGTTCGTGGTGGCCCTGGCGATGGAAAAGTGGGGCCTGCACCGGCGCATCGCTTTCCGTACGCTCAGCCTGGTGGGTGCGAACAGCAACCACATCGTCGGCGGGTTCATGCTGATCTCCGCCGGCCTGAGCATGTGGATATCCAACACGGCCACCACCATCATGCTGCTGCCCATCGCCCTGAGCGTGCTGGACGTGGTCGCTGACGAGGGCAAGGCGAGTGTTTTGAGTCGCAAGAACCTGGGAGTCTGCCTGCTGCTGGGCGTGGCCTATGCCGCCAGCATTGGCGGTATCGCCACCCTGATCGGCACACCGCCCAACCTGTTCCTGGCCTCATTCGTCGCCGACCAGACCGGCCAGGACATCGGTTTCCTGCGCTGGATGCTGGTGGGTGTTCCGGTCGCAGCCGTGTTCCTGCCGCTGTGCTGGCTGCTGCTCACCCGCGTGTTGTTCCCCATCTCCATGGACAGCCTGGACAAGGTGCCCGCAACCATGCGCAGGTCGCTGGCGGCCCTTGGGCCCATGTCCCGGGGCGAACGCATCACACTGGTGGTGTTTCTGTGCATGGCGCTGGGCTGGACCTTCCGCCCCCTGCTGATGAAGATTGGCTGGGCGGGATTCACGCCACTGGCCGGTCTCACCGATACGGGTATTGCCATGCTGGCTGCGCTGGCGCTGTTCCTGCTGCCCGTCAACGTTCAGTCACGCGAGTTTGTAATGGACTGGAACAGCATGAAGAAAATTCCCTGGGGCGTGCTGCTGCTGTTTGGCGGCGGCCTCAGCCTGGCGGATGCCATGCAGGCCAATGGCGTCAGCGAGTATCTGGGCCAGTCGACCGCCGGGCTGGCGGTTTTCCCGAAAATCGTGATCGTGCTGAGCGTGGTCAGCATGGTGATTTTCCTGACGGAACTGACCAGCAACATCGCCACCACCGCCACGCTGGTGCCAGTACTCGCTGCGCTGGCGCCGGTGCTGGATATCAACCCGATGTTGCTGATCGTACCCGCCACCATTGCCGCCAGTTGCGCCTTCATGTTGCCGGTGGCCACGCCGCCCAATGCGGTGGTGTTCGGCTCCGGCAAAATTGCATCCGGCGAGATGGCCCGGGCCGGCATGGGCCTGAACCTGATCGGCATCGTGATCATAACGGCGGCAGCCTACCTGCTGGTCATTCCCCTGCTCGCGGAGGTTTGGACTACAAGCTGAAGCTGGTCAGCAGGGCAAAAACCTGTACTCTCATGGCATTGCCGCATCGAGCTTGGCCAGCTGCTCCTTCGCGGCCTCAGCCGTGAGCGGCAGGTACTTGCCATCCTTCATCACCAGTTCCTGGCCTTCGCGGCTGACCACGAAGCGCAGGAACTCGATCACCTTGGGGTCGGCCGGTTCGGCATCGGCATAGGCATAGATTTCGTCGTACATCGGGTAGCTGCGGTCCTGGATGGTCTCCAGCGTGTAGGGCACATAGGGCCCTGCGGAAGTTTGCGCCACAGCCAGCAGTTTGAGGCTGTCTTCCTGTGAGTATCCTCCCAGGTTCACAGTAGGCGCGGCGAAAATCCCGATACCCCATTTGTCCTCGGCCATGTCCTCATTCATGTTGCGGGCCAGCTTGCCATCCGCCGTTACGTAGTTGGCATAGATGCGCAGCTTCTCGTTCCACTTGTCGCTGGACTTCAGCACCATGTCGGAAATCTCTTCCGCCTGGTGGTAGCGCAGGTTGAGGCCGTAGACGTTGATGGGTTTGTCAGCCCATTCTCCCGTCAGGCCCATTTCACCCCAGGTACGGATGTTCTTTTCCGGCCCGCGGGCCCAGTCCGGCCGCCAGTTGGTACCATCCCAGCCGCCGGCCCGCTCAGCCCCGAAGATGCCATCCAGCTGCTCCATGGTGATCTTGTCCAGCGGATTGGAATGGTGCACCAGCACGCCGTAGGCCGGCTGCCAGCCGGGCACGTCATAGGACCCGGTTGCCACTTCAATTTCCAGCGGATCATGGTCGGTATAGCGCTGGAACAGCTGCAATTCGCCAAAGGTGACTTTCCGGGCGATGCCGATATCGCTCACGCCGTACACCAGCGAGGGCACGGCGCCGCGGCTGGTCTTCATGTTCCAATCAAATGTAATGTCAGGATGGTACTCCTTGAATTTCGCTTCCCAGTAGCCGCCGACAAAACCATCGGTGATGTAGTTGCTGCCCCATAGGCGCAGGGTGCCGCTCACCTGCTGTTTGGGCTGGTAGGGCGGAATACCGCTGAGGTCGAACTTCGTGGTGTAGGCGATTTTCTCGCCGCGCACATGCATCATGCTGGCCCGGGCTTTCTGCATCTCCAGGCCATCGGTGGACTCACCGGGTTTGGAGCCCTCGCCCACCGGTTCGGCATTCAGGCTGCCCATTGAGCAAACCAGCCACAAGCCCACTGCCACAAGGTAATTCGTTTTCATTGCCCGCTCCTTTGCCAGCTCCACACCCGTGGAGTTGTTATTCATCAATCCAGCTTTGTGCGCTGTTCCAGCAAATAATCCAGCGGCAATGGATAGTAGTAACCCGCCTTGACGATGGCTTCCTGGCCTTCACGGCTCAGGCAATAGCGCATGAATTCCCGAACGATCGGGTCCAGCGGCTGGCCCGGCGCCTTTGTTACGTAGAAGTAGGCGTCACGGATCAGCGGGTAGCGCCGGGTCGCCACGTTCTCGGGCGTCAATGCCACGGGCTCGCTGTCACGGGTTTCAGAAACCGCCAGCACCTTCAGGTTGGGGTAGTTCTTGGCGTGCATCAGCGCGACGATGCCTATGGCGAATTCGTTGGTTTGCAGGTCTTCGAGCGGGCGCTCGCTGGCCACCGCAAAACCATTGTCATCGGGCGTGGTCTGCTTGGCTTCAACATACTCGCGGAAATTGGCATTCCACTTTTTTGACCAGTGGAACCAGCTGCGCTCAATGCTGATCGCAAAGCCGGGTGCGGCGTAACCGAAGGTTTCAATTTCCCGCTTGGCGAATTTGCCTTTCAACCCCAGCTGACCCCAGGTGCGGATCAGGTCCTTCTTGTCCAATGCGTGCCGGCTGGAAAATTTGTAATCGTCGTGGTTGATTTCCCAGCCGCCGGTACGCTGCTCGCCAAACACCCGCTTGAGTTCATCCAGGGAGATGCTGTTGAGAGGGTTGTCCTTGTTCACCACAATCGCCCAGGCGAACAGCGAGCCACGCTTTTCATAGCCGCCGGTGGCCACGGAAATCTCGGTGGGCAGGAATCCGAAGGTGTTGTAATAGGGCATCAGGTCAGTGATCTTCGCATCGTCACCCATCGGCGCCACATCGGAAACACCCATGTACAGGCCGGCGATTCCACCTTCGCTGCTGGGAATGTGGCTGGTGGCCACTTTCACATCCGGATGGAAGTAGTTGAAACCTTTTGCCAGCAGCGGAACAGCGTTTTTCAATTCGCTGCCGACAATGCGCAAGCTGCCTTTCAGTTTTGCATCGGGTGCATAAGCCGGCAGCTCGCTCAAGTCAGGTGGCGGAAGCTCAACCCACAGTGACTGGGTTTCCGCGGTTTTCTCGCGAATGCCGTGCTTGGCATCATTGGTATTCCGGAAAACCGGGTTCTCAGCCTTCAGGCGGGCGGCGATTTCCGCTTTGACTTCATCCTTGATGGCAAAAGAGTGTGGATCGCGGTATTCGAGGATCAGCAGCGACTGCCACGGTGCGGTGGAACCCGGGCGGGCATAGTAATTGGTGAAGCGGTTCATGATGCGGGCGTCAATCCGCGCCTGCAGCTCGGGCGTCTGGTAGTCCGCCAGGTACTGGATGAACTCATCCTTGGGCACCATAATGTTGTACTGCATGACCTGGAACACGGAATCCAGTGAATTGCGCGGCGTTTTCTCGGAATGCGACAGGGCGTCGGCAACCGTTACGTTAACTCCTCCACCGACTTCGCCCTGGGCGATTTCCTGCCAGCGTTGCAGGGCAGGCTCATTCGGGAATTCCAGGATGCCCAGCAGGTCGAAATTGCCGGGCTCACCCTGGTCACTGTCGATCAGCTGCGCATCCGCCACCAGCCCGAGCTGCCGCCACTTGGCCAGCTGCTGGGCCAGCTGCGCGCCGCCGGGGGCTCCATCAACTGCCGTGAGGATCACGAAGGCCGGGGCCGCATGGACTGCTGGGGCAAATGCCGCCAGGAGCAGCAGCGTGAGCGCACCGATGCGGCCCAGCCAGCCCGGTTTTTTAACTGAACAGGCCGGCTGGTGATCTTCGCGGTGAATTTTGGAATGGAAGAAATTGCTGCGCATGGTTCCGCTGGCTCCTGTGTGCTGGCGTCGAAAATGGATTCGGTTATTTGCAAGGCCCTCGACTCTGACTGCATCAACTCGCACTGACAATCAGTCATTCCTAATAATTGAGCTGCCGTCTTGCTTTGAAGTGCACGGCTCCATTGCTGCTATGCCGTATGACGGATGACAAACAGACGGGGTATCGGTGATAGTTCGAAGCAAGCCGCGAGTACCCGGCGCGAGAACCCGACCTTGAGGAGTAAGCTGCCCTTGTATCCTGAATCGAACCCGAATTTGAACCCGAATTTAGACCCGGGCCGGATTTCCAGGCGTGTGCTGCTGGAACGCATTTCGGGCAGCCTGTTGGTCCTGTCAGCACCCGCCGCCGTTTTCGCCACGGCAGCAGCCGGCCCACATCCCGGCCCCGGTGACGGGTTGCCCCGCAGCGCGCCGGAAGATGCCGGAGTGGACCCGCAAGCGGTGCTGGATTTCCTTGACCAGGCTTTTGCCCGGGATATCGACCTGCACAGTGTCATGCTGTACCGCAACGGTTCGGTGATCGCCGAAGGCTGGAACTGGCCTTACGCCAGCCATCGGCCGCACATCATGCATTCCCTGACCAAGAGCGTCACCGCCTGCGCCGTGGGGCTGGCGATCGACGAGGGCCATTTTTCGCTGGATGACAAGGTGGTGTCGTTTTTCGACGATGAATTGCCGCCACAAATCAACGATCACCTGGCGGCGCTGCGCGTGGTTGACCTGCTGACCATGCGAACCGGCCATGCCGAAAGCGTTTCAGGCTCGGTGTTCCGCCAGGTCAAGACCAGCTGGGTGGCGGAGTTCTTCAAAATCCCGATTGTGCGCCCGCCCGGCAACGAATTCCTTTACAGCAGCGCTTCCAGCTTCATGCTGTCCGCCATCGTCAGCCGCACCACCGGGCAGTCAGCGCGCGATTACCTTGAGCCCAGGCTGTTCCAGCCACTCGATATCGAAGGCCTAGAATGGGGCAGCAGCCCGGGCGGCATCAGTTCCGGAGGCAACGGCCTCACCTGGAAATCCGTCGACTCCCTGAAGCTGGGAATCCTGCACCTGAACCGGGGCACCTGGAACGGCCGCCGGGTGCTGAGCCCCGAATGGGTCAGCGAGGCGACCCGGCAACACGTTACCGACGGCAAGTATGGTTATGGCTACCACTGGTGGGTGAACAGCGCCGCCGAAGCGTATTACGCGGAAGGCGCTTTTGGACAGTTCGCCATTGTCTTTCCGGAACATGATGCAGTGCTATCCATCACAGCCGGCGTGCCGCTGGGAACGGCGCTTGAGGACCTGATTTTCCAGTATTTTCCCGCTGCTTTTGCAGCGACGGGCACCGGCCCCAGCGCGGAACTCAGGCGCAACATGCAACAGCGCCTGCGGGACATGCGCCTGCTGCCACTGGCCCGCAGCACCACTTCACCGATCATTGCGGACATATCTGGCGGAAGCTACCGGATCGAGGCCAACGCCGACAATGTGCAATCCGTCAGCCTGGTTTTCGCCGGGAACAGCATGGAATTCCGCTTGTCCGACCATCGCGGCGACCATGTCGTGAAAGCCGGGATTTCCGACTGGCTGGAAGGCACCACCAGCATCACCGGCGCCAAGCTGCATCACCAGTATGAGTCGGATGCCATGCGCGTGGTGGCGCATGCTGAATGGTTTGACGACGCCACGCTGGTGCTGACCTGGCAGTTCGTGGAAACCGCCTGGGTGGACCATGTGACCTGCCGGTTCTTTGAGAATCGCATCAGCATCACCCGCCGCACCAATGCCAACTACGCGTCGCTGTTCGCGGATACCCTGCACGGAGTCCAGGCAGAATCCTGACCTGGACCCTCCTTTCAGTGACCCGGTTACTTCAGGTGTTTTTCCAGGAAACCAACAATACGGTTCAGTGAATCAATTGCCTCAGCGGAATCGCCGTCACTGAAGTCATGTCCGCCTGGCGCGCGCTCATACAGCTTGTACTCGTACTTCTTTCCGTGTGCTTTCAACGCTTCAACCAGCCGCTCGGAATGCAGTTTGTGGTTGACCGTGCCGTCATAGGTGGTGGCGTGGATCAATAATGGCGTCTCGATCTTCTCCACGTGCATGATGGGTGATGAGTCGATGTAGGCCTGCAGGTTATC
>CAYYCX010000159.1:0-6277 GCA_964470455.1 uncultured Wenzhouxiangellaceae bacterium
AACCTGAGGCAAATTGCCTCATCAAGCTTGGCTCAGATGTTTCAAGGACGCGGCATTTGCTTCCCAATTCAAGCCATCAAAAATTTCTCCGGTGATTTTTATGGTTTGTGGCCAGCTGACACAATTGACGTTTATGCTGAACCCATCGGGGTTGGACCGTGGCACGTAAAATGGCTTTACCCCACACACTCTGCAAAACAAGTGCTTCGCCTGCCTCGTGTTGAAACGGTATTCCGTCAGATTCTGGGCTCCGCCAATTAGCCGGAATCTCTTGGCAGGGACAATGTAATGCACAAAGCCTGTGGCACTACAAATCGAACAATTGCACCTTTGCACAACGATTCTTGACGGCGCGATCACAGCAAACTGCACGGTACCGCAGTGACAAGAACCTCTGACTTCCTGAGTCGTCTCCATTTCCCAGCACCCTAGGCTAACTGCCTGGCCAGTCGCCATGCCGCCCAGCCATCAGTGAACCTCAATTTCCTTAATTGACCGCTAATGTCTTTTATCGCCGGGCCGCCGGCGAACCCCCAATGGGAAATCCTTCGAAACTGTCGCTGCTGCAGTAAGCTGAATATAAGCCAGTGCCGATTGGCCCGGGCCCAGCCCTCAGGCACCTCTTCCTCTTCCGGATAAACCATAAATTGCGGACAATCCGGCTCAAATATGGAACTAAAAAAAACTTCAGTCAATTGGTGGTCCACACCCATTGCTACCCTTTCGGCGATGTCTCGTCGCTCCAAGCTGAGTCGCGCACAGGCAGTGAGCGGCACCCAATAAAAATTTGCTCGCGGAGACCAAAAAGTTTCTCTCAGCAATTGCATCTGGCCATTCATGGCAGCCCAGGAACGGATCGAAGGCGAATCCGGTACGTCAAGGCCATTTATTGAGCTCTCGAGGTGAAGGTGAATCTTGCCCATCGATTCACAAAGTGAACGCAATTCCGACTCAGTATTCAACCCCTGTGCGTTCACACGTTGCATGGCCAGGTCGATTAGCTTTACCAGAAGTTGTTGGGGCCATGCACCCAGAACACCAGACGAAAGCAGCAAACCGCTGAGGGGATGGCTTCCCCTACCGTTGCAGGCGAGTTCTAATTCCTGCAACCACCAGCTTAATTTTGCCATGGATACCTGACGGTCACTGGCTCCGTATACACATTGCTCAATTGTAGCCAACAAACCATAAAGAGACAGGTTTGCCGCAGTTGCTTCGTCCTCCACATAGGAAAAACTGATGCGGGTGGCGGAAATATTCCTGCTTACCAACCGCTCAAGTTCATCCTGCCAGGGATGGTTACGAGCGGCCAAGCGAAGCTTCTTCAATGAACACCCGGAGAGCCCTTAAGCCTGAATGCCGAATTGGTGAAGATACCGGTGATATCAATCGGGTCAAAAAGGTATTCCTTGCCACAGTATTCGCAATTGACTTCTACAATGCCGCGTTCCTGCAGCAAGGATTCAAGTTCCTGCCTTCCAAGAGACTGCAATACTCCCGAAACCCTGCCCTGCGAACACCTGCAGCCGAATTTCAGCACTTCCGGGTTGAACAGCCGAATGCTGTCTTCTGAGAACAGGAGGTGCAGCAATTGCGCGGGATCCGTGTTGAGCAATTCGCGGTCGGTAATGGTCGATGCCAGATGAACGATGCGTCCAAAATCATCATCCTCGGGGTGCTCACCCGGCATGCGTTGCAACATGAATGCGGCACAGGATGAATCACCCACAACCATCCAGAAGCGGGTATCAAGCTGTTCAGATTGGGTAAAGTAGAGCTCGAGTGCGCTGGGCAGGTCTCCATTCTCCATGGGAACGATTCCCTGATAGGGAGCGCCTTCCTGATCCGGCTCCAGATTGATTGCAAGAATTGGGTCAACCAGTAATTCCGATTGTGCATCAAGTTCCGGATTTTTCCGTGAAATGCCTCGCACGAGTTGCCCATTGCTACACTGACCCAGCATGAATCGCAATCTGCCAGAGCTCTGCAATTGGAGGCTCACGGTGCCAGCAAATTTGATGGTGCTTGCCAGCAATGCAGCGGCACTCACCGCCTGGCCCAGCATTTCAGTAACTTCAGGATCGGGTTTAGCCCGCTGTTTGACTTCCTGCCAACTCTGTTCAAGCCTGACCAGGCAACCTTTGACCGGAATGCTTTCAAACATGAATTTTTGTAAGAAATCGTTGCTCATGGACACTCAAAATGCCGATTGTGAAATCCTCGGCCTGAAACCGGGGATTCGCTTAGCCAATAAACTCAATAAATTCACTGGGGTGCCTGATCACGGCGCAGTCAGCGAGATGTTCAGCCTCAAATTCGTGAGAACCGTAACCATACATCACCGCAGCGGTCAGGGTTCCAGCGCTTTTTCCGGCTTGGATGTCCCGTACATCGTCACCGGCAAACATCACATCACAGGCCTCTACTTTCAACAATGAGCAAGCATGCAAAACGGGGGCAGGATGCGGTTTGCTCTGGTGCAGTGTATCCCCACACACCACGCATGCAGCTTTTTCCAGCAATCCTGATGACTTCAGTATGGGAAGGGTCAATGTGGTTATCTTGTTGGTGACGATACCCCAGGGGATGCGCTTTTCGCTCAAAATGTGAAGTACTTCCTCGATTCCGGGATAAAGCTGCGACTCCTGGAAACCTACCTGGGCGTAACGATTCAAAAACAATTCCTTCCATTCAGCAAATTGAAGATCACTTGCTGGGGGCATACCCGCATTGAGGATTCCGATTGCGCCGCGCGAAACATAGCGGCTCATATGGCCGGTCTGCACTGGTGCCAGGCCTTCCCGTTCACGCAACCAGTTCAGGGCAGCCACAAGGTCAGCGGCTGAATCCAGCAGTGTTCCGTCCAAGTCGAAAAGCCATCCCCTTATCGCTTTCACACCGCTTCCCGCCTGGCGTGCATCAGGTAGTTCACCCGCACATGACCTCCAAGTTTTACGGAGCCTCCCAACGGGTCATAGTGCAATCCGCTGATGTTGCAGACCACAAGACCTGCGGCACGAGCCCAACCTGCCAACTCGGATGGCCTGATGAATCGGTCATAACGATGCGTGCCACGTGGCAACAGGCGAGCAACATACTCAGCACCTACAATGGCCAATCCAAATGCCAGGAAATTGCGGTTGACCGTCGAAAAAAACACATCACCGCCCGGCCTGGCCAAAGTAGCGATGGACCTCACCACCTCAGCCGGGTCGGGTACGTGCTCCAGCATTTCCATGCATGTGATGACATCGTAAGGTTGTATTCCGGATGCCGCATGCTGCTCTATCGTGGATTCCTGGTAGTTCACATTCAGACCCGATTCGAGTAAATGAAGCTGCGCAACTCCTAACGCTTTGCCTGCTATATCGATGCCGGTTACCTGTGCACCTTTCGCGGCCATGGCCTCCGTTAAAATGCCACCGCCACAGCCGACATCCAACACCCTTTGGCCAGTGAGCTCACATCGGCCTTGGACATAGGCCAGCCTCGCCGGATTCAGCTGGTGCAGAGGTTTGAAGGCTCCATCCGGATCCCACCATGTGGCAGCAACATCATTGAATTTGCGCCGCTCCTCGGGATCAAGATTCATGCTGTTTGCAGAATTATCCATACACCCGCCTGCTTCAGGTTTCCTGTGAAGTCAGACTGTTGATGCGCGAACGCCATTGCTCTGCGTTATGCAGGATTTCTTCCATGTTGAGGCGTTCCAGTTTTCCATGATTCAGGAGACGTTCACCCGCCACCCATACATCAGTGAACTGGTGACTGGACGCCGCATATGCAAGCTGTGAAATGACATTGTGCAAAGGTTGGGTTTCGGGTTGAGAGAGGTTCAACGCGGCAAGGTCGGCCCATTTTCCAGCCTCGATGGAGCCCAGAGACTCACCCTGCCCCAACGCTCTTGCGGCGTTGATGGTCATCATTTCGAGTTGGGTGAACGCATCAACGCAGGTTGCATCTCCGTTTTGACCTTTTGCCAGAAGAGCTGCCAATTGGGTTTCTGCCAGCACGTCCAACCGGTTATTGCTGGCGGCTCCGTCTGTTCCCACGGTCACATTCACACCTGTGTTCATCAAATCAGCAATGCGGCAATAACCACTGGCCAATTTCAGGTTCGATCTCGGACAGTGTATGACATGAACACCCCGTTCTTTGAGCAGCGGTATGTCAGAGTGCCTCAGCTGTGTCATATGTACCGCCAACAACCGATCATTCAACAACTCCAGGCGGTCCAGGCGCTGTAACGGATGCTCGGAGTACTCGCTTGTTGAATGATCTAGGTCATAAGTGGTTTCCAGCAAGTGCAAGTGGACGGGAATATTCCACTGCCGGGAAAGTTGCGCAATTTCGCGGAATGCCGGATCCTTCACGCTGTAAGGCGCGTGCGGCGCCAGAGTAAAACGAATCCTGTCGTCGCTTGATCCAGTCTCCAACTGTCGCAAGGCTTTCTGTAGGCACTCTTCGGCTGATTGTGACCAGTTGGTTGGAAATTCCAGCACCGGAAATCCCAAACTCGCACGCATGCCACTGTTCCGAACCACGTCCAACGCCACTTCTGGAAAAAAATACAGCTCGTTGAAGCAAGTGGTGCCGCCGCGAAGCATCTCAGCAATGGCCAGTCGAGTGCCATCGGCTACAAACTCCTCACAAACAAGCTGGCTTTCTATCGGCCAGATGTGCTTCTGTAACCAGGTTTGCATATCGAGGTCATCGGCATAACCACGCAACAGGGACATTGGCGAATGGGTATGCATGTTGATGAGGCCGGGCAACAGGACATGATCCTGCAGTAACACTTCCGCGGCTTCCTGATGACGGACAATCGCTTCTGTGCGAGGCAGAACCTCCAGAACTCTTCGATCCACAACAACCACAGTGTGGTTTTCAAGAACCTGGCCACGCGGCCGGACTGGTACCAGATATCGTGCGCTTATCAGTGTCGTGGCATTCACAATCTAGGGCAACTCTGAAAAATCGCCTGTTTCAAGCACTTCCGTTTTCGTTAGAAACATAATGTTCATAGATTCAGCCTGATGGCTGACTTTTTATTGCTTTAGTTCGATGTTTTGGGGTGTTTCAGTACCCCATTTCCGACTTTCAGGCATAACTTGCCTGCCAGGATAATCGCTTGCGCTTCAACAGGGTCTTCTTTGCCATCACCAGATTGCTCAGCGCGCAAGCCACAAACAGCCAGTGGGCATTCTTGTCCAGCCCCCGGTAGCGCACTTTGTTGAAGCCGAACTGCCGCTTGATGATGGCGAACTGATGTTCCACCTTGGCCCGCACCTTCGACTTGGTGCGGTTGCGGCTGCGATCGGCGTCCGTCAGCGGATAGTTCTTGTTTCCCTTTGCTTGGGTAAAGTCTTTAGCTGCGGGCGCCACTGCAGCCAAAACATGCTTTTGACCGGTGTAGGCCGAATCGCCCCAGACCCGGGTTTCATTGCCATGCAACAAATCGGCCAGCACCTGCGAGTCATGCACATTCGCTGCCGTAACCGCCACCGAGTGAATGATCTTGCTCCGGGAATCCACCCCGATGTGGGCTTTCATGCCGAAGTACCACTGGTTGCCCTTGCGGGTCTGGCGCATCTCCGGATCGCGTTCCTTCTTCTGGTTCTTGGTGGAACCCGGCGCGCCAATGATGCTGGCATCGACAATCGTGCCACGCGACAGCTTCAGGCCGTTCTCCTTGAGATAGCCATTGATCAGCCGAAACAACTCATCCCCCAGGTTATGGGCTTCCAGCCAGTGGCGGAACTTGCAGATGGTGGTCTCGTCCGGCACCGGCTCACGGCCCAGATCAATACCGACAAACTGCCGCAGTGCCCGAGAATCATAAAGGGCATCTTCCACTGCGGGATCGGACAGGTTGAACCAGTGCTGGATGAAGTGAATACGCAGCATGCGTTCCAGCCCGATGGCGGGGCGACCCGGGCCTTCGGTTTTGGGATAGTAAGGTTCCAGTCCTTCACTCAGGCCCTGCCAGGGAATGATCGCTTCCATGTCATCGAGAAACATCTCCTTGCGGGTCTTCTTGCGGAACTTCTCGAAGCCATTGTCGGAAAGGGTCGGTTGGCGCACGGCAATTTACCTATCGAAGTGACAATGCAGATATTATCTCCGAACTGATGAATAAATCAGAGTTGCCCTAGGTGGTCTGTGATTCTGACAAACCGGGAATGGGTGAACTATTCCTTGACCCGCGCTACATATTCCCCCGTGCGCGTATCCACCCGGATCAATTCATCGTTGGAAACAAACAATGGCACTCGCA
>CAYYCX010000160.1:0-6221 GCA_964470455.1 uncultured Wenzhouxiangellaceae bacterium
TACCCTTATTAGACAAAAGCCCCGGCCAAATGGCCAGGGCTTTGTCAGCAGTCTGGGGCGCCAAATGGCGCCCTTTTTTTGGAGCACTTGTTGGGCTCGGCCGGTGTGAGGATGGGCGCTGGACTGCCCAGGTTCTTGACATCCGGGAATTGCCCCTTAGGGTGTTGACTACAGTGGTGGATGCAAGAGCGCGGAAAATTTGCAAATAACTGATCAAAACAGATTACGGGGTTGTCGCTGGCTGGTGTTGGCCGGCCTGGTGTTTCAGCCGGGCTATTCGGCAGCGCAGGGCGGGGATGACGCTGAGCCCGCACTGGTGCTGGATCCCATCGTTGTGGTTGCCAGCCGTCGCCCACAGCCGTTGTCCACGATTGCTGCGCAGATCACGGTGATCGATGCTGGCGAGATCCGGCAGAACCTGGTGGAGGATGTCGATGGCCTGCTGCGCTATGAGCCCGGCCTGGAGGTGGAGACGGCGGGAACGCGGTTTGGCGCCAGCGCCATCAGCATTCGCGGCATGGGCGGCAACCGGGTTGCCATTGAACAGGATGGCATACCCATGCGCGACCGCATCGTGGTGGGGGCGTTTTCGGATGGCGGCCGCGCCCTGCTGGAAACCGACAGGATCAAGCGCGTCGAGGTGCTGCACGGCCCGGCGTCGGTGTTTTACGGCTCCAATGCCCTGGGTGGCATCATCAGCATCAATACCTGGAACCCGGATGATGTGCTGGCGGGTCGGACAGGCCGGTTGGGTGGCTGGCTGCGCAGCGGCTACCAGGGCAGTGATGACAGCTGGACTGTGTCCGGCCTGGCCGCCTGGAGCGATGGCAGCCACGGGTTGCTGGCGGCGGCGACCTGGCGTGACGGGCATGAGCGTGACAACCGGGCGCCGGACGGCATCCCGGATGACCCCCAGTCCTGGGACAGCCAGGACTACATGGTGCGCTACACATTTGACTCCGCGGCGGGCAATCGCCTGCGGCTGACGGCACGGGACCAGCGCCGCGATGTCTTCACCAACATCCAGTCGCAACTGGGCTTTGGCCGGCGCTTCCGCACCACGACGGCCTTGCAGGGTTCGGATGAGGATGCCAGCCAGCTGTTTTCCGCTGATTTCGATTTCGCCGCCGGGGGTTGGGATCAAGGCGTCGTGCGGGTTTTCCATACCCGCTACGAAACCGATCAGCTCACGTTTGAGACCCGCGGCACCGCCAACCCGCCATTGCAGATCAACCGGCGGTTCTGGTACGAACAGCAGCACGATGGCATGAGTGCCAACCTGTTCCGCACCATTGAACTTGACCGCACCAGCCATGGGCTCAGCCTGGGGCTGGAGTGGCTGCAAACCCACAGCGAGGAATTCCGTGATGGCCTGCAGGCCAACCTGCTGACCGGATCCATCACCAACGTGATCCTGGGCGAGGAAATGCCGGTGCGTGATTTTCCCCGTTCACGCAGCCGCGAGCTGGGGCTTTATGTCCAGGATGAAATCACTTTCGCCGGCAGCCGCTGGGAGCTGGTGCCGGCATTGCGCTGGGATCAGTACCGGTTGAAGCCGACCGTGGATGAGTTGTGGCTGGAGGATTACCCGGATTTCGCCGTAACCGAAGTTGAAGACAGCCAGTTCACTCCGCGGCTGGCCGCACTGTATCGCCTGGCCGCAGGCTGGAGCCTGTATGGGCAGTATTCGGCCGGCTTTCGCGCGCCGCCCTTTGAGGATGTGAACATTGGCCTGTTCATCCCATTATTCGGCTATCGCGCCATTCCCAATCCGGACCTGAAGGCTGAGACTTCCGATGGCTTTGAGCTGGGCAGCCGCTGGGTCAGCGCCACTTCGCTGCTGAGTATCGCTGCTTTCTACACGGATTATGATGAGTTCATCGAGTCGCGGGCCCTGATCGGAACCGACCCTGCCACGGGAGAACTGATATTCCAGTCGCGCAACATTGACCGGGCAAGGATTTATGGCCTGGACCTGCGCTATGAGCAGGAACTCTCAGCCTGGAATGAAAAGTGGCTTGGCTGGAGCGTCAAGGCCGCGGCCTACTGGTCCGAGGGGGAAAACCGGCAGTCCGGCGAGCCGCTGAATTCCATCGCACCACCGCAGGCTGTGATCGGCCTTGCCTGGAATTCGAGCAGCGAACGCCTGAGTTCGCAGCTGGTCGCCACTTTCACCGCACAGAAGGATAGCGGGGATATTGACCAGACTGCCGGCGAACGGTTTGCCACTGACGCCTGGATGAGTCTGGACTGGACTGCCGCGTGGTACCCGGCGAAAGTGCTGCAGGTACGCGCGGGCGTTTTCAATCTCACGGATGAGCGCTATTGGCGCTGGCTGGACGTGGCCAACCTGGAAGCCAGTGACCCGATGATTCCATTGTTGTCGCAACCCGGGCGGACCTGGTCATTGAGCGTAACCGTGGAATTCTGACCTGGATCAGCTATTTTTGATTGTATGGTGGTTATGCACCGAAGCGGAATTATAATAGGCATAGTAAATACATATTTAATGAGGAGCGTGAACATGGGTATCAGGCATTCGTTGATTCTGGTTATGGCGTTGGTTTTCTCATTGTCTGCCTGTGGGCAGAACAGCGACACCAACACAACGCAGCAAACCGCCCCAAAAGTTGATCCTGCCACCGCCGTGCATGCGGCAGAGGTTGCCAGCCGCACGCTGGAAGAGCGAATCGAAGCCGGCAAGAAGCTCTACGCTACCCATTGCTCAGCCTGCCACCAGCCCGAAGGGCAGGGCCTTGCTGGCGCTTTCCCTCCGCTGGCGGGTTCCGATTACCTGGCGGAGGGCCCAGCCCCTGCGATCAAGGCGGTCATCGCGGGACTCAGCGGGCCCATTACCGTGAACGGCGTTGAATACAATTCCGTGATGCCGGCCCTGGCCTACCTCAGCGACAGCGATGTGGCCGATGTGGTGACCTTTGTGATCAATTCCTGGGGCAATCCGGGAGGCGAGGTCAACGCCGCCGAAGTGGCGGCGGCGCGAGGTGGGGAGGCCGTCTCCGGGCCTTCTGATCACCCGGTCGAAAGCAGCGGACAAATGGCCTATTCCGGCGCGCCTACGGCAATGACCGGTGAGTTGGCCAAAAAATTCATCGACTCCGAAGGTCCGCAAATGACCCAGGCCGAATTCGACATGGCCACGGAGGTGTACTTCCAGCGCTGCGCCGGTTGCCATGGCGTGCTGCGTAAAGGCGCAACGGGCAAGCCCCTGACCACGGACATCACCCGCGAGAAAGGCACGGATTACCTGAAAGCCCTGATCACCTACGGTTCCCCGGCCGGTATGCCCAACTGGGGCACGTCCGGCGACCTCACGGCCGAGCAGGTCGATGTGATGGCGCGTTTCCTGCAGCATGAACCGCCGGCACCGCCGGAGTGGGGCATGGAAGAAATGATGGCCAGTTGGAAGCTGCTGGTCGCTCCCCAGGACCGGCCCGGCAAACCCCAGCATGACCGTAACATTGAGAACTTCTTCGCGGTGACGCTGCGCGATTCCGGCCAGGTGGCCATCATCGACGGCGATACCAAGGAAGTGGTCAACATCCTCAAGACCGGTTACGCCGTGCACATTTCACGGCCATCGGCCTCCGGCCGGTACGTGTTTACCATCGGCCGCGACGGCAAGATCGACATGATCGATTTGTGGATGAACCCGCCCGACCTGGTGGCAGAAATCAAGATCGGCCTTGAAGCCCGGTCGGTTGAAACCTCCAAGTACCACGGCTATGAAGACCGCTACGCCATCGCGGGCGCTTACTGGCCGCCGCAGTACGTGATCATGGATGGCGACACGCTGAAGCCACTGACCATCGTTTCCACCCGCGGCATGACGGTGGATACGCAGGAGTATCATCCGGAACCCCGTGTTGCGGCGATCGTGGCATCGCATGAGCACCCTGAGTTCATTGTCAACGTCAAGGAAACCGGCAAGATCCTGCTGGTCAACTACGAAGACATCGACAACCTCAGCGTCACCACCATTGGTGCCGCGCGGTTTCTGCATGACGGCGGCTGGGATGCATCCAAGCGCTATTTCCTGACGGCGGCCAACAACTCGGACCGGATTGCCGTGGTGGATTCGCGGGAACGCAAGCTGGTCGGCCTGCCCGAGGTAACCAAGATCCCTCATCCTGGCCGTGGCGCGAATATCCTGGATCCGCAGTATGGGCCAGTCTGGGTCACGAGCGCGTTGGGTAACCACAACATCACTTTCCTCGGTACGGACCCGGAAGAACATCCCGGTCACGCCTGGAAAGTGGTCCGTACGCTCGAGGGCCAGGGCGGTGGGTCGTTGTTCGTCAAGTCGCACCCGAAATCAACCAACCTGTGGGTGGATACGGCACTCAACCCCGATGCGGCCATTTCCCAAAGTGTTGCCGTATACGACATCAACAACCTGGAAGCAGGATTCGAGGTGTTGCCCATCGCCGACTGGGCGGAACTGGGCGAAGGCCCGAAACGCGTGGTACAGCCCGAGTTCAACAAGAACGGCGATGAGGTGTGGTTCTCGGTGTGGAGTGGCCAGGACCAGGAATCCGCCATCGTGGTGGTGGACGACAAGACTCGCAAGCTGAAAGCCGTGATCAAGGGCCCGGAAATCATCACCCCTACCGGCAAGTTCAATATCTACAACACGGTACACGACGTTTATTGAGCGCATGCCCAGCCGGAAGGGATATCCCTTCCGGCTGAGGAGAGCCGGACTGCATACACGGCGGCCGGAAAGGAGAATCAACATGAAAGCGAGATGCAAGCAGCTGCCGGTATTGGCTGCTGCCATGGTTGCCCTGTGTGCCACCGGCGTGAATCCTGCGTTGGCAGCCGAGTCCTTTGCTGAGATGTTTACTCAAGGCAAGGCGAGTGTAGCCTTGCGCTACCGCTATGAGTTTGTTGACCAGGATACCTTCAACGAGAATGCCAACGCTTCCACCCTGCGCGGGCGGCTGAATTTCAAAACGGCTGACTGGAACGGCTTTGGCGCATTCGCCGAGTTCGACTACGTAACAGACGTGATCTGGGATGATTACGATGCTGGCGGCGGCAATACGCCGGACAAGTCACAATACCCCGTGGTGGCGGACCCCACTGGCCCGGACCTGAACCAGGCTTTCCTGCAATGGCAGAACGGTGCTGCAGGCAGCCTGCTTCGCGGCGGCCGGCAGCGAATCATTTACGACAATGCGCGTTTTGTGGGCAATGTGGGCTGGCGCCAGAACGAGCAGACTTACGATGCGGCATATTTCCAGCACAAAGTGGCCGCATTGGATTTCCAGCTCGCCTGGGTCTGGCAGGTCAACCGGATATTCGGCGACGATGTACCGGCGGGGGAAAATGACAACTCCACGATCCTCGGCAACCTGGGCTGGAATGTTGAGGGCCTGGGGAAGTTGTCGGGTTATTACTACGATATCGATAACGATGATGTGGCTTCGTTTTCCACCCGCACTTACGGCGCGCGTTTTGCGGGCACGCATGCATTTGAAGAGCGCGAATTTGGCTACGCGCTGGAATACGCCCACCAGTCTGATGCCCACAATAATCCGGTAAGTTACAGCGCCAGCTATTACCGCGTGGACGCATCTCTGGGGTTGGGAAAGGTCACGCCTTTTGTCGGGTATGAGTCGCTGGGTGGCGATGATTCGGTTGCGGGAGCCTCCTTCCGCACGCCCCTGGCCACCCTGCACGCCTTCAATGGCTGGGCGGACATGTTCCTGACCACTCCAAACGCGGGTTTGAATGACCTGTTCCTGGGTATTCGGGGGGCTGTCGCCGCCTGGAGCTGGGATGTGACCTGGCATGATTTCGATGCGGAATCGGGCTCGCAATCCTGGGGCTCGGAGCTTGATGCCTCCATTGGCCGCAAGTTTGCCGAGAAATACAGTGTGCTGTTCAAGGCTGCGTTCTTTGACGGCGCAACGACTTCCCCATACCCGGATACCACGAAGTTCTGGTTGCAGCTGACGGCGGATTTCTGATCAAAGGGTCCGCAAACTGGGATTCATTTGCGTCTCAATGGCCCGATGGCGGTAAAGCCTTCCTCCCCTGAAGGACGTTATCCCGGACAGCGCGTAGCGCGTGATCCGGGATCCATTTGCCCAATAACGGGCCCGATGGCGGCAAGGCCTTCCGGTCCTGGACTTGGCCCTTCGGGCTGCCCTCGGTCCTCGGTCGTTCCGGCGAACGGCCCGAAACGCTCCTCGGCA
>CAYYCX010000161.1:0-6213 GCA_964470455.1 uncultured Wenzhouxiangellaceae bacterium
GGCGCCATCATGGGTTTGGTGGTCGGCGCCATCATCGTTTACCAGATACTGTTTGCCGATGTTTCGGAACACCTGCGGGAGTACGCCACTCTGCGGGCGATCGGGTTTCGCAGCCGTTTCGTGTCAGGAATCGTGCTGCAGCAGGCGGCCATCCTGGCGGTGCTGGGTTTCGTTCCGGGAGTGCTGGCGGTGCACTGGCTGTACGGCAAGGCGGCGGCAGCCACCAACCTGCCGTTGTACCTGACGCCGGAACGGGCCATTACGGTCTTCCTGCTGACCCTCGCCATGTGCGCCATTTCAGGGCTGCTGGCGATGCGCAAAGTACAGAAACTGGACCCTGCTGACGTATTCTGAAACCCTCATTCGAGAATCGCATGATTGCCACTGAACCTCATTTCGACAAGCGTACCCGGGAAATCATCGAGCGCTATTTCGACATCCCGGCCTCGCAGCAGCATGAATTGGGCGACGTATTGCAGCAGGTGCGGCTGGAAGGCGGGGAGTGGCTGTTCCGCCAGGGCGAAACGGCCGATTCCTTTTACATCCTGGTGCGCGGACGGCTGCAGGTGTGGCTGGAAGCCAGCGGCAGGCAACCGTTGCCGGAACCCAGGCTGATCGGACGGGTCACGCCGGGCGACAGCGTGGGCGAACTGGCGCTGCTGACGCGCGGAACGCGCTCGGCGGGCATTCGCGCGGTGCGGGACAGTAGCCTGATCCGGATATCGCGTGATTCCTTCCAGCAGCTCACGCTCAGCCATCCCTCGCTGTTGATGAAACTGGCGGAGCGAGCCGCCACGCTGGCGCAGAAATCGCCCCAGCCGGGCGCCGGCGCCACGCGCAACCTCAGCACCATCAGCATCCTGCCGCTCAACGATACTCCGGCGCAACGCGAGTTCTGCCGCCAGTTGGCCGAACATTTTTCCCACCATGGCACCATTCGCTGGCTGGACCGATCGTCGCTGGCGGAGAGTGGCGCGCCGGTAACGGAACTGCCCACCCGTGGCCTGATGCCGGAATCGCTGGTCAACTGGATCCAGCACCTCGAGGACACCACCCGGCTGCTGGTATTCCACTGCGAATCCGCCGCCAGCCAGTGGACCCGTTTCTGCCTGCGGCAGTCGGACCTGGTGGTGATGGTGGCCGGCGCGAATGAGGATTCGGCCTGCCGCGACTGGGAGCACCAGCTGGGCTTGCACCAGTCGGACGGCACCGCCCGGCGCATGCTGGTATTGCTGCAGCCCGGGGCTGCCGATGAAATCCGCGACACCGCCCGCTGGTTCCAGGGCCGGCAGCTGGATTTCCACCTGCACGCCCGTGACGGCAACCAGCGCGACATCGAACGCATCGGCCGCGTATTGTTGGGTGAAGCCACCGGCCTGGTGCTGGGCGCCGGCGCTTCGCGCGGCTTCGCCCACCTGGGTGTGATCAAGGCGCTGGAAGCGGTCGGCCGGCCCATCGACTGGATCGGCGGCAGCAGCATCGGCGCCATCATGGCGACGCCCACGGCCATGGGCCTCACGGCCGACCAGGGCATACGCGTGATGCGCAAGGCCTTCATCCGCGGCAAACCGTTCAGCGATTTCACCATTCCGCTGGTGTCGCTGCTTTCAGGTGGCCGCATGCAGCGCCTGCTGCGCGAACACGCTGATGTGCAGATCGAGGATTTGCCCATTCCGTTTTTCTGTATTTCCAGCCGGCTGGACGATGGAACGGTCAATATCCACGACCGGGGTTCCATGGCGCGCGCCCTGCAGGCCACGGCCTCGATGCCGGGTATCCTGCCGCCCACCGTGATCGATGGCCGGCTGGCCATCGACGGCGCGGTGCTGAATGGCCTGCCGGTCGATGTGATGTGGCAACAGGCCGTGGGTGAGGTGATTGCGGTGAGCCTGGCTTCCCATGGCGCCATGGAAGTGGACTATGCCGACACGCCTTCCGCCTGGGCGGTATTGCGCCGGCGCTGGAATCCAATGTCGAAACCCTACCGTGTGCCGGCCATGATGACGGTGGTGCTGAAAGCCACCGAACTGGCCACGCTGGCCAGCGTGCGCGCCCAGGGCGAGCGGGCCAGCCTGCTGCTGGAGCCCGATGTGAAGCGTTTCGGGCTTACTGAAGTCCGGGCCTTCGACGACATACTGCAGGCCGGTTTCGAGGAGGCCGAAGCTGCGCTGGCCACACATCATCATTAAGGAAAACGTTATCGCATGAAATTCACTGACATCCGCACCGGCGGCCTGCCGCTCCTGTTGCTTCTGCTGGGCGCGCTGGCAGCCTGCAAACCGTCTGAACAGCCTTCCACGGCGATGGAGACTGGAACCACGGCGCCTCAGTACCGCCAGCCTCAGTACCGCCAGGTGGCGTTGACGGACATCAATACAGGGGATGACCTGAAGGCTCGGTGCGATGCCGAACTGGCCGCATTCCGGGACGGTATCCGTTGGCTGGAAGCCTTCAACGGACCGGCGAATACCGCCAGCTACCTGGCACCGCTCAATACCGTTGTCGTCAATGCCATCAATATGTCCTACGCGGCCAGCACCCTGGCCGCCGTGCACCCGGACGAGGCTGTGCGAAAGGCCGCCGATGCCTGTACCCAGGCCATAAGCAGCGTGCAGTCGGACTTTTCCCTGTCGCGGCCCATCTTCGACCATGTCAGCGCCGTGGATACCGCCGCTGAAGATGCGGCCACGCAGCGCTTTCAGGAGAAACTGCTGTTGAGCTTCCGCCTGTCCGGCGTGGACCAGGACGAAGCCACCCGCGCCCGCATCAAGGCCCTCAACGAGGAAATCACCGCGGTGGGGCAGGAGTTCGACAACAACATCCGGGACGCGGTGGCCTGGCTGGGACTGGAATCCGCTGACCAGCTGGCCGGTTTGCCGGACGATTACATCGCCGCTCATCCGCCGGGTGAGGACGGCCTGATCCGCATTTCCACCCAGTATCCCGACTTCTTTCCGTTCATGAATTACAGCGAAAGCGATGAACTGCGCAAACAGCTGTCACTGCTCGCCAGCAATCGCGCCTATCCGCAGAACGAGGCCGTGCTGCAGAAACTGCTGCAACTGCGCCATGAACTGGCGCAATTGCTCGGGTTTGAGAATTACGCGCACTGGGTGACAGCCGACAAGATGGTGGGTTCGCCGCAGCGGGTGGAAAACTTCCTGTCGGAACTGTCCGGCTACACCGCCGAAACCCAGCAGCGCGAGTATGACCTGCTGCTGGCCCGCTTGCGCGAGGACCAGCCGGAGGCGCAGCGCGTTGAACCCTGGCAAAGCAGCTACCTGATGGAGAAAGTCAGCCAGGAGCTGTTCCAGGTGGATTCACGCGAAGTGCGGCAGTACTTCACCTACAACCGCAGCCGCGAGGGCCTGTTCGCGCTGACCCAGGAGCTGTTCGGCGTGCAGATCAAGCCCTGGACCGATGCGCCGGCGTGGCAGCAGGACGTGGAAGCCTACGAACTCTGGGACGGGGACGAACTGATCGGCCGCTTCTACCTGGACATGCATCCGCGCGACAACAAGTACAGCCATGCTGCCGCCTTTCCCATCCAGTGGGGTATTGCCGGAGTGCAGGTGCCGGTTACCGCGCTGGTATGCAATTTCTCCCGCGGCGACGAACCGATGGAACACAGCCAGGTGGTGACTTTCCTGCACGAGTTCGGCCATTTGCTGCACAGCCTGTTTGCCGGCCACCACCGCTGGTACGAAGTCAGCGGCATCAACACCGAGTGGGATTTCGTGGAAGCGCCCTCGCAGATGCTGCAGGAGTGGGTATGGGATTACGACACGGTTTCCACGTTTGCCCGCAACGCCGCGGGGGAGCCCATACCGCGTGAATTGCTGGACAAGATGATCGCCGCCCGTGATTTCGGCCTGGGTATGCTCACGCGCCGGCAGTTGTCGCTGGCGGCCATGTCCATGGGGCTGTACAACCGCAACCCCGAGGGCCTGGACCTGAAACAGTTCACCGATGACATCAGCCGGGAATACACCCTGCTGGAGCCGATGGAAGACGCCCACTTTTACACCAGCTTCGGACATCTCAACGGTTATTCCGCCATCTATTACACCTACCAGTGGTCGCTGGCCATCGCCTCGGACCTGCTGACCCGCTTTGAAACCGACGGCATGCGCAATGTCGAAACCGCCGGCGCTTATCGTGAGCTGATCCTGGAGCAGGGTGGCGTAAAACCGGCCGCCGAACTGGTTACCGGTTTCCTTGGCCGCGAGATCAGTTTCAAACCCTATGCCGACCGCCTGAGCGGAGCCGGTGTGCCTGCCAATTCTGGAGAGTGAAATCATGAAAATACCCGCGCTTCGCCACATCACCCTGGCAGGCCTGGCCTGCGCCAGCCTGTTGGCGGCCTGCAAGCCGGCTGAACAAGAGGCTGGGCATGCTGCACCCGTCGCCGCAAAAACTGGCCCGGTTGCTGACCTGGTTCTCAGCAATGGCTATGTCTATACCGTCGATGGACAGCGCAGCGTGGCCGAAGCCGTGGCGCTGAAAGATGATCGCATCCTGTTCGTCGGCAGCACCGCCGAGGCCCTGCAGCATGCCGGCGAAGGCACTGAGGTGCGCGACCTCGGTGGCGCCATGGTGCTGCCGGGTTTCCATGACATGCACATTCACGCCCTGGGTACGGTGTCTCCCGATGCCTGCGACCTGGATTCACAGGCCTATTCCCTGCCGGACCTGGTCACATTCCTGAAGGGCTGCATCGAGCGTTATTCCATTCCACCGGGTGAGTTCCTCATCGTGCTGCAGTGGAACTACACGGAAGGCAACCAGCCCACCGCGGAGTTTCCGCACATTCGCGCCGCACTGGATGCGGTTTCCACGGAACACCCGATTTTCCTCTGGGGCAACGATGGCCATCACGGCGCGGCCAACAGCGCCGCTTTCGCGCAGGCCAGGAACCCGCAGGGCGAGGTGGTGGGCATGAGTGCCGCCACGCTCGCAACCGATTTTGCCGAATTCCGCCCCATGGTGGCAGTGGATGAAAAAGGCGAGCCCAGCGGCGGCATCAATGAAACCGCGCGGATGCTGGTTCGTCCCGATTTCTTCGCCGATTTCCTCGGGTCGGGTGGTGACCCGGAAAAGGTCATGCCGCGCGTGGCGAAAGCGCTGGCCGGCAGCGGTGTCACCTCCATCCAGGATGCATTTGTGAGCCCCGAGGTACTGCATTCCTACGACTGGCTGGAACAGAGCGGCGGCATGACCTTCCGCCTGCTGGCCGCCCTGGCGCCGCCCGCGGATAACAGCCTGGAGGCACTTGACGCTCACTTCGATTCCCTGAAGGCCCTGCGAGACGCCCATGCCGGCTCGGCGCTGATCAAGGCCGATGCCGTGAAACTGTTTTCCGATGCGGTGCTGGAAGGCAACCCGCTGAGCACGCCACCGACCATGCCGGTGGCTGCCGTGCTCAACGGTTTCAGGCAGCCCATTTTCGGCGGCAGCATCGAGGACGGCAGTTTCGACATCACCGGTTACGTGAACCAGGACAGCGAGTTGTGCCAGGCGGTACAGGCCGATCCGGAAAGTTTCATGGCGGACGAGGCGATGCAGTCGTTCGTACGGGACCAGGGCTACTACCCGCAGCAGTGCATTCCCTACGGCGGCATCCTGGAGCATCCGGAAGAGTACATTCGCAGCTACATTCAAAAAGCCACCGAGGCCGGGTTCAACGTGCATGTGCATGCGTTGTCCGACAAGGCGGTTCGCGTGGTGGTGGATGAGTTCGGCAAGGTCAAACCTCTGGCTGATGAAAAAGGCCTGACCCAGAGCATCGCCCATGCCCAGATCGTGCATCCGGATGACCAGCAGCGTATCGGTGAGTTGGGTGTCTACTCCGTGCTGACGCTGGTGTGGACGGCTTCCGGGCCGGAGTACGAGATGACGGTGGCGCCCTTTATCGATGAGGTGAACGGCGTTGCCGACCTGTACAACCCCGACCACTACTACATGCAGAATGTGTACCCGGCAAAAAGCATCCACGATGCCGGCGGACCGCTGGTGCACGGCAGCGATGCACCGGTGGGCACGCGCAACCCGATTCCGCTGGCGAACCTGCAGATGGCCATCACGCGCGGCGCCAACAGCGAAGGGCAGCAGGCCCTGAACCCCAAGGAAGCCATCGATGTGCATGAAGCCATTGCCGCGCTGACGATCAATGGCGCGAGGCTGTTCGGGCATGCGGACAGCCTGGGCAGCATC
>CAYYCX010000162.1:0-6041 GCA_964470455.1 uncultured Wenzhouxiangellaceae bacterium
GGCTACGTCTACATCTTTGATACCACCCTGCGCGACGGCGAACAGTCTCCCGGCTGTTCCATGAACGTGCGCGAGAAACTCCAGGTAGCAAAGGCGCTCGACGAGCTAGGCGTTGATGTGATCGAGGCTGGTTTTCCGGCTGCCTCGGAAGGTGACTTCGAGTCGGTGCGTGCCGTTGGCGCGCTCGGCCTGAACGCCACCATCTGCGGCCTGTCGCGCACCCGCCAGGGTGACATGGAAGCCGTGGCGCGTTCGCTGGATGGCGCGAAAAACAAGCGTTTGCACATCTTCATCGCCACCAGCCCGATCCACCGCGAGTTCAAGCTGAACATGAGCAAGCAGCAGATCATCGACGAGATGTGCCGCGCGGTGGCTTTTGGCAAGCAGCACTTCGATGACATCGAAGTAACCGCCGAAGATGCCGGCCGCACCGAGATCGACTACCTGGTGGAGTATTTCCAGGCCGCCATCGAGGCCGGTGCCGGGGTGCTGAACGTTCCCGATACCGTTGGCTATGTCACGCCGGCGGAAGCACGTGACCTGTACCAGCACCTGACCGACAACCTCCGGCACGACGGCTCGGTGATCCTGAGCTGCCACAACCACAACGACCTCGGCCTGGCCGTGGCCAACAGCCTGGGCGCCATCGACGGCGGCGCGCGGCAGGTGGAATGCACCATCAATGGCATCGGCGAACGCGCCGGCAACTGCTCGCTGGAAGAAGTGGTGATGGCGCTGCGTACCCGTTCTGACCGGTACCACCTGCGCACCGGCATCGACACCACCCGGCTGTATCCGTGCAGCCGCCTGGTGAGCGCCGTGACGGGTTCCCGCGTGCAGCCCAACAAGGCGATCGTGGGCCGCAACGCCTTCGCCCACGAGGCCGGCATCCACCAGGACGGCGTGCTGAAGAACAAGGAAACCTACGAAATCATGAAGCCCGAGGACGTGGGCGTCCCCGAGAACAGCCTGGTGCTGGGCAAGCACAGCGGCCGCCACGCCTTCCGCGACCGGCTGGAAACGCTGGGCTTCTCGGTCAGCAACGAGCAGCTGCAGGACCTGTTCAAGGAATTCAAGGCGCTGGCCGACCGCAAGAAAAGCGTTTACGACGAGGACATCGAAGCCCTGGTGCTGGGCCGCGAGCAAGACGGCCCGTGGCATCTCGACGCCATCTCCATCCATACCGAAATCGCCGATACCGACCAGTCGGCCGAGGCCAGCGTGAAGCTGCGCTTTGACGGCCAGACGCCGCGCATCTACACCGGCCGCGGCGACGGCCCGGTGAACGCCATAGTTAACGCCATCAAGCAATGCATGGATGAAGACCTGCACGTCGAGGAGTTCCAGGTGAGCGCGGTTTCCAGCGGCAGTGATGCGCAGGGACGGGCCACCGTGAAAGCCACGGTGGGCGCCAGCCGTTACCAGGGCACCGGGGTATCAACCGACATTGTCGAAGCATCCGCCAAGGCGCTGGTCACCATCATGAACCGGCACCAGCAACACCAGGGCCGCAGCATAGCCGAGCCGGCCTACAAGGCAGCGGTCTGAACCAGGAAACACCATGACATCAACACCCAGTACCCTGTTTGAAAAAATCTGGCAAAGCCACCTGGTTCAGGACGAGACGGATGCCGCCAGCGGCGGCGCGCCGGCCATTCTCTATATCGACCTGCATCTCGTACACGAGGTGACTTCGCCACAGGCTTTCACCGAGCTCAAGCAGCGCGGCCTGAAAGTGCGGCGCCCGGATCTCTGCCTGGCGACCATCGATCATTCCACGCCCACCACGCCGGCCGATGCGAACGGTGAGCATCACTACTACACCGCCGAGGCCAGGGAGCAGGTGGAGACGCTGTACCGCAACTGCGCCGACCAGGGCATTGAACTGCATGGGTGGGACAGCCCCAACCGCGGCATCGTGCATGTGATGGGTCCGGAGATGGGCGCCACCCAACCGGGCATGACCATCGTGTGCGGCGACAGCCACACCGCCACGCATGGCGCGTTTGGTGCACTGGCCTTTGGCATCGGCACCACCGAAGTCGGCCATGTGCTGGCCACGCAGTGCCTGCTGCAGCGCAAGCCGCAGACTTTGGGCATCAAGGTTGAAGGTGAACTCAAGCCGGGCGTGACCGCCAAGGATGTCATCCTCCACATCATTGGCACCATCGGCGTGGATGGCGGTACGGGTTCGGTGATCGAGTACCACGGCAGCACCATTCGCGCCATGGACATGGAAAGCCGCATGACGCTGTGCAACATGTCCATCGAATGCGGCGCTCGCGCCGGCATGGTGGCGCCTGATCAAGCCACGTTTGATTTCCTGAAAGGCCGCGACATGGCGCCAAAAGGCGAAGCCTGGGATCGCGCCGTGGCGTATTGGGAAACCCTGCGAACCGACGAGGGCGCGAGCTTTGACCGATTGGTTGAAATCAACGCAGCCGATATCGAACCCAGCGTGACCTGGGGCACCAACCCCGGCATGGTGATCGGCATTCGCGACCGCGTGCCGGACAAGGATGACAGCGGCACCCGTGAAGCACTGGAATACATGCGATTGCAAGGTGGAGTGGAATTGGCCGGGCAGCCAGTGAACATGGTGTTCATCGGCAGCTGCACCAATTCACGCATCACCGACCTGCGCGCCGCGGCCAGCATTTTCAAAGACCGCAAGGTAGCCGTTGGCACTCGCACACTGGTGGTGGCCGGTTCCGAGGCCACGAAAAAGCAGGCGGAAGCCGAGGGCCTGCACCGCATTTTCCTCGATGCCGGCGCGGAATGGCGCGAACCGGGTTGTTCGATGTGCATTGGCATGAACGGCGACATTGGCCAACCCGGTGACCTGGTGGTGAGCACCAGTAACCGTAATTTCAAGGGCCGGCAGGGACGCGACGTGCGCACCGTGCTGGCCAGCCCGCTGACGGCGGCCGCCTGCGCGGTCACCGGCCACATCACCGATCCGCGCAGCCTGTTCATCACTTCCGGGGAGAACGCCGCATGAGTTCACCATCCTCCAGCGGTACGTTTACCACGCACACCTACAACCTGCCGATCGAGAACATCGACACCGACCAGATCATTCCGGCGCAGTTCCTCACCACCACCGAACGCGCCGGGCTGGGGCGATTCTGCTTCTACAACTGGCGCCATGCGCCCGATGGTACGCCCAAGGCCGACCATCCACTGCGCGAGTTCGACCGCGAACAGCATGCAGTGATTGTGGCCGGCAGCAATTTCGGCTGCGGCTCATCGCGCGAGCATGCCCCCTGGGCGCTGCTGGACATGGGCGTGAAGGCGGTGATCAGCAGCCGCTTCGCCGACATCTTCCGCAACAACTCGCTGAAGAACGGCCTGCTGCCGATTACCGTCAGCGATGAAGTGGCGGATTGGCTGCTGCAGCATCCCGGCGTTGAAGTCACCGTGGACATTCCGAACACGAAGTTCAGCGTACCGGGTCTTGGCGATATCGCCTTTCCACTCGATCCATTCCCGGCCTATTGCCTGAGCGAAGGCATCGACCAGCTCGACTTCCTGCTGCGGCACGAAAAGGACATCAGCGCGTATGAACAGCGCCAGCGGTACTGAGCCCATGAGCACCAACAACAGCCGGAAGGAAGTCCCTGGTGGGAGCGAGCCATGCTCGCGACAGGACTTCCGCATTGTCGCCCTGCCCGGCGACGGCGTGGGCCCCGAAGTTTATGCGGCAACTGTTGCCGTACTCGATGTAATCGGCCCCAAGTTCGGCCTGAACTTCGAACTGGACGAGCAACTGATCGGCGGCGCCGCGCTGGATGCCACCAACGATCCATTGCCGGCAGCCACCATCGAAGCTGGCCGCAAGGCCGATGCCATCCTGCTCGGGGCGGTGGGCGGTCCAAAGTGGGACAAGAATCCAGCGCAGTTGCGCCCGGAAAAAGGCCTGTTGCGCATTCGCGCCGAGTTCGGCCTGTACTGCAACCTGCGGCCGGTGGTCACCCACCCTGCCCTGCATGCTTTTTCTCCGCTGCGGCCCGAAAAACTGCAGAACGTGAACCTGATGATCGTGCGCGAACTCACCGGTGGCATTTATTTCGGCGACAAGCGCCGCATCGATGACCGCGCCGAAGATGTGTGCAGCTATACCCGCGGCGAGATCGAGCGCGTAACGCGCAAGGCCTGTGTGATCGCACAACAGCGCAAAGGTCGCGTTACCCAGGTGGACAAGGCCAATGTGCTGGAGACTTCACGGTTGTGGCGCGAAGTCAGCACCGAAGTAGTGGCAAACGAATTCCCCGATATCAAACTGGAACACCAACTGGTGGATTCCTGCGCCATGCATCTGCTGACGCGCCCCGCCAGTTTCGATGTGGTGCTGACCGAGAACCTCTTCGGCGACATCCTTTCCGATGAAGCTTCGATGCTGTGCGGCTCCATGGGCCTTTTGCCCTCGGCATCTCTGGCCGAGGGCAGTTTCGGTTTGTACGAACCCGTACATGGTTCGGCCCCCGACATCGCCGGCAAGGGTATAGCCAACCCGTACGCCATGCTGCTCAGCCTGGCCATGCTGTTGCGCCATTCACTGGAGCAGTTCGAGGCTGCGGATGCTTTGGAGCAGACCATATTCCAGTGCTGGGAAGACGGCGTGCTGACCTGCGACCTGGTGGAGGATGGCGCTTCAACACGCGAAGTCACTGATGAAGTCTGCCGCCGGCTATGTGCTCCGGCCGAAGCGAAGCTCGCCTGATGAATACGCCGGCCCCGACATTCAGTCTGCTTGAGGTCGGCAATGGGGCCGGCAAAGAGGCGGGCAAAGAGGCCGGCAACGGACTGGAGGAACGGCGCAAGGCGCTGTTCGAGCGCTACATGCCGCGTATCCTGCAGTGCCGACTGGAAGACCTGGTGCTGGAAACGCCGCTGCAGGCCATGCCGCAGATGTCCGAGCGATTGGGCGCCAGCATCCTGATCAAGCGCGAAGACCTGCAACCGGTGTTTTCCTTCAAACTGCGTGGTGCTTACGCCAAGCTGAAAAGCCTCACCTCCGAACAGCGGCAGCACGGCGTGATCTGCGCTTCAGCCGGCAACCATGCGCAAGGGGTGGCGCTGGCCGCGAAACACCTGGGTATCGATACGCTGGTGGTGATGCCCACCGTGACTCCGGACATCAAGATCAACGCAGTGCGCAAGATGGGCGCCGAAGTGCTGATCGAAGGCGACAACTTCGATGCCAGCTGCGCGAAGGCCATGGAACTGGCGCGGGAGCATGGGCGGGAATTCATTCATCCCTACGACGATGAGGAAGTCATCACCGGCCAGGCGACGCTGGCGCTGGAGTTGATCCGGCAATCCGTACGGCCGATTGACTACCTGTTCATCTGCGTCGGTGGCGGCGGCCTGGCCGCCGGCATTTCGCTGGTGGCGCGCTACCTGCACCCCGGCATCCGCATCATCGGCGTGGAGGCCGAGGAATCGGCTTCCTTGCATGCGGCTTTCCAGGCGGGCCAGCCGGTCACCTTGCCTGAGGTGGGCCATTTCGCCGAAGGCGCAGCAGTGAAGCGCGTGGGCGACCTGACTTTTGACATCTGTTCGGCCATGCTCGATGAAGTCATGACAGTGAGCAGTGACGAAATCTGCGCGGCGGTGCAGGAAGTGTACGAAGACACGCGCGCCATCGCCGAACCGGCCGGCGCCATCGCCATGGCGGGAATCCGCCGTTATTTCCAGGATCAACCCGCGCCCGGTGCCTGCGTGGCCGGCATCCTTTCCGGCGCGAACGTGAACTTTGCGCGCCTCAGGCACATTGCCGAACGCGCGGCGGTGGGAGAGCAGCACGAAGCTTTGCTGGCAGTGACGATGCCCGAGCGTCCGTCCAGTTTCCTGCGCTTCTGCGAACTGATCGGCGGCCGCAATATCACCGAGTTCAACTATCGTTATGCCGATCCCGACCAGGCCCATATCTTCGTGGGTATTGCGCTGCGCGGTGGTGTGGCTGAGAAACAGGAAATCGTCGACTGGCTGGGCAGCAACGGCTATGAAGTGACGGACCTGTCCTCCAACGACATGGC
>CAYYCX010000163.1:0-6009 GCA_964470455.1 uncultured Wenzhouxiangellaceae bacterium
TCGGTACCACACCTACATCGGGCTTGGCATAGGAGGGGCGTCCATGTATGACGTCCCATTCTATTCAGTCGTCTTTCCGGTTATCCCGAAACCGTCGTTCAAGCCCATCAAAACCGATATTTTTTGCCGATCAGCCGCAAATTTTTTGCTGTTCCGGCCAACAACTCCCGATTCGCCACATTTATGGCTGCATTCAGTGTTTATGCGGCACATGCGCTGGCCACATGGTCTAAAATGACGGGCTGTTTTTCAGCTTTTTCCGCCACACCAGGAATGCCATGACCCAGCCCTCAAACCTGCCCTCGCTCTCGCTCCGGAACACCAAGCTGCTACTGCCTTTGCTGCTGGTGGGTGTGCTGCTGGTTTCAGCCTGCCAGCAGCCGGGTGGCAACCTGGAAAAGCCGGTTACGCCGGCGCCGCAAGCTTCTGTTCAGGCGGAACTGCCGAGCGGTATAACGCTGGTTGAGGAGTACACGGGCGGCGACCAGGAACTTTCCGTCCCTTATGCCAAGTACCGGCTGGACAATGGCCTCACGGTAATCCTTCACGAAGACCATTCCGACCCGATGGTGCACGTAGACGTGGCCTACCACGTGGGCTCCAACCGCGAGGACCCGGGCCGCTCCGGATTTGCGCACTTCTTTGAACACATGATGTTCGAGGGCTCGGCCCATGTTCCCGAGGGTGCCCACAGCAAGATCATTGCCAATGCCGGTGGCAGCCTGAACGGCACCACCAATTCCGACCGTACCAATTACTACCAGACCATCCCGGTGAACCAGCTGGAAATCGCCCTGTGGCTGGAGGCCGACCGCATGGGCTTCCTGCTCGAAGCCGTGGACCAGGAAAAATTCGAGGTGCAGCGCGAAACCGTGAAGAATGAACGTGGCCAGCGCATCGACAACGTGCCTTACGGGCGCGTCAGCGAAACCATGATGCGCAATCTCTACCCGCCGGAGCACCCCTACTCCTGGCCGGTGATCGGCTGGATGGAAGACCTGGATGCCGCCACGCTGGAAGACCTGGAACGGTTTTTCCTGCGCTGGTATGGCCCGAACAATGCCCAACTGGTGATTGGCGGCGATATCGACCGCCAGCGAACGCTGGAGTGGATTGCCAAATACTTTGGCCCCATTCCCGGCGGCCCGCCGGTCGAGCCCCTGGTGAAGCAACCAGGCACACTGGACGCTGACCGTTACGTGACGCTGGAAGACAATGTGCACCTGCCGGCCATCGCCATGCTGTTTCCCACCGTGTATTACAACCACCCCGATGAAGCGCCGCTGGATGCGGCCGCGAAGGTACTCGGCGGTGGGCGCGCTTCCTTGCTCTACCAGCGGCTGGTGCAAAGCGGCCGCGCCGTGAGCGCCTATGTCAGCCACGCCTGCCGCGAACTGGCCTGCGAGATGGCGTTCATCGTGGTGCAAAACCCGGCTTCGGGAGAAACCCTGGCGGAGATGGAAGCGGCCATTCGCGAAACCCTGGAAGAATTCGCCGAAACCGGCGTCAGCCAGGACGACCTGCAGAAGTTCAAGGCGCAGATGGAGTCCGGGCAGATATTCGGCATGCAGAGCGTGGCGGGCAAGGTTGGCGCGCTGGCGTTTTCTGAAATGTTCAATGGCGACCCGAAAACCGTCTATCTCGACCTGCAGCGTTATGCTGCTGTCACGCAGGATGATGTGACCCGCACCTTCCGGCAATACCTGGTCGACCAGCCTGCAGTGATTGTGAGCGTGGTGCCGAACGGCAAGCTGGACCTCGCCGCCAATGAGCCCAACTACACGGCGCCGCCATTGCCTGGGCCGGAAGCCAGGGCCGCGATGGAGGCCGGGGAGGCCCCGTTGGAGTTGCGCGAAGTACAGGATGATTTTGATCGCGGCGTGCAACCCGAGCCCGGCATCAACCCGGTGGTGCAACTGCCGCCCGCCTGGCGCGATGAACTGCCCAATGGCGTGCCGGTGCTGGGCGTACTCAATAATGAAACCCCCACCACTTCCCTGAACATCATCTTTGAAGTGGGCCAGCGCGATGAGCCGCCGGGCAAAGCCGGGCTGGCCGCGCTGATGTCCAGCCTGATGAACGAAGCCAGCACCGACAAAACCGCCGCCGAATTCACCGAGGCGCTGGAACGGATCGGCGCCAGCGTGGGCGTGGGCACGGGTGATTACGAGACCACCGTTTCCACCAACACCCTGACCAAGTACCTCGACACCGCCATGGAACTGACCATGGAGCGCGTGCTGCGGCCGGCCTTCCTGCCGGAAGACTTCGACCGCATCAAGTCGCGCAACATGGAAGGCCTTGTGCAGGCCCGGAAATCCGGGCCCGCCCTGGCGTCGCGCGCCGTCGGCGTTGTGCTGCAGGCGCCGGACAGCCCCCTCTACTGGCCCAACAGTGGGCTGCCCGAGACCCTCTCGGCCCTCACGCTGGACGATGTGAAAACGTTTTACGCGGCCCACCTGCCTGTTCGCATCAAGGGCGTGCTGGTGAGCAGCAACCTTTCGCAGCAGGAAACCATGCGCGCGTTGGCCGCCCTGGGCGAGCTGCCGGTCTCAACCGCCGATCGTTCACCGCTACCGGAAGTTGCGGCGTTTGAACAGCAGGTTCTCTACCTGATCGACCGCCCGGATGCCGCGCAGAGCAGCGTGCGCATGGTTTATCCATCACTGCCGTATGACGCGCTCGGCGAATATTTCCTGGCCGGCCTGATGAATTTCAACCTGGGCGGAAATTTCGACAGCCGTATCAATCTCGAGCTGCGCGAGGAAAAGGGCTGGACTTACGGTTCCAGCACCGGCTTTGCCGGCGGCCCCGAGTTCGGCAACTTCCAGTTCTCCGCTGAAATCAACAAGGAAGCTACTGCTGAGGCCATTCGAGCAGTGCTGAGGCTGATGCGGCGATATGCGTCTGAAGGCATGACCGAAGAAGAATACGAATACCTGCAAAGCGCCCTGGGACAGCGCGATGCGCTGCGCTACGAAACGCCGGGCGCCAAGCTGGGCCTGCTCGACCAGGTGCTGACCTACAAACTGCCGCTGGATTACCGCCAGCGGCAGCAGGGCATGCTGCGGGAAACCAGCCGTGAAACCCTGAACCGGGTGGCGGCGGAACAGCTGAAGCCGGACCAGGTGGCGATCATCGTGGCCGCGGATCTAGCCACCGTAAAACCCCAACTGGAACAACTGGGCATACCCATTCGAATAATGGATGAAGACGGCTTCAGGGTCGTTTCAACCGAGGAACCAAAGCCATGAGCGCTTTCAAGCTTTCTGAAGACATCGAACTGCTGCGCGATACCGTGCGCCGCTTTGCTGCGCAGGAAATTGCGCCGCGCGCCGAAGCCATCGATCACAACAACGAGTTCCCGCAAGACTTGTGGCCGAAGTTCGGCGAACTCGGGTTGCTGGGCATGACCATTCCCGCCGAATACGGCGGTTCGGAAATGGGTTACCTCGCGCATCTCGTCGCGCTGGAGGAAATCTCCGTGGCCTCCGGTTCGGTGGGCCTGTCGTACGGCGCCTGCAGCAACCTGCTGATGGACAACCTCTACAAGAACGCCAACGAAGAACAGCGCCAGCGTTACCTGCCCGACCTCTGCGCCGGGCAGAAAGTGGGTGCGCTGGCCATGTCCGAAGCCGGCGCCGGCTCGGACGTGGTGGGTTCCATGGCCTGCCGCGCCGAGCCGAAGAACGGCAATCCCGCTGAAGGCTGGATCGCCAACGGCACCAAGATGTGGATCACCAACGGCCCCGAAGCCGACGTGCTGGTGGTGTACATGCGCACCGCTCCCAAGGAGGCGGGATCGCGTGGCATGACGGCCTTCATCATCGAAAAGGGCTTCAAGGGTTTCCGCACCGCGCAGAAACTCGACAAGCTGGGCATGCGCGGCTCCAACACCTGCGAACTGATTTTCGAGAACTGCCACATTCCGCCGGAAAACGTGCTGGGCCAGATGAACCAGGGCGTGAAAGTGCTGATGAGTGGCCTGAACACCGAGCGGCTGGTACTGAGTGGCGGGCCACTGGGCCTGATGCAGGCTGCCATGAACCTGGCCGTGCCTTACCTGAACGAGCGCAAGCAGTTCGACCGCCAGCTGGGCAGCTTTGGCCAGATGCAGGCCAAGATAGCCGACATGTTCGTGGCGCTGCAGTCATCGCGCGCTTTTGCCTACCGCATCGCGGAAGATTTCGACCGCGGCCTCAGTTCACGCATCGACCCGGCCGCCTGCCTGCTGCACGCTTCGCGCTCTGCCGTTGCGGTGGCGCTGGAAGCCATCCAGTGCCTGGGCGGCAACGGCTACATCAACGAGTACCCCACCGGGCGCATCCTGCGCGACGCCAAGCTGTACGAGATCGGCGCCGGCACGAATGAAATCCGCAAGATGCTGATCGGGCGGGAGTTGCTGGGGCAGGCCTGAGCCCAGGCCACAAATTTGCCAATCGTTTGGCATTGTTCTGACAATGGATGATCCATGATTTGGCGCTAAGGTGTTGTTGTAATCGGGCGAGCTTGCCCGCATGTTTTCATGATTCTGTTTCAATCCAATGCAAGGAAGTCAAGACATGTCAGAGATTGTAATTATCGGCGCCAAGCGCACGCCCATCGGTTCATTCCAGGGGCAGTTGTCAACGTGCAGTGCGACCGAGCTGGGAGCTGCGGCCATCAAAGCTGCGATTGAAGAAGCGGGCATCAGCGCCGCTGACGTAAGCGAAACCATCATGGGCTGCGTATTGCCTGCCGGACTCGGCCAGGCACCGGCGCGGCAAGCCGCCATTGGCGCCGGAATTCCGGTAGCCGCCGGCGCCACTACGGTCAACAAGGTTTGCGGATCCGGCATGAAAGCGGTGATGCTGGCGCACGACATGCTCAAGCTGGGCAACTCCGACGTGGTGGTTGCCGGTGGCATGGAGTCGATGAGCAACGCACCCTACCTGCTGCCCAAGGCGCGTGGCGGCATGCGCATGGGCCACGGCCAGGTGCTGGACCACATGTTTTATGACGGCCTGCAAAGCCCGTTCGACGGCCAGATGATGGGCACTTTCGGTGAAATGTGCGCCGACAAGTTCGGCTTCAGCCGTGAGGACCAGGACGCATTCGCCATCACCACGGTCGAGCGCGCGCAGAATGCCGTCGCCACCGGCAAGTTCGCCGCTGAAATCACCCCCGTCACCGTCAAGGGCCGCAAGGGCGATGTGGTGGTCGATCACGATGAAGAACCGGGCCGCTGCGACATCAGCAAGATTCCCGGCCTGCGCCCGGCGTTCAAGAAGGACGGCACGGTTACAGCCGCCAACTCCTCCAGTATTTCCGACGGCGCCGCGGCGCTGGTGCTCACCACCGCGGATGGGGCGGCAAAGTCCGGCAGCAAGGTGCTGGCGCGCGTCGTGGCTCATGCCACTCATGCCCAGGAGCCGGAGTGGTTCACCACCGCACCCAGCAAGGCGATTGCCAATGTAGTGGCAAAGGCTGGTTGGGAGATTTCCGACGTAGATGCCTTTGAAATCAACGAAGCGTTCGCGGCCGTGGCGATGGGCGCGATCAAGGAACTCGGCCTGGATCCGGCCAGGGTCAATGTAAATGGCGGCGCCTGCGCGCTGGGGCACCCCATCGGCGCCACCGGCGCCCGCCTGCTGGTCACGCTGATTCACGTGCTGCAACAGAACGGCGGCAAGCGCGGCGTGGCCAGCCTGTGCCTTGGTGGCGGTGAAGCCGTTGCCGTGGCCATTGAACTGGCTGACTGATGCTGCTCCAACGCTGTCACAGGAATTAACTCACGCAGAGGCATACTCAAGACATGGCCATGATTGAATCCCAACTGGATGCCGGTTCACCCAGGTTTGCTGACAACAGCACCTACATGCGTGGGCTGGTGGCCGACCTGAAAGAGCAACTGGCCCTGTTTGAGCTCGGCGGGGGTGAAGCGGCGCGCGCCAGGCACCAGTCGCGCGGCAAGTTGCTGGCGCGTGAGCGCGTGGTGGCGCTGCTGGATCCCGGCAGTGATTTCCTGGA
>CAYYCX010000164.1:0-5788 GCA_964470455.1 uncultured Wenzhouxiangellaceae bacterium
GCCATGGAAGCAGCTGAAGACCTGCCGGCCATCGATGTAACGGGCGAAGCAAGCCCGGAAACTGATGCAGAAGCAGTCGGGCAACCTGCAGGGGATGATCCGGCCTCGGGATCAGAATCAGACGGTTCCTGAACTGGTTTGAAGCCAGGCATGCCCAAGTGGTGGAATTGGTAGACACGCTATCTTGAGGGGGTAGTGGCGAAAGCCGTGCCGGTTCGAGTCCGGCCTTGGGCACCATTCATGAAACGGTCAGTCAAGTAACGGTAATAACGAGCATGCTCGCAGAATATTTTCCCATCCTGGTTTTTATCGCGGTATCCACCATCCTGGGTATTGTCCTGTTGTCGATAGGCGGGCTGCTTGGTCCGCGCACGCCGGACAATGAAAAGCTCTCACCATACGAATGCGGCTTCGAGGCTTTCGAGGATACGAGAACCAAGTTTGACGTCCGCTACTACCTCGTCGCCATCCTGTTCATCATTTTTGATCTTGAAATCGCCTTTTTCATACCCTGGGCGCTGGTGCTGGACAAGCTGGGCGTGGTGGGGCTGACAGCCATGTTCATTTTTGTGCTGGAACTGGTGATCGGATTTTTCTTTTGCTGGAAGAAAGGGGCACTCGAATGGGAATGATCAACCCGGTGCCGGTGGCGGATGTGGAAGACATCCTGCGGCCCGGCGCCGACAATAATCCGCTGGTCGAGCGCGGTGTCGTTACTACCTCACTCGATGCGCTGATCAACTGGTCACGTACGGGCTCCATGTGGCCGATGACTTTTGGGCTGGCGTGTTGCGCGGTGGAAATGATGCAGGCCGGCGCAGCGCGTTATGACCTGGACCGCTATGGGGTCATTTTCCGGCCAAGCCCGCGCCAATCTGACGTCATGATTGTTGCGGGCACCTTGTGTAACAAGATGGCACCGGCCCTGCGCAAGGTCTATGACCAGATGCCCAACCCCAAATGGGTCATTTCCATGGGTTCCTGCGCCAACGGTGGTGGTTATTACCATTATTCCTATGCGGTAACCCGGGGCTGCGACCGCATCGTTCCAGTGGATGTCTACGTGCCGGGTTGTCCTCCGACCGCGGAAGCACTGGTGTTCGGAATCCTGCAACTCCAGGCGAAAATCCGCCGTACCAACACCATCGCCCGCTGAGCCATGAACGATTCCAACAAGGCAGTAACCGAATTGTTTGCCGCCCACCTGGGTGATCGTGCCGAGTTCAAAGGCACGCAAAGTGGCATTGCGACTGTGGAAATCGCGCCGGAAAACTGGTTGGAGTGCGCGCGGATCCTGCGCCATGAGCCGGTGTTCGCCTATGAACAGCTGACCGATCTTTGCGGGGTGGACTACCTGGGTTTTGGCCAGACCGAGTGGGAAACCACGGATGCCACCGCGGAAGGGTTCAGCCGGGGCGTTGAAGGCCTGGGCCCCGGGCGTTTTTCCTGGGCCAACCGGCCTGAAGCCGGCCAGGTCAAACACCGCTTTGCAGTCGTCGTTCACCTGCTGTCGTTCCAGCACAACAAACGTCTGAGGTTGCGCTGTTTTGCGCCGGATGAAGGCATGCCCATCGTTCCGTCCCTGACGGATATCTGGAGTTCCGCCGATTGGTATGAGCGCGAAGCGTTTGATCTTTACGGCATCGTTTTCGAGGGCCACCCCGACTTGCGCCGCATTCTCACCGATTACGGTTTTACCGGTCATCCGTTCCGCAAGGATTTCCCGCTGATCGGCAATGTCACCGTGCGGTATGACGCTGACAAGAAGCGCGTGGTTTACGAACCGGTTGAAATCGAACCCAGGGTGCTGGTGCCCAGGGTGGTGCGAAACGATACCCGTTACTGGACAGATGATATCGACCTGGCGGCTGAATCCGGCCCGGAAAACCAGGGCAGGGCAAACTGAGCATGGCTGAATTCCGCAACTACACCATGAATTTTGGTCCGCAGCATCCGGCGGCCCACGGCGTTTTACGCCTGGTGCTGGAAATGGATGGAGAGACCGTGGTGCGTGCCGACCCGCATGTGGGCCTGCTCCACCGCGCAACCGAAAAGCTGGCCGAGAGCAAGCCGTTCAACCAGTCCATCGGGTACATGGACCGGCTCGATTACGTCTCCATGATGTGCAATGAGCACGCCTACGTGATGGCGATTGAGCAATTGCTCGGCATTGAAGCTCCGGCCCGTGCGCAGTGGATCCGCACGATGTTTGATGAGCTTACGCGTTTTTCCAACCACCTCATGTGGCTGGGTTCGGCTGCCCTCGACCTGGGCGCGATGACGGTATTCCTGTACTGCTTCCGCGAGCGCGAAATGGTCATGGACATGTACGAGGCCGTATCCGGCGCGCGCATGCATGCCACTTATTACCGGCCTGGCGGGGTTTACCGTGACCTGCCGGAAACCATGCCGGTCTACCAGGAATCACGCTGGACCAAGGGCAAGGCGCTGAAACGCAAGAACGAGTGGCGTGAAGGCTCGTTGCTGGATTTCGCGGAAGCGTTTGCGCGTGATGTTCCGGGCAAGATCGACGAGTACGAAACCCTGCTCACCGAGAACCGCATCTGGAAGCAGCGTACGGTGAATATTGGTGTTGTCTCACCCGAGCGGGCGCTGCAACTGGGCTTTTCCGGCCCGATGTTGCGTGGTTCGGGTATCGAGTGGGATCTGCGCAAAAAGCAGCCCTATGCAAAATACGACCAGGTTGATTTCGATATTCCAGTGGGCGTCAATGGCGATTGCTACGACCGTTACCTGGTGCGGGTGGAAGAGATGCGCCAGAGCGCAGCCATCATCCTGCAGTGCGTCGAGTGGCTGCGCGCCAATCCCGGGCCCGTCATGCTGAAGAACTTCAAGATCGTGCCGCCGACGCGCGAAGAAATGAAAGACGACATGGAAGCGCTGATCCATCATTTCAAACTGTTCACTGAAGGCTATTGCGTGCCGGCGGGTGAGACCTACGCCGCCATCGAAGCGCCCAAAGGCGAATTCGGTTGCTACCTGGCTTCCGATGGCGCCAACAAGCCGTTCCGGGTGCATTTGAGGGCGCCGGGTTTCGCGCACCTGTCGGCGTTTGACGAGATGGTGCGGGGCCACATGCTGGCCGATGCAGTAGCCATCATCAGCACCCAGGACCTGGTGTTTGGCGAGGTGGATCGCTGATGTCTGCCACGAGCAAGGAAGTGAGCAAGGAATTGTTGACGGCTGAAACCCTTCAGCACATCGATCACTGGGTGGCCAAGTTCCCGCCCGACCAGAAGCGTTCGGCGCTGATCCAGTCGCTGATGGCAGCCCAGCACCAGAACGGCGGCTGGCTGACCCGCGAGCTGATCGAGGCCGTGGCGGACTACCTGGAGCTGCCGCCGGTGTGGGCCCATGAAGTGGCCAGTTTCTATTCGATGTTTGACCTGCACCCGGTTGGGCGTCACAAGGTCAACATCTGCACCAATATTTCCTGCTGGCTGAATGGCGCTGAGGACATCGTCAGCAAAGTCGAGAACAAGCTGGGCATACGCATGGGTGAGACCACCCCCGATGGACGTATCACGCTGATTCGCGAGGAAGAATGCCTGGCAGCCTGTTGCGGCGCGCCGATGATGGTGGTGGATGGCCACTACCACGAGAAACTGGATGCCCAATCCATCGATGCGATCCTGGACGGACTGGATTGAGGTGATATAGAGATGGCTGAGCATAACGTAGTATTCACCACGCAACATGCGGATGTGCCCTGGTCGATGGAAACCTATCTTTCCATCGACGGCTACAAGGCCTGGCGCAAGATCCTCGCGGAGAAAACGCCGCAGGAAAAAATCATCGACATGGTGAAGGATTCCGCATTGCGCGGCCGCGGTGGCGCCGGTTTCCCGACGGGCCTCAAGTGGAGCTTCATGCCGCGTTCCGCGCCGGTGCAGAAATACATCCTCTGCAATTCGGATGAATCCGAGCCTGGCACCTGCCATGACCGCGACATCCTGCGGTTCAATCCCCATGCGGTGATTGAAGGCATTGCCATCGCCGGGTACGCCATGGGAGCAACCGTGGGGTACAACTACCTGCGGGGCGAATTCCACCACGAACCATTTGAGCACTTTGAGCAGGCGTTGAAAGAAGCCTACGCCGAAGGCCTGCTGGGCAAGAACATCCTGGGTTCCGGCGTCGACATGGATATTCATGCGGTGCTGGGTGCGGGCGCTTATATCTGCGGAGAAGAAACGGCTTTGATGGAATCGCTGGAGGGCAAGAAAGGCCAGCCGCGGTTCAAGCCGCCGTTTCCAGCCAATTTCGGCCTGTACGGCAAGCCCACCACCATCAACAACACCGAAACCCTGGCTTCGGTGCCCCACATCATGCGCAATGGCTCAGACTGGTTCCTGAAAATCGGCAAGCCGAACAATGGTGGGCCAAAAGTGTTTTCCGTTTCCGGCCATGTGCAGAAGCCGGGCAACTTTGAAATTCCCCTGGGCACACCGTTTTCCGAACTGCTGGAAATGGCCGGCGGACTGCGCCCGGGACGCAAGCTGAAAGGCGTGATTCCGGGTGGCTCATCCATGCCGGTGCTGCCGGGTGATGTCATGATGGGATGCACCATGGATTACGACTCGCTGAGCAAAGCCGGCTCCGGCCTGGGTTCGGGCGCGGTCATCGTGATGGATGACTCCACCTGCATGGTCAAAGCCTGCACGCGGATCGCGCGTTTCTACCATATGGAATCCTGCGGCCAGTGCACACCCTGCCGCGAAGGCACCGGCTGGATGCATCGCATGCTGCAGCGCATCGTCGACGGCAAGGGCAAGCCAGGCGATATCGAATTGCTGCGTTCCGCCGCCGGGCAGATTGAAGGCCATACCATTTGCGCCTTTGGCGAGGCTGCGGCCTGGCCGGTACAAGGCATGTTGCGCCATTTCTGGCCGGAGTTTGAATACTACGTGGCCCATGGCCGCTCCATGGTTGAAGAGCAGCAGGGGTTGGCGGCATGAGCGCAGAAATGAGCAAGCCTGCAGTGGATATGGTCAACATCGAAGTGGATGGAGTACCCATGCAGGCGCCCAAGGGTTCGATGATTATCGAGGCCACTGACAAGGCCGGCATCCAGATTCCGCGGTTCTGCTACCACAAGAAGCTGACCATCGCCGCCAATTGCCGCATGTGCCTGGTGGACGTGGAAAAGGCGCCCAAACCGATGCCCGCCTGCGCCACTCCGGTGATGGAAGGCATGAAGGTTTACACCGATTCGCGCCGCGCGGTAGGGTTTCCCTCGGATGGTTCCTCTCGGCATGGCGTCTCTCCCGGGTGGTGCTCAGGCCCGCTCGGCCGGGCGCTTGGGCACCAGTACCTGGGGAGGGGGGCAGGGAGCAACAACCAATTTTCGAACGTTGCCCTCGACCCACAGCTTCTCAGGGCCGCAATCGGACAGCCCGCAACCAGCTCTGGCCCGCAAGTTGACGCGGTCCAGGTGATAATCGAGGCTGTTCCGGCTTTGCCGAGTCACGCAGCCCGAAGCGTGAACTCGGTCCAAATGGGAGACTTGTGGCCCCATTCTCGCATCTGTCGCCCCATTTGTCAGGAAAATGATCTGGTCCGAATACCAGTCCGCCACGAGACATGTGGCCTTGAAGACAGTTTTTCCCTTGACGGGACGCAACGAGAGCCGATAGTGTATCGGTAGCGGAAGGTCTCTCCCGCCCGGCTTGACCGGCAACCTCGCATGGTACGAGGCAGGGAGAGGGCGGAAGCGAAGCGGTTGCTCAGCTTTGCGCGACGGGGCTTGGCAGAAGTCTCTGATGGC
>CAYYCX010000165.1:0-5750 GCA_964470455.1 uncultured Wenzhouxiangellaceae bacterium
TGTTCATGCCAGGCATTGTACCATAACTACGCACTATTTAGTGCACTGATCAGTATGTGATGATGGGCAACATCGATTTCCTGCTGCGCATCGTTGCGGCCGATATCGATGCTTACGAACGGTTCTTTTTTGAGAAACTGTCGGCGGTGCCGGGCATCCAGGAAATTACCTCCAGCATTGCCCTGTCGGAAATCAAGTACACCAGCGAGTTGCCGCTTTGAAACGGTTAAGCTTCAATCCATGAACGCCACTCCCCTGTTCCTGCGCAAGAATGAAGAACGCCGCCTGCTGGCCGGCCACGGCTGGATTTACAGCAATGAAATCGACACCGGCCGCAGCCCGCTCAAAGGCCTGGAGCCCGGACAGGCGGTGGAAGTGTTCGCGCAGTCCGGCCGCTGGCTGGCACACGCCTACGCCAATCCTCATTCGCTGATCGCCGCGCGGGTTACCAGCCGCAACCAGCAACAGCCGCTGGACGAAGCGGAGTTGCACGCTCGATTGGAGTCAGCAGCACAATGGCGCGAACGGCTCTACCCCGGCGCCTGCTACCGCTGGATCTACGGTGAAAGCGACGGCCTGCCGGGCCTTGTGATCGACCGCTATGGCAGCGTGGCGGTGGCGCAGATCACCACGGCTGGAATGGAGCGGTTGCGGCCGGCCCTCACGGCCGCAATCAAGGCCAGCGAAGGCATCACAGCGCTGCTGCTGCGCTGCGACGGCGACCTGCGGCAGCTTGAAGGCCTGGATTCGTACGTGGAAGCCGCTTTCGGAGTCGTTCCGGATGAAGTCGAAATCAAGGAGCACGGCAATGCCTTCATCGTGCCATTGAAGCAGGGCCAGAAAACCGGCTGGTTTTACGACCAGGCCGACAACCGCTTGCGGGGCCGGGTCCTGTTGAAACAGGGCCGGGTGATCGATGTCTGCAGCTATGTGGGCGGCTGGGGCGTGACCGCCGCCCTGGCCGGTGCCAGCCAGGTGGTTTGCGTGGATGGGTCCGGGCTGGCGCTGGAGTTCGCCCGGCGCAACGCCGAGCGCAATGGCGTGGCGCAGCGCATGAGCTTCGTGCAGGGCGATGCGGCCGATGTCATGCGCGACCTTGCCGGTGAACCGTCCGCCGACTGCGTGGTGCTGGATCCTCCGGCATTCGTCAAACGCAAGAAAGACCTGCCGCAGGGCAGCGCCGCCTACCAGCGCTGGGCCGAGCTGGCGCTCAGCTGTTTACAGGCCGAAGGCTTTCTCATCAACTGTTCCTGCTCGCAGCACATGGACCGCGATGATTTCCTGCGCCTGACCCAGAAAGCGGCGCGCCGCACGGGCCGTTTTGCGCAATTGCTGTTTGAGGGCGGGCAGTCGGCCGACCATCCGGTGCATCCCGCGATGCCGGAAACCCGCTATCTCAAGGCCTTGTTTCTTCGCGCCGTGACTTCCTGAGCATCCCCGGCTGCCACTTTCGCACCACGTGCGAATAAACCTCCGGGTGCGGTGTATCAATGGGCATGGAACAGCATCGCACTTTGCCACAAACTTCCGCTGCCGGCTGCCGAACGGGTTCTTTCGGTACTGATGGCCCTGTTGTGGCTGTCCAGCCCCCGGTGGGTACGCTGATGGGGCCGCGTGATTGCTGATGAATAAATTCCCCGCCGGCGTGTATCAATGGGCAGAATATGGAACCAGTATGCCTGCCATCGACGAATCCATGCTGCCCACGGGCAGCAAGCCTGCCGAACATCCCAAGGATGAACGCGCGATCGTGCTGCGGGTTCGGGCCGGCGATCACCAGGCCTTTGGTGAGTTGGTGAAGAAGTACATGCAACGGGCTTATTACGGCGCCCTGGGCTTGACCGGCTCCCATGATGACGCGCTGGAGCTGTCGCAGGAGGCTTTTGCCCGCGCTTTCCGCGCCCGCGACAGCATCGACCCGGAACGCCCGTTCTACACCTGGTATTACCAGATTCTTCGGCGCCTGTGTTTCAACCTGAGCCGTGACCGCACCAGCCAGCAGAGAAAGCTCAGTGAGCAGGGTTCCTGGCTGTTGACGGAAGCTGAGCAACGGCAAGCCGCAAACCCGGACGCAATGTTGCAGCAGCAACAGTTACAGCAGCGCTGCCGTGTCGCCATGGAGGGCTTGCCCGCCGCGGAACGCGAAATCATCATGCTGCGCGAACTCCAGGATTGCAGCTACCAGGAAATCGCTGCGCTGCTCGACATTCCCGTGGGAACCGTGATGTCGCGGCTGTACAGCGCCCGCAAGCGCCTGGCGGCCTCATTGACGGAACTGTTATGAACGAACCGAAGCACACACAACCTGACACGGAAAGAATCCGCGGCCTGATGATGGCGGCGCTGGACAACGAGTGCAGCCCGGCTGAACGCCGCGAGCTGGAAGAAGCTTTGCAAATGGATCCCGAACTGCACGGCGAATGGCGCGAACTGCAGCGGGTCAAGGAGGTATCCGGCATGATGAGCGTCAGAAAGCCGCCTGAAGAGGTGTGGAGCAGTTACTGGGCGCAGGTGTATGCGCGCAATGAACGCAAAGTGGCCTGGCTGATGGTTTCCATCGGCGCGGTCATCCTGCTGTCGTGGGGTTTATGGCAGCTGGTGGTGAACATTCTCGGGGAAATGGGCTTGCCGGACTTCATCAAGTTCGCCATCGGTTTGCTGTCGGTGGGCATCGTCGTACTGTTCGTGTCAGTAGTACGTGAAAAGCTGTTCGTCAACAAACACGACCCCTACAAGGACATCGAACGATGATCATCACACCTGCAGCCACCGTGGTGGGCCATACCACAACGGAAACCCTGGGCTTGGTGCGCGGCAATACCATTCGCGCGCGCCATCTCGGCAAGGACATCCTGGCGGTGTTCAAGAACATTGTCGGCGGTGAAATCGAGGAATACACCAAGATGATGGCCGAAGCGCGCGAACAGGCCATCGACCGCATGGTGGCGGAAGCCGAGCGCCTGGGCGCCAATGCCGTGGTCAATGTGCGCTTCACCACCTCGGTGGTGATGGGCGGTGCTTCGGAGATGCTGGCGTTTGGCGAAGCGGTGAAAATCGACCCGGCGATGTAGAAGCGAGCCACGCTCGCTACCCTGGCGTGGAATGTCGGCAGCGTGGCCGCCTCCCACAGCCCTGCTCTGGCCCTGCCGGTGGGAGCGAGCCACACTCGCGACCCTGGCGTTGAATGTCGGCAGCATGGCTGCCTCCTACGGGGTCTCCACCTCCACGGGTGTGCGCATGATGATCTCGCGGTGCGGGTAGGGGATTTTCACATTGTTCTCCTTGAACGTATCCCACAGGGCCAGCAACACCTTGCCGCGGACGCTGGTCAGGCCTTCGCGCGGATCGGTGATCCAGAACCTGAGCACGAAATTCAGCGAGGAATCACCGAACTCGGTCATCCAGCACACCGGCTTTTTGCCCCGGTAAACACGCGGGCAATTTTCGGCGGCGGCGATGGCCAGGGCGGTCACCTCGTGTGGATCACAGTCATAGGACACGCCGAACGGCACATCCAGCCGCACCAGTTCGTCGGAAAACGACCAGTTGATCACTTCCTGGGTGATGAAGTCCTCGTTGGGTATCAGGTATTCGCGACCATCACGGGTCACCACACTGACAAAACGCGCACGCAGCTCGCGAATCCAGCCAAAGGTTTCACCCAGCGTGATGGTATCGCCCGGTTTGATGGAGCGGTCCATCAGGATGATGATGCCGGAGATGAAGTTGGACACCACTTTCTGCAGGCCAAAGCCCAGGCCGACGCCAAGCGCGCCGGAGAACACCGTGAACATGGTGAGGTCGATGCCCAGGCTGGACAAACCCATCACCGTGGCAATGATGATGAGTCCGATCTTGACGATCTTGCCGATCAGCACTCGCAGCGAGGGTGTCAGGTCCTCCGCCCCCTGAAGCTGCTTGTCAAGAAAATTTCCCAGGCTGACGGACACCCACAGCAACAGGCCCATCAGCACCGACACTTTGATCATCAGCCAGGCGGACAGGTGGAATTTGCCGATGGTGAATCCCAGCGCCTCCAGCAACTCAACGGCCTCGGTTTTGAGACCGGTCATGTGCAGCGCCACATAGGACCAGACCAGAATGGCGACGGAGCGGGCAATCAAGCGGCTTTGGATCACCTGTGCCAGCAGGCGTATCACCAGCCAGGCTACGGCCAGCACCACGGCGGTGGACACGAAGTAGGTGGAGGAAGGCCACTGCAGCAGGGCCATCAACGCCAGCGCCAGGGAACCGAACAGGATGAACAACACCCAGCCCAGGCGCCGCAACAGGATGGCGAATTGCCTCAGGCGCCTGCGGTCAGGCGCCTCGATCGCGCGGATGCGGGCTTCCAGCTTCGGCTCCAGCTTCCAGGCCGCGAGGCGCGCCATCAGCAGCAACAGCAACAGAATGATGAGCTGCCGCAATACGGCTGTTTCACCCAGCAACATTACCAGTTGCTGGCTCAACTCGATGGCGTACTGCTTCAGTGTTTCGATCTCGGTCTCCGGAACAAGCGCATGATTTTGCGGCTGCCATCCAACTATTGGCAGGCCGTCTTTTCTCCTAGTCTAAAGCATGCCGGTTGATCACGGCCATGCGCTATGATTCCAATTCCAAACCTGATTACGGAGCAGGGCCATGAACCTTCGCCGGATTTTTTCGCTTTCGCCCGGGATTTTCACGCTGTTGCTGGCCGCCAGCAGCATCCTTGCCGACACCAAGCAGCTGGGGCCATTGGAGGCGAAACCCGGTGAGGCCGTTTCAGGGTACCTGCACATCGAGCCATTGCTGGATGCGGGCACGAAACTGCCGGTTTCCATCATCCACGGCCAGAACCCGGGACCGGTACTGGCGCTGGTTGCCGGCACGCACGGTTATGAATACGCCGGCATCATCGCCTTGCAGCGAATTCTCAAAGTTGTCGATCCGGCAGCGCTGTCCGGCACGCTGTTGCTGGTGCACATCGCCAATCCACCCTCGTTCTACGGCCGGACCATTTACTACAGCCCGGCCGATGGCAAGAACCTGAACCGCGTATACCCGGGCAAGGTCGATGGCACGCTCAGCGACCGCATCGCCCACGCCATCACGACCCAGGTCGTCGAAAAGGCGGACTATCTCATCGACCTGCATGCCGGCGACGGCAACGAGGCGCTGCGGCCATACGTGTACCTGCCGGAAACCGGCGAGGCTGAACTGGATGCGCAAAGCCGCGGACTGGCGATCGCCTTTGGCATCGACCACATCGTGATCGACAAGGGTCGCGCCCAGCCGCCCGAGGCCTCGCTGTACACCGACCAAACGGCCATTTCGCGCGGTATTCCGGCCATCACCACCGAAACCGGGCAGCTGGGACTGAGTGATGACTACTGGGTGAACCTGGCTGAGAACGGCATTCTCAATGTGATGCGTCACCTGAAAATGCTGCCGGGCGAGGTGCGGCCCAACGGACACGTGGTGTGGCTGGAAGACTACGAGGTAATCCCCGCTCCGGCCAGCGGAATTTTCCGTGCGGCCGTCAAGGACGGTTATGCCATTGCCGAGCAGGGCTTGCTGGGTGAATTGCTGGATCCGTTTGGCGAACCCATCGCCGAAATCCGCGCGCCGTTTGCCGGTGTGGTGAATTACGTGCTGGGCACGCCGCCGGTCAGCGCCGGCGAGCCGGTGGCGATGGTGAGCAAACTGGCGCAGCCGTAGATACCATGTCTTCTAATCAGGTTAAAGAGGCAAAGTTCTCCTGGTAAGGG
>CAYYCX010000166.1:0-5664 GCA_964470455.1 uncultured Wenzhouxiangellaceae bacterium
GGCGAATGGCCGCATCGTAAACCCGGTCAGAGCCCGCCAGCGCGCCGGTATGCGACGATGCCGCCAGCTTCGCCGCTTCGGTGCGACCGGCCTTGACCACGATCACTGGCTTGTTGCGGGCCGCGGCGCGGGCGGCCGACATGAATTTACGGGCATGTGTGACAGACTCGATATACAACAGGATGGCTTTCGTCGCGCCATCGCCGCCCAGGTAATCCAGCATGTCGCCAAAATCGATGTCGGCGCTGTTGCCCAGGGAAACTAAATGACTGAAACCGATCGACTGGGTGCGCGCCCAATCTGCAACCGCGGTTGCCAACGCCCCGGACTGCGATACAAATGCCAGCCTTCCGGCGGGCAGCATGCCCGGCGCAAAGCTCGCGTTGAGGCCGATCGGCGGCAACACCAGCCCCAGGCAGTTGGGCCCAAGCAACCGGACTCCCCTGCCGCCTGCCGCCGCCAGTGTTCGGGCCAGCAGGGTTTGCCCGCCGTCGTTTGCTTTGGCTTCGAGCCCAGCCGTGAGTATGACGACAGCACGTGTGCCCCAGTGCCCCAGTTCCTCGACGATGGAGGGCAACGTCTGCGGTGGGGTGCACACCACCGCGAGTTCGGGAGCGGTCGGCAGCGAACCGATATCGCGCCAGCAGCGAACGCCTTCCACTTCATCGTACTTCGGGTTCACCGGCAGGATTTCGCCCTTGAATCCGCCGCCAAGCATGTTGCGCAACACCGCATTGCCCACGCTGTGCGCCCGCGTCGACGCACCGATGAGCGCAACCGAACGCGGCCGGAACAGGAATTCGAGATTGCGCACACTCATCCGTTCGCTCCTTTCCCACTGGTCCGTGACAACCGGTGGGAGCCCATGAGAACACGGGCCGGGCCCAGCAGCAACGGCGCCATGCTCATGACCAGGACCACACACCAACCGGCCGCGCCGGGTGGCTGCAGGTCCAGCGGCACGGCCACCCAGGGAACATGCACGGCCAACAACACCAGGCCGGCGCACAGCGCGATGGCCAGCCAGACCCAGGGATTGCGTGTGACCTCGTTGAACAGCCAGGCTTCCGAGCGATCGCGCTGGTTGAACACATGCCAGAGCTGGGCGAACGCCAGGGTGCAGAACGACACCGTGACCGCCCGGCCGGTGTCGAAGTCCAGCACCAGCAGGGCGATGGCCATCGCGCCGAGCACGGCGGCTGATATCACCAGACCATCGAAGAGTATTCGCAGCCAATGCCGCCGCGCCAGCAGCGGTTCGCCAGCCGGACGCGGAGGACGCTGCATCAGCGCGGGCGAACCTGCGCCAACACCCAGGGCCAGGGCGGGAAAGACATCGGTAACCAGGTTCAGGAACAGGATCTGCAACGGCAGCAGCGGCAGCGGCGCACCGGCCAGCGTGGCCAGGCCAACGATCATCACCTCGCTGGCATTGCAGGAAAACAGGTAGACCACGAACTTGCGGATATTGGCATAGATCGTCCGGCCCTGGGCGATGGCTTCGCCGATGGTGCCCAGCTCATCATCCTGCAGCACCATCGCCGCCGCCTCGCGTGCCACCGCCGTGCCGCGTATCCCCATCGCAATGCCGATGTCGGCCTGCTTCAGCGCCGGCGCATCGTTTACGCCGTCACCGGTCATGGCCACCACATTGCCGCGGCCCTGGAACCACTCGATCAGCGCCAGTTTCTGCTGCGGAGTTGCACGCGCAATGACCCGCACTGCATCCGCCCGTTCCAGCGTGATGCTGCCGTCCGGACCGAACAGGCCGGCGGCATCCACGACGGCCCCGGTCTGATCGGGCGACCCGATCAACCCGAGCTCAGCGGCAATATGGGCCGCCGTGGCCACATGGTCGCCGGTAACCATGATCACTCGCACACCGGCATCCCGAAAGCGCGCCAACGCGGCGCCAACGCCCCTCCGTGGCGGGTCCTGCAATCCGGCGATGCCCAGCAGCACCAGGCGCTCATAGGCCGGCTCATTCACATCGCCGGCAATCCGCGTGGCAAAGGCGAGCGTCCGCAAGCTGCCCCTGCCCAGCCCGTGGGCGCCCTCCAGCAGCTTGTGGCGAAGCTCATCGTCCAGCGGCTGATCGCCCTGTAGCGTGCGCACCGACTGGCACATGGGAAGAATTGCCTCGGGCGCGCCTTTCACATGAACCGTGACCCCGCCGGAAACATCGTTGAACGTGGCCATGGCCTTGCGTTCGGGGTCGAAGGGTTCTTCACGCCGCTCAGGAAAATCCAGCCGCACGGTTTCGGCCTGGATGCCGCGTTTGGCTGCGGCAACCAATAGCGCTGTTTCGGTCGGGTCGCCCACCACGCGGGCTTCGCCGTCGGGCTCAACTTCAAGGCTTGCGTTATTGCACAACACCGCGGTGGTGAGCAGTTCGTCGATCCGATCCAGCAGCCCGGCCGAAGGCGTAGCCCCGTCCACGCGAAACTCGCCATGCGTTACCAGCCCGGATCCGTCCACCGTCACGCTGGCGTCCGCCAGTTCGATGGCGCGCAGGGTCATGCGGTTTTCCGTGAGCGTGCCGGTTTTGTCGGTCAGCAACACTGCCGTGGCGCCCAGCGTTTCCACCGCCGAGAGCCGCACAATCAGCGCATTTCGCCGGGCCATGCGCCACATTCCCCGCGCCAGGGCAATGGTGGCCACGATGGGCAGTCCTTCGGGAATGGCCGCCACCGCCAGGGCGATGGCCACCTCCAGCGCCAGCACCATTTCACGCCCGGTGGCGATACCCACCAGTGCGATCACCGAGGCCATGGCCAGCACCAGCCAGACCAGGCGCCGGCCCAGGGCATTCAGCCGCTTCTCCAGCGGCGTGTCCTGGGCTTCGGCGGTACTCACCAGTTTGCTGATCCGGCCCAGCTCGGTATCCAGCCCGGTTGCCACCACCACGCCCAGGCCGGCGCCGCGGCTGATCGTGGTGCCTTTGAACACCAGGTTGTTGCGCTCCGTCAAGGGCGTATCGGGCGGCAGTGGCTCGAGATGCTTGGTCACCGGCAGGGATTCACCCGTCAACACGGATTCATCGGCCTGCAGGCGGGCGGCCTCAACCAGCCGCAGGTCGGCGCTGACCCTGTCGCCGGCCTCGAGCGGCACTACGTCGCCCGGAACCAGTTGCTCCGCCGGAATATCCAGTGTGCGGCCGCTGCGGCGCACCTGCGTTTGTGCGCGACTCAACAGCCGCAGGGCTTCCATGGAACGCACCGCGCGCCATTCGGTCACGAAACCGATCAGGGTATTGATGACCACCACCGCGATGATGGCCCAGGCCTCAACATGGTCGCCAAAGACCATGGCGACAGCTGCAGCCACCAGCAACAGCACGATCACCGCACTGGCCAGTTGCGACCAGAGAATGGCAGGCAGGCTGCGTGGCCGGACAGTGCCCAGCTGGTTGGGACCAAACTCCCTCAGGCGTTTCGCGGCGGCAGTATCCTCCAGGCCGGCCTGCAGGCTGACTGTGAGTTCACGCGCCACGTCTTCAACCGCTTTGGCCCACGGTTGCGATGTGGCTGGCCGTCCTTCAGCTTGCAGGGTGTCCATTTATCGCCTTATGTGCAGGGCATTCAGGGACATTCATTCTAGGGCCTGTTTACACTACAGCGTACATTCAAGTAGTGTGAGCAGGCCCTGATGCCGGGCGCAAGCTGGTCGAAGTACCCGGCCAGGACAGGATGCTCAAGGCAGAAGCGGATTCCCCGGCCTGGTTTTCCGGAAACGCCGACAGGGTTTTTCAACCGGCAAGCCGGCTTCCCCTTTGTGGCAACATGCGCGACAGTGTGTTGTCACGCAGGTAGTAGTGATGAAACAGTGCCGCGGCGGCATGCAAGCCCACCAGGTAATACCCTGTTGTTCCAACCAGTTCATGCGTTTCTTCAAACAGTTCTTCCCATCGCTCGCCCGTGCTCCAGATCGGCGGCAACGACAGGCCGAAAAACACAATCGACTTTCCCTCCGCGCTGAGCAACAGCCAACCCAGCAAGGGCTGGGCGATCATGAACAGGTACAAAGCCAGGTGCATGATCCCGGCCAGCCGGCCTTGCCATGCCGGCAAGGGTGGTTTGATTGCCGGGGTCGGCCCCGTCAGGCGGATGGCCAGCCGGATGAAAACCAGCAACAGTACACTCAGCCCCAGCATGGTGTGCCAGAGTTTCATGGCTTCACGCGGGTCACTGCCTTTGGGATAGATTTCCCGCAATTCGATCAGGGCGTACACCGCCACGAGCAACAACAACATCAGCCAGTGCATCGCAATCGACAGCCGGCCGTAGCGATCCGCGGTATTTTTCCAGTTCATGTTTTTGCTCCATCAGTCACTGTGAATCGGCACAGTTTCCGGTAACCGGGCAGCGCACTCGGGTATCCGCCGGGCCTGCTTTGTTTCTCATGATTACTCTAACTCCCGGCTGGCCGGATAGGTTAGGTGCATCCCTGAAAATCAGCACCGGGCTTGATTCAGGTCATGAGTGAGGGTTCATGGCAGAGCTAGAATTTTTCATGCAATAGGCCATGAACCCATGGCCTGGAATGAGCAACGGAGGAACACAATGAGCCTGATACGATTCAACCCCATGCGTGAGTTCAACCAGTTCTTCGAAGATATCAACCAGCCCTTCTGGGGCGAGGGCCGGTTGTTGCCGATGACCAAGGCTGACTGGATGCCTTCGGTGGACATCAATGAGTCGAAAGACGAATTCCTGATCAAGATGGAAATCCCCGAAGTCAAAAAGGAAGACCTGAAAATCCACGTGGACAAGGGCATGCTGACCATCAGTGGCGAGCGCAGGCAGGAAAAGGAAGACAAGAAGCAACACCGGACGGAACGCTACTATGGCGCTTTCACGCGCAGTTTCACGCTGCCTGAAAATGTCACCGATGATGACATTTCAGCCGAGCAGAAGGATGGCATGCTTTACCTGCACCTGAAAAAGTCCAAAAAGAGCAAAGCCAAGTCACGCGAGATCAAAGTCTCCTGAGGGGAGGCCTTGCGGCAGCGCGACCGTCCTGAGCCGGACAATAGTCAGGACGGTCCCCTGTAAACACAGCAGCGGGGTAACCGGCTGCCGCGCCTTTTTGCCTGCGGGTCTTCTGCATGCTGCTGGCAACCTTCGCGGGCTGGAATGGGCGTTCAGAACTTTTTCGGCAACCGGGCCAGTTGCTCATCAATCGCCTTGAGTTCTGTTTCAGCCAGGCGATGGATTTCCTGCAACACTTCCAGGTTTTCAAGCTGCAGTGCCTGCTCTTCGGCATCAGCGTCAAGGCCACGCTGGAGGTCTGCACGAATGGCATCCAGACGATCAACAAGTTCCTTCCTTCGGGCCATCAATTCATCACGGGTTTTTTCCATGCCGTTGCAACTCCGGTGTATGGCACCGGGAGATTCCAGCGCCTATTGTATGAAGGATACCGCATCGGGCCGACCTCCCGTTTGACCCGGGTCATGGACAAGCCCGGCGCACGGCAGGGTTTGACCCGCTCTATTGCTGCGAGCGGGTCGCGACAGGGCCGCAACCTGGCCCCGGCCAAAACCCGCGACACTTCGCACCAGCCGAGTCAGGAATTGTTTTCCGAATCGGACCCCAGGTCCTCGAAATCACGGCGAAGCTGCTCGATACGCCCGCGGTACTCCTCCGCATCGCCGTAGTCCAG
>CAYYCX010000167.1:0-5217 GCA_964470455.1 uncultured Wenzhouxiangellaceae bacterium
CTGATTGCCGACAAATTGGGTGATGCGGACTGGGAGTCGCACATAGGCCGCAGCTCATCCGTACTGGTCAATGCCTCTACCTGGGGTCTGATGCTGACGGGCAAGCTGGTGGCTCTGTCCGAGACCACCAGCGCCAATTTCCGTGCGGCCCTGGCCCGGATCGTGAACCGCAGCGGCGAGCCGCTGGTCCGGACGGCGATCCGTCAGGCGATGAAGATCCTCGGTTTCCAGTACGTGATGGGTCGGACCATTGAAGAGGCCCTGAAGCGGTCACAGAAAAAAGACAACCGGCAATACCGTTACTCGTTTGACATGTTGGGTGAAGCGGCCATCACCCAGGCTGATGCGGATCGATACCTCGATTCCTACCGGGCTGCCATCACCGCCATAGGCGGCAGTCACCAGGAACCGGACGTTTTCGCTGCGCCGAGTATTTCAGTGAAACTTTCGGCGCTGCATCCGCGTTTCGAATATGCACAGCAGCAGCGGGTGGTCAGGGAAATCGTGCCACGCGTGCTGGAATTGGCGAAGCTGGCGAAGGCCAATCGCATGGCCCTCACCATCGATGCCGAAGAAGCCGATCGGCTGATGTTGGCACTGGCCGTATTCAGCACGGTTTACCAGGATGAAGCGCTGGAAGGTTGGGAGGGTTTTGGCCTCGCGCTGCAGTCCTACCAGAAGCGCGCCACGGCGGAAATCTCGCTGCTGGCGGACCTGGCCAAAGGTAAAGGCAGGCGAATTCCGGTGCGTCTGGTCAAGGGCGCTTACTGGGATTCCGAGATCAAGCTGGCCCAGGTGGAGGGTTATGAAGGCTACCCGGTGTTCAGCCGCAAGGCGAATACCGATGTGTCCTATATTGCCTGTGCCCGGCAGCTTTTGGCGGAGCGCCAGTCATTCTATCCCCAGTTCGCGACACACAATGCGCACACTGTCTCGGTGATCACCGAATTGGCGGGGGACCGCCTGGATTTCGAATTCCAGCGCCTGCACGGCATGGGCGCGGACCTGTATGGGGTGGTGATGCAGGCAGAGGGCTTTCGCCATGCCTGTCGCGTCTATGCCCCGGTTGGCAGTCACGAGGACCTTCTGCCCTACCTGGTTCGCCGGCTGCTGGAAAATGGCTCCAATACTTCCTTCGTCAATCGTATCGTTGACCAGTCCATACAGGCCGAACAGGTCGCGGAAGACCCCATAGCCAAGGTGGAGCACACCCAGCCTGTGGCGCATCCGGGCATTCCGCTCCCGCGTCAGATCTATGGCGGGTCGCGGCTGAATTCACGCGGTTTCAACCTGGCCAACACCAGCGAAACCATCAAACTCGCAGCCAGCATGCAGCCTTTTGCCACTGCCAGCTGGGATGCCGGGCCGCTACTGGCGGGGAACAGCACCGGCCAGCAGCGCCCGTCCAGGCCAAATATCAATCCATCCAACCGGCAGGATCAGGTGGGACAGGTGTTCGATGCGACTTCCGCTGATGTCGAACAGGCCATCAACGCAGCCAGGGCCTATGCTGACGATTGGGATCGCACACCGGCGCACCTGCGCGCCAGCATGCTCGAAAAAGCCGCCGAGCTGATGGAGGAACGATCGCCGGAGCTCCTGGCCCTGTGCGCCCGTGAAGCCGGCAAGACTCCGCGGGACTGCATCGCCGAGGTGCGCGAAGCCGTGGATTTCCTGCGTTACTACGCCATGCAGGCGAGAATCCAGTTCGAGCAGCCGCTGCTGTTGCCCGGGCCTACAGGCGAGCGAAATACCCTGTCGCTGCACGGTCGTGGTGTGTTTGCCTGCATCAGTCCGTGGAATTTTCCACTCGCGATCTTTACCGGACAGGTCAGCGCTGCGCTAGCTGCCGGCAATACGGTGTTGGCCAAGCCAGCGGAACAGACGCCGGCCATCGCGGCTTTGGTAACCCGCATCATGTACCAGGCCGGGATTCCTCGCGAGGCCCTGCAATTGTTGCCCGGAGACGGAGCAACGGTGGGTGCGGCACTGACCCGCGACCCGCGGATCGATGGCGTGGCCTTTACCGGCTCCACCGAAACTGCCCGGCTTATCAACCGAACCCTTGCAGAGCGGGACGGCCCCATTGCCGCCCTCATTGCCGAGACCGGAGGCCAGAACGCCATGATCGTGGACAGCTCGGCGCTGCCCGAGCAGGTGGTCAAGGATGTCATTGCCAGCGCATTTCTGAGTGCCGGCCAACGCTGCTCCGCAGCGCGCGTACTGTACCTGCAACAGGATGTCGCTGATCGTGTCCTGCAGTTGCTGCGTGGCGCCATGCGGGAGCTGGTGATGGGTGACCCGCGCAAGCTGTCCACTGACATAGGCCCGGTAATCGACGCGGATGCGTTGGGGATTCTGCAGGCGCACGCGGACAGGATGGAAGCTGAAGCCACATTGGTAGCCCAGGTGGAGCAGCCTGCGGGCCTTGACGGGTATTTCTTCGCGCCCCGGGCTTATGAGCTTGAAAGCCTGCAGCAACTTCAGCGCGAAGTATTCGGGCCGATACTGCATGTGATCCGCTTTCGGGCCAGGGATATTGACCGCGTGATCGAAGAAATCAATGCAGCCAATTATGGCCTGACACTGGGAATTCACAGCCGGATCGACCGCACCCAGGAGTACATTGCCAGCCGAATCCATGCCGGCAATTGTTACGTCAACCGGAACATGGTGGGCGCGGTGGTAGGCGTGCAACCCTTCGGCGGGGAACGCCTGTCGGGAACCGGTCCCAAAGCCGGCGGTCCACATTACCTGTTACGATTCGCTTCCGAGCGAACCTTGACCATCAACACCGCAGCCGTTGGCGGCAATGCCAACCTGCTGGCGCTGGAGGATTGAGAATTTGGGGACTCAGTGGACAGCACCTACTGTCGCATCGGCATGACACGAGCCTGGCAACCGGGAAATTGATTTGTACCTGCAGCATTTTGGATTGACGGAAGCGCCATTTTCGATCACGCCCGATCCGGCTTTCGTTTACCTCAGTGCGGCCCATCGCGAAGCGCTGGCACACCTGCTCTACGGCGTGGGCAAGGGTGGCTCCGGTGGCTTTGTCCAGCTTACCGGTGAAGTGGGAACCGGAAAAACAACGATCTGTCGCTGCCTGCTGGACCAGGTGCCTGAAGACACACTGATTGCGCTCATTCTCAATCCCCTGGTAACACCCCAGGAACTGTTGTCCGCCATTTGTGACGAACTTGGCGTGGATATCAGCCAGGCGGAGGGCAGCAGCAAGAAAATGGTTGATGCCCTGAACGCATACCTGCTCCAGCAATATGCGGACGGCAAGCGCGTGGTGGTGGTGATTGATGAAGCGCAGAACCTGAGCCCGGAAGCACTGGAGCAGGTGCGCCTGCTGACCAACCTCGAAACCGCCAAGCACAAGCTGTTGCAGATGGTGCTGCTGGGCCAGCCAGAGTTGCGCCAGCTGCTGCAGCAGCAAAACCTGCGCCAGTTGGCGCAGCGCATCACCGCGCGTTACCACCTGGCGCCGCTGAACGAACAGGAGACCATTGCATACGTCAAGCACCGCATGCGTGTGGCCGGAGCGCGGCAAAGCCATTTCAACCATGGCGCAATGAAGGCGCTCTTCCGCCGTTCTGGAGGGGTTCCCAGGCTGATCAACATCATCGCGGACCGCGCACTGGCGGGTGCTTACGCATTGGAGCGAGACCAGGTTAATGCAGCTTTGGTGCACGCCGCGGCAGATGAAGTGCATCCCGCGGAAAGCCAGGTAACCGGGCGGAACATCCTGCCATGGGCCGTAGCGGCCCTGTTGGTGGTGGGTACCTTCGGCCTGGCACTGTCCTGGCAGCAGGGCTGGCTGCCAGGCGCTGTCGAAAATGGACGAGAGGCGAATTCTGTCACTGCGGGTCCGCAACCGCAAATCGCCGCTGACGGAGCCATCCAGTCACCGCACCAGCGGGAAGCAACGACGACCTTGGCCGACCAGGGCCTGCCAGCGGCGGCCGCTGCAAAGCCGGCGGGAGAGTTTGATCCCGACGAAATTCAGGCTCAGCCTGTGGGATCATTGTCCCTGCGTGATCCGGCCTGGAATTTTGACCGTTTGGCCACTGGATCTTTGTTGACAGCCACCTGGCTGGCGGACCAGCACCTTTTGGCGTACCCGGGCCTGGCCCAGCTGTGGCAGGAGCCGGATCAGGCCAAAGACCTGCTGCTGGCCTGTGAAGGCGTGGCGGCTACCGGGTTCGCCTGTTTGAGGGAGAGCGGTAATTGGGCGAAGGTCAGGAAGCTGGGCCTGCCGGTGATTCTGGTGCTGCGTTCCGATGGCGACAAACATGTGTTGCTGCGCGGCATGGATGGACAACGAATCCTCATGGGGGCGGGCTCCGCGCCTCGATATTTCAAGCAGCAGCAGGTGGATGAATTGTGGATGGGAGAATACATAGTGGCCTGGCCGCAATCACCCGACTGGCCGGACCAGATTCGCCGCGATGACCAAAGCGCAGCGGTCGATATTGTGCTGAGCATGGCGGCACAGGCCGATCCACCCTGGCAAGGCAAGGCTGAATTCAACCAGCAGTTCGAAACCTGGCTGAAAACGTTCCAGCGCAACCATGGCCTGCTGGATGATGGAATTGTAGGGCCGCAAACGCTTTTGTACCTTATGGCGCCCACCATCGTTGAGCCGCGGTTGCAGCTGGTGGAAACAATGGGTTCCTGAATATGTCCATACTGCTCGATGCCCTCAAACGATCCGAATCCCAACGCGAGCTGGGCCGCACGCCCACGCTGCAAACCGGTTCCGATGGCGCCACCCCGGCTACGGCACAAACTCCTGCATGGTTGCCCAGCCTGATGGCCTTGATCACTGCCGGATTAATCAGCCTGATGGGCCTGCGGCAATTTGATCTTCCGGAAGATTGGAAAGAAACGCGCCTGGCAGGCCAGACCCAGCCCAGTGCAGTTGGCAGCAATGAGGCGGACGGTGAGCCGGGAGTTTCCGGTGATGGTTCGGAACCTGCCGCAGGCAAGTCAATATTGCCGCAGCTGCCGAAATCCAGCGCAGTCAGTCAAACGGCCTCCAGCGAAGCCGATACTCCACAGCGACAGTTGAGCCGGGAAGTGCGCGACTACGCCGCCGAGAAGTCGCCAGCAAGTGCCAGGGCGAAGCAAGCGGAAACCAGGCAGGACAATGCGGTGCGCCAGCCGGAACTGGCACGGGTGGAGGTTGCACCGGATGTGCAACCGCGT
>CAYYCX010000168.1:0-5119 GCA_964470455.1 uncultured Wenzhouxiangellaceae bacterium
TGAAGCAATACAGCGTGGTGGCCAGGAACAGCGCCGGGAACACCAGCGTCCAGGGTGACGACTCCATGTCCTGCGCGCCGTCGTTCACCAGCGCGCCCCATGAGCTCATGGGCTCCTGCACGCCCAGCCCGAGGAAGCTCAGGAAGGATTCCACCAGGATCACCTGCGGAATGGTGAGCGTGACATACACCATCACCACGCCCAGCAGGTTGGGCACGATGTGGCGGCGGATGATGTCGGCATCCTCAACGCCGCAGGCCTGGGCCGCCTCGATGAATTCGGTGCTTTTCAGGGCCATGGTCTGTCCGCGGACGATGCGCGCCATGTCCAGCCAGTTCACCGCGCCGATGGCGACGAAGATCAGCAGGATGTTGCGGCCGAACACCACCATCAGCAGGATCACGAAAAACATGAACGGCAAGGCGTACACGATATCGACGAAACGCATCATCATGCGGTCTGTGGCGCCGCCGTAGTAACCGGCGATGGATCCGTAAGTGATGCCGATCACCAGGCTCACCAGCGTGGAGACCAGCCCGACCAGCAACGAGATGCGGCCGCCTTCCAGGGTGCGCACCAGGATGTCACGGCCCACCGAGTCGGTGCCGAACCAGTGGCCGGTTTCCAGGCTGGGTGGCGATGCGGTGTTGTCCCAGTCGGTGAAATCCGCTTCCCAGGGGCTCAGTTCCGGGCCGATGATCACCGCAAGCACCATCAGCGCCATGATGATGCCGCTCACCACCGCCGCCTTGTTCTTCAGCAGGCGATGCCAGGCATCGCGCCACAGCGAGCGGCCGGGCACATCCGGCCCGGCCAGCGCCGCGGCAAAGGCGTCCTCTATGGCAGCTGTATGCTTTTCATTCATGCGCGTTCAGCTTTTCTCATAGCGGATTTTCGGGTTCAGCCAGGCGTACAGCAGGTCCACGATGAAATTCAGCAGCACGATGACAAAGCCGTAGAAAATCACCACGCCCATCACCAGGGTGTAATCGCGGTTCAGCGCGCCCTGCACGAAGTAACTGCCGAGGCCCGGAATGGAATAAATGCGCTCGATCACCACCGACCCGGTGATCAGCCCGGCGGTGGCCGGGCCCATGAAGGAAATCACCGGCAGTAGCGCGGGCTTCAGCGCATGGCGCAGCACGATCAGGTGTTCCGGCAGGCCCTTGGCGCGGGCGGTGCGTATGTAGTTGCTGTGCAGCACCTCGATCATGCTGCCGCGCATCAGCCGCGCGATGTAGGCGATCACCGGCAGGGCCAGGGTCAGCACCGGCAACACCATGTACTGTGCCTGCCATTCCCAGCCCCCCGCCGGCAGCCAGCCGAGATATACGGCCACGGCCAGGATCAGGAACGGCGCAATCACGAAGTTCGGAATCGAGACACCCACCATGGCCAGGCCCATGATGCCGTAGTCGGTGGCCGAGTTCTGCCGCAGGGCGGCCACGATGCCCACCAGGCTGCCGACGAAAAAGGCCAGCAGCATGGCCAGCCCGCCGATGGCCAGGGAAACGGGGAAGCCGAGCGCGATCAGTTCATTGACCGTCCAGTCCTTGTACTGGAAGGAGGGCCCGAAATCGAGCGTGAGAATCTGCCCGATGTAGCGGAAGTACTGCTGCAACAGCGGTTCATCCAGGTGGTACTTGGCCTCCAGGTTGAGGCGGATTTCATCCGGCAGGGCCTTTTCACTGTCAAACGGCCCGCCCGGCGCCACGCGGATCAGGAAGAACGCAATGGTGATCAGCATCAGCAGCGTGGGAATGAGGCCGAGGATACGGCTGGCGGCAAAGCGCCCCAAACCCGACATCAGCTGCGCTCTCCCGCGCTGCTTTCGGGCTGCGACGCCGGTTCCGTGGTTGATTGCGCGGCCGGGTCCGTGGCCGGTTCCGCAGCAGGTTTACCGTCTTTCACCGGGCGGCCTTGTGACTTGAGCTTGTACATGTAGCGGCTGTAATGATGGTCCATGACGTTGCTTTGCCAGCCTCGCACGTGAGGATCCACCAGGCGTTTGCTCACGTAGGTGTACACCGGCACGATGGGATTATCCTCCAACAGCAGGCGTTCCGCTTCGCGCATCATGCGATTGCGCCGTTGCGGTGAGCGTTCCTTCGCCATCTCCTCCAGCAGCGCATCGAAACTCGGGTTGCTGTAGGCGAAGTCATTGCGCGCCTCGCCGCTGCGGAACAGTTCGAGAAAACTGTATGGATCGTTGTAATCGCTGATCCAGCCGGCGCGGAACACCTCGGTGACAACCTTCTGCTCGCGGTTCTGCAGGAAAACTTTCCACTCTTCGTTCACCAGCGTGGCGACTACGCCCAGTTCCTGCTTCCACATCGAGGCCACCGCCAGGGCCAGCTTCTTGTTGTTCTCGCTGGTGTTATAGCGGATTTCAGTACGCAGCGGGTTTTCAGCGGAATAGCCGGCCTGCTGGTACAGGCGTTGCGCTTCCAGCACGCGTTCCTGCTGCGTCCAGCCGGCATACTCGGGAACGGGCGGTTCATAATCGCCGATGCCTGGAGGCACCAGGGCGAACGAGGGCTCCTCGCCGAACTGCGTTACCTTTTCGGTGATCAGTTCTCGGTCGATGGCCAGCACCAGCGCGCGCCGCAGCCCCGGTTCTTCCTCAAAAGGTTCGCGGCTGAGGTTGAAGCCAAAGAAGAACGAACCCAGCCAGGGGCTGACCACCAGCTCTTCCGGGTAGTGTTCCTTCAGCCAGGCAAACTGGTTGTTGGGCACCTCGTAGGTCCAGTCAAGTTCGCCGGCGCGGAACTGGTTGACCTCGCCGGCAAGATCCTCGATCGGCAGGTAGACCACTTTGTCCATCAGCGACAGCTCGGCTTCGCGGTAATACGGGTTGCGGATCAGCACGATCTGCGAACGCGGTTCCCAGCGCTGCAGCAGGTAGGCGCCGTTGGACACCAGGTTACCCTCGCGCGCGAACTGGTCGCCAAATTGCTCGACGCTGGGCTGGTGTACCGGATAGGCGATGGTATGCGACAGCAACCCCAGGAAATAGGGCGTGGCATCGGCCAGGCGGATCTGCAGGCTGTAATCATCCAGCGCCACCACGCCCAGCTGGTCCGGCGGCAGGCGGCCGCTGATCACCTCCGCCGCATTGGCGATGGGCAGCAGCATGCTGGCGTTGTTGGATGCGGTTGCGGGGTCGGCGGCACGCCTCAGGCTGTAAACGAAATCGTGCGCCAGCAAGGGGTCGCCATTGGACCACTGCAGGTTACGATGCAGGTAGAAGGTGTATTCCTTGCCGTCGCGTGAAATGTTCCAGCGCATGGCGGCGCCGGGAATGATGTCGCCATCGGGCGCCTCGGTGGTCAGGCCTTCGAACAGGTCACGCAGGATATTGCCGGCAGGCACGCCCTGCGAACGGTGCGGGTCCAGCGTGCGCGGCTCCTCGCCATTGCCACGGCGAAGCACCTGCTGTTCGGCCAGCACTTCCGGCGCCGGACGGCCTTCCACCAGCACCAGGTCCACCGGCTGCGCGCGCTGCCTGCCGCTGGTTCCGGGTTGCGATGGCCGGTTGTCACAGGCCACCAGCAGCAACAGCACGGGGAAGAGGAACAGCAGCCTGCTCCGCTTGCGCAACTCCCGGAATGTTTGCCCTGGCCCTGGCCTCACCGGCTTCCCCCTTCAACCACCCGCAGGTAACGCGACAAATGAATATCGCGGATATTGTCCTGGTAAGCCACGATACCGGGCTTCACCAGATGCCGTGACACATAATAATAGAGCGGAATCACCGGCATGGTTTCCAGCAGGCGCCTTTCGGCCTCCTGCAATTGACCAAGCCGGCCCGGTCCGGACATCAGGCTGGCGCCGGCCATCAACTGGTCGAATTCCGGATCAGCGGTAAAAGTGACATTCAGCTCGCTGGAGCTGACGAACTGCTCGAGAAAACTGGTGGCGTCGGCATAGTCGGCAATCCAGCCGCCGCGGAAGACCTGCGTAACGATACCCAGCCGGCGATTGTTGACGAAAACCTTCCACTCCTCGTTGATCAACTCGGTGTTCAACCCCAGCACCTGTTTCCACATGGCCGCCACCGCAATCGCCACGCGCCGGTGAATGCTGGAGGTGTTGTAGCGCAACTGCAGCAGGGGCTTGCGGGCGCCGATGCCGGTGACGCGCAACAGGCGAACGGCCTCGGCTTCGCGTTCCGCCTGGCTGGCATTCGCCAGCGCCATTTCCTGCGGCGGGTAACCCGCCATACCCGGAGGGACCACGCCCCATGCCGGTAGTTCACCCGCACCCAGCACCACCCGCACCAGCGTGGCGCGGTCGATGGCCAGCGCCAGCGCGCGTCGCAGCTCTGGAGAACCGCCCACCAGCGGGTCCTTCATGTTCAAGCCCAACCAGAAACTGCCGAGGTAAGGGCTGATGCGCAGATCGTTCGGCAGGTTGTCCCGCAACCATTCAAAACGCCCGGCCGGAATGGTTTCGGTGATGTCCAGCTCGCCGGCGCGATAGCGGGCCAGTTCGGTGCCGGGCTCTTCAATCGGGAAATATTCCAGTTGCTGGAAATACACCTCGGCCGCGGCATGGAAGTGCGGATTGGCCTCGAGCCGGATCACCGACCGCGGCAACCATTCGGTAATCCGGTAGGCGCCGTTGACCGGAGCGTTGCGCGCGTCCTCAACTTCATGCTCGTGCAGCGGGTAGCTGACGGGATGCGCCATCAATTCGGGAAACCAGGGTACCGGCCGTTCCAGAGTGACTTCGAGTTGCAGCGGGTCAACCACCCGGATTCCGAGCTCACCAACGGCAAGCTCGCCTTCCAGCACCGCGGTGGCATTTTGAATGTCCTTCAGCAGCGCTGCGTTGACCGCCGCCGTGGCGGGCGACAGTGCCCGCGACCAGGCGCGCGCAAAATCCTGTGCCGTTACCGCGCTGCCATCCGACCACCGCGCATCTGGCCGCAAGCGGAAACGGTAACGCAAACCGCCTTGCAGCACCTTCCAACTGGCCGCCACGCCGGGCGCCGGCTCACCATTCGCATCGAAGGTCACCAGCCCTTCGCGCACATCGCGCAAAAGGTTGACGGCGGCCAGGCCCTGGGCGCGATGAATGTGCAGCGAATCCGGTTCGGGCCCGAGGCCGCGGCGTA
>CAYYCX010000169.1:0-5058 GCA_964470455.1 uncultured Wenzhouxiangellaceae bacterium
CCCCCGGTCAAAACCGACATACCCGGGCGGCGCCCCCACCAGGCGTGACACCGAGTGCGCTTCCATGTATTCCGACATGTCGAAGCGGATCAGTTCGATACCCATGGTGAGAGCCAGCTGTCGCGTCACCTCGGTTTTGCCCACACCCGTGGGCCCGGCAAACAGGAATGAACCGATCGGCTTGTCGGCATCACCCAGCCCGGAACGGGACATTTTGATGGCGGCGGAGAGCGCATCGATGGCGTCATCCTGCCCGAACACCACCAGCTTCAGGTCGCGATCGAGGTTGCGCAGCGCATCGCGGTCGGAACGCGAAACCTGTTTGGCCGGAATGCGTGCCATGTGCGCGATGATTTCTTCGATATCGTGCTCGTCCAGCACCGTCTTGCGGGTGCTTTCAGGCTGCAGGCGCTGGCGCGCGCCGGCTTCGTCAATCACATCGATGGCCTTGTCGGGAAGTTGCCGGTCATTGATATGCCGCGCCGAGAGTTCAGCCGCCGCAACCAGTGCCGCATCGGTGTATTCCACGTGGTGATGCTCTTCAAAGCGGTCTTTCAGGCCACGCAGGATTTCCACCGTTTCATGAACGCTGGGCTCGTCGATGTCGATTTTCTGGAAACGCCGCGCCAGTGCCCGGTCTTTTTCAAACACGCCGCGGAATTCCTGGAACGTGGTGGAACCCATGCAGCGCAATTCACCGGAAGCCAGTACCGGCTTGATGAGGTTGGACGCATCCATCACCCCACCCGATGCCGCGCCGGCGCCGATGATGGTATGAATTTCGTCAATGAACAGGATGGCGCCGCGATCGCTCTTCAATTCCGCGATCACCGCCTTCAGGCGTTTTTCAAAATCACCGCGGTACTTGGTGCCGGCCAGCAGCGAACCCAGATCAAGCGCGTAAATCGTGGCGTTGGCGAGGATTTCCGGCACTTCTTTCCTGACGATCCTGAGGGCCAGGCCTTCGGCCATGGCCGTCTTGCCCACACCAGCCTCACCCACCAGCAGGGGGTTGTTCTTGCGCCGGCGGCACAACACCTGGATGGTGCGCTCAATTTCCGGGCCGCGCCCAATCAGCGGATCGATTTCGTCCTTGCGTGCGCGCTCGTTCAGGTTGGCGGTGTAGCGTTCCAGGGCGCTGACCTTGCGCTCGCCGTCTTCGTCCAGGCCGCCGTCCACCACGCCGGGCTCGGCTTCCTTTTCTTGGCCACCCTCGATCTTGCTCACACCATGCGAAATGTAATTCACCACATCCAGGCGGCTCACATCATGCCGGTGCAGCAGGTAGCAGGCGTAGGAATCCTTTTCGCTGAAAATGGCCACCAGCACATTGGCGCCCAGCACTTCGTCCTTGCCGGCCGACTGGACGTGATACAGCGCACGTTGCAAAACGCGCTGGAAACCGATGGTGGGCTGGGTGTCGCGGACATCATCGTCTTTCAGCAGTGGCACGGTGTCTTCCAACACCTTGCGGATCTCCTTTTCCAGCTGTTTGACTTCGGCACCGCAGGCGCTGAGGATGGCCAGCGCCGAGCCGTTGTCCAGCAAGGCGAGCAACATATGCTCAACCGTCAGGAACTCATGCCGTCGCTCACGCGCCTCCTGGTAGGCCTTGCTGATGGAAAGTTCCAGATCCTTGCTAAACATGATGACCCGATCTCCTGATTCAGGGGCCTTGCGTAACCTGCCGGACGAATTGGCCGGTCAGTTCGGAGCACCCTGTCTTCATAATGAGGGCTGGCAAGCGCGCTTCAAGGTTTCAGACCCTGACCTCAAACCTGCTCCCCCAGACTTTCTCCGTCAGATTTTTTCCTTCAAACGTGTTCCCTCAAACTTTCTCCATGGTGCATTTCAGCGGGTGTTCATGCTCGCGCGCATACTCGCTCACCTGCACCACCTTGGTCTCGGCAATTTCAAACGTGAAGACACCACAAACGCCCTTGCCGCGCGTGTGCACATGCAGCATCACCTGGGTGGCGCGGTCGTGGCTCATGTGGAAAAAAATCTTGAGGATCTCGATCACGAAATCCATGGGAGTGTAGTCGTCATTCAGCAGGATCACCCGGTACATGGGCGGAAGCATGACCTCCGGCCGCGCTTCTTCGAGCGCAATTCCGTGGTCTTTGTGTGATTCGAGATCCTGTCCCATGGCGCGATTTTAACGTAGCCGACCGGTTCGAGTCGATGCCCTGTGAGACAACCCATCGGTTCAAAACGGCCGCACGGCAGAATGCGATGCGGGGCTTTAGCTTTCGGGTGAATGGCCCCATTTAAGCGGCATGTTTGCCCAAAGCTTCAAAAATAGCTCCAGAAAATCCAGCAATCCACTGACCCTGGTCGCCATGTCGGGCGGCGTGGATTCCTCGGTGGCTGCGCTGCTGTTGCAGCAGCAGGGTCGCCCTGTGGCCGGCATGTTCATGAAGAACTGGGAAGAAGACGACCGCACCGGCGACAGCTCCGGCCACTGCCCCGCCGAGCAGGATGCCGCCGACGCTATGGGCGTAGCGCGAAAGCTGGGCATCGAGTTGCATACTCGCAATTTTTCCGCCGAATACTGGGATGGCGTATTTGAGAATTTCATCGCCGAGTACCAGGCCGGACGCACGCCCAATCCCGACATTCTCTGCAACCGTGAAATCAAGTTCAAAACTTTCCTGGAACACGCCCGCGACCTGGGCGCTGAACGCATCGCCACCGGGCATTATGTGCGCTCGGATGAACGGGATGGCGCCCACCGCCTGTTGCGCGGCCTTGACCACAACAAGGACCAAAGTTACTTTCTGTACACGCTGGGCCAGCAGCAACTGGCCTGCGCCGATTTCCCGGTAGGTGCCTTGGCAAAACCGGTGGTAAGGCAAATGGCCCTGGATGCCGGCTTCAAGGTACACGACAAGAAAGACAGCACTGGCATCTGCTTTATCGGTGAGCGCGATTTCCGCAGTTTCCTGGCCAATTATGTGGACAGTGAACCGGGCGAAATACGGACACCGGAAGGCCAGCTGATCGGTGAACACCGAGGCCTGGCATTCCATACCCTGGGACAACGCCAGGGGCTGGGCATTGGCGGCGTGCGCGGTTTTCCCGACGCGCCCTGGTATGTCCTGCACAAGGACCTTCGAGCCAATGTGCTGTATGTCGGGCAGGAACACGACCATCCCTGGCTGCTGTCGCGCCGCGTTGTGGCCCACGGCCTGAGCTGGACTGTCGCCCCCCCGGAAACCGGACAGGCCCTGCAGGCCCAGGTGCGTTATCGCCAGGCGGCCCAGGACTGCCGGGTGACGGCAATGGACGACGGGTCGCTCGAAGTCGAGTTCGCACAGCCCCAAAGGGCGGTTACACCGGGCCAGTCCATCGTCCTGTACGACGGTGAGGTCTGCCTTGGGGGCGGCATCATCCAGCATTCCGACACGCCCCCGTCCAGCGAACATTCGCGGAAACCCTCCCCGACCCCTGCAGAGATAGCGCCCGCATGAGTAAGCAACGCCAAGACCGCACCCTGGCCCTGGCCGGCGTGTTGCAGGCCACTGAACTGGTCCGACAGGCCGCCTGGCACGGCACCTGGTCAGGTTATGCCGCCAGCGCCAGCCTGGACTCCCTGTTCCGTCTCGAAGCGGAAACCGTGGAAGAGATCTATGGTGACCGCAAACGGATGCGTCTGGGTCTCGAAACTCTGATCTCCGTGCTGCAGGGCGACCAGGCCAGCAACGACGCCCTGCGCTACGCCATTGCGCTGTTGCAGATCGAGCGGCGCTTCAGGGCGGACAAGAGCCTGCAGGAGAAAATCGGCGAGGGGCTGGAGGATATTGAACGCGCTTCCGGTGAGTTGGCCGAAGAGGCAGTTGAGGAATACAAGGCAGAGAAAGTAGCTGTGCTCTACACTGAAACCATCAGCCAGTTGCAACCCCGCATTGTGGTAAATGGCAGGCCACAATTCCTGAAAACAGAGCGGGTGGTGAACTGGGTGCGCAGCCTGCTGTTATCTGGCCTGCGCTCCGCAGTGCTGTGGGATCAGCTGGGTGGCGGTCGCCTGGAACTGATGTTCGGGCGACGCAGGCTTCTTGACCAGGCACGGGAACTGCTGCACGGCTGAGTAAACCCGCGCGCGGCCCGTGCGAGTGACCGTGAATGCACGCAAGTTGCCCGAAACTCGGGTGAATGCGGTTTTTGCCCTGTGATCGTTCCGGCGTATCAGCGATAATAGCGGGCTCGAAAGCCTCCAGAACGGCCACAATTGACGCAACCGGTCAATTAACCGATAAGGCAACGGGTCAGGCAACCGGTCAGTCGGATGGCTTCTGGAATCGGAATTTGCAACAGATTTTGTACTTTAAATACTCCGGAGAATGTAATGGGTGACTCTTTTTCAACCGCCAGTACGCTGAAAATCGATGGCAAGGATTACCAATACTTCAGTTTGCCGAAACTGGCTGAAACGCTGCCGGTCAAGCGCCTGCCGTTCAGCCTGAAAATCCTGCTGGAAAACCTGTTGCGGAATGAAAACGGTATCGATGTAACCAAAAACGACATCGAGGCCTTGTGCCGATGGGATGCCAAGGCTGAGCCCGACACCGAAATCGCATTCACGCCGGCCCGCGTGGTGCTGCAGGATTTCACCGGCGTTCCCGCGGTTGTCGACCTCGCCGCCATGCGCGACGCCATGACGGCCCTGGGCGGCTCGCCCAGCCAGATCAATCCACTGTCTCCCGCGGAACTGGTCATTGACCACTCGGTGCAGGTCGACAGCTACGGCGCCGCGGATTCACTGGACATCAACAATCGCATCGAATTCCAGCGCAACAACGAACGCTACAGCTTCCTGCGCTGGGGCCAGAATGCGTTCAGCAATTTCAAGGTCGTGCCGCCAAACACCGGCATCGTGCACCAGGTCAATCTCGAGCACCTGGCGCGCGTGGTGTTTGGCAATGAAGGCGTGGCTTACCCGGATACCGTGGTGGGCACGGATTCACACACCACCATGATCAACGGCATCGGCGTGCTGGGCTGGGGCGTGGGTGGTATCGAAGCCGAGGCAGCCATGTTGGGCCAGCCGATCACCAT
>CAYYCX010000170.1:0-4770 GCA_964470455.1 uncultured Wenzhouxiangellaceae bacterium
CCCTGTTCACCTTCTCCATGCTGATGCTGGTGATGTCCAACAACTTCATGCAGCTCTTCTTTGGCTGGGAAGCGGTGGGCCTGGTGTCCTATCTGCTCATTGGATTCTGGTTCAAGCGCGAGTCGGCAATTTTCGCCAACCTGAAAGCTTTCCTGGTCAACCGTGTGGGTGACTTCGGCTTCCTGCTGGGCATCGCGGCGGTGCTGTATGCCACCGGTTCGCTGGATTACGCGGAAGTTTTTGCCCAGGCGCCGGATATTGCCGGCCGTACCATCAGCATCATTCCGGGCCTGGACTGGCAGTTGATAACCGTCATTTGCATTGGTCTTTTCATTGGCGCCATGGGTAAATCCGCGCAGGCGCCGCTGCATGTGTGGCTGCCCGATTCCATGGAAGGCCCGACACCGATCTCGGCCCTGATCCACGCCGCAACCATGGTAACCGCGGGCATTTTCATGGTGGCGCGCATGTCACCGCTGTTTGAACACAGCGATGCCGCGCTGAGTTTTGTCATGCTGATCGGCACCTTTACGGCACTGGCCATGGGCCTGATCGGTATCGTGCAAAACGACATCAAGCGTGTGATTGCCTATTCCACCCTGTCGCAATTGGGCTACATGACGGTGGCTTTGGGTGTTTCAGCCTATTCGGCGGCGATTTTCCACCTGATGACCCACGCTTTCTTCAAGGCTTTGCTGTTCCTGGGCGCAGGTTCCGTGATCATTGCCCTGCATCACCAGCAGGACATGCGCTATATGGGCGGCTTGCGCAAGCAGATGCCCGTTACCTGGCTGACGGCCTGGATAGGTACTCTGGCGTTGGTCGGGTTCCCGTTATTCTCCGGATTCTTCTCCAAGGACGCCATTATCGAAGCGGTGGCCCTGTCGGACCGGTTTGGCAGTTCAATAGCCTACTGGGGCGTGGTGCTGGGCGTACTGGTCACTTCCTTCTACAGCTTCCGTCTGCTGTACCTGGTATTCCACAAGCAGCCCCGTTATGTGGTTGACCACCACGCCGGGCACCATCCGCCGGATGGAGTGCTGGAACATGAGCCACATGAATCACCCCTGGTGGTAACCGTTCCGTTGATCCTGCTGGCCATTCCATCGGTCCTGATCGGCTACTTCACCATTGCGCCGGTATTGTTTGGATCCTGGCTCTCGGACGCCATCACCGTGCTGCCGCAGAACGATGTCCTGGCCGAACTGTCGCACCATTTCCACGGTGCCGCCGCCATGGCCATGCATGCGCCTTACACATTGCCGTTCTGGTTGATGGTTGGCGGATTTGTTCTGGCCACGCTGGTTTACTTTGTGCGGCCAACCCTGGCAGGGCAGATCCAGCAACGCCTGCCACAGCTGCATCGCATCCTTTACAACAAGTACTACTGGGACGAGTTCAACCAGAACGTGTTCGTGCGTGGCACCGTTGGGTTGGGAAACCAGCTGTGGCAAAAAATCGATGCGGGGCTGATTGATGGAGTACTGGTGAATGGTTCGGCCAAAGCAGTCGATGCCTGGTCCCAGATCGTTCGAACACTGCAGAGCGGTTATCTGTTCCAGTATGCATTCGCCATGATCCTCGGTCTGCTTACCCTGCTGACCATCTGGGTAGTGCTGGTTTAAGGGGGCGGGAACGGATATGCAAGAACATTGGCCTGTTTTGAGTCTGCTGATCTGGCTGCCTATCATCGGTGGCGGCATCGTCGCTGCGCTGGGAAACCAGCGGGCCGCGCAATCACGTCTCCTGGCTTTGTTGGTGGCTGGTATCACCTTCCTGCTCAGCCTGGACCTGTTTACCGAATTTGACCGCACATCCGGCGCGATGCAGTTCGTCGAAAATCAGCCGTGGATTGCCGCATTCGATATCAACTATCACCTCGGCGTGGATGGTTTTTCGGTACCGCTGATACTCTTGACCACTTTTTTTGGCGTGCTGGTCGTGTTGTCGGCCTGGGAAGTCATCAAGAATCGGGTCAACCAGTACATGGCTGCTTTCCTGGTGATGGAAGGCCTGATGGTGGGCGTGTTCGCGGCGCTTGATGGCATCCTGTTCTATGTATTCTTTGAAGCCATGCTGATTCCCATGTTCCTGGTCATCGGCATGTGGGGCGGGCCGCGGCGCGTTTATGCGACCATCAAGTTTTTCCTCTATACGTTTCTCGGCTCGGTGTTCATGCTGATCGGCCTGATCTACCTGTATGTGGAGTCGGGCACATGGTCCATCCTCGAGTGGCATGATTTCCCGCTGTCGCTGACAGCCCAGACCTGGCTGTTCCTGGGTTTCCTGGCCGCTTTTTCGGTGAAGATACCCATGTGGCCGGTCCACACCTGGTTGCCGGATGCGCACGTCGAGGCGCCCACCGGTGGTTCGGTGATCCTGGCGGCCATCATGTTGAAAATCGGCGGTTATGGCTTCATCCGTTTCAGTCTGCCCATCACGCCGGACGCCAGCATGGCGCTGGACTGGCTGATCATTACCCTGTCACTTATCGCGGTGGTCTACATCGGCTTCGTGGCGCTGGTGCAGCAGGACATGAAAAAGCTGATCGCTTATTCGTCCATCTCGCACATGGGCTTCGTGACCCTGGGCCTGTTCATCGCCTTTGCGATTTTCCAGCATGGGCCGGAAACGAAGGGCGCGGCTTTGGGCGTGGAAGGGGCCATGGTGCAAATGATCTCCCACGGCTTCATTTCCGGTGCCCTGTTTCTGTGCGTGGGCGTGTTGTACGACCGGATGCACAGCCGGCTCATCCGTGATTACGGAGGTGTGGCCAACACCATGCCGTGGTTTGCCATGTTTGCGGTGTTTTTCTTCATGTCCAACGCGGGCCTGCCGGGGACCAGTGGGTTTGTGGGCGAGTTCATGGTCATTCTCGCCGCCTTCCAGGCGAATTTCTGGTACGCCTTCCTGGCAGCCATCACGCTGATCCTGGGTGCTGCCTACAGCCTGTGGCTGGTCAAGCGGGTGATTTATGGCGACGTCGGCAACAAGGAAGTGGCGGAGCTGCAGGACATCAACAAGCGCGAAGCCCTGATACTGGGCATATTGGCCGCGGCTGTCCTGCTGGTGGGGCTGTGGCCTGCGCCTTTGGTTGATTTGATGCACAGTTCCGTCGCCGAGCTGCTGGCCCATATCAGCCAATCAAAACTTCCGCTCGCCAATGCCGCAGCTGGACTGTGAGAAATCAATGAATTTGAGCACTTTAGGACGGACGCGATGAACTTCCTGCTGGCCGCATCAGAAATCTGGGTCCTGTGCATGGCCTGTTTCATCCTGGTGGTGGATCTGTTCCTGCGCCCCGAGCGCAAGGGCATCATTCATATGCTGGCGATGTTGACCCTGATTTTTGCCGCCATCATCACCCTGCGTGGTGATTATGGTGGCAACAGCGAAAACGTGGTCCTGGCATTCCAAGGCGATTTCATCCGTGATTCCATGGGCGACCTGCTGAAGCTGTTCAGCTACCTGGTGCTGGGTTTTGTGTTTGTTTACGCGAAATTCTTCCTGCGCCAGTTCGGCATGTTCCGGGCTGATTTCTACACACTGTCGCTGTTTGCCCTGCTGGGCATCATGCTGCTGATTTCCGCCAACAACCTGGTGATGGTTTACCTTGGGCTGGAGCTGTCGGCACTGTCGACCTACGCATTGGTAGCCTATGACCGCGATTCGAATCGTGGATCGGAAGCCGCCATGAAGTATTTCGTGCTGGGCTCCATGGCCTCCGGCATGCTGCTGTATGGCATGTCGATGATTTACGGCGCTACCGGCAGCCTGGACTTGGCCACGATCGCGGAGGCTGCCAGCCGGACGGGTGAAATGAGCCTGGTTTTCGGATTTGGCCTGGCCTTCCTGGTGGTTGGCCTGGCTTTCAAGCTGGGCGTGGTTCCATTCCACATGTGGATACCGGATGTTTACCACGGCGCCCCGGTTGGCATCACGCTGTTCATTTCTTCGGTGCCCAAAATGGCAGCATTCGCGATGGCCTTCCGCCTGCTGGAAACAGGGTTGGGCAATTTGCATGCGGACTGGGCGCAAATGCTCTCCATACTGGCGCTGCTGTCCATCGTCCTGGGCAACCTGGCTGCGATTGCCCAAAGCAACATCAAGCGCATGCTGGCTTATTCCACCATCTCCCATATGGGCTTCATCCTGCTCGGTTTCCTGCCCGGCAATCCCATGGGTTATTCCGCCGCCATGTATTACGTCATCGTCTATTCCCTGATGTCGGCAGCGGCATTTGCCATGGTCATCCTTCTGTCCTCGCGAGGTGTTGAGGCTGAAAACCTGGATGATTTCCGGGGCCTGAACCAGCGCAACAGCTGGTTTGCGGCGGTGATGGCCATGGTGATGTTTTCCATGGCCGGCGTACCCGTATTTGTCGGGTTTTTCGCCAAATGGCTGGTAATCCAGGCGGCCATGGAAGCGGGCTTGACCTGGCTGGCCATCGTGGCGGTGGTCTTCTCCGTGGTGGGCGCGTTCTATTACCTGCGTGTGGTGAAACTCATGTATTTCGATGAGCCACGATCGGAGCAGGTTATCACCGCGCCTGTGGACTTCCGTGCGGTACTCTCGCTGAACGGAGTCTTGATGCTGGGACTGGGTATTTTTTCCAGTTCGCTGATCGCTATTTGCGTGAGGGCATTCGCCGCCTGAAGGTCAGGATTGCCCCCTTGTAAAGCCAGGTCGCCTTCTATATCATGACCGGCTGCTGATGCGGGGTGGAGCAGTCTGGCAGCTCGTCGGGCTCATAACCCGAAGGTCGCAGGT
>CAYYCX010000171.1:0-4719 GCA_964470455.1 uncultured Wenzhouxiangellaceae bacterium
CCCAAAAAAACAAAACCCCGGTGAAAATACCGGGGTTTGTCATCAATCTGACCCCACTTTCGTGGGGTTTTATGTTTCTGGCGGAGAGGGAGGGATTCGAACCCTCGATGGGCTTTTTGAACCCATACTCCCTTAGCAGGGGAGCGCCTTCAGCCACTCGGCCACCTCTCCAAAACTGAAACCTCTAATTACTTCCCGGCGGCACCATGAGGCGCTCCCCGGGGATCGCGTTACTTCGGGCATCCGTGCCCTCCGCCCTTCGGGCCGTTGCCCTGCGGGCAACGTTCAAATCTGCTCCCGGCAGATTTGTCAGCCACTCGGCCACCTCTCCAAAACTGATAATCAGGGCCGGCTTTCGCGAAGGCCTTTAAACGCAAACGCCGCCCGGTTTTTGGGGCGGCGTAAGGATACTTACTTAACACTCCCGGGTAAAGGATTAATCAGGGCTCGCCGGTTCCTGTCTTGGGGCTTACCTCATCTGACCGTTCCTTCAGTATTCTCTGGTAGATTTCTTCCCGGTGCACCTGGACATCGGCCGGAGCCTCTATTCCGATGCGGATCTGATTACCTTTTACGCCCAATACTGTAACGGTGATACTGTCACCGATGACAAGTTTTTCCCCAATCCTTCTTGTCAAAATCAGCATAGCTACTTTCCTCTGGCCTATCTTGTGATTATGGTCAGCTTCCGCTCACCCGAATACGGCTCACCGAGGCCTTTATCATTGCGAGACAAACAATACGACGGCAAAACAATGATTGCGATCGCCACCAACTCCTAAAGCTTACTACTGAATCAGAGATTGTCGCTGACCCAAGCCTCTACCGAAGCGAGGGCACTCTCAAGATTTTCGGGTTGCGTACCACCTGCCTGTGCAAAGTCAGGACGCCCACCACCCTTACCGCCAACCTGTTGCGCGACGAAGTTTACCAGATTACCCGCGCGAATCCGAGCTACCAAATCCGGGCTTACCGAAGCGGCCAACCGCACTTTATCCGCATCCCGGCTGGCCAGCACGATAATACTGCTGCCCAGTTGGTCCCTGAGCCGGTCCGTTGCGGCTCTCAGTGCCTGCGGATCGGCATCCTCCATGTCCGCTGCAAGCACCTTAACTCCTTTAATATCAACCGCTTGATTCGCCAGTTCCGCGCTGCCCGCAACCGCAGCCCTGGCCTTGAGCGCATCGACTTCCTTCTCCAGCTGCCGGCTCCGTTCAAGAATCTGCTGCAGGCGGTCATTGATGTCAGAGGGGGCCACTTTCAGGGTTCCGGCAGCCTGCCGCAACTGGTCTTCCATGTCCTGCACCCGGGCGACCGCCGCTTCACCGGCCACGGCCACAATACGTCGAATGCCGGATGCAATGGCCGATTCCTCAACAATCTTGAACTGGCCGATGTCACCCACGCGGTGAACGTGGGTGCCGCCACACAGCTCTATGGAAAAATCACCAAACTGCATCACGCGCACACGATCGCCGTATTTTTCGCCAAACAGCGCAGTGGCGCCGGTTTTGAGGGCGGAATCAAAATCCATCACTTCAACCACCGATGCCGGGTTGCGGCGGATTTCGCGGTTCACCAGGCGCTCAATTTCAGCCAGCTCGGCGGCTGAAACCGCCTGCGGGTGGGTAAAGTCGAATCGCGCGTGATCCGGCGCCACCAGCGAACCACGTTGTTCCACGTGCTTGCCCAACACCTGTTTCAGGGCAGCGTGCAGCAAGTGAGTGGCTGAATGATGCAGGACTATGGCCTGGCGGCGGTCAGCGTCGACCTCGGCGCGCAACGTGACGCCGGTTCTGAGCACACCAGTCTCGAGGTGACCGATATGGCCATGGAATACTCCGGCAAATTTGATGGTGTCTTCCACCACGAACCGGGCACCTTCAGCCAACAAAATGCCGGTATCTCCCACCTGCCCGCCGGATTCCGCATAGAAAGGCGTTTTATCCAGGAACAGCACCGCGGCAGCTCCGGCCTGCAGCGTATCGACGGGCCGTCCATCGATGATGATGGCGGCAAGTTGCGCTTCCGCTTCCTGCAACTGCTCGTATCCCAGGAACCGGGTGGGAGGCAAATCGCCAATGGCCTCAGCTGAAATGGCGGTTTTAAGCGCAAACTGGCTTGAAGCGCGGCCGCGTTCCTGTTGTTGCTGCATGGCGGCTTCAAAACCTGGCAGGTCCACCTCCAGACCGCGCTCGCGGGCGATGTCCTGAGTCAGGTCCAGCGGAAAGCCGTACGTGTCATACAGCAGGAATGCCGTGGCGCCGTCGATACGCACTTTCGCGTCTTTCATGACATCTTCGAGAACATTCATTCCCGCTTCCAGGGTTCTGGAAAACCTTATCTCCTCGTCCAGGAGCGCCTGTTCAATCTGCTGCTGCTTGCTGACCAGTTCGGGGTAAGCTTCGCCCATTTGCATTGCCAACACCGGCACCATTTTGTGGAAAAAGGGTTGCTGCTGGCCCAGCATGTAGCCGTGCCGGATGGCCCGCCGAATTATGCGCCGAAGCACATAGCCGCGGCCGTCCCGTGACGGCAACACACCATCAGCCACCAGGAATGCGCAGGCGCGGATGTGGTCGGCAATCACATTCAGGGACTTGTTGGTGCGGTCGGGGCAGTTTGTCAGGCTGGCCGCTGCCTCGATCAATGACTGGAACAGGTCGATCTGGTAGTTGCTGTGTACTCCCTGCAACACGGCCGAGATGCGCTCCAGGCCCATGCCGGTGTCAACGCAGGGCTTGGGCAAAGGCGTGAGCTTGCCGTCGGAAGAACGATCAAACTGCATGAACACCAGGTTCCAGATTTCAATGAACCGGTCACCATCCTCACCGGGAGAACCAGGTGGACCTCCCGGCACGCCCGGACCGTGGTCGTAAAAGATTTCCGAACAGGGGCCGCAGGGGCCCGTATCGCCCATGGCCCAGAAATTGTCGCTGTCAAATTCCTTGCCGCCGGGCTTGTCACCGATTCGAAGAATGCGGTCCTTGGGCAGGTCGATCTCGTTCTGCCAGATGTCAAAGGCTTCGTCGTCGGTGCGGTACACCGTAACCAGCAGGCGTTCGGGTGGCAGCCCGAATACTTCGGTGAGCAGTTTCCATGCCAGGCGTATGGCTTCGGATTTGAAGTAATCACCAAAACTGAAATTTCCCAGCATCTCGAAAAAAGTGTGGTGCCGGGCGGTATAGCCCACCTGGTCCAGGTCGTTGTGCTTGCCACCCGCGCGCAGGCAACGCTGGGAGGTCACTGCCCGTTTGTAAGCCCGTTTGTCGGCGCCAAGGAACACGTCCTTGAATTGCACCATGCCGGAATTGGTGAACAGCAGGGTTGGATCATCAGCCGGCACCAGCGAACTCGAGGCAACGGCTGTGTGGCCGTTTTCTTCAAAAAAATTCAGGAATGCCTGGCGTATGTCGGCCGTGCTCATGCTCGTTCCGCGGGCCGGACTGGTGTTCGAGGATGTCATCTGATGAATGCCTGAAATGGTTATGAGTTTGTTCGAAGAGCGAGTTTACCGGAATTGGCGGAGGATTCGGCCGTGTGCCAGGCTCTGGAGCCTGTTCCTTGCACCTTTTCCTTATATCTGTGTTTGTACAGGAATGTGGCGTCGAAATTCCCCGATTGCAAGGTTCCAGGGGCCGGCTGCAGACCACGACGCGGCGGCAGCCCGGGATCGATGGTCAGTCCTGGGGTTTCCGCTCCAGCGCGGCCATTGCTTGCTCGTGGCTGAAACCGCGATTAACCAGGCGGCGGTAAAACCGGGCACGGTCTTCAAAACCCACTTCCCCCCGGTGCTGGCGCTCGAGCCAGCCCGAAGCCAAGTCGATCCAGAAACCGTCCTCCCGCTGCAAAGCCTGCTCTACCTCTGGTTCCGGCAGCTTCCTTTGCCTCAGCTCGGCGCGGATCTTCAATGGGCCCTGGCAGCGTTGCACTCGTGAACGGACAAACGCTGCCACATAGCGCTGGTCTGACAAGGAACCATCAGCAACCAGTTCGTCGATCAGTTCATCCGCCAGATCAGACACGCCATCCTTTCCTTTCCACCTGGCGCACAGGCGGCCATGAAGTTCGTTGACGGCGTATTCCCGCTTGGCCAGCAAGCGCAGGGCATAGGCCCGCAGGTCATTGAGAGTTACGGGCGGATCGGTCATCTACGCCGTTGGATCACGCCCTGGCGAGTGGCCAGGGCTTCAGGCCGGCAGCGAATGGTGTCTGGTGGCGGCACGGACGTGGTCTGAATGGGCAAAACCGGGCCAGTGAATTCTGGCCCGGAGGCATCAAGCCATCCGGTCGCTCAGGACTCAACTTCTTCGGGAATATCCTCGTCATTGGCGGAAGTGGCCATTCCTGGAAGAATTTCAGCCCGCAAACGGGCTTCGATGCTGGCAGCCATGTCCGGGTTGTCTTTCAGGAACTGCCGGACGTTTTCCTTGCCCTGGCCGATGCGCTCACCTTCATAGCTGTACCAGGCGCCGGATTTGTCGACGATGTTGTACTTGGTGCCCAACTCGATGAGCTCACCCTCGCGCGAAATGCCTTCGCCATAGAGAATCTCGAACTCGGCCTGCTTGAAGGGCGGCGCCACCTTGTTCTTCACGACTTTGACGCGGGTCTGGTTGCCCACCACCTCATCGCCTTTCTTCAGCGCGCCGATGCGGCGGATATCAAGCCGCACAGAGGCGTAGAACTTGAGTGCATTACCGCCGGTGGTGGTTTCCG
>CAYYCX010000172.1:0-4570 GCA_964470455.1 uncultured Wenzhouxiangellaceae bacterium
ATGCCCTTCCTGGCCCCTGGTAGCCGCCGAGCAGTCACGGTGACCGGCGGTCGAGCGAACAGGGATGTTCGCGAGAGGCCAGACCGACCATGGACGGGAGTATGGCCGACCGCCGCAGCGCCGCGACTGCGAGGGCAGCCGAAGGCCGGCGGACTCGGGGACAGGAAGGGCATCACCCGCCTGGGGCCGGATGCTGCTTGTGGTGCTGACCAAGTCCAGGCCCGGAAGCCCTTACCACCATCGGGCCCTTTATTCGGAAAAAAGCCTAAGTCCCCAGTCTAGTGACCAGCCCCCGTTCGTGATTGAATAGCCACACGAACTCCAAGGTAGAAAGACATGCAACACCAACCGTACGAAACCCTCGATCCCGAAAACTGGGACGAAATGCGCGCACTGGCGCACCGCATGATGGACGACGCCATCGACTGGCTGCAAAGCGCCGGCGAGCGCCCCGTCTGGCAACCCGTGCCGGAGGACGTGCGGCAGCGGCTGCAGGAGAAAGCGCCCACGCAATCCGGCAACGCTGCCGAAGTGTATGAAGAGTTCAAGCGCGACATCCTGCCCTACCCACTGGGCAACATCCATCCGCGCTTCTGGTCCTGGTACATGGGCAGCGGGACCATCATGGGCGCGCTGGGCGATTTTTTCTGCGCGCTGATGAACCCCAATGTCGGCGGCGGCAACCATGTGGCGCCGTTGGTAGAGCAACAGGTAATCGGCTGGCTGCGCGACATGATGGGCTTTCCGGCCGAGTCCAGCGGCCTGCTCACCAGTGGCGCATCCATGGCGAACCTGGTGGGCATCACCGTGGCGCGCAACACCAACTGCGGCTATGACGTGCGCCATGAAGGCGTACGCGCCGCGCCCGGTCCGCTGCTGGCCTATGCCTCCAGCGAAATCCACAGCTGCAACCAGAAAGCGGTGGAGACACTCGGCCTGGGCTCCGATGGCCTGCGCACCGTTCCGGTAAACGCCGACTACTCCATCAATCTGGAAAAACTGCAGCAGCAGATTGCAGCTGATCGCGCCGCCGGCGCCATTCCGTTCTGCGTGGTCGGCACTGCCGGCACCATCAACACCGGCGCGATTGATGACCTCGATGCCCTGGCCAATATCTGCCAACGCGAAAAACTCTGGTTCCACGTCGACGGGGCCATTGGTGCCGTGGCCGTGCTGTCCGACACGGTCCGCGACCAGCTCAAGGGCATCGAGCGGGCCGACTCCATCGCCCTGGACCTGCACAAGTGGATGCACATTCCGTTCGAGGCCGGCTGCGTGCTGGTGCGCCACGGCGCGGCCCACCGCCAGGCCTTTGAGCTGACCCCCGAATACCTGGCCCGCGAGGCCGAAGCGCGCGGTATCGCTTCGGGAGCGTTCTGGTTCAGCGATTACGGCCTGCAATTGTCGCGTTCCTTCCGGGCGCTGAAAATCTGGATGTCGATCAAGGAACACGGCCTGGAAAAATTCGGCCGCATGATGGACCGCAATGTGGCGCAGGCCCACTACCTGGGTGAACTCATCGAAGCCGAGCCGCAACTGGAACTCTGTGCGCCCATCGGTCTCGACATCCTCTGCTATCGTTTCAACCCGGGTGGCCTCAGCCGTGAACGGCTGGAACGGCTGAACCGCGATATCCTGTCCGAACTGCATGAACAGGGCATTGCGGCACCCTCTTACACTACACTCAAGGGCGAATACTGCCTGCGTGTGGCCATTGCCAACCACCGCAGCCGCTTTGAGGATTTTGATCTGCTGGTGCGCGAAACCATTCGCATCGGCCGGGAGTTGAACAACTGATGAGTGATATCGTCGTTACTGAACTGAATATCTATCCGGTCAAGTCCCTGCGCGGCATCAGCCTGCAGCAGGCAGTGCTGGGCACCCAGGGCCTTCAACATGACCGCCGTTTCATGGTGGTGCGCGAAGGCGGGCGCTTTGTCACGCAGCGGGAAATCCCCACTCTGGCGTTGATTGAAACTGCGCTGGAAGCCGACGGCGTACGCTTGTCGCGTGAAGGCTTTGGCAGCTGCAAGCTGCTGTTTGAAAAGCCGGCAGGCACGGCAGTTTCCAGCAAGGTGTGGAAAGATGAAGTGGAAACCACCGACGAGGGCGACGAAGTGGCAGCGTGGCTGACCCGCGCCACCGACGGCAAATACCCGTTGCGCATCGTGCGCATGGCGGCCGGGTTTGAGCGCCAGCACAGCGATGCCGATCGCTTCGGCAAGGAGAACGCCACGCAGTTTGCCGATGCCTCGCCTTACCTGCTGGCCAACCAGCAGTCACTCGAAGCCCTGAACGTGGAATTGCAGAAGCGTGGTCATGAAGCGGTTCCCATGAATCGCTTCAGGGCCAATATCGTGGTTTCCGGGCTGCCCGCATTCAGCGAGCACGAAGCCGAGGCCCTTGGCAATGACCGCTATGCATTTGGCCTGCGCGACGCATGCGAGCGCTGCGTGGTGCCCACCATCAACCAGGAGACCGCGGAAAAGCACCCGCAACACGAGCCGTTCAAAACGCTGACCGATATCAACCCCATGCCCGGCAAGCGATCGCCTGCATTTGCCGAGAACAGTGTCCTGGTGCGCGGCACGGGCGAAACCATTCGAGTGGGTGACACGCTGCAGGTTCGACCCTGATGGAGTTAAGTCCATCACACGGCGCTAATAAAAGGGCGAACTGACGTTGATGCCAATTGCGCGATAGTCACCGTTGCTGCTGGCCCGGAATGACAACCCCATCTGCGCAATCGCAAACTTCCACAACCTGAGGTCACGGTCGCGCGGCGCCAACGCGATGCCGAGCTCCCACTGGTCATCCACGCTTTGGCTGAAGCCGTTGCGCAAGCTGAATTCGGCTTCGTCAAACAACCACGAGTAGGTCAGGTGCCAGTTCAGTTGCAATGCTGCGCCATCGGCCAGTTGCGCTGCGATGGGATGGCGGAGTTCCGCACCGGCCATGGCCATGGTGATACTGCCGCGGTCACCGTTTTCAGAATGGTAGCCGGCGCGGTACAGTGCGTTCAGCACGCTCCAGCGGCCATTACTCAACTCCGGCGTGTACCGGCTTTTGATGCCACCGTAGTAGATCCAGGCAGAATCGCCGCCATCGGTAGCAGTACCCCAGCCGAAGTGCGCCAGCGGTCGCAGATACCATTGTTCCGTAACCGGTATTTCCACCTCGATGCCGGGCGTGAAGGCCAGCGTGCCGAAGTTGTCCACATCGGCGAAGTCATCCAGGGTGTCAACATTGTGGAGGCCCACCGACAGCGGATAGTGAAATTCGATTCCCAATTCGCGCCGGCCGTCGCTGAGCGATGACCTGCGCCATTCCTGGCTGACCGGCGCGCGCAGGATAAACACCGATTCGCTGTCGGAAATCTCGTACCAGCCGCTGCCGAAAAAGGCCGAGAAAGCCCAGTGCATGTTGCTGAAGTCCGTCTCGTCCGCCAACGCGACCGGACTGGCCAACAAGGCAAGCCCCAGGCAGGCGGCGGTTGCGTAATGCCTGTTGCGGGCCCGGGCCATAGCGCCAATAGTCCTAATGCAGCCAGTCCGTGACGGAAATGCCGATACCAATCCGGTTCACCTTGCGGTTGTAGTCGATCAGGCTTTCGCCATAACCGTTGAAATACTGCACATAGCCTTTCAGGTAGGGGTAGTCGAATACCGGAAAGCTCCAGCTCAGCTCCAGCGCGCCGCGGTCGAATCCGCTCTCGAACTGGTTGCGGATCATGCCGGTGATCACATGGCCGCCGTGGGCATACGCCGCGCGGAATTCGCCATGGCCCATGTAGTCGTCGATATCCGGATTATCCACCTCGCCGTATTCCTGGAAGATCCACACCCAGGGCTTGTAACTCAATGCCCAGTCACCTTTCTCAAACACGAAATTTGCGTACAGCCGGTTCCAGGTGCGGGACAGGTCGCCGCTCTGACCGTTGGATTGGTGCACGATCCCGAAGCTGTTGATGGAGTTCCTGAACCCGAACACCGTCCAGTCATTTTTCATCTGCAGCCAGGCTTCCGGCTCATGATTGGTTTCACGGAAAGGCTCCGAATCGACATGATCGTAAACCTGCCAGAATGACCGGTTGGTGTAGGCGGCATACACATCCACCCGGTCACTGAACAGGCCGATGCCCAGCGGCACCTTGATGCTCACCTGGAATTGCGCCTCATAATCTTCGTAGCTGGTGGTTTGCGACGAATCCTGTTCCAGCACGCGGTCCGCCCAGCCTTCAGAGTTGTAGGCTGCCGCCAGCACGTAATTGGGCTTGTGGGTCATCAGGCTGAATGGCCGCAGCACCGAGTCATCCTCGGCTTCCAGCCGCTTCTCCACCGTGCCCATGCCGGGTTGCTCGTGAATGAGCTTGGTTCCTTCCTCACCGGCTACTACCTGGCAGCGCTGCCGCACTTCCGCCAGGGTGGTTCCCGCGGAAGCCTCATTCGCCATCTGCATCACGCAGGCCGGATTCAGCTCAGGCACATTCCGCGCCGCAGCCAGCGCCACAGAATGTGCACCGGCACCAGCCACCAGCAGCACCGCCCATGTGACCCATGTGATTTTCTTC
>CAYYCX010000173.1:0-4503 GCA_964470455.1 uncultured Wenzhouxiangellaceae bacterium
CCGTGCGAAGCCGAGTACTTCTTCGTACTCTTCGTCGAACAGGTTGCTGATTCGCGCGGTCAGCTCCCAATCGCCCGCCAGTTTCCACGAACCTGCCAGGCCCACGACTGTGAATCCGTCCAGCTCCACCTGCTCCTGCGAGAAGAAAGGCGGCGGAAAGTAGTTGTCCAGCTGCTCGCCGTTGTAGTTGATGTTCAGGTTCAGGTTGCCACGCTGTCCGGCAAACGAATAGTTGGCATTCAGGCTGGCCATGTGGCGTGGCCGGCGCGCTTCTTCGAGGTGCACGCCCATGCTGTCGATCTCGTGGGCATCGAGGTAGGTGTAACTCGCGTTGATGGAGAGTGATTCAGTCCACTGCCCGAACGCCGTGAGTTCCAGGCCCCGCCGCTCACTGTCATTGGTTCTGTTACGCGCCGTGAATGATCCGGTGGCGGGATCGAACACGAAGCCGTCAATCTCATCTTCCAACTGCTGGTCAAACCAGGCGGCGCCAAGCACCAGCTTTCTCTCCAGCAGGTCCAGTTCCACACCCAGCTCCCAGCCCTCAGAGGTTTCAGGCTTGAGGCCGGGATTGCCAATGAAGAATTCCGGGTAGAAACCGAAACGTTCGATGAAGGTGGGTGCCTTGGAGCCGGTGCCGGTGGAAGCGCGCAACCGCAGGTGGTCGCCCAATTGCTGCGATGCGGCCAGCTGCCAGGTGAATACATCATCAAAATCGCTGTAGTCATCGTGCCGGCCATTGACGGTCCAGGTGAATGATTCGGTGGGTTTGCCCACATATTCCGCTGCGTAACCTTTGACATCGTAGGACTGGTCCTGGTTGGGGTCACCCCAGGGCAGGGCTATGCCGCGTTGCGAGAAATCGAAGTCATCCCGCTCCAGCACGAAGCTGAGCCGATGGTTTCCTGCGGCCCGGTCACCCAGCAACACGCTGGCCCGGGCCCGCAACTCCAGTGTATTGGCCGAGGTGGCGCTTTCCCAGGCGCCATCGAGGAAGTTACGGTTGTTGGTATCCATCCAGCCGGCGGTGAAACTGCCGCTCCAGGCCGAATCCACCGGCTGCCAGCGCAATTCGCCCTTGAGATAGTCCCGGTTCACGCGGGTTTCCCGGTCGGCATCGATGGGCAGGCCGGTAACAAGATTGTCAAAGTCATCAAAGTCGGATCGGGCATCCACGTGCAGGCCGCTGAGTTGCAACACGAAGGCATCAGACACATCCAGCTCCAGCGCAAGGTTGGCGGTGGTGTTGTCACCACCGTCCTTCTCATCCCCCTGCCGGGAGATATTGGTGCCGTCGGTATCCATCCAGGACAGCCCACCGGACAGGCGCAGCTGGTCGTGGCTGATGGCCCCGTCGAGCGCCAGGTCCAGGCTGTCGAAGGAGCCGTATTCCGCACTGGCGGCAAGATAGGATTCATCCACGTCCTTGCGGCGGATGATGTTGATCACTCCGGCCAGCGCATCAGTGCCCCAGATGGCGCTCTGTGGGCCGCGGATGATTTCAATGCGTTCGATATTGGCCGTGGTGGCAAACTGGAACTGGAATTCATCGCCAGAGGCCGGATCGTTGGCGCGCACGCCGTCGATCAGCACCAGCAACTGGTTGGCTTCGGCGCCACGCACGCGTACCTGTGTGAGCGTGCCGGGCCCGCCGGACTGGCTGACGGCAAAACCCGGCACATCGCGCAGTAAATCGGACAGGTACTTCACCTGGCGCTGCTCAATCTGTTCACGTGTGATCACGGTTACAGAACTGGCCACATCTCTCGCGGTAACGGGTTCGAGCGCAGCAGTGACCAGCAGTTCATCGAGTTGCAGGGGCTCTTCATCCGCGCGAGCGGTTGCAGCGGCCAGGGAAAGAAACAGCACACTGCCGGCCACTTGCAGGGCAACGGCAGGCTGCCTGAAGGCAGCGGTTCTAGACGACATGATTCAGCTCCTCGCGTTCGCTCCCGAACGCGTTGCAGGGCCTGCGAGGAGGAAAAAAGAAGCTGTGGTATTGCGAGCTGGACGGTGTGCAACCGATGGCCGGCAATGCGCACAAGCCATCGCCCTCCGCGACCAGACCAGTGACAAACATGCAGGCCGGTCTCCGGACTCACGAGGGGCAGCTATTACCGCCAATTAAGGATCGCCTTCCCATGCAAAGCACAGTGGCTGCGATGATCCTTGCCTTCGTTCACCGTTGCGGGGGCAGTGACGGGTTTGTGGCCTGAGCGGCTCACGCACCGTCTTCCCGTTTCATCCCGATAACGCGGCCGTTACCGGGACACCTGCAAACCAAACAAATACTGCGGCAGCCTTGTGGGCACCGCGCACACAAGGGTCGGTGAATTGTTGCTTCAAGTCAACCGAAAAAAACTAACAAGGGCTATAAGCCCCGCTTAACCGGCTGTCCGCGTTCAGCGTGCTTCGAGCCTTGCGCGCAAGGATCAATCCAGGTCCGGGCCGTCGTTGATGCGCGCGAATTTGTCACCGAATATCCGCAACGATTTGACCTTGCCATCAAACCCGATTTCGAAATCAGCAAACACGCGATTGTCCGGCGGGAACTCCGCCACGAAGGTGTTGAGATGCCAGTGGCGCAACTCAAAGGTATCCAGCGCGGTTTTGAACAACAGGCGCCGGTCTGAATACACCACCACGATATCGCCGTTTACCTTGCTGGCGTAACGGCCTGCGAAGGATGACAGCGGTAAGCCCGGATTGGCGTTGGCAATGCGTTGCTGGCGCGTTTCATTCCAGCGTTCCTCACGCTTCATCCGTTGCCGCTCGTACAGGTCGTAAACCTGCTGGTTCCAGTCGGTGTCCGGGTTCGAATCCTCGTCCATGACTTCCCACAACACCGCATGGCGCAGCTCCGCGTGGTCGCGGTTGCCAAGGATCACCACAGCCCGGTCATTGTCACGGTCCAGTCCGATCAGCGCGATCAGGCCGCTGAGGCTGCCGGTGTGGTAGTTGATCATGCGGCCCTGGAAATCCTGCTGGAACCAGCCCAGCGCATAACTGCGCCAGTGGGGTCGCGTCAGCTCGGTGGTGGGGTAAAAATCCTCGGCGGCAGCAAGCTGGCGCGGTTCAAACCATTGCGCCATCGAAGCCTCGGAAAGCAGGCGTTCGCCCGATGCGGTAACGCCGCCACGCAGGATGAACTGCGCCCACACGCCCATGTCGTGCACCGAAGTCCAGACAGACCCGGCGGCGTCCGCGACATCCGCCGAGAAGTCCCACTCTGCGAGCATCACCTCGTCGCCCACGAAGTGATAAGGCATGACATGACTTGCGATGGTGGGAATCTGGCTGCGGCTGCCATAGGTTTCGCGCATGCCGATGGGATGCCACAGGCGGTGGGTCAAAAAATGATCCCAGCGTTCGCCCGTCAGGCGTTCGATGAGCACGCCGGCCAGTTCGTACATGGTGTTCTGGTAGATCAGCCGGGCGCGCAGGGAGGCTTCAGGCTGCACTTCGCGCAGCCGGTCAAGCTGCTCATCCAGGCTCATGCCCTGCATGAAAGTCCACAGGTCGGTTGAAGGCAGGCCGGTGCTGTGCGACAGGAGGTCAGCCACGGTGACGTCGCGATTCAGCACGGGGTCGCCAAACTGCACTTCGGGCAGGTGCTTGACAATGGGGTCGCTGAGAGAGAGCTTGCCTTCCTCCTGCAGCATCAGCAGCCCGGCAACGACCATGGCCTTGGTGGTGGAGGCGGCCGCGAACAGGGTGTGTTCATCCACCGCCAGTCCGTCGCGCAGGGCTGTCTGGCCAAAGCCCTGCTGGAACAGCACCTGGTCCTTGCTGACCACGGTCACCGCCATCCCGGGGACATTCCACAGCTCCATTCCCTGCCTGATGAAGCCGTAGAGTTGCTCCTGGTCGAAACCTGCGGCTTCGGGTTCAGTGGCGGCGGCATAATTTTCACTGGCTGTGTCTTCGTTCAGCTCAACATCGATTCCCGGGGTTTCAACCACGGTGGTGCCGATTCGCGCTTCGGCCTGGTCATCCGGTGTTGCTTCGGCCTGTTGGGCAAAGGCAGCAGGGCTGCACAGCAGAAAAGCGACCAGTGCTGTAATGGCACTGAGTACGCGCAATGAACGGGCGGGCCTTGCATGGCTGTCTGGGCGGTGGGGCATTCTCAACTCCTGTCGAATTTGCCGCCACATGATAAACGCTGCTGGAGTCCGGGTGTTGTGATTCCGCTTCCCCGTCATGGCCGAGGCTGGCACTTCCCTGGCTCCGCTGTTCCGGAGGTGGCATGGTGTGTGCCTGCCCCGGACTTGGTCTGGGGATCCGGGATCCTTTGGGTTCACAACACGGCCCGATGCCGTTAAGGCCTTCCGGTTCTGGATTCAGCTAGCTATGGTTTCCGGCCCCAGGCGGGTGATGCCTTTCCTGGCCCCGTTAGCAGGCCCGATGGCGGTAAGGCCTTCCGGTCCTGGACTTGGCCCAGCTGCGCTGGGCTGCCCTCGGTCCTCGGTGGCCCAGGCCAGCTTCTCGACTGCTTCGCAGTCT
>CAYYCX010000174.1:0-4049 GCA_964470455.1 uncultured Wenzhouxiangellaceae bacterium
TTTGGCGATGACTGGATCCGCTTTGGCGCGGTGAAATACTGGGCCGACGGGTCGGCTTCCGAACGCACCATGCGCATGAGCACACCGTTCGCCGGCAAACCCGATGATTACGGCATCCTCACCATGAGCCAGGACGAGATCGATGCGGCGGTGGATGATGCCGTGGCCCACAACTGGCGCATCGGCATTCACGCCAACGGTGATGTCACCATCAACATGGTGCTGAACGCCTACGAACGCGTGTTGCGAGGCTGGCAAGGGCCGAATCCGCGTTTCCGCATCGAGCATTGTTCGCTGGTCAACCCCGACCTGTTGCAACGCATCAAGGCCACCGGCACCATCCCCACGCCGTTCTACACCTATGCCCACTACCATGGCGAGAAGTGGAGTGACTATGGCGCGGAAAAGATGCGGTGGATGTTCGCGCACCGCTCCTTCCTGGATTACGGCATTCCGGTGGCGCCCGCTTCCGATTACACGCCCGGGCCGTTTGAGCCGCTGATGGCCATCCAGAGCATGGTCACGCGCAAGGATTTCAAAGGGACGGTGTGGGGTGAGAACCAGCGGATTTCCGTTGCGGAGGCGGTGCGTATCTGCACGGTGAACGGCGCCTATGCTTCCAATGAGGAGCACATCAAGGGCAGCCTCAGCCCGGGCAAACTGGCCGACCTGGTAGTGCTGGCGGCTGACCCGCATGATGCTGATCCGGACCAGATAAAGAACATCCAGGTGCTGCGCACCGTGGTGGATGGCCAGACGGTCCACTCGGCCTGACTGGTATCCACGTCGTTTGGTCCGTACACGGTGACTTCAGTCACGGCAGGATCCGGCATTGGCCATGGCATAATGCCCGGCACCTTTGTATTGCACCTTTGTATTGCACCTTTGTATTGCACCTTTGTATTGCACCTTTGTATTCAGGGCCCGATCTTGACTGCTGTTTCGCTCGCCAGATTGTTTTCCCGGACCCGCCCTTACCTGGAGATGGTTATGTCCCTACCCGCCCGCGCCCTGGTGCTGATGGCCCTGCTGCTGGTTTTCAACCTCGCCTGTTCCGCCGACAAGGAAACCGCGCCGGTGCAACCGGGCCTCAACGAATCCACCCTTAAAGGCCTGGAATGGCGCGGCATAGGCCCGGCATTCATGTCCGGACGCATTGCCGATATTGCGGTGGACCCAACCGACCGCAGCACCTGGTACGTGGGCGTGGGCAGCGGTGGTGTGTGGAAAACCACCAACCGGGGCACCACCTGGGAATCCATCTTTGATGGCCAGGGTTCCTACTCGATCGGCGCGGTCACCATCGACCCAAACAACCCGCATACGGTCTGGGTGGGTACGGGCGAAAACGTCAGCGGCCGCCACGTGGCCTATGGTGATGGCGTCTACCGCAGCCTGGATGGTGGCAAAACCTGGAAGAACATGGGGCTCCGGGAATCCGAGCACATCGGCATGATCCGCATTGACCCGCGCGACTCTACGGTCATTTATGTCGCGGCCCAGGGGCCTTTGTGGTCCGGTGGCGGCGACCGCGGGCTGTTCAAGAGCACTGACGGCGGTGAAAGTTGGGAAAAGATTCTCGGGGCGGGGCCCTACACAGGCGTCAATGAAGTCCACTTCGATCCGCGCAACCCGGATGTGCTGATCGCCAGCAAGCACCAGCGCATCCGCAATGTGGCGGCGGTGATGAACGGCGGCCCGGAATCCGGCATCTTCAAGTCCACCGATGCCGGCAAAACCTGGCGCGAACTGTCCACCGGGTTGCCCGAGGAAGACATGGGCAAGATCGGCCTGGCGATTTCACCGATCGACCCGGACGTGGTGTATGCCACCATCGAACTGGGCAACCGTACCGGCGGTTTCTGGCGCTCCGCCGACGGCGGCGAGACCTGGGAAAAACGCAGCGATTACCTGTCCGGTGGCACCGGGCCGCATTACTACCAGGAAATCTTTGCCGATCCGCACCGCTTCGACCGCGTGTACCAGATGGACGTAGCCCTCAATGTGACGGTGGATGGCGGCACCACATTCGTGGCCCAGCCTTTTGGTTACAAGCACAGCGACCACCACGCCATGGTGTTCGACCCGGATGACCCCGACTACATCCTGCTGGGCACCGACGGCGGCCTGTATGAATCCTTTGACCTCGGCGCCACCTACCGCTTCATCGACAACCTGCCGGTGACGCAGATCTACAAGGTGGCGGTGGATTACGACACGCCGTTTTACAACCTCTACGGCGGCACCCAGGACAACAATTCGCAGGGCGGCCCGTCGCGTACCGACAATGTACATGGCATTCGCAACTCCGACTGGTTCATCACCCTGTTTGGCGACGGCCATGACCAGGCGGTGGATCCCACCAATCCCGACATCATCTATTCCGAGTGGCAGGGCGGCAATCTGACCCGCTACGACCGGGTTTCAGGTGAAATGATCTACATACAGCCGCAACCGGCTGCCGGTGAACCGCCGGAACGTTTCAACTGGGATGCGCCCATCCTGATCAGCCCGCATGATCCGGCGCGCCTGTACTACGCCAGCCAGCGGGTGTGGCGTTCGGATGACCGCGGCGACAGCTGGACAGCAATCTCCGGCGACCTGACCCACAACCGCGACCGCCTGACCCTGCCCATGATGAACCGCGTCTGGAGCATCGATGCTGCCTGGGACCTTTATGCCATGTCGGAGTACGGCACCATCACTTCGCTGGACGAATCGCCGCTGGTGGAAGGCCTGCTGTATGCCGGCACCGACGATGGCCGTATCCAGGTCAGTGAGGATGGCGGCGCCAACTGGCGCACCGTGGAACGCCTGCCCAATGTGACGGATGATTTCTTCGTCAACGATATCAAGGCCGACCTGCATGACCCCGATACGGTGTACATCACGCTGGATGATCACAAGTCCGGCGATTTCACGCCCTACATCTACCGAAGCACCGACCGTGGCCGCAACTGGGTTTCGCTGCGCGGCGATCTTCCAGAGCGCAACCTGGTGTGGCGGATCGTGCAGGATCACGTGAATCCCGAACTGTTGTTCCTGGGCACCGAGACCGGCGTTTTCTTTACGGTGGATTCCGGCCTGAATTGGGTGAAACTGGCTGGCGGCATGCCCACCATTTCACTGCGCGACCTGGAAATCCAGCGGCGCGATAACGACCTGGTGGCCGCCAGCTTCGGCCGCGGATTCTTTATCCTGGATGACTACACTCCGCTGCGCGAACTCAGCAATGAGAAATTGCAGCAGCAGGCCCTGCTCTTCCCCGTGCGCGATGCCTGGTGGTATCTGCCCAAGCTCACTCTCGGCGACTTTGCCGAAGGCGGCAAATCGCAGCAGGGCGACGGCTATTTCGTGGCGCCGAATCCCCCGTTTGGCGCCGTGTTCACCTACTACCTGAAAGATGACCTGCTGGGCAAGGCCGAAGCGCGGCGCAAAGCGGAAAAGACGCGGGCCGAAGCGGGGGATGACACGCCAACCCCGGGCTGGGATGCCATTCGCGAGGAGGAACGGGAAGAAGCCCCGGAAATCCTGCTGACCGTAACCGACAGCGCCGGTAATGTGGTACGCCAGGTTACTGGCCCTGCCAAAGCCGGCTTCCATCGCGTGGCCTGGGACCTGCGTTATCCGATGACGGACCCATGGACACCCGAGCCTGCCGGGTCGTCCTATATTGAAATGCCCGGCTCGCTGGCCGCACCCGGCACCTACCAGGTCAGCCTGTCGCAGCGCGTTGATGGCCAGTTGCAGACCCTGGGCGAACCTCAATCGTTCACGGTGAAGCCGCTGCGCAAGCGTGGCCTGCAGGGCGCCGGCATGGATGAAGTCGTGGCATTCACGCGGGAGCTGGACGAACTGAGTCGCCGGGTCACCGGCGCCGGTTCAGCGGTTACGGCCCTGCTGGTGGAAACCGGAGCGATGAAAAGCGCCCTGCTCCGTTCACCGGCCGATGCCGGGTTGCGCGACAGCATTCGCCAACTGGAACTGGAATTGCTGGACCTGCAGGAAACCCTCGCCGGCAATGCGCGGCGCAGCCTGTACAACCATCC
>CAYYCX010000175.1:0-3891 GCA_964470455.1 uncultured Wenzhouxiangellaceae bacterium
GCTGCATGAAGTTGTTGGACATCACCAGCATCAGCATGGAGAAGGTGAACAGGGCAATGTAGCTGAAGAAACGCTGGTAACCCGGGTCGTCCGCCATGTAGCCGATGGTGTAGATGTGCACCATCAGCGACACGAAGGTAACCACACACATCATCAGCGAAGTCAGGTGATCCACCAGGAAGCCCACTTCGAACCGGATGCCGTCTGACACCATCCAGGTGTAGACGCTGTAGTTGACGGATTCCAGGCCCATGAAAACCTGCTGGTAAAGCACCCAGGCGGACAGGGCGAACGAGGCGCCAACGCCCAGGATGGTAACCCAATGCGCGCCTGACCGACCAACCTGATTACGCAGCAAACCCGCGACAGCCGCAGCTGCCAGCGGCAGCAAGGGAATCAACAGCAATGTAGTGTGCAGCCCCATATCAGCCCTTCAGGTCGTCCAGATCAGAAACATTGATGGTGCCGCGGTTGCGGAACAGTACCACCAGGATCGCCAGGCCGATGGCGGCTTCAGCCGCGGCCACGGTCAGGATGAAAAACACGAACACCTGGCCGTCGAGGTTGCCCAGGAAGCGGGAAAAAGCGACGAAATTCATGTTGACCGAGAGCAGCATCAGTTCAATGCACATCAGCAGCAGGATGACGTTTTTCCGGTTGAGGAAAATCCCCGCCATGCTGAGGCAGAACAGGATGCCGCCGAGCGCCAGGAAATGTACCAGAGTCAGCATAGTTCTATCCCCGTTTGTCGAGCCGCGCTTCGGACTTCATCTTGGCCAGGCGAATGCGCTCATCGCGCCGCACCAATACCTGGCGGGACGGATTCTGCACTTTGGTGCCCGGACGGTGATGCCGCAGCGTGAGGGCAATGGCGGCAATGATGGCAACCAGCAGGATCAGGCCGGCCACCTCAAAAGGCAGCAGGTACTCCGTATACAACAGCTCGCCCACTGCCTTGGTGTTGCTGAATCCTTCGGGGTTGGGGCTGGGCACCGGAAAAGCCGAGGCATCAAAACTGTCGCTGGCCCAGATCACCAGCATGAACTCCAGAGCCATCAGGGCCAGGATCACCAGCCCCACCGGCAAATAGCGGATGAAGCCTTCGTTCAGCGGTGCCAGGTTGATATCCAGCATCATCACCACGAACAGGAACAGCACCATAACGGCGCCGACATAGACCAGGACCAGAATGATGGACAGGAACTCGGCTTCCAGCAGCATCCAGATGGCGGCAGAACTGAAGAATGCCAGCACCAGGAACAAGGCCGCGTAAACCGGGTTGCGTACGGTAATAACCATCACGGCTGCGCCGGTGAGTATCAGCGAGAAAACGTAAAAGACAATTTCGGTAATCGGCATAGTCATCATCCGCCTAGCGATAGGCCGCGTCTTGCTGCCGATTGGCCGCGATGCTGGCTTCAAAACGGTCGCCGATGGCCAGCAACTGGTCCTTGTGCATTATGTTTTCACCGCGGTTTTCGAAGTGATATTCCAGGATATCGGTTTCAACGATGGAATCCACCGGGCAGGACTCCTCGCAGAATCCGCAATAAATACACTTGAACAGATCAATGTCATATCGCGTAGTGCGCCGTGTGCCATCTTCCCGCTGGGTTGATTCAATGGTGATGGCCAGTGCCGGGCAAACGGCCTCGCACAATTTGCAGGCGATGCAGCGCTCTTCACCGTTGGGGTAACGGCGCAGCGCATGCAGGCCACGGAAGCGGTTCGACTTCGGAGTTTTTTCTTCAGGATAGTTGATGGTGAACTTCGGCTTGAAGAAATACTTGATGGTTACACTCAGGCCGCTGAACAGTTCCAGCAACATCAGGCTTCTGAGATATCGCGATACGGCATTCATGCTCAGGCTCCTCGGGTTACCAGGCCGAATACGGCGAAGGCTGCGGCGACGAGCACCCAGACAATGGTGATGGGTACGAATACCTTCCATCCCAGGCGCATGATCTGGTCATAGCGGTAACGGGGAAACGTCGCCCGCCACCACAGGAACAGGAACATGAAGAACACGGTCTTGGCCAGGAACCAGAAAATACTTCCCTGTCCCAGGATGCTGTCGCCCAAACCTGGAATTCCCTGAAAAGGTGACAGCCAACCACCGGCGAACAGCACGGCGGTCAGACCGGAAATCAGGATCATGTTGGCGTATTCAGCGAGAAAGAAAACGGCAAACGCCGCACCGGAATATTCGACGTGAAAACCTGCCACGATTTCCGATTCGCCTTCGGCCACGTCAAAAGGCGCACGGTTGGTTTCGGCCACACCTGAAATCAGGTAGATGACAAACAGCGGCAACAACGGCAACCAGAACCAGTCAAGTACACCACCCTGTTGCGCTTGCACGATTTCACGCAGGTTCAGGCTGCCCGCCAGCAGCAACACACCCACCAGGGCAAATCCCATGGCAATTTCGTAGGAAACCATTTGCGCGGCCGAACGCATTGCGCCCAGGAACGCATACTTGGAGTTGGAAGCCCAACCGGCGATGATCAGGCCATACACTCCCAGTGAAGACATGGCGAGGATATAGATCAGGCCGGCATCAATATCGGCCAGCACCATCCAGTCGTTGAACGGCACCACGGCCCACACGGCGAACGCCGGGGCCAGCGACAGAACCGGCGCCAGCACGAACAGGAACTTGTTGGCATTGGCCGGCAGCACAATTTCCTTGAGCAGCAGCTTGAATACGTCGGCGAACGGCTGAAACAGGCCCAACGGACCCACCCGGTTCGGGCCGATCCGGATCTGCATGTAGCCGATCACCTTGCGTTCGAAATAGGTGTAATAGGCCACCGTCAGGATGAGCGGAACGACAATCGCCAGGATCTTCAGCAACAGGACGATCAGGTACAAAACCTGGTCAAGCAGGGACATCAGGCCACCTCCACGCTGATCGGGCCAACGGCCGGGCCGAGCTCACGCGACAGGGGGGTGCCGCTGCGTATCCAGGCGGCGCCGGCAGGTACTTTGTCACTTACACGCACTTCAGTCTCGACGTGCCGGTCACCCTGCCTGACGCGTGCCCGGCCTCCACCCATCAGGCCCAAACGCTCCGCATCAGCCCGGTTCAAACCCACGAACCCGCTGTCGGCGTGGCTGGTTTGCTGCAGGGCGGCTGAGCGGCGGCACAGGGCATCGGTTGAATACATGGGCACTTCGCCCACCCGGAACAGCCCGCCGCCCTCTTCCGCGTGCCCGGCGATCGAATATCCCGCGTCCTGGCCTGGCGGTTCAGCGGCTTGTATCTTTCCATTCAACTCAGCCTGCACTTCCACCAGGCTGACCTGGTCAAATCCTTCCAGCATCAACTGGCCACCCAATTGGCGCAGGATCTTCCAACCCGGGCGGGAGTCGCCACTGGGCTTGCCCGCCGCGGCAAAGGCAAATACATCACCATCCAGGTTGACCAGGCTTCCCTCAGACTCGGCCACTGGCGCGCAGGGCAGCAATACGTCCGCCACTTCCCGCAGGCTGTCACTGGCAAAGGAACAGGCAGCAACCACGTTCCTGGCAGCGCGCAGCGCCAGCATCACTCGGGCTGGGTTGTCGCAGTCATAGTCAGGTTCGATATCCCACAGCAGCCAGGTCTGGCCCGGTTCGCTCGCGAATTCCGGATAGGAACTGGCGCCTTCGACCGCTTTTCCGCCGGCTTCATGGTGCGGTACCGAACCGGCCAGCCAGGCTCCGGTGCTGTTGGCGCCATGAGGCAACAGGTTCAGTGCACTGCCGGTTGCGTGCGCAATCCACCCAGCCAGTTGCCGCAAAGCCGCGGCCTGGTGATGCGCCATAGCAAATTGCCCCACGATCACGACGGCCCGCTCCGCGTTGATCAACTGTTCGGCAATGGCGCGCTGCTCGTTCGAAACCTCC
>CAYYCX010000176.1:0-3872 GCA_964470455.1 uncultured Wenzhouxiangellaceae bacterium
ACCGCGCGCCAGGGCCGGCTTGAGCATGTTACCGGCATCCAGTGCGCCTTCGGCTTTACCGGCACCGACCATGGTGTGCAGCTCGTCAATGAACAGGATGACATTGCCTTCCTGCTTGGCGAGATCGTTCAGTACGGCCTTGAGGCGCTCCTCGAATTCGCCGCGGAACTTGGCGCCGGCCAGCAGCGAGCCCATGTCCAGCGACAGCACGCGCTTGCCACGCATGCCCTCGGGCACTTCGCCGTTCACAATGCGCTGCGCCAGGCCTTCGACGATGGCAGTTTTGCCCACACCGGGTTCGCCGATCAGCACCGGGTTGTTCTTGGTACGGCGCTGCAATACCTGGATGCAACGGCGGATTTCCTCGTCGCGGCCAATCACCGGGTCCAGCTTGGTCTGCTCGGCCCGTTCGGTCATGTCGATGGTGTATTTTTCCAGCGCCTGGCGGTTTTCCTCGGCGTTCGGGTCGGTGACCTGTTCGCCGCCGCGCATCTCGCTGACGGCTTTCTCGATGGCGTCCTTGTTGGCCCCGGCCTGCACCAGGATGTCGGCCAGTGCGCCTTTGACTTCCAGCGCCGCCAGCGGAAACAGCTCGGAGGAGATGTACTGGTCGCCCCACTGCTGGGCCAGCTTGTCGGTGACGTTCAGGATTTTCACCAGGTCGTTCGACAGGCTGACTTCGCCCGCCGCGCCCTTGACCTTGGGCAGGCTGTCCATCCGTTCACCCAATTGCGAGCGCAGCTGGCTGACGCGCACGCCAGCCTTGGTGAGCAAATGACGGGTGGAACCGCCCTCCTGGTCGAGCAGCGCAACCATCAGGTGCACGGGCTCGATCAGCTGGTTATCCAGCCCGGTCGCCAGGCTCTGCGCATCGGACAGGGCCAACTGGAACTTGCTGGTCAGTTTGTCCATTCTCATGTTGGATTCCTCACTAGGGTAGCCTCACAGTGGGGCTGATTTGCCTATTATCTGAGGGTTTTGGGGGGTGAAATCAATACTGCCCAAGGGCGGAAATCCAGCATTAATTGCCGCAGATCAACTTTTGCTGATTCAGCCTCGGGTTCCAATGCGGCCGGTTGGTGGGCAAATCACGGGTTCGGTTCAAACCCATCGTGAAAGATGACCGAGACATCTTCGATTTCAACCGGTACGACAGCCTCTGCACCGCTCCAGGAAATCCGCATGGCGCCACTTCCGGCCGCCAAAGCCTGGAGAATGCCATCATCGAGGGTGGCGAGCGCCTCGCCGCCTTCCCATTCCGAAGTTACCAACTCGGTCACGTCGAACAATCCGCCCACATAGCGCGCCTTGACCTGCAGCGGCAGGCTGGTGCCCTGCTCCATGCGGATGTTGCGTGGTGTGACCAGCAAATCGTAGGGCGGCCCATCCGGCAGCGCCACCTCGGCGTCATGCCGGAACCGGGCGAACCGGTTATCACTCATTAAAGCCACGCCGTGTATGCTGATGGTTGGTGTCCTGGGCGTTACGGGAATATAGGCCGGGTTGCCCACGGCTTTCTGAAGGGCGTCTTTGCCAATCTGATAAAACACCGCTTCCACCTGGCCCTCTACGGCACTTACGTCCAGGCTGGTCGGGCTGCCCATCACCGGTTCAAATCCTGCTCCGTAGCCCACCACCAGCCCGTCCGCGGAGACATCCTGCCAATCGCTGATGTCGGTAGCCAGGAACTCGTCGAGAATCGCCTGATTGTCGGCCTGAGGCGTGTCCGCCGCAGCGATACCTTCAGTGCCAGCGGCGGCGCACGCAGCGAGTCCGCCAAGGTAACAGGCCACCGCTCGCATCACTTCGCTGCTGTTGGTCTCAGTGGAAGACTGCCTGATGAGGTTGGGCACGGGTGCATGAAAGATATTCTCGATGTCCGTTTGCTGGGAAGCACCGGCGTTCTGGCTCAGGTATCCAACAATCGTGTCATGCTTGACGTGACCATTCGGACCCTGCAGGAACAGGTTGTCCAGGGTTGATAGTGAAAGCGGCACAAGAAGCGCGTTGAGCACCGTTTCTTCAGGTGAGTCCTCCGGAGCAACGCCGCGAATACCCACATAGGGCAACTCGGCTGGTGACGCCAGGGCATTGAGTTGTGGGCTTCCGGGCGCCAGTGCCTGTACTGCGCACGCTTCATTGCCGGGCAAACCGCAAGTCAGGGGCATTCCAAATGCGGCCATGGCATGTGCCAACAAGGTTGGGACGGTCTCGCAGTCGCCGAGTTGCGCGCACATCAGCTCGAACTGGAGGCCACAGGAACCGGTGCAGGGCACGTAGACCTCCTGTGCATGGTCCGCCAGGACCTGCGCCAGTGGACTGCCCAGCATCGGGCTGCCAGTTGACACCAGGAAACCCAGCTCGCCCAGGTTGCCGTTGTCCGCCCGCTTGTACCAGGGATGACTGGGCAGGGTCCGGGCGAGCAACGCACCCATGGAATGCGCCACCACATCGTAGCGGGTAAACGCAAGCCCGCCCTGCATCAGTTCCTTGCGGCGCGCGCGCAGCTGTGCGCGTGCATAGTTCCGCACCTCAGGTCGGGAAAAGTCGTGGTGGTTGAACTGCTCGTAATCAATGAACGAAATGTCCGAAACCGGCAGGTACTGCGCAATCTGGTGTAACTTGTCCCAGGCTGCCGGGCTGGACCACAGGCCGTGGATGGCCACCACGGGTGGCGACTGCACCTGGAAAGCCAATTGATGCGTGTGCTCGCCCTGCGTGGCCACGACCTGCACTTCCAGTGGCGTGAAATCGTTCCAGGCCTGGCGAGGAACGATCAGATCAAGTCGGGCTTCAAATGGGTACAGCGGATTGCTGGAGGGCTGCAAAACCACCGGTCCATCCACCAGCGGAATCTGCGAACGACGATCAGGGTGCGAGGGGGTGGTGGTTGCCAGTGTCACCGCATCGGCCGTGCTGGACCGGACCACCAGCACCACTTTTGTTTCGCCATCAGCCGCCATGCGGCTGACGAAGGCATTGTCGGCAAGGGGGTTTTCGAGTTGGGTGTAGATGGGAAGCTGGGGGATGGGCGTTTTCCAGACTTCCAGTGGAGGATCCGCGGAGAAATATATGCCCTGCACAAAGCCGCGCTCGGACCTGTTTGTCGTTTCGGAAAAATCTTCGTTTCTGAATGCGCCCGATATTGTGCTGGCTCGCAGATCAACGATCATTTCACTTTCATAGAAGCCAACATACGTAGACGTTTCATAACCTTCATGGTCACAAAGATCGATTTCTGTGTCTGATCCCAACGTAGTTTGGGCGATCTTTTCGATCAGCCTGCCATCGGGCGTCAGGTTTAGCGCGGTAGTGGAATGGCCGCTGGTGTAGCCGTTTGCGGTTTCGTTAAAGTAGCTATCTGTAGAAACACTTGTTTGTGGGAAAAAAGACCCGTCGCATTCAATGATTTTCTCTGGCGCCCAATGATGACCAACATAGGCAACTGAGCCCTGAGAAACATTTTCAGTTGTGCCGGAGAGATCGTTGCATCGATCATGGTACGAGTAGTGATTAAATTGTTTGCTACTGAATCCCCCGGAAAACTGCCACTCGTAGCACTCAGCTCCATCCGCCGTTTCAACCAACCCGGCAAACAAAAGTACTGACAGGAAGAGGCTTGTTGTTATCCGCAAGCCGCAAAAAATTTGCCGAAAATTTTGGAGAGCCTGAAGAGTAGACATCGGCATTTTGCTAAGCATGAAATTTTCAGGTTTATTGACTCCAAAAGGTAACAATAGCAATCAGGAGAATCAATAGCCTGGCGCGTTGAAGAGCCCTATGGCGGTAATGTATTGCAGAAGTGTCAGTTCGGCAGGCCCCAGGTGGGTGATGCCTTTCCTGGGGCCTGCCGAACTGACAACGCTGGGGAA
>CAYYCX010000177.1:0-3787 GCA_964470455.1 uncultured Wenzhouxiangellaceae bacterium
GTAATCACCGCTTCGGTGACCGGTTCACCCAGGTAGTCCTCGGCGGTCTTCATCATCTTCATCAGCACGCGGGCGGAAATTTCCGGCGGCGCCATGTCCTTGCCACCGGCATGCACCCAGGCATCACCGTTACTGGCCTTGACAATCTTGTACGGCACCAGGTCGCGGTCTTTCTGCACCACGTCCTCGGCGTACTTGCGTCCGATCAGGCGTTTCACCGCGTACAGCGTGTTGGTGGGGTTGGTGACGGCCTGGCGCTTGGCCGGCTGGCCCACCAGGATCTCGTCATCCTTGGCGAAGGCGACCACGGACGGTGTGGTCCGGTCACCCTCGGAGTTCTCGATCACCTTGGGCTTGCCCCCTTCCATCACGGCTACGCATGAGTTGGTGGTTCCCAGGTCAATACCTATGATTTTACCCATGGATCAATCTCCCAAAAAATTCTGAATAATGTGTTGAAAAGCGATGGCTCAAAGATGGGGCTCCGCTTTGGTTTTTCAATATCCGGCACCCGGTTACCTGTCGGACGGCCATTTGTAGGAGCGAACCATGCTCGCGACCAGTTCGGCGATCGCTCTCGCACATCCATGTGCTTCGCGATCTAAGTGCTTCCTGCACAAAATGGCTGCCTCCTGCAGTCAAGCCAGCTAGTCCGGGCTTTTAGCCACCACAACCATCGCTGGCCGGATCAGCCGATCGTGCAGCCGGAAGCCCTTCTGCATTACGTTCAGCACCGTGTTTTCCGCCACATCGGGCGATGGCAGCATGGCCACCGCTTCGTGCCACTCGGGGTTGAACGCCTCACCCTCCGGATCGAGAATTTCCAGGCCGTGGTCACCCAGCACCTTGCTGAGCAGCTTCAGGGTCAATTCCTCGCCCTCTCGCAGCGACTCGACGGTGGCATTCTCCGGCGCCACTTCCAGCGCCCGTTCCAGGCTGTCACGCACCTGCAGCAGGTCTTTCATGATGCCTTCCAGGGCAAATTTGCGGGCCCGCTCCTGGTCGCGGATCAGCCGCTTGCGCAGGTTTTCCATCTCGGCCTGCATGCGCAGCATGGCATCGCGATGCTGCAGCAGTTCCTGCTGGGCGGCATCCACCGCCTGCTCCATGCCCTGAAGCTTATCATTGGGGTCCAGAAACTCGCCGGCCTGGCCGCCCTGCTCCCCATCGTCCGGCATGTCCTGGTCAAATTTTTCGGTCGTGTCATTCATGTTTTGCGGTTCTCATTCATAGGCGCTGCGCGCCAGATTCACACGAGGGGTACCTTGCCCATTCTTGCTGCATAAATGGGGCTTGGCGGCACGGATTCAAGCAAATTTCCTACAGCGATTGCCACAGCAGGCGCGTTGCCCGGCTGGCGCGGTCATGCTAGCTTGAGCGCCATGCTGAGCCTGCTGCAAATCCGCAATTTCGCCATCATCGATGACCTGGAAATCGAGCTGGAGAACGGTTTTACGGCCATTACGGGTGAAACCGGCGCGGGCAAGTCCATCCTGGTCGATGCGCTCGGGCTGCTGCTGGGCAGCCGGGCCGATTCCACCGCCATCCGCGCGGGTTGCGACAAGGCCGAACTTAGCGCCGAGTTCCGGCTGTCGAAAGGCAGCCTGGCGCTTCGGTGGCTGCAGGAAGCGGCACTGGAACAGGACCACGATTGTCTGCTGCGCCGTGTGATCACCGCCAACGGGCGTTCAAGAGCCTGGATAAACGGAACGGCGGTAACCCTGGCGCAAATGCAGGAACTGGGTGAATTGCTGGTGGAAATCCACGGCCAGAATGAACACATTCGCCTCACCCGCAGCGCCGAAGCCTTTGAGCTGCTGGATGGCAAGGGCGAATACGGCGCGGAACTGGCCGCGGTGGATGAAGCTTTCAACATCAGGCAGGCCACTGCACAAGAGCTGGAACAACTCTCAAGCGAGGCGCCACTCAGCGCCGCCGAACTGGACCTGCTGCGCTTCCAGGCCGAGGAACTGGAAGCCGCGGTCATCTCCGCGGACGCCTGGCGGGAACTGGAAAAGGAGCACAGGCTGCTGGCACGCGGCAGCGACGTGGTGGCGCGATTGCAGGCCTGTCTCGATGTGCTGCAGTCGGACGAAGGCGCCAGCGGTTCGCAGCTGCAGGCTCTGGCGAACCGGCTCGCGCCTGATGCGGAAGCCGATCGTGACATTGCCGATGCGCACAAGGCCCTGGCCGAGGCAGCAATCAACTGCGAGGAAGCGCGGCAAAGCCTGGAATCGGCTCTCTCCCGGATCGATCTCAGCACCGACCGCTTGGCCCAATTGGATGAGCAGATCAGCCGCTTGCTCACCCTTGCGCGCAAGCACCGCTCGGAACCGCAGGATCTGGGCAATGTGCTGGACAAACTGCAGCACCGCATCGAGCGCGCGGCCGGGCTGGAAACCCAACGCAGGGCATTGCAGCAGAAACTGGCGCAGCAGACCGACGCCTATCGAAAAGCGGCCAGGGCACTGCATCACAAACGTCGCGATGCGGCATCCTCCTTGTCTGCGGCCGTAACCGACCTGATGCAGATCCTGGGCATGGAAGGCGGTGTATTTGAGCTGGAAGTGAGTCTGCAGCCCGAGCGTGAACCCTCACGGCGTGGCGATGACCGGCTCGAAATGCGCGTCAGTGCCAATCCGGGAATGCCACTGGGGCCGCTGCGCAAACTGGCCTCAGGTGGCGAATTGTCCCGCATCAGCCTGGCCATAAAAGTGGCCGGCAAGGTGGCGGCACACGCCGGCAAATCAACGGAAGAGTCTGGGGATTCGATCGCTGCCACGCAGGTTTTTGATGAGGTGGACGCGGGCATCGGGGGCGATACGGCCAACGCGGTGGGGCGATTGCTGCAGGCGGTGGCCGCCCGCGGCCAGGCTTTGTGCGTGACCCACCTGGCCCAGGTCGCGGTTTGTGCCGACCAGCAGATTCGCGTGGTCAAGAGCGCGGATGCCAACCTCACCCGGGTTGAAACCTCCCTGCTGGACGAATCGGAACGGGTGGATGAAATCGCCCGCATGCTGGGCGGCAAGCTCAGCGAGCAGAGCCGCGCCCATGCCAGCGAGTTGCTCAGCAGCGCGTTGACACGGCATTAAGGATTGCGGTTCTGGTCGCCGCTGACGCGCCTCCTACAGTCGCCGTAGGAGCGGTATCAGCCGCGACCAGTCGGCGCTAATGCGCTTCCCGCAGGCTCCGTTGGAACGGGCTTTCTTCAGGATTTCCGCTTCGGCCTGACGTAAATCACCAGGCTGTGGTCCTCGATTTCGTAGCCATGCGCCTCGGCGATCTTTCTTTGCAGACGTTCGATCTCCTCGTTCACGAACTCGATCACCTTGCCCGTTTCCACGCACACCATGTGGTCGTGGTGCTTGCCCGAGTCGATTTCGTAATAAGCCTGCCCACCCTCAAAATTGTGTTTTGTCACGAGGCCGGCAGATTCAAACTGGTTCAGCACCCGGTAAACCGTAGCCAGGCCGATATCCTCGCCCGCCTCCATCAAGGCGCGGTAGATATCGTCGGCGGTCATGTGCTTGTGGGATCGCTCTTCCAGCACTTCAAAAATGCGTTTGCGCGGATGGGTGATCTTGAGTCCGGCTTGTTTGAGGTTGCTGACTTCCATTGCTGGTGGGCCCTGTTGCTGTTGAGTAAAGCCTGGATCAAACGAGGCTTGGGGCTGCTGCGACCGGCACTGTATGGCTGCAGGCGGATTATTGTATCATTCAGCCTCTCCGCAAGACGGCATTAAAACCGGGCCCCGATCAATGAACAGCATGACATACCGAAACCCCTT
>CAYYCX010000178.1:0-1692 GCA_964470455.1 uncultured Wenzhouxiangellaceae bacterium
GGCCGGCACCAGGAACCCCACCTGATTGCCGGCGGTGGCCACATTGATGCCGATCACATCGCCTTGCTGGTCCAGCACCGGGCCGCCGGACATGCCGGGATTGATACTGCCGGTAAAGTGCATCCGTTCGTACAGGGACTTTTCCAGCAGGCCGTTGTAAGTGCCTTCAACGATGGTCAGGCCGATGTCATAGGGAAAGCCCATGGAATACAGCCGCGTTCCATGCCGTGGCAATGCCGTTGAAATCGGCAGCGGCGCGGCATCCAGCTCGCGGCTGCGCAGCACTGCCAGGTCGTGCACCACATCGACATTCACCAGTTCCAGGCTGCCGCGCTCGCCATCGGCGGCCAGGAACCTTGCCTGGTAGTCGCCCGGATGGTTGGCCAGGTCGGCAATCACATGGTAGTTGGTGATGACCAGTCCGCCAGGGGCCGCCAGGAATCCGGAGCCGATTCCGGACTTGGATTGGGACTGCCGCTCTATCACCTGGATCTGCAGTACGCGATCGCTCCAGCGGGCATAGAGGTCCGCGGTGTCGGAATTTCCGACTTGTGCATGCAACGTTCCCGCAGGGGCCAGGCACAGTAACAGCACAAGGAATACGGTGCATCTCAGCGCTGGCCAGTTCAATTCAGGCATGATTTGCTTCGTTTCCTTCGGTACCCTTGGTAGCACGTCATTATAATCAACCTGCTACTACTGCAACCGATCAAGCCATTGAACCTGGAGCGTATTCATGCAGAAACTGTACATACTGCGTCATGCCAAAGCCGTCACCTGGACGCCGAGTTCGGATGACTTTGCGCGCAAACTGCAGCCGGTCGGACAGGTGCACGCCAAACGCGTGGCGCAATGGATGAATGACCATGGCGAAAGTCCGGACTGCATTCTCTGCTCACCCTCGCAGCGCACGCGTGAAACATTGGCGCCCCTGCTGGCCATACACCCGGGCCTGGAGGCCGCCACGCACTTCCTGCCGCAGCTTTACCACGCCAGCATGCGCACGCTGCAGGCCGCGCTGGATGCGTCGTTCGCGGAATACAACCGTGTGCTCATCGTGGGACACAATCCCGGCCTGGAAGTACTCACCGGCGATGTGATTCACGCACGACATCGCACGGGATACAGCCGCCTGCCCACCGGCACCCTGGCGGTTGTCGAATTTGCTTCCGGCTGGGACACGGACCAGGGCAAAGGCAACCTGGCCCACTTCATGCGCGGAAAAAACCTGTCAGGTGATTGATGCCAGGTAAACCTGCGCGACCTGCTCCAGCACCTGCTGGTCCTCAGCACTGAAGCGCGCGGTTACCGGACTGTCGATATCCAGCACGCCCAGCAGTTCACCGTCCTTAACCAGTGGAATTACGATTTCCGAACGTGAAGCCGCATCACAGGCGATATGGTCGCTGAACTGCTCGACATCGGCCACGCGCTGGGTTTGCCGGGTTTCGGCGGCCTTGCCGCAAACACCCCTGCCCATGGGTATGCGCACACAGGCCGGTTTTCCCTGGAATGGCCCCAATACCAGTTCGCTTTCCTTCAGAAAATAAAACCCGGCCCAGTTGACGTCCTCGAGCGACATGTACAGCAGCGCCGACAGATTGGCCGCGTTCGCGATGGGATCGTGTTCAACCGAAAGCAGGCCTTCCGCCTGGGCGGCCAGGCCACCGGCTGATTTCCATTGTTCTTCCA
>CAYYCX010000178.1:1792-3504 GCA_964470455.1 uncultured Wenzhouxiangellaceae bacterium
AGCAGGCCTTCCGCCTGGGCGGCCAGGCCACCGGCTGATTTCCATTGTTCTTCCATGCTGCGCTTTTCCTTTCGTCGGTGCCCGGGTTGAGTTGGTGGTTTCGGACGCATTGAGCCAGGCACTCAAGCGGGTTTGCGGAACACCAGCATCTGGTTGTTGGCCGGCATTTCAATCCGCTGTTCCAGGAGCATGTGCCGTTGCTGTGCCAGTTTTTCAAGTTCCGCCACATCGCGCAGGCCCATGCTGGACTTGCGTGAACGCAGGTCCTGGTCGAACTGCCGGTTGCCTGGCGCAGTGAATTCACCGTTCACATTGAATGGCCCGTACAGGCAAAACACTCCGCCGGGTAGCAGCAGTTCCGAAACGCCGTCAAACATGCAGATCACTTCCGGCCAGCTCATGATATGGGCGGTGTTGGCGGAAATTACGGCAGCCACTTCAAACTGCGGCCAGCCCGCGGCCACATCCAGTTCAATGGCGGCTTGAACATTGTTACCCGCCTGTTGATCGAGGCGTCGCTGCAAATCAGGCAGGTTTTCAGCCTGTTCGCTGGGCTGCCACTGCAAGCCGGGAAGGTGCGCGGCAAAATGCACGACGTGCTGGCCGAAGCCCGAGCCGATTTCCAGCACCAGCCCCGAACCGGGCAGGACGTTCCTCAGCACCTCCCGGATGGGCTGCTTGTTCCGCTCGCTGGCCGGCGCAAACGGCAGTCCCTGCTCCATCACAACAGCTCCCGCATGGCTTTGAGGTATGCCGGCAACAGGTTTTCGCGGGCGATGTGTTGTCCGTGCTGCACCCAGGCCTTGCCGGCCACACGCACGCTGCGAACCATGTCCCGGCCACCAGCCAGGATCCAGCTGTCCAGCAGCACATCGCCGCTGCGCCCTGCCAGCAGCGGGTGCGTTTCATCCAGTTCCACCAGGTCGGCACGAAAGCCCGGCGCGATCCGGCCAACCTTCTGCCCCAATGCTTGCGCACCACCCTGCAAGGCGGCCTCATACAGGCTGCGGCCACAACCCAGCCCACCTTTCGCGAGCACATTGCGTTTGCCACTGTGCAAGCGCGCCTGGAATTCCAGCGAGCGCAGCTCTTCAGCGGGCGACAGCCGCACATTGCTGTCGCTGCCCACGCCAAACCGGCCGGCAGCCTTGAACCAGTTCTCAATCGCGAAAAACCCGTCGCCGAGATCGGCTTCGGTGGTTGGACACAAGCCGATCACTGCGCCGGATTTCAAGGCACTGGAGGTTTCCGCGGCATCCATGTGCGTGGCGTGCACCAGGCACCAGTCATCATCCACCGGGTGCTGCCGCAGCAACCACTCCACCGGACGGGCGCCGTACGCCGCGAGACATTCTTCCACTTCACGGTACTGCTCGGAAATGTGGATATGCACCGGCTGTGGCGGGTTGCCTGTTACCTGCAACAACTCCTGCAGTTGTTCGGGCGACACGGCCCGCAGGGAATGCGGTGCAATCCCGATGCGATGCAGCCGCTGGTCGCGGGTCATCTCCACACAGCGACCGTGGATGGCCAGGTACCCATCCAGCGTGTTGTGAAACCGCCTTTGCCGGTCCGTCACGGTGTCATTGCCAAAACCGCCGCGGCAATACAGCACCGGCAACAGCGTAAGGGCCATCCCCGATTGCCCGGCTGCCTCCAGGACCTGTGCCGACATCTGTGCGGGGTCGTCATAGGCCCGGCCATCCGGCTGG
>CAYYCX010000179.1:0-3417 GCA_964470455.1 uncultured Wenzhouxiangellaceae bacterium
TCAACCTGCCTTCGCTGGTGCTCGATCCTTTCTCCGGGAAGGCGCGCCTGGATACCGAAAAGCTCCGGTCAACGGCGGCAATCGCGGTACGATTCCTCGACAACGTCACCGACGTTTCGCGCTTTCCCTTGCCGCAACAGAAGGTACAGGCACAGGCAACGCGGCGCATCGGCTTGGGCATCATGGGGCTGGCCGATATGCTCGCCATGCTGGGACTGCACTATGGCAGTGACGCAGCGCGGCGCCAGGCCGGGCAGGTGCTGCTCCTGGTACGCGATACGGCCTACCGCACTTCCGCTGGACTTGCCGCTGAAAAAGGAGCGTTCCCGCGGTTCGATGCCTCACCGTTCCTGGCTTCGCCATTCGTGCAGCGCCTGCCGGAAGACATTCAGGCCGCCATCCGGCGCCACGGACTGCGCAACAGCCACCTGTTGGCCATCGCGCCCACCGGCTCCATCAGCCTGCTGGCCGACAATGTATCGAGTGGCATCGAGCCCATTTTTGCGCTTACCGCCAACCGCACCATCCGTGGGGCGGACCTGCAGTTGCGCACGCATGTGGTACAGGATCATGCTTTTGAACGCTGGCGTGAAGTGGGCGACGATGCCGCCGGCATTCCGGAATACTTTGTCACGGCCGAACAGCTGGCGCCAAAGGCGCACCTCGACATGCAGGCCTGCCTGCAACCGCTGGTGGATGGGGCGATTTCAAAAACCATCAACCTTCGGCAGGACGCCACTGCGGACGATATCCAGGATTTGTACGCAGCCGCCCATGCTCAAGGCCTGAAAGGCTGCACGGTGTTCCGTCGAGGCTGTATCGAGGGGCAGGTGCTGCAGGCGCGGAATGAAATCCAGTGCTGCCAGGTTGAGAACCCGGGAGATTGAGACATTTGATCCGCGTCAAAGATGCGGTTGTTTACCGGCACTCTGTGTGTTGCTTCGGATAAAATTGAACTTGATGGCGAATGTTGGGTTATTCAGTTTTGCCAGAATATCCCTGGCGGATTCCGGGAGGAGCGAATGAACACCTGGACATTGGTTGGAAACGGTACGGCAGCACGGATTTTCTGTTCCAGCGGGCAAGAGGATTTCCGCGAAATTCACACGTTTACCAATCCAGCCAACTGGCTGCACGAACACGATCTGAAATCCGATCGGTACGGATAATCCATGACCAGCAGTTCCGGCCAATCGGAATCCTATGAGCAGCCCGGCACCCGGGCGCACGAGCGTGAGCGGTAGTAATCGCCATCCAACATCTTGACGTTGACCCGGCACCCGGGCGCACGAGCGTGAGCGTTTCGCAGCTGTCATCAGTAGTGCATGGCCACTGCATGCAGTGCATCAGGGTCCAGTATCTTCAGCTGCTTCCTGCTTAAATCCGGAATTCCGTGTTGCTTCATCGGGTAAAGCACACGGCTCACGGTTTCAGCGGCCAGCTGCATCAATGGACGGAGTGGTCAGATTTCACGGTCGGTGTCATACACCGAATCATCTTCCAGCAGCCTGGCGACCTGTGCGCGTACCCCATCGAGAGGTACCCGGGCTTTTCCCAGGACATCGTCTTCCTGCGCCAGCCACAACGCAACCGCTTCCAGTTGTTCAACGGTTGCCCCGGTCTCAAGTATCTGCAACAGGGTGTGTTCAGCCATGTTGCCGAAGAGGTGGGTAACGTCGTGATGGTCAGCAGTCCGGGAATTCATTTACAGGTCACCATGCCAAAAAGAACCCGCGACCATGCCTATGCGGACTAAGCCTCAGCAGCAGTTGGTCGCGGGCTTGCATGATGGATCTTCATTGCCGGGCTTTCATTGGACACTCACCCCAGGTTGCGATCCTTCGGCAATTGCCGGAATGGCCCACAACTCCTCATCACGCACTTTATTTTTAGTTCCTGGCCCGGTGCGCTGCAACCAGGGGATGCGCAAAACTTGATCCAGGTCAAATCCACACCGGACAACGAGTCCTGGCTTCAACGATTCCGCCAATCCTGGATTGCGCGCAGCAGGATCACGAAAAGCGCCCCAAATGCTGCACAGGCCATGTCCTTGTGCGCGTCCCAAACATCTCCCTGCGTGCCCAGATAGGCCATGCCGAGTTCGCCGCCGAACACCAGCGCCGCGGCCCATTCGATCAATTCGTAGATCAATGACAGCGACATCATGGCCGCCAGCGGAAACAGATAACCCCAGGCGCCCCGCAATCCGGCCATGTTGACCAGCAATTCACGCATGGGAAGGGCGAGCAGCAATCCGAACAGCAAATGCAGCAGCCGGTCGAAATGGTTGCGCTCCCAGCCCATGGCCGCATTCAACGAGTGGCCGGTGAGTGCCTGCAGCCAGGCATCGTAGGGCACTTCCGAATAGGTGTAATGCGCGCCGATTTCGTGCAGGCACAAGAAAACAAACATCATGAAGCATGAGGGCAGTGAGAAATGCACTCGGCGGTCAGCCAGTACCAGCAGTGGCACCACTACCAGCACCAGCACGTTTTCCAGCAGCCAGTCCTGCCGGTACAAGGGGTTGATCGCCAATGCCATGCAGACCGCGATAAACACCAGCAGCAAAGCCGGCTTGACCAGTGCTTTCACGGCCCGGATGGGGGCGATGGCGCTAGCAACGGCGAACCCGCAGCCTGAACTGGTGCCTGGACTGCGGGTGGAAGGAAGGCCACGATCACTGCCATTGCAACCACTACATACCAGAAGTTGATGTGTGTTTTACTGTCCATTACGACTCTGCCAACCGCCAGGATACCGATAACGCTAGCCAACTCCAGGTATTGTCCGGTATCACGCGTGGCTGGTTCCTGACTTCAGTCAAGCGGATGTGCACAGCACCTGGCCTATACTGAGTCACGTGCCTCAGGAGCGAGCCGGGAGCATCATGTCATGAACTCCAGAGTTGACGAAATACTGCTTTCAATGAAGCAACTGGAAGCGGAGTTGCTGGACGAGATCCGCACCCGGGAGGAGCAATTCCGCTATCGGATTCACCAGCAGAAAGTCCATTTCTCGGCCGAAGCAACCGAACAGCACAGAAAACTGGCCAAGCGGCTCCGTGACTACCTGCGTGACGCCCGCTGGCCCAGCATTCTGGTCGGGCCGGTAATCTGGTCGTGTGCCATCCCGATCCTGTTGCTGGATCTCTGGGCCACGGTTTACCAGTTCATCTGCTTTCCTGTTTACGGCATTCCGAAGGTGAAGCGATCCGGGTACGTTGTGATGGACCGCGGCAAGCTGGCCTACCTGAACGGCATTGAAAAGCTGAACTGCATCTATTGCGAGTATGTGAACGGCCTGATTGCCTACGTGCAGGAAATCGCCGGCCGGACAGAGCAATACTGGTGTCCCATCAAACACGCGCTGCGGCTCAAAGCCATGCACAGCCGCTACCCCCGCTTCCTGGACTACGGC
>CAYYCX010000180.1:0-3403 GCA_964470455.1 uncultured Wenzhouxiangellaceae bacterium
AATCTGCAACCTTCACCGACTGGAAAAAAGCCTGGTGGTAAGTGTAGCAACTTAGGAAACGCGTTCAATCTGCAACCGCCGAGATATGGTGCAGAGTGCATGGCGCAGTGTAGCAACTTAGGAAACGCGTTCAATCTGCAACGCTTTCGCTGCTGCCAGAAAACGGACGGATAGTGTAGCAACTTAGGAAACGCGTTCAATCTGCAACTCGTGATTCTGGCCTCTCAGTTCATTGGCCAGTGTAGCAACTTAGGAAACGCGTTCAATCTGCAACTGAGTCACGCTTGCAGGAAGTGTCGGAAGTAGTGAATCGCCCCGGGTTTTCAGGAGGCCATTGGGTTTAAGTGGAGTGCCCCGGGCAAGACGGACACTTCCGTGATACTCCAGACGCTCCACAGGGGGCACTACGGCGGGGGTGGGGGCAAAAAACAACAAACAGAAAAGTCTGATAAACCAAAGACTGAAGTTTTTCGCTCAATTCATGGCATCACTGTGAACCCCTCGGCCCGAAAGTCCTCGTCCAGCGCCAGCGCCACGTCGATGCCCAGCCGCCGCATGAGTGCGAAAGATGTGCAATCAGTGAAACTGTAGCGCTGGTCGGAGCGATTCCGGAACAGAGTCCAGGCGGACTGCTCATCTTCCGGCGAAACGCGGATCAAATCGATGGTATCCGGATCGAGCAGCACGGCACCAACCCGCTCCGCGGCAGCGTGCCCCAGGCGGTAGAGACACAGCGACAGGGTTTCATCGAAAATGAAGTTGGACGTAACCAGACGGCCATCGAAGCCGGCGATGGCCTTGCGGACGGCGGCATGGCCGCGATCCACGCGATTCGCATAAGCGAACCACGCGCTGGTGTCCACGAACAAGCGCTGCATCAGTGACCGCTCTTGTCACCATACAGCGCGTGATCGTGATCCTCGCCATAGCTAGCGGGATCTTCACCAATGCCTTCAATCTCCTGCAGCCTGCTGATGCGCTCGGGCGCCTGGGCGAGGCTGGTTGCAAGCGCCTCACGGACGAGATCAGAGATGCTTCGGCCTTCCTGCTCTGAGCGGGCACGTAGGGCCTGATACTGCCAGTCTTCGAGAATCACCTGGGTTCTGTGCATGCATACACACTACATCTTACATATGATGTAATCAAGCATTCAAAGTGCAGATTCCAGGGCACTGGGACAGTGTAGGAGCGGCAACTGGCGCTGCAAATGGCGCTTGACTTGTGGCGAGGCCCGGGTAAATTAGGCCCTGCGCCGATTTGATTCAGCTTGCGGGCGCTTGATAAATACAGCTAAAGCGAGCCAGGAACCTGTCTCGACTTTCGTTGTGGCGGGTTTTTTTATGCCCTCACGACTGCCACCCGCAAGCCCCGTCAAGTCACAACCTTTACCGAATGACGAGGTTTCCAGTGTCACACCAACAACATCCGGAACAGCCACAATACCCGGAACGCCCGCAACATCCCCAACGAACTGTCCTGAAGTTTGGAAGCTCCATTTTTGCCAACCCGTCATGCTACGCGCATGCGGTGACCGAAATCCGCCGTTACCTCGATGACGGCCAGCAGGTGGTTGCCGTGGTATCGGCCATGCTGGGTGAAACCGACAAGTTGCTGGGCTGGAGCCGGGCGGCCAACCCGCAGGGCGATCCTTACACCGTCGCCGACCTGGTGGCCACCGGCGAACTGCAAAGCGCGTGGCTGTTGCGCCTGGCCTTGCAAAAAGAAGGTATCGCCTCCGCGGTGGCGCGGCCGCAGGACATCGGCCTGCTGGCGGAAGGACCGGCCGATGATTCCGACCCGGTTGCCATGGACGTGGCGAAACTCGAAAACCTGCTGCAGCACCATCGCGTGGCCATCGTGCCCGGCTTTATCGGCAGTGACGCCAAGGGCCGCACGGTGCTGTTTGGCCGCGGCGGTTCGGATGACACGGCACTGTTCCTGGCTCACCAGCTGCGCGCGGACTGCATCCTGCTGAAAGATGTGGATGGTGTGTTTGAATACGACCCTGCCCTGCCCGGCCCGCCGCCGCGGGTGTTCAGCCGGATTTCATGGGAGCATGCACTGGAAGTGGCCGGAGTACTGGTGCAGCCCAAGGCCATACGCTTTGCGCAGGAACGCGGTCTCAGGTTCGCCGTGCGCTGCATCGGCAGCTCGGCCGGCACCTGGATCGGGCCGTATGCCCAGCAGTTCGCGCCGGTTTGCCTGGCGCGGTAAACGGTGCGGTGAGGACCAACCTTAACCCCGGCGACCCATTCGTTGGCCTTACTTCCTTAACGGATATCGCCCGAGCCGGCCCCGGGCGCAGGCCTGGCTACCAGAACGAATCATCCACGCGCTGGCTGACCCGCTTGAGCTGGCGCCTGGCCAATTTCCTGACCAGTGCTATAGGCAGAGGCTGTCCATAGGGTATTTGCAGGAAGTGCTCAGTGGTGCGGTGCTTTTCCAGCTCCTTGCTGAACTCCCGGAGTATTGCCCTGCTCGGAGCGAAATTCAGGTGCGCCTTGTGCGCGGAAAAGGAAAAAAGAAAGCGCGGTTCGATAAAAAACGGCGTGCCCCACTTGATGGCTTCCTGCGCATCGGGCGCCACTTCCTTGAGGAGGGCGTACAGCTGGCGCAGCAGATCCTGCCCGGCAGCCGGGGCAGAGTCGATGTACTGGGCGATGGTCTCGGGCTTCCTGCCTGGCATGGTTAGTCTTCCAGCTCAATCTTGTCCATCACTTTCAGCAGCGCAATATCGTACACCACCTTGAGTACACCGCAAGCGAACATGGGCGCGGCCAGCCAACCGGTGGCCAGCAACGCGCCGCCCAGCGAAGGGCTGATGGCGGATGCCAGGTTGCGCGTCACAACTGTGTAACTGGATGCGGCGGTGCGTTCAGCCGGTGTCACCAACGACATCACGTAGGCTGAACGCGTGGGCACATCCAGTTGCGACAGCGAGGCACGTACCAGCAGCAGCACCATCACCACATCCAGCCGCGTGACAAAGGCCGCCGCGACCAGGCACAGGCTGGCCGGCAGGTGGGTAAACACCATGGTGCGCAGCAGGCCGATACGTGCGGCCAGCCAGGGCGCAACCAGTTGCGACAACGCGCTGAGCAAACCGGACCAGAAGAAGAATGTACCGGCCGCTGCCAGCGACAGGCCGAATTTCTCAAACAGCCACAGGGCCAGCAGCGATTGCACCATCAGGCCGCCGGCGAAGGCATCAATAGCGAACAGGCCGGCCAGCCGCCGCACCTTGGGCCTCGATACACCCAGCGCCTGGGTGCGTGGCACGCCATGCTCCACAGCTGGTTTCGGCAAACGCTGGTACACCCGCCACACGGCAAAACCGGCGGCAGCATAAATGACGAACATGAATTTCAGCGCATAAATGCGATCGATACCCCATTCCGACAGG
>CAYYCX010000181.1:0-3385 GCA_964470455.1 uncultured Wenzhouxiangellaceae bacterium
GCCTGCATGAGCGGATCCTTCATGTCCATTTTGGAATGATCCATGTCCTTCATGGCCGCACAATCCGGTGCCTGCGCCTCTTTCATGTGCTCCTTCGGATCGTGTGCCTGAGCGGATAGGGCCAGCAACATGGCCGACAGGGCGACGAAATAACAGAGAGATTGACGTTTCATGGTGTGACTCCTAAGTCGTGTTAAAGGCATAAGCTGTTTGATTAAAACCAAAATCGGATCCCGGCGACATACCGGGTATCCCTGGTGGCATCGCCATTGGCCCGCGCCTGATCAGCGGTGGCGTCAAAGGCGCCGTTCCACTCGATGCCGACATAGGGCGCGAACTGGCGTGAAAACTCGTAACGCAGTCGCAGTCCCAGAGCGACATCTGACAAGCCGCTACCCAGGCCGTTAACCGCATCGTCCTTGCCATAGGCGTTCAGTTCAGCCCGAGGCTGTAGAACCAATCGCTGGGTGAGCAGCAATTCGTATTCCGCTTCCAGCGACAGGGCTGTGCGTCCGTCCTCGCCCAGGTAGGCGGTCAGATCCAGTTCAAACCAGTAAGGGGCAAGACCCTGAACACCCAGGGCCAGCCATTGACGGTCCTGCCCTTCATCGTATTGATCAAGGCGCACGCCTAACTGTGTATCGAAATAGGCATTGAGTGCGTGGCCCCAGAGCAGATCAGCCTGACTTTCCTCCAGGCGCCCGTCCACGGCATCGCCTTCGAGCTTGATCACCAACCGATCATAGGTGGTGCCATACCAGCCCTGCAGGTCGAAGGTCTTGACGTCATTGTCGGCGTCGTATTCGAGGCGATCGCCCAGCAACGACCAGAACCGATGCTCATCAGCCAGTTTCAGTTGCCGTGGCCCCGGCAGCACATAGGGGCCGTTCGTCAGGGTGTAACCATCGGAATAAGCGTGGGGATCGCGGGCATCCATCGGGGCTTCTCCGCCTTGCATTTGCATATCGCCATGGTCCATGGTGGCGTGGCCCGTGGCGCGAGGAGCCAAACTGTCATCAGAGTGCTCATGGGACGGCACATCGACATCCTTTGCGTGCATCGCATGGGGATCATCCTGTTTGGCCAAGACAGAGGCCGAGAACAACAGCCCGCCAATAACGCCCGCAAGCAAACAGTGTCTAGTAAAATCCTTCACTCTCATGACACCACCACCTCGCGGAACATGCCCGCATCCATATGGAATAACAGATGGCAGTGCCACGCCCAGCGCCCCAGATCATGCGGGGTGGTCAGAAAGCTGATGCGTTGTGCCGGTTGTACTGGGATGGTATGACGGCGTACACGCAACCGGCCTTGATCATCCTCCAGGTCACTCCACATGCCGTGCAGGTGCATGGGGTGAGTCATCATAGTGTCATTTTGCAAGATAACGCGGACGCGCTCGCCGTGTTTCATGGCTACCGGCGTGCTCTTGCCGAATTCCAGTCCGTCGAAGGACCAACTGTAGCGCTCCATATTGCCAGTCAGGTGCAATTCGATTTCTCTGGCGGGGGAGCGGCTGTCATTCTGCACGCCCTCTCTCGAGCGCAGATCAGCCAGGGTGAGTACCCGGTGGCCCTGCGGGCGCCGCCCGCTCTGACTTAAGTTGCGCAGGCCAATACCCGGATCATCCAGATTGGTACGCGGCATATCGACCCGCATGTCTACCGATGGGCCATATTCGGTGCGTGCGTGATTCACTTTTTGTGACGGCTTGGCCAACGGATTCTGCCCCATGCCGTGCTGGCTGTGATCCATGGCCATACCGCCGTGTTGCATCGAGGCATGGTTCATTCCAGCGTGATCCATGCCCTGCATCGCGCCATGCCCCATGGCACCGTGATTCATTTCACCGTGCTCCATCTGGCCCATCATGTCCGCCATGGTCAGCCACTCGACGGGGTCAAGCGCTGGCACCGGCGCGCTTAAGCCTTCACGGGTTGCCAGAGTGCCGCGCGCGAAACCGCTTCGATCCATGCTTTGCGCGAAAATCGTGTGGGCATCATCACTCGGCTCCACCAGAACGTCGTAGGTCTCGCCCGGTCCAAACCGGAATTCATTCACCGCCACTGATTCGATATCCTGCCCATCCGCCTGCACAACGACCATCTTCAGGCCGGGAATGCGAACATCGTAAAAGCTGTTACTGGCTGCGTTGATAAAACGCAAGCGCACGCACTCACCGGGTCTGAACAAGCCCGTCCAGTTGCCCGCCGGCGTACGGCCGTTCATCAGATAGGTCAAGGTAGCGGCGGAAAGGTCGGCCAGATCGGTGGGGTTCATACGCATCTGGTTCCACATCTGGCGTTTGTCCAGTGCGCCGGAAACCCCCTGTGTGGAAACGTCGCGAAAGAAGTCGCCCACCGTGGGCTGGTGAAAGTTGTAGACGTCGCTTTGAACCTTGAGTTTGGCAAACACCGACATCGGATCGTCATCGGTCCAATCGGAAAGCTGCACCACGTAGTCGCGGTCGGCACGCAGATGCGCCGCTGCAGGGCGAACCGGGCCATCACGCGGCTCGATAATGAGCGCGCCATACATGCCGGTCATTTCCTGGAAGCCGCTGTGGGAGTGGTACCAATAGGTGCCGCTTTGTTGTAGTTTGAAACGGTAAACAAAGGTCTCGCCCGGCGCTATGCCACGGAAGCTGATGCCGGGTACGCCGTCCATCTGAAAGGGCAGAATGATCCCGTGCCAGTGGATGGAGGTGGGGACCTTGAGCCGGTTGGTTACCCGGATGGTGACCTCATCTCCCTCACGTAGCCTCAGGGTCGGGGCCGGAATGGAGCCGTTAATGGTGGTCGCCATGCGGATCACGCCGGTGAAATTCACTGGTGTCTCGGCGACGACCAGGTCAATCGATTGGCCACTCAGCACGGGAGCGGTACCGGTGTGTGTCTGGTTCTCCAGACGGCCAACTGCGTGCAGCAGGGCTGGAAAGCCTGCCAGCACACCGCCAGCCACCAGCCCCTGCACGAAGCGGCGGCGCGTCAAATTGAGCTTTGATTGCGGGATCATGGATGTAAAGACTCCATCGTCTGCGGTAAGGGTTTTGCAGCACTGAAAAGCCGCATGGTTCCCAGTGGCGTATTGAAATACGCGCGCTCCCGGACATGCTCGAAACCGGCCACCGCGAACATTGGCATCAGCTTTCCCTGGGCGTTGTCTTTGGTGTTGGAGAAACCATCCAGCCATTGCACGGGTAGGTATAGAGCCCGCATCAGGGTGTTGGCAGGTTTGCCCCAGTCGGCTACATGGATCTCTCCACCTGGCTTGAGTACGCGCAGCAACTCGTGAGCCGTGTATTCCTTGTCCTTCCAGCCCAGATGATGAAGGACCAGGCTGGTCAAAACGCTGTCGAAATGCGAATCGGGGAAAGGCAGGG
>CAYYCX010000182.1:0-3343 GCA_964470455.1 uncultured Wenzhouxiangellaceae bacterium
TGGACGAGGTGGTCGCAGGCGCAGTCACCACGCATCCGCGTGATTTCAACCTGGCGCGGGAAGCCGTGCTTTCCACCTCGCTTTCGCCATTGACCACCGGAATCACCCTGCAACAGGCCTGTGGCACCAGCCTGCAGGCGGCCATGATGATCGGCGCCAAGATCGCCTGTGGCCAGATCGAGTGCGGCATCGCCGCTGGCACCGATACCACTTCGGACCCGCCAATCGTGTTCGGCCAGCGCTTTTCACAACGGCTGGTAAAAGCGGGTGCGGCACGGAGTTTCGGCCAATCCCTGAAAGCCTTCAAGGGTTTCAGCCCGGGGGAGCTGAAACCGGTTACACCAGCCAATGCGGAGCCGCGCACCGGTTTGAGCATGGGCCAGCACTGCGAGCGCATGGCGCGTGAATGGAACATCAGCCGCGAAGCACAGGACGAACTGGCGCTGGCCAGCCACCGCAATGCTGCCGCAGCCTACGACTCGGGCTTTTTCGACCAACTGGTGCAACCCTGGCATGGGGTTGCCCGTGACAACAACATGCGCGCCGATTCCACCCTGGAAAAACTCGCCCAGCTCAGGCCGGCATTCTCAAAGGATGCGAGCGCCACGCTGACGGCCGGCAACAGCACTCCCCTGACGGACGGTGCTTCGGGAGTGCTGCTGGCCTCGGAGGAATGGGCCGCCAAACATGACTTGCCGGTACAGGCCTACCTCACCGCCATGCGCAGTGCTTCGGTGGATTTCGTGAATGATGAGGGCCTGTTGATGGCACCCACCGTTGCGGTGGCGGAAATGCTGCAAAAAACCGGATTGTCACTTCAGGACTTCGATTATTACGAAATCCACGAAGCCTTTGCTGCCCAGGTGCTGTGCACGCTGGCCGCTTGGGAGTCAGAAGAGTACTGCGCAAAGCGGCTTGGATTGGAAAAGCCATTGGGCAGCATCGATCGCAGCAGAATGAACATCAAGGGCAGCAGCCTGGCGGTGGGTCACCCATTCGCAGCCACCGGCGCCCGTATCATGGCAACGCTGGCGGAAATTCTTGCCAGGGCCGGCTCAGGCCGGGGATTGATTTCAGTCTGCACCGCCGGTGGCATGGGTGTTGCCGCCATTCTGGAGCGTCCATGAGTTCGCCGGTGCCTGCTTCGGGCCATGCCGGAGAAATGGGTACTGATGGAGAACTGCAGGCCATTCGGGAAACCCCGGTACAAAAGGCACTGAACCGGATCGATTGTCCCTGGCGAGTTGATGCCGCGACTGCCCTGAACAAGCCTCTGCAACAATACCAGCCTCCCCCTGATGCTCCTGACGAAGTCCAGTTTCGCATTCACCTGGAAGAGGCGCGCACGGAGCTGCGCCCATTACAGAAGAAGCTCATCGCCAGCAAACAGTTCAGCATCCTGCTGGTGTTCCAGGCGCTGGATGCGGCCGGCAAGGACGGCGCCATTCGTGAAGTGCTTTCAGGCCTGGACGTAGGTGGCATACGGGTTGCATCGTTCAAGCGGCCGTCCGCCACGGAACTCATGCACGATTTCTTGTGGCGTACCACGCGAGAGTTGCCGGAACGCGGCCAGATAGGCGCATTCAACCGCAGCTACTACGAAGAAGTACTGACGGTGCGTGTGCACCCGGAATTCCTGGATGCCCAGTACGGCGGCAATCCGCCGCCGGCGGAATTGCTCTGGCCAGCCCGCTACCGGGCCATTCGCGAATTTGAAAAGCACCTGGCCATGTCCAATACGCTGGTGCTCAAATTCTGGCTGAACGTGTCCCCGGAACGCCAGGCCATGCGCTTTCTCGACCGTCTTGAGGATGACAAACGGCTGTGGAAATTTTCCAGCAATGACATCATCGAGTCAGGCCATCGCGAAGCTTACGACGAGGCAGTCCGACATATGTTCAGCGAAACGTCGTTGCCCTGCGCGCCCTGGTTCTGCGTTCCCGCCGACCACCGGTGGTACCTGCGCTGGCAGATTACCGAAATCCTGCTGCAGGCAATGCGCCACCTGCCGCTCGAATTTCCTGAACCTGAACACATGAACCGGGCGGCACGTGATGATCTGCGGCGGTCACTGCGCCGGAAAGCGGGTATCGGGCCTGCCTGATTACAACCGGGAAGTCGGCCGAACGAAAACCTTTAACCGGTGGAGTGCGGCTGGTAAGGAAGGTTGATCTTCAAGCCGGCTGATTCAGCCGTATTCAGCATCAGCATGGCGCGTGTCATCGGCCCCACTCCACCGGGCACCGGGCTGATCCAGCTGGCCCTCTCCGCTGCCCGCGGAAAATCGATGTCACCGGCGATGCGGCCGTCATCCATACGGTTGATGCCCACATCCACCACCACGGCTCCCGGCGTTATCCAGTTTGAATCAATGATGCCGCGTTTGCCGATGGCGCTGATGAGCACATCGGCGGAGCGAACGTGCCGTTCCAGGTCACGCGTGAAGCGATGCGTGACGGTTACGGTTGCTCCGGTCAAAAGGCATTCCAGTGACATCGGTCGGCCCACAATATTGGAAGCACCGACAATCACCACGTGCTGCGACCTGACCTGCACACCATGAAAGCTCAGCAGGGCCATTACGCCCCGGGGTGTGCAGGGCCGCAGACCGGGCTGCCGCAATGCCAGTTTGCCGACATTGAAGGCATGAAAACCATCCACGTCCTTGTCGGCGCAGATGCGATTGGTGACCTGGGTTTCCTCAATGTGCCCGGGCAAGGGCAGCTGCACCAGGATGCCGTCAATTTGGGGATCGACGTTCAGCTGGTCGATCAGGGACAGCAAATCCCCGGCCGATGTGCTGGCCGGAAGGTCGATATCGCGGGCGATGATGCCGGAACGTTCGCAGTCCCTCCGCTTGGCATTGACATAAATACTGGATGCCGGGTCGTTACCGACCAACACGACAGCAAGGCCAGGCCGGCGTCCTCCTTCCGACACATGGGTGTCAATGGATTCACGCACGGTTTCGATGATCGCTGCGCTGGCGGCAAGGCCATCAAGAATTTGCGCGCTTTCGCCGGCATTGCCAGCCTTTTCTGCTTGATCGCTCATAACACTCCCGATTTATTGTTATTGCCAGGCGCCGCCGCATTGTACTTTATCGACAAGAAATCAGTATCCACTTCGGCTATCCTGAATCACACCAACAGGACGGAAAAAAATGCGCATCCATCAGTATTCATTCCGCTCGGCGCAGGGCCATGCCCTTCCGCTGGAACGCTGGCAAGGCCAGCCTATACTGCTCGTCAACACAGCATCCGAGTGCGGTTACACGCCGCAGTACAAAAAGCTCCAAAGCCTGTGGGAGGAATACCGGCCCAACGGGCTGGTGGTTCTGGGC
>CAYYCX010000183.1:0-3089 GCA_964470455.1 uncultured Wenzhouxiangellaceae bacterium
CAACAAGTGTTGCGTGCTGGTGGATGACATGGTCGATACGGCCGGAACTCTTTGTTCTGCTGCCGCGGCGCTCAAGGAAAAAGGCGCAAGCCGGGTGGTCGCCTATTGTGTTCATCCGGTACTTTCGGGCCCGGCTGTCGACAACATCACACAGTCTGCATTGGATGAGATGGTGGTCACTGACACCATTCCCCTCAGTGACGCGGCGCGAAATTGCGGCAAGATCCGTCAACTCAGCGTCGCCCAGATGATGGCCGAAACCATTCGGCGCATGGCCCAGGGCGAATCAGTCAGCTCCATGTATGTGGATTGACGCACCCGTATTCCTCGGCATCGAGCTGTCCCACCCGCTTGCTTCAACCCAGTACTGAATTTTCACTTCTATGCTCGTCAACCTTGGGCTATAATGCCCGGCTGTTTTTTGTAGCCGGGCCTGGTCGCGGGTCTGGTCATTGGCCAATCTGGCCGGAATCCTGCCTCAGGCAGGCATTGGGAGTTTGAGGTTAATCATGTCCATTCATCATTCAATCGTCGCGGAATTCCGTGAGAACCAGGGGAAAGGTGCGAGCCGCCGCCTGCGTCATGAAGGAAAAGTTCCCGCGATAATTTACGGCGGGCATCGCGAAGCGGTTGCCCTTTCGCTCAGCCAGAACGAATTGCTGCATGCTTCAGAGCACGAGTCATTCTATTCTTCAATCATTGAAATCAAGGTAGGTTCGGACATCACCCAGCAGGCTGTGGTGCGTGATATGCAGCGTCATCCATACAAGCCCATCATCATGCACGTGGATTTCATGCGGGTGACTGCTGATGAAAAACTGACCATCGCCGTGCCTGTGCACTTCATTGGCGAGGAGAAATCTCCGGCGGGCAAGGCCTCTGGAGTGGTTATCCAGCACCTGATGACTGAAATCGAGATTGAGGCTTTACCGAAAGACCTGCCTGAGTACCTGTCAGTCGACCTGTCCAGCATGGAGGCCGGTGATTCGATCATGCTGTCAGACGTTACTCTTCCCGAAGGTGTCAGCATTCCGGCGCTCGAATCCGGTGAAGAGCATGACACAGCCATTGCACATGCGGTTCACGTGAAGGAATCCCAGGGCTCTGACGAAGACATGGAAGCCGCGACGGAAGCTCCCGCTGAGGTCGAAGTCAGTCGCAAGGGGCGTGACGAAGACAAGGCGGGTGGAAAGGACGAAGATTGATCTTCGCTCTTGAAAGCCAGTGTCTGAGCTGTTCCTGATCGTCGGCCTGGGAAATCCAGGTTCAAAGTACGCTGAAACCCGGCACAATGCCGGGTTTTGGTTTTTGGACGAGATGTCAGCCGTCGCCGGCGTATCGTTGCGGCCTCAGGCCAAGCTTCATGCGGAGCTGGCACGCTGCGAGCTGCAAGCAAGAGCCTGCATTCTGGCCAGACCAACCACCTTCATGAACCATAGTGGCCAGGCAGTCCGCGCTGTAATGGACTATTTCCAGGTCCAACCGCAAAACCTGCTGGTGGCGTACGACGAGCTTGACTTGCCGGTTGGTACGGCTCGCCTGAAGCTGGGTGGAGGGCATGGCGGGCATAATGGCATGCGTGACATCTTTCGCCACCTCCAGGACACGGGATTCATCAGGCTTCGCCTGGGTATCGGCCATCCGGGAATCAAAGACCAGGTCACCAGCTATGTGTTGAGTCGTCCGCCGGCGCAGGAAGAATTGCAGATACGGCGTTCGATCGGGGCGGCGGTAAGGGTCATGCCGGATGTGCTGTCAGGATCCTTGCCCAAGGCCATGAAGGTGCTGCATACCCCGCCGCAAACCGATGAACCACCCTCAACCGCTGAACAGGACTGATTAATTCATGGGCTTCAAGTGTGGCATCGTTGGGTTGCCCAATGTGGGGAAATCCACTCTTTTCAATTCTTTGACCCGGGCGGAGATTGCCGCTGAAAATTATCCGTTTTGTACCATCGATCCCAATGTCGGCATCGTGCCGGTTCCGGATCCGCGATTGCAACAGCTTGCAGGCATCGTGCAGCCGCAGAAAATCGTGCCCACCGTCATGGAGTTTGTTGACATTGCAGGGTTGGTTGCGGGCGCTTCCAAAGGCGAGGGACTGGGCAACAAGTTCCTGGCCCATATCCGCGAAACGGACGCAATCGCCCACGTCGTGCGGTGCTTTGAATCTGCCGATGTCATCCATGTCGCGGGGAGGGTTGATCCCATTGCCGACGTCGCTGTCATCAACACCGAGCTGGCACTGGCTGATCTCGAGAGTGTCGAGCGCGCCATTCAAAGAACGGAAAAGCAGGCCAAAGCAAGCCCGAAGGAGGCAGCCTTGCGCCTGTCAGTGCTTGAGCGCCTGAGAAGCTGCCTGGACCAAGGCAAAGGCGTCCGGGTGCTGGAACTCACTGAGGCGGAACTGGCCGCAATCAACGATGTTCACCTGATTACCAGCAAACCGGTCATGTATATCGCCAATGTTGCGGAAGGGGACACGGAAGCCAATCCCTGGCTGCAGGCCTTGCGTGATTTTGCTGCCGAAGAATCGGCTGAGGTGATTCCGGTATGTGCCGGAATCGAAGCCGAAATATCTCAACTGAATGAAGGGGACCGTAAGGAGTTCCTGCAGGAACTGGGTTTGGCGGAGTCAGGCCTCGACCAGGTCATTCGCGCCGGCTATCGCCTGTTGGGCCTGCTGACTTTCTTTACGGCTGGCAAGAAAGAGGTTCGCGCCTGGACCGTCCGCTTTGGAGCAACAGCCCCTCAGGCAGCGGGCAGGATCCATACGGACTTTGAGAAAGGCTTTATCAGGGCCGAAGTCACGGCCTTTGAAGACTTTATCTCCTGTGGTGGTGAACAAGGCGCAAAAGAAGCCGGTAAATTGCGCGTCGAAGGAAAGACATACATTGTGCAGGAGGGGGATGTGATGCATTTCAGGTTCAATGTCTGAAACCCCGGCGATTCCCGGCTAGCGATCCAATATTCCCTTTCAAAGCCTGCCCGGCTCAAAAATTCACCAAATACTTTGCTTGCAACCACTTTTGCGTTATAAGGCAGGGCAGAAATCGAACGAGCTGGGGAACGGGGATTCCGCTGTGCCG
>CAYYCX010000184.1:0-3016 GCA_964470455.1 uncultured Wenzhouxiangellaceae bacterium
GCACCAGATCACGGTGCCGGTCGAATACAAGCACAGCCTCGATACGGGCTTACTGTTCCCGATGGAAGCGTCAACCCTGCAAGAGCAGCGAGCCACCGCGCGCGAGAGTATCGCGGCGCGCGTGCAAGCGGCTGTCGATCTGATTGACGCCGCACCAAACGAAACTTGGCTCGTGTGGTGCAACCTCAATGACGAGTCCGATGCGCTGGCGCAGTCCATTACGGGCGCAGTCGAGGTGCGAGGTTCCGACGACGCGGATTTGAAGGCAAATCGTCTGCTGGGGTTTGCCAACGGCAACGTGCGCATTCTTGTCAGCAAGCCGCAAATCGCTGGCTGGGGGCTAAACTTTCAGCGATGTGATCGGATGATATTCGTTGGTCTCAACAACAGCTTTGAGCAGCAGTATCAGGCGATACGGCGGTGCTGGCGGTTTGGACAGACCAAGCCGGTGCACGTCTACTGCATCGCCGCTGAGACGGAAGGTGCCGTGGTTTCGAACCTTGAAGCCAAAGAGCAAGCCGCAGACTACATGCTGGCCCAGATGGCCGAGCACATGAAAGACCTGACCAAGCGGGCGCTCAAGGGAATGCCCAAGGTCGAGATGGTGGCGCACAAGAAAAAGATGGAGTTGCCCGCATGGCTGGTGTGAACGAAATAGTAGAGTGGCGCGAACTAAATTTTGCACCAGACTATAGTGTTTCTCGAAACGGCGGTCTTCGTCGTGGGGAGCGGTTGATTGCCGGTAGCGTATCGAAGTCAACCGGGTACAGACGTACAGTCTTGTTCCTTCACGGAAAAAGGAAGGAAGTTCTTTTTCATAGGCTTGTAGCTTACGCTTTTATTGGAACATGCCCGCCTACCTATGAAGTCAACCACAAGGATGGTTGCAAACTAAATAACGATGTGAGCAACTTGGAGTACGTTACCAAATCCGATAATCTGCGTCACGCATGGGCGAATGGTCTGGCCCCTATTGGGGCGCGTCACGGGCGGTACACCAAGCCCGAACGATCGGCGCGTGGCGAGCGAGTCAACACGGCAGTTTTGACGGAAAACGACGTTCGTCGAATACGGCGGATGCGCGGCGACGGTATGACGTTCAAGCAAATAGCGGATGCATTCAAAATCAGCAAAAGCCAAGCCTTCAACGTGGGGTCAGGCGCGCAGTGGAGGCATGTGGCATGACGAATGTAGCGGATTATGTGTCCGGGACCAACTTCACGATATGGAATGGCGACTGCGTTCAAGTTGCTCGCGGTCTGCCTGACAATAGCGTTGGCATGACGATGTATAGTCCTCCGTTCATCAGTCTTTACACGTTTTCTGATGACCCAAGAGACATGAGTAATTGCAGGAACGATGATACGTTTTGGGAGCACTACACGTTTCTCATAGTGGAAATACTTCGGGCAACAAAGCCGGGCAGGTTGTGCGCAGTTCACGTCATGAACCTCCCGACCAGCAAGACGCGCGACGGGTTCATTGGCATTCGCGACTTTCGCGGCGAGATCGTGCGCGCCCATCAGGATGCTGGATGGTACTTTCATTCCGAGGTCATGATCCGCAAAGATCCGGTGGCCGCAATGCAGCGCAGCAAGTCGATTGGCTTGCTGCATAAGCAGGTCGTCAAGGACTCGACGATCAGTCGCATGGCGTTGGCGGACTACGTCGTCGTGTTCCGCAAGCCCGGCGACAATCCGGAGCCGGTGTCAGGGCCATTCGATGCATACTACGGCGATGAGACGACACCGGATGGGCCGCTGAAAAGCGACAGTGCATTCCGTGGCGTGTCATATGATCGCCCAGGCGATCCATGGTACTCTGTAGCTGTCTGGCAGCGATATGCCGAGAGCGTGTGGCTTGATATCGCGCAAGGTGATGTTCTCAGCCGCAAGGATGCCAGAGACGAGCCGGACGAGGCTCACATATCGCCGCTACAACTGACCGTTATCAGGCGATGCGTCGATCTATGGAGCAATCCAGGAGACGTTGTCTTCTCACCGTTCGCTGGCATCGGCAGTGAACTGTACGTTGCGCTTCAGATGGGGCGCAAGGCGATTGGATCAGAGCTAAAGCCATCCTACTACCGGCAGGCAATCAAGAACTGTCACGAGGCCGAAGCTGGCGCCACGACAGGCGACCTGTTTTCCATCCCAACGGCAGCGGAGTGAACCATGACCACTTTAAACCAATCTACTCAGAACCAACTCCGCCAGTTCATCGAACAAATCGAGCGGCTGGAGGAAGAAAAGCGCGGCTTGTCAGAGGACATCACCGACAAGTTCGCCGAAGCCAAGGCGATGGGCTTCGACGTCAAGATCCTCCGCCAAGTTCTCAAGCTCCGCAAGAAGTCTCAGACTGATCGCGATGAGGAACAGGCAGTGCTTGATACATACCTTCACGCTCTTGGGATGTTGGGCGAGCAAATGGGTGACACACCGATGGGAGATTGGGCGCGCAGCGAGGTGCAAAAGGCGGAGGCGCGCGCATGACCACGATATCACCAGATGCACAGACGATCATTAATCGTCTTGCTGCTCACAAATTTGATAGAAGCACGATCAACCGCGCGGAAATCGAACGCGCAGTTACCCAGCATCTAGCCGAACTTAGCCTCCCGCCGCAGCCGTTTGTGTGGTGCGATACCGCGCAAGACGGATATCGCGCGGCGTGGAGCGCGGCGTGGAGCGCGGCGGAGAGCGCGGCGAGGAGCGCGGCGTGGAGCGCGGCGGAGAGCGCGGCGTGGAGCGCGGAGAGCGCGGCGAGCGCGGCGGAGAGCGCGGCGTGGAGCGCGGCGTGTAGCGCGGCGAGGAGCGCGGCGGCGAGCGCGAGGAGCGCGGAGAGCGCGGCCTATGTCAAAATCGCTGACAAGCTGATTGCGTTGATCGAGTCTTGCGAGGCCAGTGGAAAATGACAGTCGAAAGATCGATAGTTGTGGTTACGGCGAGGTACGACTGGAGTCTAGGCCGCTACGTGAAGGAAAACCGATGACGAGGAACCACCAAATGCTCGCCTA
>CAYYCX010000185.1:0-2995 GCA_964470455.1 uncultured Wenzhouxiangellaceae bacterium
CCAACCTGGAGCGCGAAAAGGCCGAAAAGCCTGATTCCACGCTGATCATTGCCGCGCACCCCGAGGCTGAAACGGATTCGCTGGTCACCATCCTGGATGCCGCCAAGGCGGTGGGCATCGAGGGCGTAACGGTCGCCACCAGCTCAGCGCAGTAAAGAGTTCCAACCCGGACTTCCTGAAAGGCCGTCATGGACGATTGAAATGCTGCCGGTGAAAAAGCTGCTCCATTCCGCATCGCTGAAGGTGATTCGGTTCAACGCTTCCAACTGGCGGCGCAGGTTGGCAACGAGTTCCGCTTCGCTGGTAAAGGGCAGGTACTCATAAGCCTGCACCTGCAACCGCTCAATGAAATCACGTTCAAGTTCAGCTTCGGATTGGTAACGTGCGTCATGGGCATCCTTCTGGCGCTCAAACTCGGCAACAACGGTGCTTTCGTTGGATAGGGCGATTGGCGCGTACTGCCAGGGTTTAAGTTCTTCGGTCACGACACGGCGCCTTTTAGCTGTGCCTCATGCCCAGCCAGCCGGCCCTGCACAGCACGTATTCCATAGTGGAAGGCCAGCACGGCCGCAGGCCATTGACGGATTTCCAGCCCATCAAGGGTTTGCTCCTTTATACGAGTTCGAGTGGTTGCCCAGGCCATGGGCAACCGATTGCTTCGGGCAAATTTCATCAGTCCTTTGAGAGATTCAGGTTGATCGGCGAAGCGGTCTGTCCACTTGATCTCAAGTACCTTGATGGGCTTCAAGGCCTGCGATGATTCCACCAGGTCCACCTCGCAATCTTCAGCACCCCAACGCGCGTAGTGCAGTCGCGCATCCTCATGAAAACGCTGGGCAAACAGCGCGGTTTCCACCAGGTGACCAAAATCAGGGTGGTCCGGGTGCTGGGCGCCAAACAGGCCGGTGAACATGGCCGAATTGGTCAGGTAAACCTTGAAGTTGCGCTCGCGCTGGTAGCGTTTGCCGTCCTGGTCCACGCGGAATACCCGTTTGATGAGGAAGGCGGCCTCCAGGTATTCGATGTACTTGGCGATGGTCTGTTTGCCCACGCCGCTGCGCTGGGAGAGCTTTTCGAAGGAAACTTCCTCGGCTGTGTTGAAGGCCAGCAGTGTGAACAGCGCGTTCAGTTCCTGGATGTCCTTGATCCCATAGAGCTGCGGCAGGTCGCGCAACAGGACCTTGTCCACAATGTCTGATTTCACAAAGCGTTCCGGATTGCTGCGCACGGTGGGGGAAAGCGCCAGCTCCGGGTAGCCGCCGTAATTGATGTACTCAACGAACTGCTGGTTCAGCTGCTTGATGTTTGCCAGAGAGTACAGGCCGGGTTTCTCCTCGGTGATCGCAGGTGGTTCCTGTCGCAACTCCAGGTACTCGGAAAAAGTCAGCGGCGGAAGCAGGAAATCGGTAAAACGGCCTGCACCGGATTCGGCGCTCTGCCGCTTGAGCGCCGCGGCCGCGGAGCCGGATACCAGGATTCTCAGATCAGGCCGGTGATCCACCAGCGGCTTCAAGTGCCGCTCCCAATCCTTGTGCGACTGGATTTCATCGAAAAACAGGTAGCGCGTTCCCTCGCCACCGGGCGCTGCTTCTTCAATCTGGTGGATCAGGGCTTCCAGCGATTGCCCGTGCAACAACGGGTGATCCATTTCCACATAGGCGAGGCGTTGCGCGGGCACCTGGCGTTCCAGCAGGTCTGCAATCAGGTGCCGGATCAGGATGGTTTTGCCTACCCGGCGCGGCCCCAGTAGCACGACTGCACGGCGCAGTTTCGGTTCCAACAGCAGTTGCCGCACCGGGGCGAGATAGGCCCGCGGGCACAGGGCTAGCGTATCGTCATCCATTGCAGCGCTGTCCCACCACGGATTCAGGCGCTTAAGATGCTCCGCAATTTGTTGATTTGAAACATCTTTCATGTGAATTCACGGTTAAGCACAGCTTTGTGTGCTTAACAGTACCACAAGGAATTGGATTTGTGGATATGCCGAATAGAAATTGGCGGATCGCGGCTATTGAGTATTCTTACTCAACGTATTGAGTAAATTGTTTCAGGCGGCTTCAGGGAATGTCAGAAGTCGGTCGCAGCTAGTACTCGTATTGCTGGCGGCGGGTTTTGATTTCGGCGGGCAGGCCGGAAGAAAGGTCGTTTACCAGGGCATCGGAGATGTCGAGGATGGCGACAATGCGTTCCTGTTTCTTGAGGGGATGGACGGGTATACGGATTTTGGAGAATCCGTCAATCAGCAGGATGTAAAACTCTTTTTCACGGACGGTTTCGGCGCGACCTTGCTCGGCGTTATTATCTGGAAGAGCGGCATAGTCGAACTTTGTATCGCCCGCCTTGCGTTCCTGGGAGTTCAGGTAAGCGGCAAGGTTTTCTGAGATAAACCGGTAAAACAGCATGCCGAGCACATAGCTCTTGAAGTCCCATCCATCCACGCTTCCACGCAGGTCATTGGCAATCCGCCAGATGGTTTTGTGCAGCTCGGCGCGTTCGGCTTCCTTATTGTTATTCACTCTCCGGACCTTGTTTTGTGTGCCTGGGACTCGGGTAATGGGCAAAGTCTAGCAGGCTGGTCCTGATTGATGGCAGTTTATTGCTGCTGGCTGAAGTGCCGGTGCAGCAACTCCTCGACGCTCTTTTCCGGCGGAAGTTGCAGGTAAAAGCCCTTGCCCAGCAGCTGGTTTTTCACGGTATGCAGGTCGGCCTGGGCCAGTTTCCTGCGCTGGCTGAGGTCCAGTTCCATGACCAGCTCGGGCGGGCCGAATTTCTCCAGCAGAAATTCGGGCAGGTCTTCCAACTCTTTCCCCGCTGCCAGGTATAGGTAGGTGTAGGCCTGAGTTGCTGAGCGGTAAACCTTGCACTGCACGGTTGTTTTCCTGCGGATCCCGGGCTTTGGATTATAGATAGAATTGCCAGTCGGGAGAGCAGAAACGAAGTCGATGTTCTATGCTAGTGGCCTGTAACAGTCAAAGCGGTAGTGATCCGGGTGATG
>CAYYCX010000186.1:0-2787 GCA_964470455.1 uncultured Wenzhouxiangellaceae bacterium
TCCTCCACCTTCTTGCCGACGATCATCATCATGTCGGCGAATTCGTCGATCACCACGACGATATACGGCAATACTTCCAGTTCGGCGGCGCGGCCTTCCGGATCCGTGGGATCGGGCTGCCAGAACGGATCTTTCATCGGCTTGCCGCTTTCCGCCGCTTCTTTCACCTTGCGGTTGAAGCCGGCCAGGTTACGCACACCCGCTGTGGCCATCAGCTTGTAACGGCGTTCCATTTCGGCCACGCACCAGCGCAGCGCGTTGGCGGCTTCCTTCATGTCCGTGACCACCGGCGTGAGCAGGTGGGGAATGCCGTCGTACACCGACAACTCCAGCATCTTCGGATCGATCATGATCAACCGCACCTGCTCGGGCGTGGCCTTGTAGAGGAAACTCAGGATCATGGCATTCAGTGCCACCGACTTGCCCGACCCGGTGGTGCCCGCCACCAGCAGGTGCGGCATGCGGCCGACATCGGCCACCATGGGCCGTCCGCTGATGCCCTTGCCCAGGGCCAGTGTCAGGGGCGAGTTGGAGCGGTCATAGGCTTCGGAGCGCAGTATCTCGGACAGGAAAACTATCTGCCGGGAAGCATTGGGAATTTCCAGGCCTATGGTTGGCTTGCCGGGAATCACCTCCACCACGCGCACGGAAATTACGCTCAGGCCACGGGCCAGGTCCTTGGCCAGGTTGGAAATCTGCGCCGATTTCACGCCGGCCGCCGGCTGCAATTCAAAGCGCGTGATCACGGGCCCCGGGTGCACCGCCACCACATCCACCTGCACGCCGAAATCAGCCAGTTTCAACTCCACCTGGCGCGACAGGGCCTCCAGGGTTTCCTTGCTGTAACCGGCCACCTGTTCGGGTGGGTCATCCAGCAAATCCAGCGGCGGCAGGTCGCCGGCCGGCAGGTTCTTGAACAGGGTCTGCTGCTTTTCCTTTTTCGCCCGCTGGCTGGGTTGGGCCTCCTCGATGGGAATCTGCGGTTCGATCTTGGGCTTGGGTTTGTTCTTCTGCCGAACCGAATCGGCTTTGCGCACCTCCACCCTCTGGGCCTTGGCGCGGCGGCCGGCAAACCAGTCGTGCAGCCCGGCCACGGATGAACCTATCCAGGCCAGCAATTGCAGCGTGTACTGGCCGATATAATCCATCACCCGGAACCAGGAGATCCCCGCAAACAGCGTCAGGCCGGCCAGCATGACCGCCAGCAGGAACAGCGTCGCGCCCAGTGCACCGGTGTTCTGCAGCAGCGGGATGGCAACTTGCAGCCCGACAATCCCGCCACCACCGGCGGGCAAGGTTCCCGGGGGCGGCAGGGCGTGCAGGTTCAACAAGCCGGTGGCCGCCAGGATAAACAGCACCAACCCGGAAAGCCGCGCCATCCATTCCACCAGTGGATTACCCTCCGTTTCTGCTTCGGCGTTCTGGTATACCTGCCAGCCGATGTGGACCAGCACCAATGGCAACAGATAGGCCAGGTAACCGGTGAGGAACAGGAAGAAATTCGCCAGCCAGGCGCCCAGCAGCCGGCCGATGTTGTGCACGTCGGGAGTCGCCACCGGGTTGAATGGACCCGGATCGGTCGGCGAATAGGACAACAGGCAGGCCACAAGGTAGACTGCCATCAGCAGCATGAGTATCAGGAAGCTTTCACCCATCAGGTGGCGGGTATTGCCCTGCACTTTTGCTTTCAAAGGCGATTTTTTTTGGGCTTGCGGCAATCCAGTATTCCTTGTGCGCCGAACCTTGCTGATTCGATTCTTTTTATCGATGCTGCTGCATGTCATGTGCAGCCGGGTGTGCAGCCAGTGCCAGCTTACCGGTTTTCTCAGGTCATGGCTTGAGCCGGTGAGCCCTGATACCCACATAGCAGGCTATGGGCCAATTTTCTTGGGTTACTGCTCCCGGGTCAATTTTCCCAAACCAACAACCAGAAGTTTTTAATCATATGAAATGCAGGAGCCTTAAGAACTCCTGAGCAACCGGGGCAATTATACATGAGCGATGTCAAGCACTTCCGGCTCCTGATCCTGGGATCCGGTCCCGCCGGCTATACGGCAGCCATCTACGCCGCGAGAGCCAACCTGGCGCCCGCGGTGATCACCGGCCTGGAACATGGCGGACAACTGACCACCACCACCGATGTGGACAACTGGCCGGGCGACGTGGAAGGCCTGCAGGGGCCGGACCTGATGCACCGCATGCTGGCGCATGCCGAGCGTTTCGAGACACAGATGGTGTTCGACCATATCCATACCGCTGACCTTTCGAAACGGCCTTTCCGGCTGGAAGGTGACAGCGGCGTTTACACCGCGGATGCGCTGATCATCGCCACCGGAGCCAGCGCCATGTACCTGGGCCTGCCGTCGGAGGAGGCTTACAAAGGACGCGGCGTATCGGCTTGCGCCACCTGCGATGGTTTTTTCTATCGCAACCAGAAGGTTGCCGTCGTCGGCGGCGGCAACACGGCGGTGGAGGAAGCCCTGTACCTGTCGAATATCGCCGAAAAGGTAACGCTGGTGCATCGCCGTGACAGCCTGCGGGCGGAGAAAATTCTGCAGGACCGGCTGTTCGACCGGGCGGAGAACGGCAATATCGAAATCCTCTGGGATCACGTGGTGGATGAAGTGCTGGGCGATGATGCCGGAGTGACCGGCCTGCGCGTCAAACATGTTCAGACCGGGGAACCCCAGGACCTGGACGTCACGGGCGTCTTCATTGCCGTCGGCCATTCGCCCAACACCGGCATATTCGAAGGGCAGCTCGATATGCAGGGCGGTTACATCCGTA
>CAYYCX010000187.1:0-2769 GCA_964470455.1 uncultured Wenzhouxiangellaceae bacterium
CCGATCACCATGCTGATTCCCCAGGTGGTGGGTTTCAAGCTTACCGGCAGCCTGCCCGAGGGCGCCACCGCCACCGACCTGGTGTTGACGGTGACCGAAATGCTGCGCAAGCACGGTGTGGTGGGCAAATTCGTGGAATTTTTCGGCTCCGGCCTCGACCACCTGCCGCTCGCCGATCGCGCCACCATCGCCAACATGGCCCCCGAATACGGCGCCACCTGCGGTATTTTCCCCATCGATGAGGAAAGCCTGCGCTACTTGCGCCTGTCGGGCCGCGATGAGCACCAGGTGGCCCTGGTGGAAGCCTATGCCAAAGCCCAGGGCTTCTTCCGCACACCGGGGGATGAGCAGGCAGACTACAGCGCGGTGCTGGAACTCGACATGTCCGAGGTAATGCCCAGCCTGGCAGGCCCCAAGCGGCCGCAGGATCGCGTGCTGCTGAAAGATGCCGCGGAAAATTACCGCAAGAATCATGCGCAGATGACTGCCAGCCGCCAGGCAGCAGGCTGCGCCGAAGGCCGGATGGAGTCCGAGGGCGGCGGTACCGCGGTGGGCAACGATGCCGTGACACCCGCGCCGGTGGCAGCCGTCAATTACAAGGGCCAGGAGTTCCAGCTCAAGGATGGCGCGATTGTGATTGCCGCCATCACCTCCTGCACCAATACCTCCAACCCGGCCGTCATGTTGGGCGCCGGCCTGCTGGCGCGCAACGCGGTGGCCAGGGGCTTGAAGGTCAAGCCCTGGGTGAAAACGTCATTGGGGCCAGGCTCGCGCGTGGTAACCGACTACCTGCAAAAAGCCGGCCTTCTCGACGACCTGGACGCACTGGGATTCAACGTGGTGGGCTACGGCTGCACCACCTGCATCGGCAACTCCGGTCCGCTGTCCGAACCGATCAGCAATGCCATTCGCGAACACGACCTGGTGGCTGTGTCGGTGCTGTCCGGCAATCGCAACTTTGAAGGCCGGGTGCATGCCGATGTGAAAATGAATTACCTGGCCTCGCCGCCGCTGGTGGTGGCTTACGCGCTGGCAGGTGACATGAACATCGACCTGACCACCCAGCCACTGGGCGAGGACGCCAATGGCAATCCGGTCATGCTGCGCGACATCTGGCCGTCCAGCATGGAAATCCAGGAAGTCATTGCCAGCAGCATCAGTTCGGACATGTTCCGCAGCAGCTATTCCAGTGTCTTCAAGGGAGACGACCGCTGGAACAGCATCGATACACCCGAAGGCGAAATCTTTGACTGGCAGGATGATTCCACCTACATACAGAACCCGCCCTACTTCGAGGGCATGACCAAACAGCCGCCCGGCATACCCGAAATCACCGGTGCACGCTGCCTGGCCAAGCTGGGCGATTCGATCACCACCGACCATATTTCACCCGCCGGCTCGATCAAGGAAGACTCCCCTGCCGGAGCCTATCTCAAGAGCAAAGGCGTGATGAAAGCCGACTTCAATTCCTACGGGTCGCGCCGCGGCAACCATGAAGTGATGATGCGCGGCACGTTTGCCAACGTGCGTTTGCGCAACCAGCTGGCGCCGGGCACGGAAGGCGGCTGGACCACCTTCCAGCCGGGTGACCAGCTGATGTTCATCTACGATGCCGCGATGAAATACCAGGAAGAAGGCACGCCCTTGATTATCCTTGCCGGCAAGGAATATGGCACCGGATCATCCCGTGACTGGGCCGCCAAAGGTACCAACCTGCTGGGCGTCAAAGCGGTGATCGCCGAGAGTTTTGAGCGCATCCACCGCTCCAACCTGGTGGGCATGGGCGTGCTGCCTTTGACCTTCCTGCCTGGGGAGTCGGCGGATTCACTGGGGCTTGATGGTAAAGAAACTTATAGTATTGAGAAGCTTACGCCAAATAGCTCATCCGTTATCTCAGTAACGGCCAAAGCCGAAGATGGCAAGGAAACCACCTTCAGAGCGAAGGTGCGCATCGATACCCCGAAAGAATGGGAATACTACAAGCATGGTGGCATCCTGCACTACGTGCTGCGCCAGCTTGCCGCCTGATATTCCGGGTAAATCCCGCGCAAAAGAAAAGGCTGCCGGTTGTATGCCGGCAGCCTTTCTTGTTTCAGCCTTCCAGACAGCCGTTTCAGCTAACTTCGCTGCGGACCCGGCGTGTGGTCCATCAATGTCCTCGACGGCCAATCCCGATGCCTGTCCTGGAACGAGCAGTAGCCGTAGTCATCACGCCTGATCAGGCCTTGCCCTTCACCAGGATTTCCACGCGCCGGTTCTGTTCGCGACCCGCTTCGGTAGTGTTGTCGGCCACCGGGTAATCCTCGCCATAGCCGATGGCTTTCATGCGGGAATCATCCACGCCACGCAGGCTGAGGTGGTTCCGAACCGACTCGGCGCGCCGTTGTGACAAAGCCAGGTTATGTTCTTCACTGCCGGTAGAGTCGGTATAACCCTGCACCAGGATGGCCGTCTTGGGATACTCCTGCATCACCAGGGCGAATTCGTCCAGCGAACGCTTGGATGAATTGGACAGGACGGAGGAGTTCACCGCGAACAGGATGTCACTGTCAAAACTGATGCGGAGGGTTTCCTCGTCGATGCGTTCGACTTCGGCCGCCTCAATCTCTTCCAGTTCACGCTGCTGTTTGTCCATGTAAACGCCCACGCCGGCACCCAGGCCCGCACCAACCGCGGCGCCACCCAATACTTCGTCGAGTTCGCCATCACCCACGAACAAGCCGGCGATGGCGCCAGCGGCGGCACCGATCATGGCGCCCTGCTTGGTTT
>CAYYCX010000188.1:0-2665 GCA_964470455.1 uncultured Wenzhouxiangellaceae bacterium
TGGATCCGATCAGCCTCTCGTATCCCTGGGTTGAGCCAGCTGCCCATGGCTATGAGATGTGGTATGGGTCCACCCTGGCTTGGGACGGAGGAAATGGCGAAATGATCCATGTGCTCAGGCAAGCCACCTCCAGCGATGGTGACGACTGGCAGCGGTCCACGACCGTCATCCCATGGCGTCTTGGCGAGGTGCAGGCGTTTTCGCGCCCGACCCTGCTGACCACTGGCAATACACGGCATATGTGGTTCTCCTTCCGGAGCGGGAGGGGCGAAACCTATCGGATCGGTCACGCGGTGAGCCACGGCGGACAAGCCTGGCGTCATGAAGCTGAAGGGATGGTCGACGTCTCCGCCGACGGCTGGGACTCCGAAATGGTCGAGTATCCATTTGTTATGGAGCATAAGGGCGAGATCTACATGCTCTACAACGGTAATGGATACGGCCGAACCGGTATCGGCCTGGCCGTGATGGATCGCTAAATGCCAGACACCATTGTTCGATTGATCCGCTATGCGGTTGTGGGCCTGGCTACCAACCTGGCAGGCTATCTGGTTTATTTGCTAGTTACTTTCGCCGGTGTAGGGCCCAAGGTCGCCATGACGATCCTTTATGGGATCGGTGCAGTCCTGAGTTTTTTGGGGAATCGCCAATGGACCTTTCGCCATGCCGGGAACATCTGGCATAGCGCGCTGGGCTTCGTTGCCTGTCATGCGGGTGGGTATGCGATCAATCTCCTTCTGCTCTATGTGTTTGTCGACCTCTGGGGCTTTCCCCACCAGTTGGTGCAGGCGGTGGCGGTGCTGGTCGTAGCGGCATACCTTTTCACCATGCTGAACCTGGTTGTCTTCCGGGAGAAGGGAAAGGCGGCCTGATCGCCTGCCGGGCGGACGCAGCCATTCTCGGAAGGATCTAGGTTTCTGGTCGGCCGGTCTGGCATTCTGGTGGCCAGCAATGCCGCCGGCGCAAACTGTTGGGATGGAATGCGCCGCTTGGCTTGGCCAGTGTGGTAGTGGTATGCCCTGACCGGCATGGGGCACAGGCAAAGCTGATCTGTTCATATGACGATTCTGGTAACGGGCGGTGCCGGCTTTATCGGGGCAAATTTCGTGATCGACTGGGCCGCGCAGTCGAACGAGCCCGTGGTCGTGCTTGATCGGCTGACCTATGCCGGCAACGCCATCAATCTCGCAGAGTTACCATCAGATCGCTTCGAACTGGTCAGAGGGGATATCGGCGATCGGGACCTTGTTGGCAGTCTTCTGATCCGGCACGAGCCCAGGGCGATCGTCAATTTCGCTGCCGAGAGCCACGTGGATCGGTCCATAGCGGGCCCAGCCGCCTTCATCGAAACCAACGTGATGGGGACGTTTAACCTGCTTGAATGCACGCGAACCTGGTCAGCAGCGTCTGGATCGCAGCCACGATTCCTGCATGTGTCGACTGACGAGGTCTATGGTTCTCTGGAAAGCGATGCCCCATCCAGTACCGAGGCGGCTCCCTATGCGCCGAACAGTCCTTACTCAGCGTCGAAGGCCAGCTCTGACCATCTGGTACGCGCCTATCATCACACCTATGGCCTGCCGACGCTGACGACCAATTGCTGTAACAACTATGGTCCGCTTCAGTTTCCGGAAAAGCTTATTCCGGTGGTTATCGACCGGGCTCTTCGCGGCCTGGACATTCCAATCTATGGAGATGGCCTCAATCGCCGAGAATGGCTGCATGTCGTCGATCATTGTGCGGCGCTGCGCCTTGTGCTGGAACGAGGGACGCCTGGCGCGTGCTACAATATTGGTACAGGCGAGGAGGTGGCCAATATCGATCTGGTCCGGTCGATTTGTGCATTGCTCGACGACACCCGCCCGCGGGCTGACAGGGGTAGCTATGCGGAGTTCATTACTGCGGTCCCCGACAGGCCCGGTCATGACCGGCGCTACGCGCTCAATAGCGGAAAGCTGCGTGACGATCTGGGCTGGCGCCCACGCCGGTCATTAAGTGAAGGCCTGCGTGCCACCGTCGACTGGTATGTGGAAAACCATGCCTGGACGGCGTCCGTCCTGGCACGCGCATCATCCATGATGGAGGTAAACTGACGTGGCACAGCGTTCGGTCGCCTTCCATCGCTCCCACCTTACGGATCGCGAGCTGCACTACATGCAGCAAGCTTTGGCCAGCCGTCACTTGTCGGGCGACGGTGCCTTTACGCGCCGGTGCCATGAGTGGCTCGAGAAGACCACAGGCGCGTCCAAGGCGCTGTTGACCCACTCGTGTACAGCCGCGCTGGAAATGTCGGCCCTGCTTCTTAACCTTGAGCCGGGGGACGAGGTGATCATGCCTTCGTTCACTTTTGTGTCAACAGCCAACGCCTTTGTCCTGCGGGGGGCGGTGCCAGTCTTTGTCGATATCCGCCCCGATACGCTCAATCTGAATGAAGCTCTGATCGAAGCCGCAATTACCGCGCGCACGCGGGCAATCGTCGTGGTGCACTATGCCGGTGTCGGTTGCGACATGGATGCAATCATGTCGATAGCGAGCCGGCATGGTCTCAAAGTGGTTGAGGACGCAGCCCAGGCCCTAATGGCCTCCTACAAGGGTACGCCGCTGGGCAGCATTGGCCAGTTCGGTACGCTCAGCTTCCACGAGACCAAGAATTTCATTTCGGGAG
>CAYYCX010000189.1:0-2121 GCA_964470455.1 uncultured Wenzhouxiangellaceae bacterium
ACCTGCTGGCAGAAATCATGCGAAAGCACGCTGCCGCGACCGCTACCCAACAGTAGTGACAACCAGTCATGAGAGATCTGCTTTAAATTTAGCTCAACGAGATTTTGAGCCAACAGCCATGAGCGTGCAGTCGCAGACAGGTTCTTCCCGGGTAGTCGGCGAAGGTGAGCCCGCGCAGCGGGCGAGAAGCTGGCCTGGGCCATGTCGGGAACAGCCGAGTAGCGCACACGACTGCAGGGATGCAGGAGGTAGAGCAACGCAGGAGCAGTTGCCGAGGGATGTCTTGAGCGTGCCCGGCGAGGAACTGCCTGCGACCAGCTGCGATTCGAAGCTGTGCTGAATGACTAGGGCTTGCGGAACAACAGCGTCATGCGGTTGGATTCGCCAATGGCGCGCATGGCATCCGCGGTTTCCTCGTTGCCATCCTCGATCGACAGCGTGGGCGGCAGGCGCCACACCACATCCTTTTCGCCGGGTTGGTCCCTGGGGTTTTCGTTGATCGCTGATTCGGCCACCAGTTCGAATCCCGCTGCCTGCATGAACGCGATCACCGTAGACTTTTTCAGGTAGCCACGCGCTCCGTTGGCCCAGTCATCGGATTTGTCCTCCGCCGCCTGGTGCTGCACCACGCCAACGACGCCGCCGGGTTTGAGAACGTCATAGGCATTTTTCAGGGCAGTGGTCAGGAAGCCGCCTTGCGGCTCAAAGCGATTGAGGTTGTGCAGAGCCCGAATGAACAGGACGGCATCGGCCGTGCCTTTCATGTCGTCGGGCAGGGCGCCGAACACGAAGGCCGAAACCGCTGCGCCATCCCCGCCACGCCAGCCCTCGGCCTCGGCAGTCCAGTCGGCCACCCAGGTTTTCTTGCTTTGGAGTATTTCGTCGGAGAAAAAGCCGAACAATGGATACATGTCCAGCGAATAATCCGCGCCGATCAGCTGGCCTTCGGCGCCCAGGTAGGGCAGGAGGATCTTGCTGTACCAACCACCGCCCGGCAGGGCTTCAACCACCGTCATGCCTGGTTCAATGCCGAAAAATTCCAGCGTTTCCTGCGGATGCCGCCACTCGTAGCGGGCCTGCACGCTCTGCGGCTGCGCAGCTAGCACAGCCGCCAGGCGTTCTGGGTCAGCCGCCAGGTTTCCGCCGTTGAAAAACAGCGCCAGCGCGGCAACGCCAAGTAATTTCGGTAACTTACGCATCATGATCAGCCTCATTGCGGTTATGATTCAGAGCTGTGAACAGTTTCTTCATTAGTAGCAGATTTCCGGCAAACATTCAGGCCAACTGACGCAAGACCCATGCCCTTCCTGATCCTGATCATCATCCTGCTGGTAGTCCTGCTGGGCCCGGGTATCTGGGTCCAGGTGGTGATGAAGCGTTACCGCGAACCGGCGGATCGCTACGCTGAAACCGGTGCCGAGCTGGCGCGGCGTCTCCTCGACCACTACGGCATGCCGGAAGTCGCGGTAGAACGCACCGAGCAGGGTGACCACTACGACCCGATGGCCAAAGCGGTGCGGCTTTCCCTGCCGCACCATGACGGCAAATCGCTGGCGGCGCTGGTGATTGCCGCCCATGAAACCGGCCACGCGCTGCAGCATGCGACTGCCTATGAGCCGTTGCAGCTGCGCACACGGCTGGTGCGCTGGGTAGGCCCGGTGGAGAAAATCGGCGCCGGCCTGCTGATGGCCACGCCGCTGATCGTGGCTGTCACCCGCCTGCCTCTGGCGGGCCTGCTGATGCTGGTGGGCGGCGTGCTCACCCTGGGCTCGGCGGTGGTGATTCACCTGGTTACCCTGCCCACTGAATTCGATGCCAGCTTCCGGCGCGCCATGCCGATGCTGGAGGAACAGGGTGCGATTTACCAGGATGACGAACGCCACGCCCGCAAGCTGCTGCGGGCGGCGGCCATGACCTACGTGGCCGCTTCCATGATGAGCCTGCTCAATATTGCGCGCTGGTGGGCGATATTGCGGCGGTAGCTTTGCGTCTATTCAGGTTCGGCTTCCTCACTTCGATCGAGCCAGCGACTGATATTCCCCCCGCGTCCCGTATCCGCTGCCCTTCGGGGCCTGGCGTACTAAGAGCAATCGGAGGCCCGATGGCGGTAAGGGATTCCGG
>CAYYCX010000190.1:0-2070 GCA_964470455.1 uncultured Wenzhouxiangellaceae bacterium
TATGCCCCAGGCCGCGCCCGGAAATCATCGGCACGTAGCCACCACATGCGGCCACCAGCGGGGCCACCACCAGGCTGACCATGTCGCCCACTCCACCGGTGGAATGCTTGTCAATAACCGGGCCATCCAGATCCTGCCAGCGCAAGACCCTGCCGCTGTCACGCATCGCCAGGGTAAAGTGCATAAGCTCGGAATCAGTCAGGTCCCTGAACCACACTGCCATGGCAAACGCAGCAATCTGGGCATCGCTCACCTGACGGTTGGTAATACCGGCAACCAGGCGAGCAATGTCCTGCTCATGCAGTTCATGGCCGTCGCGCTTTTTCTTGATCAACTCGGATATCAGGGACATGTTGCTGCCTTTTTGGCTTTATCAGCTCTCCCGAACGGCTGCTGTACAACCGTAATGCCCAAAAAGCTTCGAATTTGCCAATTGCACGACTTTGCTGCACTCTTGACCGCTCACCCATGATAGTGTCAACCCGTTCCAAGTCCAGCCCGGAGTGAAATGTGAATCGATCAAACCGCCCTGTTTACGGCCTGTTTGCCGCCATTTTGATGCCATTCGTCCAGCCCGCCATGGCTGACGAGTTGCCACTGGAAACCATACGCAGCATGAGTGATTCACTCAAACCACAGTTGATTGCGTGGCGACGCGATTTCCACCAGAACCCTGAGTTATCAAACCGCGAATTCCGCACCGCCAAAATCGTTGCCGACCACCTGAAGTCCCTGGGCATGGAAGTGAGTACCGGGGTCGCGCATACCGGCGTTGTGGGCGTGCTGCGTGGCGGCAAACCAGGCCCGGTGGTTTTGCTCAGGGCCGACATGGACGGCCTGCCGGTTGAGGAACGCGCCGACCTGCCCTTCAAGTCCACCGCCCGGGGAGAATACAACGGCCAGGATGTACCCGTCATGCACGCCTGTGGCCACGATACCCATGTCGCGATCCTGATGACGGCGGCGAAGATTCTCGCCGACATGCGTGAAGAGATGCCAGGCACCGTCAAGTTTGTATTCCAGCCCGCCGAAGAAGGCGCGCCGCTGGGTGAGGACGGCGGCGCTGAGTTGATGGTTGCGGAAAATGTGCTGGAAAATCCACAAGTTGATGCCGCATTTGCCCTGCACGTCAGCGCGCTGCACGATGCCGGCCGGATTGGCTACGGCCCAGGCCCCCGCTATGCCAGCGTGGATGATTTCAAGATCGTGGTGCATGGCAAACAGGCGCACGGTGCGTCACCGTGGAAAAGCGTGGACAGCGTGGTGGTGGCCGCCCAGATCATCAATTCGCTGCAGACCATCGTCAGCCGCAACCTGAACATCACCGAACAGCCGGCTATTGTGACCGTGGGGAGCATCCATGGTGGCGTGCGCTCCAACATCATTCCTGAATCCGTGGAACTGGTGGGTACCATTCGCGCCCTCGACGAGCACATGCGCGGCCAGATTCACCAGCGGATTCGCGAAATCGCGAGTGGCGTGGCAACGTCCATGGGGGCAACTGTTGAAGTCATGATTCCCTTGTCGACCTCCTATCCTGTTACGGCCAATGATGCAGAATTGGCGGCAGAAATGCTGCCCGTACTGGAGGCGGTGGCCGGCGCAGACCGGGTGGACCTGCTCAAACCAGTAACCGGTGCTGAGGATTTCTCCTTCTTCGCCCGGGAAGTCCCGGGCTTCATGATATCTCTGGGCGGCAAACCTCTGGACGTTGCGGAATCGGAAGCAGCCGCTCATCACACTCCCGACTTCTTTATCGATGAGTCCGGCCTGCATGTGGGCGTAGAGGTCATGGCCGCCATGGCCTGGTCCTATTTGCAGACCCACAGCGCAGACTAGGGCCTGTTCACGCTACCTGAATGTGCGTTGTTGTAACTGAAACCACCTCACGATTTACCGGGAGCATTTGCTTGATGAAGCCCAGCCAGATCACCACAACCCTGCTGTTGGGACTGTTTGTCCTTTTTGCCAATCCCGCGCCAGCCGCGGAATTGCAGTTGAACAGCCAGCAACAATTGGCCGAGGACATCCTGCGCCAGTTGATCGAATTTGAAACGACTGAAGAACATC
>CAYYCX010000191.1:0-2034 GCA_964470455.1 uncultured Wenzhouxiangellaceae bacterium
CCGGCAGCATGGCGCCAGCATGCATTTCGTCACCGGGGAACTCGACGGCGGTCCGTTGATCTCACAAGTGCGTATTCCGGTTGAACCATCGGATACGCCGGAGCAACTGGCCGCCCGCCTCGCGCCACGGGAACATGAGCTGATCGTGGCAACTGCGCGGCTGTTCTGTCAGCATGAGCTTCACCTGAAGGGTGATACGGTCCTTTACCACGGTCGCAAGCTGCAATCACCCCTGCAATTACAAGCCGATGGGAGCCTTCTTTGATTAAAATCCTGGCTGCATTGTTGCTGCTTACGCTGCTGCCGAATGATCCGGCAACCGCCCGGCAGGCAGCGCCTGAACCTGCCACAGCTGAGCCGACTGCAGCTGAGTCGGTTCCAGCTGAGCGGGTTCCAGCTGAATCGGCCGCTTCGGACTGGCAGGAGTATGGAGCCCGCTATTCGCTGTACCGCAATGGCAAGCTGGCGGGCAAGGCTGAAATAAGGCTGCAGCAGGAAGGCGAACGCTGGACCATGAGCACCGAAGGCAATGGCACCCACGGCCTGGCGCGCGTTCTGCGGGTGAAGGATCGTGAACTCGTGCAGGGCCGAATGGTGGACGGCCGGTTCCGGCCGCAACGCTTTGAACACCGGGTTTCGGTGGCCGGAATCGGCAACAGCTGGACAGCGCTGTTTGATTGGGAGGCCGACTCGGTCACCGTGGTTTCTGATAACGAAAGCCTGCGGATGGACCTGCAAGGCCGCGCCCTGGACGGGCTGTCCCTGAAACTGGAAATGCAGCGTCGCCTGCGCGCAGGCGAGGACGACATGCAGTTCTGGCTGGTGGATGAAGACGAGATCAAGAAGCAGGAGTTCCGGGTGCTGCCCCGGGAAATGCTGGAAACCAGCCTGGGATGCCTGGAAACGATCCCGGTGGAGCGCATCCGCTCCGCGGACAGCACGCGCTACACCCGTGCCTGGCACGCGCCAGCCCTGCAATTCCTGACGGTAAGGATGGAACACGGCAAAACCGATGGCGACCATATGGAAATGCGCATCGCCGAGTTGAAGCTGGATCACAAGGAATACCCGCCCGGCATGGGCTGCAGCGCGCTCCAGTCAGGCTGAAACGGGCGCCGGACTTCACCGGCCGGAATCAGTCGCGATTGCCGATCCGGCGGATGCGCGCACCCAACTGGCTGAGTTTTTCCTCGATGTTTTCGTAACCGCGGTCGATGTGATAGACGCGGTCAACCACTGTCTGCCCTTCCGCAGCCAGGCCGGCCAGCACCAGGCTGGCTGAAGCGCGCAGGTCGGTGGCCATGATGGGCGCGCCATTGAGTTTCGGCACGCCCTGGATGATGGCGGTATTGCCCTTGAGCTGGATGTTGGCGCCCAGGCGGCGCAACTCCTGCGCGTGCATGAAGCGGTTCTCGAACACCGTTTCCGTGATGGTGCCGGTGCCTTCCGCCACGGCATTCAGCGCGGTGAACTGCGCCTGCATGTCGGTGGGAAACGCGGGATAGGGCGCGGTGGTGATATTCACCGCCCGCGGCCGCCGGCCACGCATGTCCAGAGCCACCCAGTCATCACCGGAGCTGATCTCCGCGCCACTTTCCTGCAGTTTTCCGAGCACCGCATCGAGGTGGCGCGGGTTGGCCCGGGTGCAGCGCACAAAACCGCCGGACATGGCCGCGGCCACCAGGTAGGTGCCGGTTTCAATGCGGTCGGGCAATACCGCATATTCGGCGCCGGACAGGTTATCCACGCCCTCGATTTCGATGGTATTGCTGCCCGCGCCGGAAATTCGCGCGCCCATGGCAGTGAGGAAATGCGCCAGGTCCACCACTTCCGGTTCCTGGGCGGCGTTCTCGATCACCGAATTGCCTTTGGCCAGCGTTGCGGCCATCAGCAGGTTTTCGGTGCCGGTGACGGAGACGGTGTCCATCACCATGCGCCCGCCCCTGAGGCGGTCGGCGCGGGCTTCGATATTGCCGTTCTGCACGGTAACTTCAGCACCCAGTTGCTGCAGGCCGCGCAGGTGCAGGTCCACCG
>CAYYCX010000192.1:0-2032 GCA_964470455.1 uncultured Wenzhouxiangellaceae bacterium
ACGGCGCGCTGTTCTGCTACAACATGTTTGCCTACATCGACGGCGACTTCCTGCAAAAGGCCGTTACGATGCTGGCCGAAGGTGGCCAGCCCGCGCTGCAGGCGGCGATAAAGACGGGCTTCCGCCCCGACATGACCAAGCGTGGCGCAATCCGCAGCGTGTTTGATGGGCGTTACCGGTTCACGCGCTACTTCTCGCCCAGGCAGCACAACAACCCGGATTCGATGGAAGCGCTGTTCAAACTCAACGATATCGAATTGTTCGACCTGGAACAGGATCCGCTCGAGATCGACAACCTCGCACTCGATCCCAGGCGGCACGGCGCTCTGCTTGAGGCGATGAACAGCAAGCTTAACCGGTTGGTCGAGGACGAAGTGGGTGAAGATGCCGGCCAAATGTTGCCAGGTGGTGTTGATGCGGGTTGGGTTGCCACCAATGCCGTCAATGATGTCTGAAAATTTGGGGTCGGACCTGCGTAACATATTGCGCTATTCGGCGCAGCCCGACTTTCCATGTTCTTCGGCGTGCACTGCAAAGAGGACGCCGACCCAGTATGCTGTACGGGACTAACAACTTTGGCGCACATATGCGCTATTGAATTGGATTGACCCGCCTGGCAATGAATACTGATAGGAATCCGCCCGAAAAATTTGTAATCAACCTGGAACGGATTAAGCACGACATTTACACCCTGGGGCGCTTTGGATACAACGAAGAAGACCAGGGCATTTACCGCCAGGGATTCAGTGTTGAAGACATGAAAGCCCGTCACTGGTTGATGGAGCGCATGCGCGAACTGGGATTGGAAACACGGATGGACGGAGCCGGTAATGTCATAGGTCGTTATGGCCGGCCCGGGCAGAAGGCCTTGATTATCGGCTCCCACCTCGATTCAGTCCCCTCCGGCGGTTTGTTTGATGGCGTTTTGGGCGTGATTGCCGGTTTGGAGTGCATTCGGGTCATCCAGGAAAATGATCTGCCTGTCAACCATGCGTTGGAAGTGGTCGCCACCAGTGAAGAAGAAGGCCGCTTCGGTGGCATGCTGGGCGCACAGGCCCTGACGGGCAACCTCAAGATCGACTGGCTGGAGCGAGCCAGGGATCACCAGGGAGAACTGTTGCGTGACGCCATGGCCGCCTGTCAGTTGCCCTATCACCTGGCCATGGAAGCGGCGTACGACCCCGATGATCTCATCGGTTTTCTGGAGCTCCATATCGAGCAGGGTCCGGTATTGGAAAAAACCGGCAACACCATTGGTGTTGTCGAAGGTATTTCCGGCGTCTTTAAATGGTTAATCAAATTCATCGGCAAGGCAGACCATGCGGGAACGGCACCCATGGATTTGCGCAGCGATGCCTTCATGGGCGTCGCGGACTTCGCCCATGAAATATCGCGCATCATCGACGAGGAGGGGACGGACAAAACCCGCCTCACGATTGGTAGCGTGCAACTGCGTCCCGGCTTCGCCCATACGGTTCCGGGGGAAGTGGATTTCACGCTGGTCGGGCGGGATATGTCAGAAGAGGTAATGGAAAACGTCGCAACCGCGTGCCACAAGGTGTGTTCTTCCATAGCGCGGCGCCACAAACTCAAATTCGAATATGAACAAATGAGCTGGCTGGCGCCAAAACCGTGTGACAGGAACATGATGCAATTGTTGCAAAAGCACGCCAGAAATCTCGGTCACAAGACCCTCGTCATGCCCAGCGGCGCGGGCCACGATGCACAATTTTTTAGCGAGATTACACCCACCGGCTTGCTGTTCATCCCCAGCGTGGGCGGCATCAGCCATGCCCCGGATGAATGGAGCCACTGGTACGATGTTGAAAAGGGCTGCAACGTGCTCCTGCAGTCCGCCTTGGAGCTTTTGAAGTTTGGGGTCGGACCTGCGTAACTTATTGCTTTATCCGGCGCAGCCCGACTTTCTCGCATCCAGAATCTGGTTAAAGCAGATATAGAAGCTGAAATTAGTAATTACGCGGTAAATTGACTGGCAAAACACGCAGCTAGAATTCAAATTGTGTATGCCATT
>CAYYCX010000193.1:0-1972 GCA_964470455.1 uncultured Wenzhouxiangellaceae bacterium
AACCAGTCCATTACTGCGCTCCCCCGGGCTTTTTGTTGCCGGCCTGTTCCCAGGCCTCGCGACCCACTTCAGCAATACCGGCCAGGCTGGACAGGATGCCGCTGGCCTCCATGGGTAACAGCAGGGTTTTGACATTAGGGCCATTGGCAAACGCGGCCAGCGATTCCACATATTTCTGCGCCACGAAGTAGTTGATGGCCTGCACATCGCCGGCGGCGATGGCGCTGGACACCACGGTGGTGGCCCGGGCTTCGGCTTCAGCCAGGCGTTCACGGGCTTCGGCATCGCGGAACGCGGCCTCCTTGCGGCCCTCGGCGTCCAGCACGGCTGCGCGCTTGTCGCCCTCGGCGCGCAGGATCTGTGATTGCCGGTGACCCTCCGCCTCGAGAATCGTGGCGCGCTTCTCGCGCTCGGCCTTCATCTGGCGGGCCATGGCATCCACCAGGTCCATCGGCGGGCTGATGTCCTTGATTTCGATGCGGGTGACTTTCACGCCCCAGGGCGTGGTGGCTTCGTCCACCACCGACAGCAGGCGGGCGTTGATGACATCGCGGTTGGACAGCGCATCGTCCAGGTCCAGCGAGCCCAGCACCGTGCGGATATTGGTCATGGTGAGGTTGAGGATGGCGTTTTCGAGGTGATGCACCTCATAGGCAGCCTTGGCAGCATCCAGCACCTGGAAAAACAGCACGCCGTCCACCGTCAGCAGGGCATTGTCCTTGGAAATCACTTCCTGCGAAGGCACATCCGCGACGCGCTCCATCATGTTGACCCGATGGCCGATGCGGTTGATGAACGGCAGCACGAAGTGAAACCCGGGCCGCAGGGTTTTGGAATAGCGGCCAAAGCGTTCCAGGGTGTACTCAAAGCCCTGGCGCACGATGATGACCGAGGTGCGAACCACGGTGATGCTGAGAATTACGACCACAATGGCCCAGATCATCGTGTTGTCGAACATGTGCGCCTCCCTGATTTGGCGTGTTGGCAATTGTTGTTGGAGTCTGCGGTACCATAGCACCGTTCGGCCCTGATTCGAGGCCAATCATTCAGACATTTCTACTCCTTCAACATAGCAGAATCCGGTTTCTTCACGTATGCGCCGAAAGTCACCCGCCATCACCGCCATGCCGCTTGCCGGGATACGGCCATGAGCGACCGTGACCGTTTGTTTGAGCACCCGCCGGAAGGCATGAATGACTTCATCTTTGATGACCGCGTGGTGCGGGTTTTTCCCGACATGATCAACCGCTCGGTGCCGGGCTACGGACTGATTTTGCCCATGCTGGGCGTGCTGGCGCGGAACCGCGTACAGCCAGGCAGCCATGTTTATGACCTGGGCTGTTCACTGGGCGCGGTCAGCCTGGTGGTGCGCGACGCAGTGAAAGCTGCTGATGTGCGCATCATCGCGGTGGACAACTCGGCTGACATGCTGAAGCGGTTCGGCCAGCAGCTCGAGCAAGTCGAGGGGCGCCCGCGGATCGAGCTGCGCCTGGACGATATCGGCACCACGCCCATCCGCAATGCCAGCCTCAGCGTGCTGAACTTCACCCTGCAATTCATTCCGCGGGACCGGCGGCAAGCCCTGCTCAGCCGGATTGCCGATGCCACGCTGCCCGGCGGCGCGCTGGTGTTGTCCGAAAAAATCCGTTTCAGCGATGAGCAGGAACAGGCGCTGCAAACCGGCTGGCACCACGACTTCAAGCGTTCGCAGGGTTATTCAGACCTGGAAATCGCGCGCAAGCGAGATGCCCTGGAGCGGGTGATGGTTCCTGATACCGAGTTAGAGCATTTTGCCCGCCTGCAGGCTGCCGGCTGGAGCAAGGTCGTGCGCTGGTTCCAGTGCTTCAATTTCGCTTCCTACCTTGCCATCCGCTGATGCGATAAGCGCCTGCTATGGCGACCTGCGCCGGGCCTGGTCGGAGAGTGCCTGGTTGCAGGAACTGTGCAACCGCGCCGAGCAGCGGTTGCGCCA
>CAYYCX010000194.1:0-949 GCA_964470455.1 uncultured Wenzhouxiangellaceae bacterium
ATTTTGGCCTGACTACCCGCTGGCTGGATCATGTGCCCACCGGCGGTGCGTCCGGAGTGGTCACACTGCGCCGTGCCGCGCGTGCCGTGCAGAGCGGCGATGCCGATATCGTTGCCTGTGTGGCTGGCGATACCAATCATGTCGATTCCTTCCGTGCCATGCTCACCAGTTTCAGCCGCTTTTCGCAGGATGCATCCTATCCATATGGCTCCGGCGGGCCGAACGGCAGCTTTGCCCTGATGACTCGCGAACACATGCGCGTGTATGGCAGCCGGCGGGAAGATTTTGCCCGCCTGTGCGTGGCGCAGCGTGACAATGCCCTGCGTTATGAGGGGGCGCTGATGAAGACTCCGCTGACCGTGGAACAGTACCTGAATGCCCGCAGGATCGCGGACCCCATCACGCTGTTTGATTGCGTGATGCCCTGCGCGGGTGCGGAAGCCTACCTGGTCATGCGCGAGGACATAGCCCGCGATCGCGGCCTGCCCTTCGCCCGCGTACTTTCCACTATCGAGAGGCACAACGCTTTTCCGGATGACCCGGTACAGATTCGCGGTGGCTGGGCGTTGGACAGGGATGAATTCTGGGCCATGGCGGGGATGGAACCTCATGAGGTCGACTTGCTGCAGACCTACGATGACTATCCGGTCATCAGCGTCATGCAGTTTGAGGATCTTGGTTTTTGTGAAAAAGGCGGCTCCAGTGAATTCATCCAGCAGAACACTTTCACTGTTGATGGCAGCTTTCCGCATAACACCTCAGGTGGGCAGTTGTCGGTGGGCCAGGCCGGAGCAGCCGGTGGCTTTCTGGGGCTGGTTGAAGCACTGCGTCAATTGACCGGCGGTGCCATCGACAACGCGGTTCCTAATGCGCGGACTGCGGCCGTATCCGGCTTCGGCATGATCAATTTTGATCGCGGGCTGTGTTCAGCCGCGGCGGTTCTGGCGGG
>CAYYCX010000194.1:959-1850 GCA_964470455.1 uncultured Wenzhouxiangellaceae bacterium
CCCGGAATGGTTCACCACCACCCCTGTAAAAGCCATGACCAAAGCGCTGCAGCGTCCGGCACGCAAGAATCCCCAGGAACGCACGGTGGTGCCTACCCTGCCACCGCATGTTCGCAGCCGGCGCGCCATGGCGTTTACAACCGCTGCTGCCGAAGGCCTGTTCAAGTTGCAGCGCTGTGCCGATTGTGGGCAGGTGAGTTACCCCGCAAGGGAAGCCTGTCCCAAATGCTGGTCGATGGACCTGCAGTGGAAGGAGATGCCTGAGGGAGGGCAGTTGGTTACCGAAACCACGATGCTCTCGAGCATCTATACCTATTTCCGCGAGCGCATGCCTTGGCGGATCGGAACCGTGCAACTTGACGCTGGTCCTGCCGTGCTGGCCCATCTGCACAGCGATGTGGCAGAACGCTCGCGGGTGCGCATCATTGCAAGAACTGACAAGTCCGGACAAGGTGTGCTGTTTGCCTTGCCTGAACAGGAGACACCCAATATGGCGGATGACCCACAACTCCGTACCCTGACCTGCGATCCCAAATTCCGTCGTGTGCTGGTTACCGATGGCCGCACAGCACTGGGCCAGGCAATGGTACAGGCGCTGGCAGCTGCTGGTGCGGGAAGTATTTTTGTCGGAAACGCCGAAGACTGGCGACCTTATCCCGGTCGTGAAAGCCTGCTGGCCACGGCCGGCGTGGAATTGCTGCCACTGGACCTTACCGATACGAAGTCGGTGGAGGAATTGGCGGGCGAAATCGGTGGCAAAGTGGATATCCTGGTCAACACAGCCGAATATGTCCGCCCCGGAGCCAGCATGGAGCGCCAGGGCATTGTGACGGCGCGGGACGAAATGGAGACCAACTATTTCGGGTTGTTGCGGCTGATTCAGGCATTTGC
>CAYYCX010000195.1:0-1844 GCA_964470455.1 uncultured Wenzhouxiangellaceae bacterium
GCAGGTTCTGGCGGAAGCGGCCCTGCTTGCCCTTGATCATGTCGGCCAGCGACTTCAGCGGGCGCTTGTTGGTACCGGTGATGGCACGGCCACGGCGGCCGTTGTCCAGCAGCGCATCCACCGCTTCCTGCAGCATACGCTTCTCATTACGCACGATGATGTCAGGCGCATTGAGTTCGAGCAGCCGTTTCAGGCGGTTGTTGCGGTTGATCGTGCGGCGATACAGGTCGTTCAGGTCTGAAGTCGCAAAACGCCCACCATCCAGCGGCACCAGCGGACGCAGGTCCGGCGGCAGAACGGGCAGGACAGTCATGATCATGAATTCCGGACGGTTACCGGATTCGATAAAGGCTTCAACCAGCTTGAGGCGCTTGCCCAGGCGTTTCAGCTTGGTTTCCGAACGCGTGGCTTCGATCTCTTCCCGCAGGCGCAACACTTCCTGGTTGAGGTCGATCTGGCGCAGCAATTCATAGATTGCTTCGGCGCCCATCTTGGCGACAAAGTCATCGCCCCACTCTTCCATGGTGTCGAGATACTGCTCGTCGGTGAGCAGCTGGCCTTTTTCCAGCGTGGTCATGCCGGTATCGAGCACCACATAGGACTCGAAATACAGGATGCGCTCGATATCGCGCAGGGTCATATCCAGCATCAGGCCGATGCGCGAAGGCAACGACTTCAGGAACCAGATGTGGGCAACCGGGCTGGCCAACTCGATGTGGGCCATGCGCTCGCGGCGCACCTTGGTCTGGGTAACTTCCGTGCCGCACTTCTCGCACACCACGCCACGATGCTTCATGCGCTTGTACTTGCCGCACAGGCACTCGTAGTCTTTTACCGGGCCAAAAATGGCGGCGCAGAACAGGCCGTCACGCTCTGGTTTGAAGGTACGGTAGTTGATGGTTTCCGGCTTCTTGACCTCACCGAATGACCAGGAACGAATCAGGTCAGGAGGTGCGAGGCCAATCCGGATTGCATCAAAATCGAGCGGCTGCCGCTGGCGATTGTAGAGATTTAGAAAGTCTCTCATGGCTCATTCCTTCCTGATCAGGATTCTTCAAGTTCGATGTTGATGCCCAGCGAGCGGATTTCCTTCACCAAGACATTGAAGGATTCCGGCATTCCGGCTGCCATCTCGTGATTGCCGTCCACGATGTTCTTGTACATCTGGTTTCGGCCGGACACGTCATCGGATTTCACGGTCAGCATTTCCTGCAGTGTGTAGGCGGCACCATAGGCTTCCAGTGCCCAGACCTCCATTTCACCAAAGCGCTGACCACCAAATTGGGCTTTGCCGCCCAGCGGCTGCTGTGTAACCAGGCTGTACGGGCCGGTTGAACGCGCATGCATCTTGTCATCCACCAGGTGGTTGAGCTTGAGCATGTACATGTAACCCACCGTAACCGGCCTCTCGAAAGCATCACCGGTACGGCCGTCAAACAGCTTGGTCTGGCCTGACTCCGGCAAGTTCGCCAGTTTCAGCAGGTGCTTGATCTCGGCTTCGCTGGCACCATCGAACACCGGAGTCGCCATCGGTACGCCGGCCTTGAGGTTATTCGCCATGGCAATGATTTCCTCATCGGAAAACTCCGCCATGTTGACACGGTCTTTCCGGTCACTGTTATAGACCTGGTCAAGGAACTTTCGAATGGTGGGTACGGCATTCTTCTCTTGCAGCATGTCGCCGATGCGGATGCCCAGGCCTTTGGCGGCCCAACCCAAATGGGTTTCCAGCACCTGGCCGATGTTCATACGCGAAGGAACACCAAGGGGGTTCAACACGATGTCCACAGGCGTGCCGTCTTCCATGTAAGGCATGTCTTCGGTGGGAACGATCATGGAGATAA